>JAFNAV010000070.1 GCA_017860345.1 Bacteroidota bacterium | reverse complement strand
ATCCGCGTTTCTATTCACATGAATCACTATTCACGTTCATTAATTATAGGCAAAATAGGATTTTTGTCATATACTAAAACAATTTCGTTATATTTAAATACCGATAGGCGTTTGCCTATTGTGCCTATTGTGGTTTAATATATTTTCACCTTGGTAGCAAGGACGCTTGAAACGAATATGTATATTACCTGACTAATGCGGATAAGCAATCCGATGTATTTACTACCTTACCCGAACATTTCCACGTCCTCTTTCAGAATAGTTTGTCCGCCAAGGATAATCAAACGCTCCACCACATTTCTTAGTTCACGGATATTACCTGTCCATGTACGCGACATCAGCAGTTCCAGAGCCTTTTCATCGAAAATTTTAGTCTGAATGCCCTGTTCGCCACAGATAAGCTCGCAGAAATGTTTCACCAGCAAAGGTATATCCTCCTTGCGCTCGTCGAGCGAAGGCACATGAATGGGAATAACATTCAGGCGGTGAAAAAGGTCTTCTCTGAAATTTCCTGCTTCAATTTCTTTTTTCAGATTCTTATTGGTAGCCGCCAACACCCTGACATTTACCTTTATGCTTTTATCGCTACCTACGCGCGTAAGTTCATTTTCCTGCAGCACTCGCAGCACTTTGGTCTGCGCCGACAGGCTCATATCACCTATTTCATCTAAAAAAATAGTACCCTCGTCGGCCTGCTCAAACTTACCTATACGCTGCTTGATAGCCGAGGTAAAAGCACCTTTCTCGTGACCGAAAAGCTCGCTTTCAATCAGTTCGGAGGGTATGGCCGCACAATTAACCTCCACAAACGGAGCGTTCACGCGGTTACTTTGTTCAAAAAGCAAACGAGCCACCACTTCTTTTCCCGTACCATTCTCGCCGGTTATCAGCACCCTGGCATCGGTTGGAGCTACCCGGTCAATCATCATTCTTACTTTGTCGATGGCCGGCGACTGCCCCACCATTTGGTGGCGTTTGGCAATTTTCTTTTTCAGAATCTTAGTTTCGGCCACAAGTAATCCCTTATCCAGCGCATTGCGTACCGTGATAAGTAGCCTGTTCAGGTCAATCGGTTTTTCGATAAAATCGAAAGCACCTTTTTTGATACATTCAACAGCCGTTTCAATATTCCCGTGTCCCGATATCATCACTACCGGAGCATCCACTTCCTGCTCTTTAAGAGCGGTGAGCAGCTCAATACCGTCCATTTCAGGCATTTTTATATCCGAAAAAATCACATCAAAGCTACTACCAACAGCTGCCTCCAGCCCGGCTTTGCCATTTTCGGCCAGCACCACCTGATGTTTTTCAAATTCCAGAATATCTTTCAACGTATTGCGTATACTGCGCTCATCGTCGACAACTAATATTTTTGCCATATACCCTCCAT
Organism: Bacteroidota bacterium; assembly: GCA_017860345.1. Taxonomy (GTDB): domain Bacteria; phylum Bacteroidota; class Bacteroidia; order Bacteroidales; family Paludibacteraceae; genus Paludibacter. The sequence continues at coordinate 9,869 of JAFNAV010000070.1, read as the reverse complement.
CCCCACAAGGGGAAATTTGGTTGATAATTTATTTATTGCATTAAAGAAAGAACTCGCCTACAGTGGCTAATAATTTACAAATCGAAACCTATATCCCTGCGGAAATATTTCTTTTCATAGTCAATAACCTGAGCATTTTTGAACGATTGAGCCAAAGCTTCATCTTTGCCGGCGCCGTACGAACTTACCGCTATTACACGCCCGCCATTGGTAACAATATGTCCGTTTTTTTCGGTAGTTCCGGCATGAAACACGATACTGCCTTCCACCTTATCCAGGCCACTGATTATTTTGCCTTTATCATAATCCTCGGGATATCCTCCCGACACCAGCATCACCGTTACAGCCGTACGTTCATCAAACACTACTTCCTTCTCGTTCAGATTTCCGTGAGCCACACCTTCGAACAAATCAACAATATCCGATTTTAAACGAAGCATTACAGCCTCGGTCTCCGGATCGCCCATACGGGCATTATATTCAATGGTATAAGGTTCGCCCCCGATATTGATCAGTCCAAAAAATATAAACCCTTTGTAGTTAATCCCTTCGCTATACAGTCCCTCAACAGTAGGACGGATGATACGCTCTTCCACCTTTTGCATAAACTCAGGCGTGGCAAACGAAACCGGAGAAACAGCTCCCATACCACCGGTATTGAGTCCTTTGTCGCCTTCGCCAATCCGCTTGTAATCCTTAGCTTCGGGCAGTATTTTATAGTTTTTACCATCGGTAATCACAAATACCGAACACTCTATACCCGAAAGAAATTCTTCGATAACCACCGTTTTGCTGGCAGCGCCGAATTTACCATCCAGCATGGATTCCAGTTCCGTAATCGCCTCTTTCATATCATCAATAATTAAAACACCCTTACCGGCAGCCAGTCCGTCGGCTTTAAGCACATAGGGAGGTTTCAGCGTTTTCAGAAAGTCGATCCCCTCCTCTACGTTATCGGCAGTAACACTCAGATAACCAGCGGTTGGTATGTTGTGTCGGAACATAAATTGCTTCGAAAAATCTTTACTACCTTCGAGCTGAGCGCCATATTTATCAGGACCTACTACGGGTATAGTTTTTAGTAGCGGGTCGGCTGCGAAGAAATCTGTTACACCTTTCACTAAAGGGTCTTCAGGGCCTACCACCACCAAATCAATCTGATGTTCGGTCACAGCTGTTTTCAGCGCAGGAAAATCATCTGCTGCAATTGGAAGATTAGTACCTACCGTGGCAGTACCGGGGTTGCCAGGAGCAATAAAAAGCTTTTGAATTTTAGGGCTTTGAGCTATTTTCCAGGCCATAGCATGTTCGCGTCCGCCCGCACCGAGAAGTAAGATGTTCATTTCAAAAAAAATTGAGGATTGATTTTAAGCACAAAAGTAGCTATTTTTTAGCTTTTTGCCCTAAGTCCATGACAAAAAAAAGAATAGAAACGCGGATATAGCGGATATACACTGATTTATTGTAGTAATAAAACGGATTTTTAATTTTGATTTATTTACTACGTAAATGACGGATTAGTGCTGGCTACTGAAAATCAGCCGACTTCACAAGTGAAGTCTAAAATCTGTCATGTAATCTGTATGAGGAAAACTTTTGAGTTTACAGCAAAAATCTGTTTTATCCGTTATATCCGCGTTTCTATTCACATGAATTATAGGCAAAATAGAATTTTTGTCATGTAATAAACCTTTTGCCAAAAAAAAAGCTGCCCGGATTACTCCAAACAACTTTTGAATATATATAAAGGATATGATAGCCCTACCTCTTAAAAACGCGAAAGGTTGTCACGCCTGACAACCAATCTTTGTTAACCTTAAATCTAATACTATGAAAAAATCACGACACAAAGTTAGTGCTTTAAAAAACACGAACCAAACATTTTGCGAGAAATATGTCGAGAAACTATGTTTTATAACATATTTTAAAACTTGAACGGTTGTTTTCGGTTGATTTTAACGCAAAACCAAGTAAAACATCCCATTTCTTAGTGAGCCGACGAAGGAGCCTCGTTTACAATTCCACCAATATTGACATCGGTCAGGTTAATGTTTTCGGCATTGTTAATGCTTACACCTATTTTAGCATAATCCACCATCACGTTTTTAAAGCCTATTCTATTCACTTTCTTTTCGGGGAAACCCTGAATTACAATGGCCGCATTGCGCACTTTACCGCAGCTTAGCCCGTCAACGTACACATCGTGTATATCGGTGGCAAATCCCTGCCCTTCGCCGTGGTAAAAAGAAGTTACGTAAAACAAGTCCTCCACTTCGGTGAACCTGAGATTGCGCACAAAGATATTGGATATAAAACCACCCCTGTCGGGATTGGATTTCAGATAGATACCTCGCTTGCAATAGCCAGCCGAAGTGCAATTTTCCACAAACACATTACGCACACCAGCCGACATTTCGCTACCGGCTACCACGGCATGCAATCCTTTGAACCGGCAATTTCGTATTACTATATTTTCGCTTGGCGTGGCCATGCTCCGGCCTTCGTGATCGCGCCCGGCCTTGATGGCCACATTATCATCACCATTATCAAAATCCACATCTTCAATCAAAATATTTCGCGAGTATTCGGGATCTATTCCATCGTTATTGATGTTTTTAGCATTAAAGCTGATTCCCCTTACAGTGATGTTTTCGGACTGTAACAGATGAATGCACCAGAAAGGCGAATTGGTAACATGCACACCCTGTATCAAAACGTTTTTGCATCTGAACAGCTGTACCAACTGAGGACGCAGGTACGAGCCCTCGCCAAACCGGCGCTCAGCATAAGGCGCGCCCTGATGATTCATATCCCGGCTAAGCATTTGAGCGGCTTTTTGCTTGTCGCGCCAGGTGCTGAATGTACGGGCTGCATTGCCATCAATCACACCCTGGCCGGTAATAAGCACATTGCTAAGCCCGTAACCATAAATAAGCGGACTGTAGTTGTACAAAAAAGTACCTTCCCAACTTGTAAATACAGCAGGAAGATAATCCCCGGGGTTTTCACTGAATTTTAGCCGAGCTCCTTTTTCGAGATGCAGTTGCAAGTTATCGACCAAAAGTAAAGGCCCCCGGATAAAATAAGTACCCGCCGGAACAATAATTTTAAGTCCGCCTTGGGCTTTACATCGTTTAAATGCCTTTTTAAATGCCGGTAAACAATCGGTCAGCGAATCGCCTTTAGCACCAAACTTAATGATACTTACCGATAATGCAGGTTCAGCAGGCGCTTTTATCTGCATCAGCACTTTATCGCGCATGGCCTCATAATCCTGTTCCGAAACTGATTGGCCGTAGGCCGCAAAAACGCAGGCACAAGAAAAGAGTAAAACAGCGTAAATGTGTTTATGATTCATCACAAAATATTTTTTTAATACATAACAAAAAAAAGATAGAAACGCTGAGATAGCTGACTATGTCCATTTTTTTAAAGTATAAAAACACCGCTTTGTACAAGCGCGGCAAAAGAAGAGACGGTAATTTAGTTTTCGGTGTAATCAGTTTCTCTGAAAATGGGTTTACTCCGACCGGTAGCAGTAAACCGGCTGGCCTTTTTATTGATAATCAGTGTGGATGGAATAGCGGATAAATCACTGCCGTCTTCGGAATCGGACAAAGCATTCCAGCTCGGATAGCTTATCATCATAAAGCTAAAACGGGAAATGATGGACGAGTTGTTTTTTGAGCTCTTAATCACTTTCACCGAGGTAGGAAACTGCGTGCGGAGCTCTTCGTAATCTTTCTTTATTTTTTCGTTGGTTTCGAGCAGGCGGTTCATATCCATAACAAAAATGCTAACCGCGGAATTGTTGCGGCGCAAACGGCGTGCATAGCGCAAAAGAAAATCGTCGTTTTCGCCATAAAGCAGCACCAGCGTGGTGGTCATAGCTACAAAACCCCTGTTTACGAACACCCCTACACTACAATTGCTGTTTTCGATAAAGTATCGGGTTTTGTCCTTAATCAGCGTTCCGGGATAAAATATCGATTTTGTTTCGGTTATACCGTTCAACAAATTATTAAGCCATTTCACCTTTGAGAAAAGCGAATTTTCTTTGAAGAAAGGTTTGGAGCTCAACGACACACCCGCCCCAACTAAAAGAAAGTCGTAGTTATTGGTGTTGACCGTACGTACAATGCCCTGCTCAATATTATCGGTTATTTTATAATCCGTTTCTATGGGGATATTAAGCCGGGCAGCCTCCTCTTTGACCAACCGAAAACTATCAACCGAATATTGCTCGCCGTAAATAGGATTAATATCGGTACCGGGCGTAATATGCAAAACATTTACCGACAACGTGTTTTTATATCCATCAAGTACATTCTTAGCTACATTAAGCAGGGTTTTACCATTTTCGGGGTTACCAAGAGCAATGATAGCCTTGAATATACCCAACGCCTGATTCCGGTGATATTCTTCCTCAATATTCTTTTCGGGAAAAATATAATTGATTAACGAGAGGATGGGCGTAGTCATAAACGTAGTAACAAGCGCCATAATTACCAACATCACAAATATCGGTGGAGGCAAAATACCCATTTCGTAACCTATATTGAGAACAATAAGCTCCATCAGTCCCCGGGTATTCATCAAAATACCGATGGACAAACTATCTTTCCAGGTCTCGCCTAAAATCTTGGCCGAGAAAGCACTCCCAACAAATTTGCCCACCACTGCTACAACGATTATCAAAGCACATACTGTCCATAAATGCGGAGTGTTGAGCAGACCAATTTCGGTGCGCAAGCCCGTGTAAACAAAAAACAACGGAAGCAACAAGGTAAGAGAAATATCTTCAATTTTATCAACAATAAGTTTACGGAAAGATGGAAGTTGCGGCATAACTACCCCTGCCAGAAAAGCGCCAAACAAAGCATGAATACCTATTAAATGGGTAGTATAAGCCGACAGAATAAGCACTAAAAGAAAAAACGCAAATACGCTTTTATTTACAACTTCGCTGTTTTTATAGATGTCGCCAATTTTTTTCAGAAATGGTTTAATCGCATACAACATAAACACCACGTATACCACCGATAACAAAATATTGTACATGGAACTCTGGAAACTACCAGTTTTGGAAATAGCAATAACAGCGGCCAGAATACACCACGCTGCCACATCATTAAAAGCTGCGCTTGCGATGGAAATAGTACCCAGGTGCGACTTTGTCCAACCTTTCTCCTGAACTATGCGTGCCAGTACCGGAAAAGCGGTAATACTCATGGATATTCCTATAAATAAAGCGAAAGATACAAAGTCGGTATGCCCCGCAGCAAACTCATTGTAAATAAAATAAGCCAGTAACATACCCGCAAGATAAGGAATAATGATACTGGCCTGACTGATAACGAATGTTACCCCCATTTTATTCTTCAGCGCACTCAGGTCCAGCTCCATGCCAATGGTAAACATAAACAGCACCAGCCCAAGCTGACTGATGATATTCAAATTGCCCAGCGAATCGGGCGAAAACAAGAAATGGAAAGCCTCAGGATAGACCGAACCAAGCAACGAGGGTCCGAGCACAATACCGGCCAGAATTTCGCCAATCACTGTGGGTTGGCCTATTTTAGCAAATATCCACCCAAAAACCCTTGAAACAATAAGTATAGCCAGAATTTGCAAAAGCAGAATGGCCGAAGACTCGCCCATATTGTGCTTTACGGTAAGCAGGAAGTGTGAGAAATTTTCAGATACCGAAGTTGGATTCCCGGATTTCGACGCAACATCATGCACATCGTACTTACCGGCACTTTGAAACAAAATGTAGGTAAATACAACGAAAAGCAAAAGCATTGCTCCGTAAAAAATCCATGTTTTCAGGTGATTTTTTCTCATGGTCTCCTTTCGTTCAAAAAAAAATAATCCGGCAAATTACTGATGAATTTACATCCCCTTTTGTGTGCGAACAAAAAAACAGTGAATTTTGTTCCGAATGCATCAATTATGAAAAAATCAATATAACTGCAAAGTTAGTTTTTTTTCGGAAAAACCAATCATTAAAAAAGCAAAACCATCAGGAAGTCTCACCGACATCCATTTGCGCAGATACATTATTTTAGCTTACTTTGCACTCATATTTGAATTATGAGTTTGCTCCGGAAATCCAGTTATTACTTTCGGAGTGTACTCAATTATAATTTACCTGCAACAATGGAAGTGAGTATAGGTTTTTGGGTTGGATTTATTGCATTTGTGGTGCTTATGCTGTGCCTTGATCTTTTTGTGTTTCACAAAAAGGACGAAACTATGAAGGTTAAAACTGCGCTGTTATGGAGCTTATTCTGGGTAGGGCTGGCCGTGATATTCAACGTAGGCGTTCTGGTTTTTGCCGGCAAAGCAAAAGCGCTTGAATTCCTAACCGGATATCTGATAGAAGAATCGCTGAGTGTCGACAATCTGTTTGTGTTTATTATGATATTCGGATTTTTCAAAATAGACCCGAAATATCAGCACAAAATACTTTTCTGGGGTATAATAGGAGCCATTGTAATGAGGGCGATATTTATATTTGCCGGAGTAGCCATTCTCAACCAGTTTGCCTGGGTGATGTATATTTTTGGGGCTTTCCTTATATATACCGGCATACATATGTTTTTCGAGAAAGACGAAAAAGAAGACTTTGACCCCAATAAAAATCTGGCTATACGTATTTTCCGGAAAATCATGCCCATCACCGACGATATGTCGGTGCCGCACTTTTTTGTACGCAAAAACAAGGTCTTGTACGCCACACCATTTTTTATAGCCCTGCTGGTTATTGAGGTTTCCGACCTCATTTTTGCAGTCGACTCTATCCCGGCGGTACTATCGGTATCCAAAGACGTATTCATCGTTTACACCTCCAATATATTTGCCATTTTAGGATTACGCTCGTTGTACTTTGCCCTGAGTGGAATTATGGATTATTTCCGCTATCTGAAACTGGCGCTTGCCGGCATACTCACCTTTATTGGGTTCAAAATGTCGGTCAACGAGTTAGCCAGCGAGTTGGGCTACTCATTTCATATTTCCAACTTCCTGTCGCTGGGCGTAATCGTTACATTGCTTACGCTCTCTATTGTAATGTCGGTAGCTATTAAAAAGAAATAATCTTCCGCCATTATGCCTGTTATCAGTTGAAAACACCGGCATAAAAAATCAATAAACAGAAACTAACGGTTTTTGGGGAAGAACGATAATCAGTTATGCACAAGATTTCCTAACACTATTGGGCAATTCCGATACCTGAAGTTTGGCAGCAGATTATATGTTTTTTACCTAAGTACATGACAAAAAAAAGAATCGAAACGCAGATATAGCTGATTTAGCTGATATACACTGATTTATTGTAGTAATAAAACGGATTTTAATTCTGATTTATTTACTACGTAAATAGCGGATTTGTGTTCGCAGCTGAAAATCAGCCGACTTCACTTGTGAAGTCTAAAATCTGGAATGTAATTCGTATCAGGAAAACTTTTGAGTTTACAGCGAAAATCTGTTTTATCCGTTATATCCGCGTTTCTATTCACATGAATTATAGGCAAAATAGAATTTTTGTCATGTACTAATGTTTTTTACATATACTTTTCTGCTGTTAGGCTGTAAATCAAAGCCCATTTTCTTCAGATATTTAATGTGGGCTTTATCCTCAGTTTTAGATATAATTTGCTGTATACCTTTCTCTTTCAGCGATTTTACATTGGTTTTATAAAAAAACTCCCCGGAGCCGAGGTCGCGATACTCTATCGTTACATAATCCAGATGCACATAGAGAATATGATTGTTTTTCACCCCAATCAGCACCCCTGCCACGGCAGCATCCTTTAGAAGCAAAAACACAAGCAGATTCTTTTTACCATCCTCATCGGTTAAAACCGAGTCGTCGAATCCGGGAAAAAACGCTTTAATGTCTTTGATATGATATTGAATAAAGTAATTGAGATAAGGGTCGGATGCTTGTACTTCGATGGCTTTGAAGGCAGCATTAGCCGAATGTATTTTAATCAGATAATAAATATCTACGCATACAATAAACGCATTAAGCAAACCCACCAGTGGCACTCCAATAGCAAACCCATAGACAGAAAACACCAGAGCGCCTATCAGGCTATATAACCGCAGCTTGTTGATCGAGTTCATAATAAGTGAGATAGCGAGTAATATTGAACCCGCAAACCCCAAAAGTTCATACCAAATAAAATTACACAACATCTTTTTTATAACTTAAGTAATTCTTTTACTTTTCATTTCAGGAATAGACATGGCAAAAATAATCATTTTTTTTATTCCGAAAGCTTTTTGATGATTTATCTGCAAGATGGTGGGGAGTGAGGAGCGGGAATACGAAAGATTGAAGATTGTCTAATCCTGAAATAGGTTTACAAAAAAGTAAACAGAATTCAGGATTAGACATTCTTTTTTGGTACAAAGAAATCGGGGCGATGCCCCCGAAAGAATATGATAAGTGATGAGTGATAAATGATATACCAGATGCTTCTCGCGTTGCGCTCTTAAGTCCCCCCTGAGGGGGGATTTAGGGGGGCTAAACTCCTCACTCCCCATTAACTACAACCGGATATATATTTTTTTCTTATCCAGCACGTATCCGGCCAACCAGCAGGTAAGCATCCACCAAAGCGCAAACAGAAAAGCGCCGAAATAATCGCCTGCATACACAAAGATATGTGTGTACAACCAACGGAATAAAGGTTCGTTGCCTACAGGAATCATATACAAGATGATAACTCCTAACTCGCTCAGCAGGTAAATAAACAGGGGATTTTTGCCCGCTACCAGGAAAAAGCCCGAGCCTTTGGTAAAACGGAGTACATCGGCCACAAAAACAATCAGCGCAATCAGAGCCAGATCAAGTCCTACGGTGAGTAATGCAAATGAACTTGTCCAGAGCTTTTTGTTTATCGGCATGGCCTCATTCCACAACACAGCCAGCAACACAAACCCTGCGCCTACAGCCACAACTTTGAGCAGCCCTTTGGTGTTTTGTCCGTTTTTTTGCAAAAACACTCCCGCGGCATAGCCCGCAATTACATTAAACAAAGCCGGAATGGTACTCAGCACTCCCTCGGGATCGAACGGAAAACCTTCGCCCCGGTACAGGTGATTAATGCCAAACAGCCATGTATCAAGACTCAGCACAGCATTACCCGTTTTACTAAATTCGGCGCCGGGCGTACCAAACACCACCATCAGCAACCAGTACAATGGCAAGGTGAGCGCACCTATCCACAAAGTACGCCGTGTACCCAGATAATAAACCAGCAAAGCCGAAATACCGTAACAAAGCGCTATCCGCTGCAATACACCCATAATACGGGTATCGGAAAAAGGAGAAAGCGCAAAATGCCCCTGAGCATCTAATCTGAAAAACGGGAACCAATACATCAGAAAACCTATTACAAAAATGAGCAATGTTCGCTTGAATATTTTCAGGATTACTTCCCTTTGCGGCATGGTATCCCAGCGTTTCATGGCAAAACTCAGGGCATTGCCCACAGCAAATAAGAACGAAGGAAAAACCAGATCGGTAGGCGTAACGGTAAGTCCGCGAAAGATATCAAGCGCCAGAAAACGCTGCTGCTCAGTAAGTGATTTAGTCATATAAAAAGTATTGTTGATTTGGTGTGTAAAAATACGTTTTTTTATACAAATCAAATACAATAAGGTAAAAAAACAATCCCTGTTTTACGACAGGATAATTCTAAAAACATAGAAGAAAATTTTCGGTGCATCGGGTTATGGAAAAAAGTATTTACTCAATAGCCTTATTTACTTAAGCTATTAACATCCCCATTACAATAGGTAGTAATTAACTGAAATTCTGTTACAAAAACTACATTTATCACAAATTATAGGTA
>JAFNAV010000043.1 GCA_017860345.1 Bacteroidota bacterium | reverse complement strand
AGTTTGTATGATTTTGGGCGACAATATTTTTTATGGTTTTGATTTTTCGCGTACACTACGCGAAGCAGCTAAACTCGATGACGGCGCTATGGTTTTTGGGTATTATGTAAACGACCCCGAAAGATATGGAGTAGCTGAGTTTGATGCCAACGGTAAAGTACTGAGCATTGAGGAAAAACCTTTGCAACCCAAATCGAACTATGCCGTAACCGGACTTTACTTCTATAGCAACGATGTTGTAAAAAAATCGAAAGGGTTGAAACCATCCAAACGTGGTGAACTTGAAATTACCGACCTCAACCGCCTCTATTTGGAAGAAGGCCGACTAAGCCTGAAGATGATGGGGCGTGGCATGGCCTGGCTCGATACAGGTACGCACGACAGCTTACTCGAAGCGTCGAACTTTATAGCCACTATCGAAAACCGACAGGGACTCAAAATAGCTTGTTTAGAAGAAATAGCCTATCGTTATGGCTATATCGATAAAGCGCAACTATTAAAACTTGCCGAACCGTTGAAGAAAAATCACTATGGCGAATATCTTATTAAAATTGCAAACGAAACAATTTGATTTTTTCGGACTGCTAACTGCAGTTCACAATAAAACATGGAAATTATTCAAACACCTATCGAAGGTCTGATCGTAATCAAACCCCGTGTATTCAACGATGCACGTGGGTTCTTTTTTGAATCGTACAGCGAAAAAAAATTTACTGAAAATGGTATCAACATCCATTTTTGCCAGGATAATCTATCTAAATCTACCTATGGTGTGGTTCGCGGCCTGCATTATCAGCTTAACCCGCACAGCCAAACCAAATTAGTATCGGTAGTACAGGGGGCAGTTTGGGATGTGGCAGTAGACCTGCGAAAAAATTCCGCCACTTTCGGACAATGGTATGGCGTAGAACTCACAGAAGAGAATCACCTGCAGTTTCTTATTCCGCAGGGCTTTGCACATGGCTTTTCCGTATTGAGCCAAACTGCAGTTTTTACCTATAAATGCGACGATTTTTATAATCCCGCACTCGAAGGAGGTATTTTATACAACGATCCGGCGCTGAATATCGACTGGAAAATTCCGGCCGACAAAGCCATTATTTCCGAAAAAGACACCAAACATCCACTATTGAAAGATGCGCTGCTAAATTTTTAATCTACCACGGTATGATTAAAATCTGAAGCCTTGTTAATCCTGTGTTTTTTGTTGATAAAAAATAACATTCTACCTATGCAAACACCTACAATACTGATAACCGGAAGTCGCGGACAATTAGGCAATGAAATGCAAGCAGCAGCTGCCCGATATCCGAATTTTAATTATATATACACCGATATTGCCGAACTGGATATTTGCGACAAAGCAGCTCTGGAGACATTCATTGAAGCCAATAAAGTCAACTTTATTGTGAACTGTGCCGCCTACACAGCTGTAGATAAAGCCGAGGACGATGTTGAACTTTGCTACCGCATTAATCGCGATGCAGTTCAGAACATAGCGCAAGTGGCCGTTGCCAATGGCATTAAAGTCATTCATGTCTCAACCGACTATGTTTTCGATGGCACCAACCACCTTCCTTACTCCGAAAATCAGGCCGTTTGTCCCGCTACCGTTTACGGCAAATCAAAGCTGGCTGGCGAGGAAGTATTACTGGCTACCAACCCACTCTCAATCGTTATCCGTACCGCCTGGCTTTACTCCTCGTATGGCAACAATTTTGTAAAAACCATGATTAAGCTGGGTACCGAACGTGAATCGCTTAACGTCATTTTCGATCAGGTAGGCAGCCCAACGTACGCCGCCGATTTGGCCGATGCCATTTTAAAAATTATAAGCAATAATAACTTTGTTCCCGGTATTTATCATTATTCCAACGAAGGCGTTTGCAGCTGGTACGATTTTGCCAAAACCATTCATCGGCTAACTAAAATCAGCTGCAACGTGCAGCCCATCGAAACCAAGGATTATCCGGCACGTACTCCCCGCCCCCACTACAGTGTGCTTAACAAAGCCAGGATAAAGCAAACCTACGGCATTCAAATCCCGCACTGGGAAGAAAGTCTTGAAAAATGTATAGCTCTCTTACAACCATAACACAACAAACCCCGCTCAGGTTATCCTCAGCGGGGTTTATTATGTTACATGCCGGTTGACTCAATCTAATATTTACTTACCAGCGCCTCTACCTCGTCGGTTACTAATTTGGCAAAGTCGGCCACGGCCATTACACCTTTATCGCCTTCACCTTGTCTGCGCACGGCCACTTCGCCGTTTTCAGCTTCTTTTTCGCCTACTATAAGCATATAAGGTATACGTTTCAACTCGTTATCACGAATTTTACGGCCTATTTTCTCATTACGATCATCCACCTGCACACGCACATCGGCGGCATTTAGCGTTTTGGCCACTTCGTATGCATAATCGTTGAATTTTTCGCTGATTGGCAACACCACCACCTGGTCGGGCGTTAGCCACAAGGGGAACTTGCCGGCAGTATGTTCAATCAGCACAGCCACAAAGCGTTCCATCGATCCAAATGGCGCGCGATGAATCATTACCGGACGGTGTTTTTGGTTATCCTCTCCGGTGTATTCCAGTTCAAATCGCTCAGGCAGGTTATAGTCCACCTGTATAGTGCCCAACTGCCAACGACGACCAATGGCATCCTTCACCATAAAGTCGAGTTTAGGCCCGTAAAAAGCCGCCTCACCCAGTTCCACACGGGCTTTCAGGCCTTTTTCTTTACAAGCTTCCACGATAGCGCTTTCGGCTTTTTCCCAGTTTTCGTCCGAGCCAATGTATTTTTCCTTGTTATTCGGGTCGCGAAGCGAAATTTGAGCTTCGAAGTTCTCAAACTCCAAAGCACTGAAAATAATAGTAATAATATCCATTACTTTCAAAAACTCTTCCTTCACCTGATCAGGTCTACAGAAAATATGCGCATCGTCCTGCGTAAAGCTTCGCACACGGGTAAGTCCGTGCAGCTCACCACTTTGTTCGTAGCGGTATACCGTTCCGAACTCGGCCAGCCTCACCGGCAAATCCTTGTACGAACGCGGTTTGAATTTATATATCTCGCAGTGGTGCGGGCAGTTCATCGGTTTGAGCAAATATTCTTCACCTTCCTCGGGCGTATTAATCGGCTGAAACGAATCCTTGCCATATTTGGCATAGTGACCCGAAGTTACATACAATTGTTTATTACCAATATGCGGAGTCATCACCTGCTGGTAGTCGAACCGGCGTTGAATCTTCTTCAGGAATTCTTCCAAACGAAGGCGCAAAGCCGTACCACGCGGAAGCCAGATAGGCAATCCTTTCCCTACCATTTCGGAGAACATGAACAGTTCGAGCTCGCGGCCAATTTTGCGATGGTCGCGCTTTTTAGCTTCTTCGAGCAACACCAGATATTCATCCAGCATTTTCTTTTTCGGGAAAGTAACACCATAAATACGCGTAAGCATCTTACGCTTCTCGTCGCCACGCCAGTAAGCACCGGCCACACTCAGCAGCTTTATAGCCTTAATATCGCCCGTAGTAGGCAAGTGCGGACCACGACAAAGATCAGTAAACTCACCTTGCGAGTACAGGGTAATAGTACCATCAGCCAAATCCGTAATCAGCTCTACTTTATACTCATCGCCCTTTTCCTCAAATTTTTTCAGCGCATCGGCCTTACTTATGTCCGCACGCACTATAGCCTCTTTGCGGGCAGCCAGTTCCAGCATTTTAGCTTCGATGGCAGGCAGGTCGCCCTCTTTAATCACAGCCGTTCCCGGATCTACATCGTAATAAAAACCCGTTTCAATTGCCGGCCCAATACCGAATTTAATGCCAGGATACAACTCCTGCAACGCTTCGGCCATCAGGTGAGCCGACGAATGCCAGAACGCATGTTTACCTTCAGCGTCGTCCCACTTATGCAATTTTACGGTAGCATCCGTTTCGATAGGTCGGGTCAAATCCCACACTTTATCGTTTACACTAATAGACAGCACCTCTTGTGCCAGTCGCGGGCTGATACTCTCAGCCAGTTGCAGTCCGGTGATACCAGCGGCATATTCACGCACCGAACCGTCAGGGAATGTTAATTTAATCATGTTTTTAACCTTACAAATGGTTTTTAAATTTTGTCATGCAAAGATAATAGAATTTACCATTTAATCATTTACGTTTTCAAGTCATTTTCACAGCCATTCAATTATTCAATCCCTCAATCCCTCAATCCTTCAATCCCTTGGGCGCGTCCCTCCTGCGTCGGGTCGGGCTTTCCGTTCCAAGTCCGCATTCCCGGCCTTCGGCTGCGCCTCAAGCCGTGCACGCGTCCTTTCCACTGCAATCCCTCGCGCTCGGTTGCGGAGTGCATCGCGTATCACACTGTAGCACGGGTCACGAATCGTTCCATTTAGTTTTACATCAAAAATATTATCAAAATATAATTGTTCATTTAAAATAATAGTTATACTTTTGTAACCAATTTCTCAAAACAACAAAAAACATGTCCGAAAACGCCCAAATATCCATTGATAAAATTGTCGAAAACCTCATCTCGATACATCCGTTATTATCAAAAAATTTCACAAGAGCCATCCGCAGTAAAACCAATTTAAATCCGGGGTCACTCTTTATCTTAGGCTTGCTCAAAAAATACACAGTGCTTTCCATGACCGAAATTGGCTGCAAGCTATCCATGCCCAAGCCACACGTTACAGCTCAGATCGACAAACTCATTGCCGAAGAGATGGTAGAACGGCTCAACGACCCCAACGACCGCCGCATTATCAACATCCGCCTGACCGACAACGGACTAAAAGACTTTGAGTCCATAAAACTCGAAATTACCGAAGAACTCAGACACAGAATAGAAAAACTTTCAACCGAAAAAATTGAACGCCTTTACGCAGCCTCGGCAGTGGCCAGAGAAATTCTCACCGAAATAATGATTGAACCATCCACACCCGGCAACGATTGCAAAAGGTGAACAAAAAAAATACAAATGCATCATTTAAAAAAAACAAGGTATAAAAATTAGTAATTAAGGTATGACAACAAAAACGAAAAATTTAAAAGTTTATGTTCCGCTGATTGCCGTAACTCTGATAGTTGCAGCAGCAGCCATCTATTGGTATATCGACTACAGCAGTTACATTAAAACTGACGACGCTTACGTAACCTCCGACGTGGTAACGGTTAGCCCCAAAATCATGGGACGTGTAAATAAACTTTATGCCGAAGAAGGCGACTCGGTAACTCAGGGAGAATTACTGGCCGAGCTCGATAGTGCCGACCTTCTGGCTCAGAAGCTACAGATTGAAACCGTAAAACTTCAAAGCCAGGCCGGACAAGCACAAGCACAGGCCAAATACGAATTCGATTTAAAGAACATGGAAGTATTACGCATTGGTACCGACAAAGCTAAAGAAGACTTTGACCGCGCAAAACTGCAATACAACGGTGGTGTACTTACCAAAGAACAATATGACCATCTGAAAAAAGCCCTCGAAACAGCACAGGCGCAATACGAAGCGGCTAAAGCCCAAATTACGCTGTCAAAAGCGCAGGTGGCTGCAAGCATCACAAACATCAAAACCTCCGAAGCACAAATCAATGTAGTAAACACACAATTAATGAACACCCGCCTGTATGCACCGGTTACGGGCGTTGTAGCCAAGCGCTGGTTGCTACCGGGCGACATAGCCAGTCCCGCTCAGTCGATATTTACCATCAACAATAATTCCAGATTTTGGGTAATGACCTACCTTGAAGAAACCAAAGTAGGAGAACTACATCTTGGTCAAAACGTCAGATTTACGCTGGATACATATCCCGACGCTGTTTTCAGCGGAAAGATATTTTTACTTGGCTCCACTACGGCTTCGCAATTTTCAATAATTCCGGCCAGCAACGCATCGGGTAACTTTACAAAAGTAACACAGCGTATCCCTATCAAAATATCTATTGACAAAACCGAGAAAGGCAAACAACTCTCAGCCTACCGATTAATGACAGGCATGTCGGCCGTAGTAAAAATTGTAAAATAAATTATGAGAAAAATTTCGGTAACACACAAAATACGCCGGAAGCTACGTACCCGCAACTCAATTTATCATCCACAGCACAAAAGCTACAAATGGTTTGTATTGGCCAACGTAATGCTTGGCACATTTATGGCCGTGTTGGATAGCACCATAGTCAACGTGAGCCTTCCTAAAATCATGTCGGCCTTTGGAGTAGGGCTTTCCACTATCGAATGGGTTATTACGGCCTATATGCTTTCCATGGCTGCAATGCTTCCCACATCGGGCTGGCTGGCTGATAAGTTTGGGTACAAACGTGTTTATTTCTGGGGGCTGTTGTTGTTTACGTTGGGGTCGTTGCTTTGCGGACTCTCCAACGACGAAACCTCGCTCATCATCTCCAGAGTAATACAAGGCTTGGGTGCTGGTACTCTGCAACCGCTTGGCATGGCTATTATCACGCGGGAGTTTCCTCCACATCAGCGGGGCATTGCACTGGGTTTCTGGTCTATTGCAGCTGCGGCATCTGTTTCGTTCGGACCTTTGCTGGGTGGCTATCTGGTCGACAACTTCAACTGGCAACTCATTTTTAATGTCAATGTTCCGGTAGGCATAGCCGCCTTGCTTTTCACCATTATTATTCAGCGCGAGTTTGTAAACCGCAACACCCGAAAATTCGATTATATCGGTTTTATATCGGTCATTATATTTCTGCCGGTATTGTTGTACGCATTATCAGAGGGTAATGCCGCCACCAATTCCGAAGGCTGGTCGGCACCCTATATCTTGTTCTGCTTTGCAATCTCGCTTATCGGACTGGCCGTATTTCTTACGCATGAGCTTACTACCAAAAATCCATTACTGGATTTGCGATTGCTCAAAGACCGGAATTTCGGACTGGCTAACGCCGTTTTATTCCTGTTTGGTATGGGGATGTTTGGAAGTACATTTCTGCTTCCGCTTTATCTTCAGAACTCTATGGGATACACAGCCTTACAATCAGGTGCAGTATTTCTGCCGGTAGGTATTATACAAGGCATAATGTCTCCGCTCTCGGGTGTATTCTCGGATAAAGTGAGTGGCAAATTACCCTTATTCATCGGAATTATTCTGTTGGTTCTCAGCTTTTATCTCAACTCGCAATTGTCGTTCCTTACCGAGCATTCGTTTGTAATGACATCGCTGTACATACGGGGATTAGGTATGGGGATGATATTTACGCCACTCAGTTCGCTGTCGTTATCCACCATTCCGCGCGAAAAGATGGCTCAAGCCTCCGGAATTACCAATACCATCCGTCAGGTGGGTGGTAGTTTGGGTGTTGCTTTGCTATCTACTATGCTAACAGCCCGTGTCAACTTTCATTCCCAAACTTACGGTGGTGCTATTCAGTCTGATTCGCAAACATTTAAAAATACTATAAACGGCATAACTACTTACATACAGCATTATGCCGGCAGTTCGCCTGCAGTAGCGGCCAAACAAGGACAAAGCGTATTGATGTCGCACGTAAACTCTCAGGCTTTTATTCAGGGAATAAATGACGATTTTCTGATAGCTGCGGGAATCAGTGCTTTGTGTTTTATCCCCATCATACTGATGCACGAAAAAAAGAAAAAATCTGCCGCCAAAGAGCCAGCTGTGCAACAGGATTAAAAAAACATCAGGTTTTAATTTAAATATAAAAACATCATGATAGCTATACGTAAAAATATTATAACACTGCTTTTTGTATCTGCCACTATTTCGTTGCAGGCTCAAAGCACTTCATCGGACTCATTAAGTTTGAGTAATATTTTGGATAATGTAATGAATAATTATCCTTCGCTGCTTAAGGTTGAAAATGACCTGACTGCCGCCGATGCCAAGACCGAGCTGACCAAAACGGCTTATTTGCCCGATGTACTGTTTTCTGCCGGATATAGTCGGATAGGCCCGGTTAATTCATTTCCTTTCAATGGATACGAAGTAAAACTAATACCCGAGAATCAGTATAACGCCACCTTATCCGTCAATCAAACCATTTACGACTTTGGAAAAACCGGCGCCAATACAACGCTCGACCAAAACAGCCGCGAAATAGTAAACCTGAGCGCCGGACAAATTAAGCAAAAGCTATCGGGCGCTGTAATGATGAACTATTACAACATCTGTTTCTTACAGGAAGCTATTCGTATTAAAAACGATCAGCTTAAAAATCTGAATGAACATCTGACTTTTGTACAAAAAAAACAAGAGACAGGCTCGGCTACCCGATATGACATTCTCACTACAAAAGTTCGCATTTCTACCATTGAAAATCAGAAAACAGATTTGCTTGCAGCCCTGAAAGTACAAATGGCTCAACTCAATACCTTTTTGGGAAAACCCGTAAATAATACACTTACAGTAAAACAAGCAGCATTTCACGATGAGTTTCTTCCATCGGTCGACTCATTGCTAAACACAGCTTATGACAATCGATACGAAATGAAAATAGCCAAACAAAAGGAAGCTGTTTCCAAATCGCGACTGGCAGCCATCAAAACTCAAAATAATCCTACCCTGAATGCCTTTGCCAATGGCGGTTTCAAAAATGGCTACCTTAATAATCAGCTGGCAGATGTCGGACGTATGAATTTTGTGGTAGGGGTTGGTCTTAAAGTACCATTGTTCGATGCTAATCGCTCAAAATATCTGAAAATTCAGGCCAATGCCGACCTTCAGGGAAATCAGCAGGAAACTGAACTTGCCCGCCGCAGTATCAGCAATGAAGTTGTGGAGTGCCGCGCCAATGCTGAGTCGGCATTGAAAAAAGTGAAACAATCTGAGTTACAGCTGCAACAAGCTACTGAAGCTTATCAACTGGCCAACGTGAATTATCAGGCCGGTGTTATCACCAATCTCGATTTATTGGACAGTTATACCTCGCTTTCGGAAAGCAAGCTAACCCTTTATAAAACCAGGATTGACCACACAGTAAGTTTGCTCCGCCTTAAAGTGGCATTAGGCGAAGAAATTTATAAAAAATAAAACAGAGAGGGTGGCGCAACAAAAACTTGCGACACCCTCTCTTCTGAATTTACTTATACAAAAACTAAATAATCTTCGGTATTAAACCCAACTTTGTCCATCGGGTATATACACCCCATGCCTGCTTCATCCAATGCCCGAAAACAGGCATTGGTATCATGAATTCCCTCTTACTATCGCGGTAAACAAAAGCCGCTCCGTTACCCATATCCATTACGCACAGAATGCTTAAATGTTCCTGATACCCTTTGCGTTTAAGGCTTCCGCTCTCAATTTGTAAAATATTATACGCAGCATTAGCGCCCATAATTTCGGCAATATGTCCCTGTCTGGCTGTCCACTCAGGCCCTTCATAAGCCGCTGCATCGCCCACCGCAAATACGTTGGGAAATTCCTCCACCTGATTGTGATTGTTTATTTTTACAAAACCTGCTTCGGATAATGGTAAATCCGTATTTTTTAATATCGGCGCACCCGCTCCGGCAGCAATAAACATGGTAAGATCAGACTCCAGTCGCGACCCGTCCTCGAATAAAACACCATCGGGTAAAAAACCGGTGATTTTTTTGCCAAAGCGACTCATAATTTTCTGAGAACCAAACATACTATAAACCGCTTTCATAGCACCTTTACCCATGCGTGCACCAGGCTCAGGCATGGGTGCAAACATAGTCAGTTCAAATTTATCACGCAATCCCTTCTTTTTCAGGTAATGATGAATATTGAATATCAGCTCAAAACCGGGACCTCCGCGTACTGCCGATTTATCCTTCGGATTTCCGCCAAAACCTACGGCTATTTTGCCGCTTCCCTTAGCTACCAAAGCATCCAGCTTGTCGCGCAATTCAATTGCCTGATCCGGCCTGCCGCAAATCGTTGTTGTATTTTCGATACCCTGAATCTGTACTTTTCCGGCACCAAAAGCCACCACCAGATAGTCGTAGTCCAATGTCTGATTCTGGAGAAACACTATATTTTCGGCAGCTTTTATTCCGGTAACCTGATCAATAATCAGGTTAAAGCCATGCTTGTGCTGAATCTTTACTAACGGTATTTTTACATGATCGTAGTCGATAGCTCTTACAGGAAGCCAGATTGTAACAGGATAAACATAAAGAAAATCCCTGTCCGAAACCAGAGTTACGTCAAACTGCTTACTTTTTTGTAGTTTAATGGCTGTTTCCACACCGGCAAAGCCACCACCTAATATCAGTACCTTTTTCATCATCATTTCATATTTTTCAATAGAAAATCCTTTGTTTTCACACCCACAAAACGATCGGCTTCTTTCCCGTCCTTGAAAAGAATTAAAGTGGGAATACTCCGAATATTAAATTTTTCGGCCAGTGAGCGGTAAGTTTCAATATCAACTTTGCCTACCTGCTTCCCATCCGGAAGTTCATTGGCAAGCTCGTTCAGTATTGGCGCCATCATCCGGCAAGGCGCACACCATTCGGCCCAAAAATCTACTAATACCGTTTTACCTTTTGTTTGCTGATTAAAATTTTTATCTGTCAATGTCAGAATTTTTTCGCTATCAGCTACTTTGGGTATACTTTTCATTTTAGCCCTTGCAAAAATATTGAGTAAAACAATGGCGCCAACGATTATTGCAATTATAATTAAAAATGTTTGCATAGTGTTTTTTATCAAAATAGTTAATTCAATATTAAGGCTAAATGCGAATCTATACTTAGTTTCACCACCTTAATTTCAATATTCGGAACTTATCTCCGCATCATCATGTGCATTAAGCCACCACCATTCTTCACATTGGTAAAGCCCATCTGCTGTAGCACCCTTACACCGTAAGCCGAGCGGGCTCCCGAAGCGCAATAAAGCGTTATCTCACGCGACTTATCGCCCAGTTCGTTTACCCTCTGTGCCAACTGGTCCAACTCAATATTGACTGCACCCGGATAAGCCCCACTACGAAATTCACCCTGCGTACGAACATCAACAATAAGTGGCTCATTATTAACCACCTTTGTTTCGGCCTTAGGCTGTGTCGCTGCACGTGCACGTGCCATCATCGAGTGTAACCCACCTCCGTTTTTCACATTGGTATAGCCTATTTGCGACAACAATTGCTGCGCATATGCCGAGCGAGCTCCCGAAGCACAATACACAGTGATGTCGCGGTCGGCCATATTGCCCAGCATTTCATATTTATTCATCAGTTCATCAAGCGGTATGTTGATAGCATCGGGTACCGCACCAGCTCTGAACTCCTCACGTGTACGTACATCCACTACTATAGGTGCATAATCATTAGCCGGCTCTTCTGCCTTAGTTTCCTCATTTGCCGCCGAGGCTGTTTCTTTATTTTCTTGTAACGATTTTTTCTCAACCGGCAGCAATTCAATGTCCAGATGCTTAAATTCCACTGCCCTGGCCTGACGCTGCAACGATGCATGTCCGCCGGAAATGTTAGTAACATCAGTAAAGCCTGCACCTATAAGCGTTCTCAAAGCCTGATGTCCTTTTTTCCCAGTTTCGTCATATACAATTACCGGACGGTTTCTCGGTATTGAGTTCACCTTATCGGGTAATAGTTCCAACGGAATGTGCATAGCGCCCATAATATGTGTTTTTTCGTAAGCAAAAACATCTCGCACATCAATAAATACAGGATTTTTACCTTCTACATAAGCATCGAGTTCCGAGGCTGTCACCGACGGACTGAAACCGGACATTTTATTTTCGGCAGTAAATGCAGCCATATTAATCGCATCATTGGCTGTACCAAGAGGTGGTGAGTATGCGAAATCCACATCGGCTAAATCACTTACCGTAAGTTTAGCCGCAGCCGCTGTGGCAATTACATCCAGTCTGCGGTCAGCCCCTTTGTATCCAGCCGTTTGTCCGCCAAGAATTACTCCTGTGCTCTTATCATAAACAAGCATCACCGACACCTGCTCAGCTCCGGGATAATAAGAAGTATGGTGCTCCTTGTGTACCACAATGGCATCGGCATCCAAACCCAGAGCACGCGCCTGTTTAAGCGATAGTCCTGTAGTACCGGCCACCGCTTCAAATACACGTACAATGGATGTGCCTATTGAACCTTTGTAACTATGTTTTCCTCCCAAAGCGTTTTCAGCAGCTATGCGTCCCTGACGGTTGGCAGGCCCGGCCAGCGGAATACGTACTTTTTTGCCATTCACCCGGTGCTCAATTTCCACCATATCGCCGGCGCCATAAATATCAGGGTCGGAAGTCTGCATCAACTCATTAACCAGCAATCCACCAGCCTCACCCATTTCCAGACCGGCCTCTTTTGCCAACTGTAAAGTAGGACGTACACCTATAGAAAGTAACACCATATCAGCATCAATCACCTTTCCGTTATCTAATTTCACCGATTTAGAAGCAATTTCAGTTACTCCCCTACCCGTATGTATACCCACGCCATACGAAAGCATTTCTGTTTCGATAAATCCAGCCGTTTCGGCTTCCATAACAGCCATTACGTGTGGCATCATTTCCACTACATTCACCTTCAATCCACGTTTTACAAGTGCCTCCACCATTTCCAGTCCGATAAATCCACCACCAACTACTACGGCATTTTTAGGATTTTTCTCGTTGATATAGCTGGCTATTTTATCCATATCATCCAGAGTCCATAAAGTAAACACATGACCCGCATTAGCACCCGGCAATTCCGGTTTAACAGGCCGTCCGCCCTGCGCCAATATCAGTTTAGTATATTCAAACTCCCTGTGGTCGCCACTTCGGGTATCTTTGGTTTTAATGATATGCGCGCTTCGGTCAATCGAAGTTACAAGCGTATGTGTAAATACATCCACATTATATTGCTCCTTAAAACTTTCAGGACTTTGCAAAATTAGTTTGGAACGACTCTTAATGTCGCCACCAATATAATACGGCAGTCCGCAATTAGCAAACGAAATGTCAGGGCCGGCTTCCAGCATTGTTATCTGAGCATCTGGCGAAATTCTTCTTACTTTAGCAGCGGCTGTAGCACCGGCAGCCACTCCTCCTACAATTACAATCTTTTCCATAAAATTTATTCATTTATCAGCCTATAATCCACACCTCTCTTTATCGGGGTAAATTACTGAGGAATTGAGTTTATTTTGTTTTTCTTATTATTTATCAATTAGATTATCGATACATCTATCCCTTGTTCATTTTTAATGATTGGGGCAATTGTTCTTCTTTTGTTTGACGATGCAAAGGTAAATCATTTAATTTTAAATTACAATAGTATCACCAATAAATTATTTTAATATCACTATAAATTATTTTAATATCACCGAAAAATATTTATATCTTTGCAGAAACAAATTCATTATTCCCCGAACTTAGAGCATTTATGATTTTTAAAGAAGAAATAACCAGGGAAACTGCCGAAGAACTATTTAATAACAGTGAGAAAGTATTAAAGTTTGTGGCAGATATTAAATGGAAAGAAGGGTTTGTGTGTCGCAGTTGCGGGCACACCAACTATTGCGAAGGTAAAACACCCTCGTCGCGTCGATGTACCCGTTGCAAAAAAGAAGAATCGGCAACAGCAAACACGATATTTCATAACATAAAATTTCCTGTCAACAAGGCATTTTATATCGCTTATAATGTTTGTGTTGGAGGGAATGAATTTTCGTCTTACAACTTTTCAGATCAACTGGGTTTAAACCAGATGACCTGTTGGAAGTTTAAGAAACGAATTATGGATTGTGTGCAAAAAAGCGGGAAGAATAAAGAAACTGAAATTAGCACCATACTCCTGACTGAATTCAGGAAAGCATGATATCAGAAAACTGCATTATTTATCATCCTCAACAGGGAAAATGCCTTTGGTGCTTTTAAAAACATATTGAGTCATTTGTTGATTGGACTCAAATCCTAACGCATTTATAATGTGGGTAGCTTGGGTTATTTTCACTAATGTATCCGAATAAATTTTCTGCTCACGCTGATTCCAGTAAAGACGTTCGGTCTCAAAAAGCTCTCCCTTAATATTCATCATCTTTACTTTACCTCTTAGTATCCAGAGTTCTTCGTTCTCTAAATATTTAGCGTAATTACTGTGAATATTGGCATCTACCTTCAGGTTTTCGTCGAATTTTTCTACGTTAATACCCACAGGAAATTCCCAATAGGGCTGACTGGCTTTGTCGTAAACATCCCACTCGGGAGTTGAAATACGGTAGCGGGTAATGCCCGAGTCGGAAATCACAGTAGTAATTTCATTAGCTCTGAGTCTGGGCATGGCCGACCTATCAACCACAGCACCAATTTTCTCAACCTCCTTATTGGTACAGGATACAGTAAAAAACAACACAACAACCACCGTAATGGCAGTTGTTATGTTGTTTTTTAAATATGAAAGAAAAAAATCTGCTTTCACTTTACAGGATATATCTGTTATCTACAGGTAGTACTTTCACCTATCCAACCTCCTACGAAGAAAGATGAACCGGCTTTAATTTCGGGTTTGAAAAACATTTCTTCCTTAGTTGGGAAGTGCGGGCTGTAACGTCTGATTAAGTCGTTAGCTTCGTCGGCACAACTTGCATCAACCTGTTTTGCTCTCGAAAATTTATCAACAGCAGCCCAGTATACAGTTTTTCTCAACACAGGATCATCATAAATAGAAGAACCGGCATAAAGTTTACCAATCAGGATATAAGGTTTACCATTGTTTGGATTATACTCCAACGAATTACGGGCAGCTTCGCGCGCTCTTGAGTAACTATCGAGGTTACTGTAAAGCTGAGCTATTTTATACTGATAGTCTGCTTTATCTAATTTATTGGATGTCAGTCTGGTAGCTTCTTCATAGAATGCTATCGCTTTGGTATATTCATTTTTCTTTACCGACATTTCGGCGCAGGCATTGGCCGACTCGGCAGTAGGCTGAATCTTGTGAGCCGCCACAGCTGCTGTAAAATACACATCCGACTCAGTGCAACGAATACGTTTGTAGAAACCTACTACGTTAGCTAAGAAATCGGCGTTGCTAAGATTTTGCTGAACTTTATCTTTGTACAGGTTGTCCAGTGTCTTACAATCGGCTACACCGCTTTGTACAAACAAACCATCCAGACCAGCCTTCAGTTGGCTTGCAATTTCCACATCTTTAGGATCGGTACCGGCTGCAAGTGTTTCAAGTATGGCATTCACTTTAAGATAGTCAGCAATATATTTCTCGGCATGATTAGGGTCAGCTTTGTATAAACCGTTGGACAGAACTATGAAGTTTCTCATAACTTCATATTCAGTTTTTTCTTTCAATCCGTCGATAGATTTTTCAAGCCATTCGTAAGCCGGTTTTTTCAATTCATCGTTTTTCACGTATACGATATAGTCCAAACCTTTAAGGCCAAGAATCCATGGTGTAGGATATTTTTCATCATCGCCAAAATACTTGATTCGGTTATCGTACATACCCATGAGTTTTTTGAACACCTTATCATAGGTTGCGGCATCTTTAGCCTGAGCCAATTCCCAATGAAGGATATCGCGACCACGGCTGTAAATAGCTTTGTTGGCACCCGGACATTGCTCGTAAGCAGCATTCCACGGAGCTAAAGCATCAGCAAACTGTTTGTTTTTAGCCGATTCATTGAACAAACTAATATTTACCTGGCATTCCGGCGTATCAGTTACAACAGGAGGTTGCGGGGTTTGCGGGGCTTCTGGAGCCACGGCAGTTTCGGTAGCATTTTTGTCTTTCTTGTCTTTCTTGCTTTCTTTTTGTGCAAAACAGTTGGTAAATACTACCAAGCTCACCAACAAGACAACTACATTTCTCGTTTTCATATTATTTCTATCAAGTTATTAATTTATAATTTGCGCTTAAAAAACCAATTTTCATTAAATACTGCATTGAGTGTAAACTTGAAATAATCTTCACGTAACGTTCCGGAAGAACCAACCTTACCATATTCGAATGAAGCATTAACTACTGAGTTGGAACCTTTAACCGGTAACCCTAATCCAAAACTTATGCCAAAGTTTTTGGGCTGCACATCATTGTTAATTTTATAGTATGGATCGCTGATATTAAAACCTGCTCTGTACTTCACCACGTCGAAGTATTTTCGTCCACGCGGATTCGGTATAAACTCGGCTCCGAGCGCCAGTTTTGATCTGTTGGTAAGTGTTACATTTGACTGCCCGAGAAACTCAGCATCGTCCCATTTCTGGAAAGTATAATCTACACCAAGCGTAAGTTGCTTATCATAAGTATAATTAAGACCAAAGCCAAATACCTGCGGCAAATCAAATTTCTTAGCTTCGCTGCCAACTTGTGTAATTATGGTATCAACGCTTCCGGTTACTTCGTTATATTCGGCTTTCAGTTTCGACTTCATTTCGTAAATTAAACCCAAAGTCACATCATGCTTTTTATTAAAAGTATTGAAGAATTGTAAACCATACCTCCATCTAAAGCTACCTACCTTAATAGAGTCGCGCTGAAACGACGAGTAAAAATCAGATTCAGAAAACGAAAGATCTCTTGCATTCACTATACTACCAAACATGTAGTAGGTATTAACCCCTACCGAAATATGATTGAACAACTTCACTGCCACCCCACCATAAGCCTGACTTATGCCTCCCTTACCAGCAAAGCTCTGAGTCATGGTTACTGTATCAGGGTATACATCGTAGGGTAAATCCGACTGCGAATAAAAGCTATAACCCGTAGATGAAAACGGCAATACACCTGCACTTAGACCAACGTTTTTCCACAAAGGTATCTGCATGGTAATGTAATCAAGATTGGCATTAAGGCGCGATGACTTGCCACCAAGCTCAGTAAAACGCGAATTAAGCAACGACACTCCAACATCGAACATAAAAGTAAGCGAATCAACCGAGCTGTACGAAGCCGGGTTTACCGTATTGATAGTGGTTCTGGAACGTGACCCAATGGCAACACCGCCCATAGCACGTTGGTCACCAGTGTTGTTATCGCTTATTTCTCCATAGCCAAATCGGGTGTACGGAGAATTAGTATTGTTCTGTGCTACAGATATGTTAGCCACAAGAAGTAAAGCAATCGCTAAAAAAATACTTTTTATTTTTTTATACATTGAATTGAAGTATACGGTTTAAACCGATTAGTACTAAATTTTTTTCTGCAAAGATGGCACTTTTTAGCTTACTATCAATGTAAAAAGTGCTACCTCCCGTTAAAAAAACTGAAAGTTCAGGAATTTTATGTTTTAATGTATTTATATAACCTTCTATTTCGAACAAAATACCATTAACCACACCTGCAAGTATGGCCGACCGCGTATCATTACCAAATAATATTTCGGTATCAGCTAAATCTACCAATGGTAATTTGCTTGTATAATTATGTAAAGCTTTCAGTCGCATTTCAATTCCCGGAGCTATATTCCCTCCATGATAAACACCATTTCTATCAACAAAATCATACGTAATGGCCGTTCCGGCATCAATTACCAGCAAATCGGCATTTGGCCTGAGTGTTATAGCTCCTACTACTGCCGCCAGTCTGTCTTTTCCAAGTGTTTGTGGTGTAAGATAACGATTTTCGACCGGCACCTTAGTCTGATATTCCAACCGGATAAAACATCTGATTTTTTCGGTTAGAAAATCTTCGATATCAGGTCGAATATCAGTTACAGAGGATAAAATACAAGCTTCGATATTGTGTTTCGAAATTATTTTTTCGAGTTCATACGCCGAAAGCTGCTCATAAACCAATGTCTCTACCAACTCATCGTTTCTGAATATTCCAGTTTTTGTACTTGAGTTGCCCAGATCAATGCAAAGATTTGTCATTTTTTTTCGACTGTATGATTTTTGTTCACAATAATTTTGGCTAATACAGCCCTGTTTTTCACAAAATCATCTTCTCAATAGGTATTACCAGAATACCTTCGGCACCAAGATTTTTCAGCTTACCTATAATATCCCAAAAGCGTTTTTCATCAATTACGGCATGTAACGAGTTCCAGCCTTCTTTGGCCAAAGGCATAATAGTAGGACTTTTGATACCGGGCAATACTTCTATAATTTTTTCAATATTTTCAGTCGGAACGTTCATCAACACATATTTTTTATCCTCGGCCAACTGTACCGATTCAATTCTGAAAAGCAATTCATCAAGAATAGCTTGTTTTTCTTCATTGAGCTTTGGATGCTGAATAAGAAGCGCCTCCGACTTCATAAGCACTTCCACTTCTTTCAGATGATTGGTTACCAGCGTACTTCCAGAGCTTACAATATCAAAAATAGCATCGGCAAGCCCTATACCCGGTGCAATTTCAACCGAACCGGTAATTACGTGAATATCAGCTTTTACATTATTTTCAGCCAGAAAATCTTTTAATATTTCAGGGTACGACGTTGCAATTACTTTATCATTAAACCAACTAATGTTGTTGTATTCCAATTCTTTAGGAATTGCCAATGACAAACGGCACTTGCTAAATCCGAGCCGTTTGGTAATTACGGCATTCTTTTTCTTCTCAGCATACTCGTTTTCACCAACAATTCCTATGTCGGCCACACCGTCGGCCACAGACTGAGGAATATCATCATCTCTGAGGAAAAGAACTTCAAGAGGAAAATTACGGGCTGGCAAAAGCAACAGCCTTTTACCCGATTCAAGTTTTATACCGGCTTCGGTAAGCAAAGCCATGGTTTCATCGTACAATCTTCCTTTGGCCTGAACAGCAATTCGTAACATGATAAAGCTTATATTTTTTATTGAAGTACAAAATTACAAAAAAAGCACCGAATACAGGCATTAATAAAAACAAAAAAAGTCCGTTATTTTACTAACGGACTTTAATGCCTGAGCATTTTTGCTGTAAACTGAATTATTTAGCTACAGTGTCAACTGCAGTAGTATCTACAACAGCAGCAGTATCTACAACAGCTACAGTGTCAACAGCTACTGAATCAGTAGTTGCAGCAGAATCATCAGCTTTTTTTGCGCATGAAGCGAAAACCATTGCTACAGCAAAAAATAAAAATACTTTTTTCATTTTCATTTAACCTTTAAAATTTAACATGTTTCTTTTTGCAATTCAAAATCGATGCAAAATTACAACATTTTTTGATATTGCATTAATAAATATCGATTTTTTTTAATTTTTTTTTGCGTTATATTCATTTTTATTTTCTCTGATAAAAGATATCAACAAAAATGATTTGTCAATCAGTCATTTAACCACATACAAACAAAAATTGTTTCATCAAACAAAATTATTGCTTTTTCAAGACAAATGACAAAATTTCGATTAGATTTACGCAAACAAATGCGGAAGTTTAACCAATCTGGTGTTATATTGTTTCAATTTTACAATTCTTTTAATTTGTATAAATAATGACCCAATGGCATACTTTCAACAATTGCACGCCTGCAATCTTAAAAAGCGTTGCAAAATTACGCTATTTTTTTGAGTTTAACTCTGCATTAGCGTTTATTTTTATCTTTTTTTCCCGATTTTATCGATTGTTCACCTATTTTATCACCTTCTTTACTTTTTGCGTCCTGAAAACTTGCAGAATAAAGATATCGCTTGATACTTTTCTTGGGAGTTTTTTCAAATTCGTGAGGGTACAGCTGTATTTTGGCTACAGTTTCGTAAGCTGCTACTACCGAATTCAGCATTTTACGGTTTTCTTCCATTACGTCTTCAAGGCCACGCTGATCAAGATGTTCTGCATCCACAGCTTCGTAGTCAGGACAAACCAGAGCAATAAGCCGGCCATTATTCTCTATTACAAGACTTTCCATCACATATGGCATGTTATTCAGCCGGGCTTCAATTTCTTCGGGATAGATATTTTGTCCGCTTGCGCCCAAAATCATCGTTTTATTGCGTCCGCGGATAAAGATATTGTTATCGGAATCAACGGTACCCAAATCGCCGGTATGCAACCATCCGTCGGTATCAATCATCGAGTCGGTGGCATCCGGATTTTTATAATAGCCCAGCATAACATTTTCGCCGCGCACACAAATTTCGCCCACCCCTGTATTAGGGTCTTTATCTAAAATCTTCACTTCCATAATATCCAGTATTTTTCCTGCCGATTTTGGAACAAAAGATTTTGTGTTTGAATAACTGATTAGCGGAGCACATTCGGTCATTCCGTAGCCGATTGTAAAGGGGAACTTGATTTTATGAAAAAACTCTTCCACTTCTGCGTTCATAGGTGCACCGCCCACTACAATCTCGGAAAACTCTCCACCAAAAGCATCCACTAATTTTTTTCTTATCTGCGTGAGTATTGTCTGATCCAACAGAGGGATACTTAACACCCAGCGCATCGAAGGTTTTGCAAGTAAAGGCTGTATTTGTTTCTTGTAAATTTTTTCGATAATCAACGGGACACAAAAAATCACGCTGGGCTTAATTTCGGCAAAAGCAGCCAGCAGTATTTTGGGCGAAGGCGTTTTTCCGATAAAATGTATATGGCTCCCGGCACAAACCGGAGTAAGAAAATCGAATGCACAGCCATAAGCATGCGCCAGTGGCAGGAATGACACAATGCGATACCCGGGACCTACCAGCTTTGTTCTGAATCCGAAGGTAATATTCCCGGCCAGAGCATTGCCACTGGTCATAACACCCTTGCTGAATCCGGTCGTCCCCGAGGTATAGTTGATAGATACAACCTCGTCGTTGGACTTGTCAATATAACGCACATGATCTTTATGAAAACCGTGAGGATAGCGGGCATGAAACAAACTGTTGATATAATCCGGCTGTAGATATTTCAGTACGAGCTGCTCGTAAACCGTGTTTTCGGCCAATTCAGGTTTTGGCTCTTTATTGAGCAACGTTATACAGTTAAAATTAGTAAGCGAAAACACAGCTTTCACGGTGGTAAGTTTTTCTTCTTCCAGATTTTCCCAGATATTATCGCTTGTAAAAAAGAGTTTTGACTCCGAATGATTGGTAATATGATGCACATCATTAGGATTAAAGTCCTGAAGTATAGGCACCACAACGGCGCCATAGGTAACTGTTGCAATATAGGTTACCGCCCAGTTGGCATTGTTTCGTCCAATGAGCGCCACTTTATCGTTGGGCTGAAGCTTACATTGCTCAAAAAGTATATGAAGACGGGCTACGCGCTTGGCAATATCGCCATAAGTCAGCGTAAGTTCCTCACCATAATTACTAAAGCCGGGCAAATTCCAGTTGTTCCTGAACGAATCTTCGAATAAGCGGATAAAATTTTCCTGAATCATACGATGTGTTTTTTCTGTAAAAAATATACCAAAAAGCTTACAAAAATAATGAATAAATACACAAAACAAAATTAAATGTGCAAAATTGCACCGAATTATATGATTTTTTCAGGGTTATCATGTTAAAATCATTAAGATTTTAGATTCGCTACAAATGCCTTTTGATATCGCAGGTTTTATTTGAGCGAAATTGGGTCAATGACTTTAGCGCAAAAAAAAACACGCCACTGAGAAATCAAAGCTCCGACTGTCATTTTCGGACAAAATGATAAATCTAAACTCTTAATCACAACAAAAATGCTTACCGCACATTATCATTTTTCACTTATTATGGCATTTTTAAACTAAGATTGTTTCGTTTTTGTATCTTTTTTTGTAAAACATATTTAGCAAAAAACGCTATCTTTGCACACTCAAAAAAATGTACTTATGAATATTTCATACAATTGGCTGAAAAAATACATTGATATTGACGTTACTCCTGATGAGTTGTCGAAAATACTTACTTCAATAGGTCTCGAAGTTGGTGGTGTTGAAGAAGTTCAAACAGTGAAAGGTGGACTCGAAGGTTTGGTAATTGGTCATGTACTTACATGCGAAAACCACGAAAACTCCGACCATCTGCATGTTACCACAGTAGATGTAGGTGAGGCTGAAGCACTTCAGATTGTGTGTGGTGCACCCAATGTAGCAGCAGGACAAAAAGTAGTGGTAGCCACCGTAGGTACCAAGCTGTACTCGGGCGAAGAAAGTTTCACCATCAAACGATCCAAAATACGTGGCGTTGAATCATTTGGGATGATTTGTGCCGAAGATGAAATAGGATTAGGCATCAGCCACGAAGGTATCATTGTACTTCCGGCAGATGTGAAACCAGGTACGCTTGCCAAAGACTATTACGGCATCAAAAGCGATTATCTGATAGAGGTTGACATTACGCCCAACCGCGTAGATGCTGCATCGCACTATGGAGTAGCCCGTGATTTGGCAGCTTATTTTTCAATTAAAAATCCATCGGTGAAACTTACAAAACCTTCGGTCGAAGATTTCAAAGTTCAGAATACCGATTTGATAATACCGGTAAAAGTTGAAAACACGGATGCTTGTCCGCGTTACTCGTCGGTTACTATTTCCGGAGTAAAAGTAGCCGAATCGCCCGACTGGCTTAAGAATGCTTTACTTACCATCGGGCTACGTCCTATCAACAATGTAGTGGACGCTACCAATTACGTACTGCACGAACTGGGACAACCGCTTCATGCCTTTGATGCTGATAAAATAGCAGGCAAAGAAGTGGTTGTAAAAACACTGCCGGAAGGCACACCATTCGTTAGTCTGGATGGCGTGGAACGTAAACTAAGTGCCGCCGACCTGATGATTTGCAATGCTGAAAAACCAATGTGTATAGGCGGCGTATTTGGCGGGCTGGATTCGGGAGTAACCGAAAGCACCCGAAATGTATTTTTGGAAAGTGCATATTTCAATCCGGTTTCGATTCGGAAAACGGCACGCCGCCATGGCCTGAATACCGACGCATCTTTCCGTTTTGAGCGCGGTTGCGACCCCACCAACACCATTTATGTTCTGAAACGTTGTGCATTGCTTATTCAGGAAGTAGCCGGAGGAAGTATCTCCAGCGATATTCAGGATATTTACCCTCAGGAGGTAAAGCCTTTTGAGGTAAAAGTATCTTTAAAAAAGATCAACACACTGATAGGCAAAGAAATTGGCCGGGAAAACATCGAAACCATTCTCAAGGCACTCGAAATACAAATTGTAGAAAAAACCGATGAAGATTACCTGCTTAGCGTACCCGCATATCGCGTAGATGTACAACGCGATGTGGACGTGATAGAAGATATTCTGCGTATTTATGGTTATAATAATATTGAAATAGGCGAAAAGTTGCTGTCGACACTGAGTTACAGTACAAGACCCGACAGTCATAAACTCCAGAATCTTATAGCCGAGCAACTCACAGCGCAGGGTTTCAACGAAATACTGAACAACTCGCTTACCAAAGGCGCTTATTATACTGATTTAACATCATTTCCGGCAGCTAACAGCGTGAAGATTATCAATGCGCTGAGTTCCGATTTAAGTGTTATGCGCCAAACACTCCTTTTCGGAGGGTTAGAAAACATTGCTTATAACGTGAACCGACGGAATGCCGATTTGAAATTTTACGAATTTGGTAATTGCTATTATTACAACCAAAACAATAAAAAAGCCGACGAAACGCTGGCGGCATATTCCGAGGATTTTCATCTCGGCATTTGGCTTACCGGAAGCAAACACCCGCAATCGTGGGCAGTAGCCGAACAAAAAACCAGTGTTTACGAACTAAAAGCATATATCGAGAATATATTTCGCCGTTTGGGCATTAATCTCCGCAAGCTTGTTTCCG
The DNA here is from genome assembly GCA_017860345.1 of Bacteroidota bacterium. Taxonomy (GTDB): domain Bacteria; phylum Bacteroidota; class Bacteroidia; order Bacteroidales; family Paludibacteraceae; genus Paludibacter. The sequence continues at coordinate 6,529 of JAFNAV010000043.1, read as the reverse complement.
GCGAATATGCCGACGATTTGCTGAGCGAAGCCCTGACTGTATATAGTCCGCGTGGCAGCAAATTAGCTGTTTACGGTATTGTTCATCCTAAAATCCTGAAAAAACTCGACATTGAACAGGAAGTGTATTATGCCGACTTGAATTGGAATGCCCTGCTTGGTGAAATAACCAAACATAAAGTACAATACAGCGAAATATCAAAATACCCTGAAGTGAAACGCGATTTGGCTTTACTCATCGACAAACAAGTAACATTTGCCGAAATTGAAAAGATAGCCTACGAAACTGAGCGAAAACTACTTAAAAACGTTACTCTGTTCGATGTTTACGAAGGTAAAAATCTTGAACCGGGCAAAAAATCATACGCTGTAAGCTTTATCCTTCAGGATGAAACAAAAACACTGACAGACAACCAGATTGACAGCATAATGAAAAAAATGATCAGTAATCTGGAAAATAAAACGGGAGCTAAACTAAGATAGCAGGTATAAGTTAAGAAACAAATCGGAGCGATAAAACCCGATAAATCTTTGCAAATAAGTTTGAAAATGGCTTTAAAAGACTGTAAGTTGCCATCGAAGACCTGTAAGTTGTCATCGAAGACCTGTAAGTAGCCGTCGAAGACCTGTAAGTTGCCATCGAAGACCTGTAAGTTGTCATCGAAGACCTGTAAGTTGCCATCGAAGACTTGTAAGTTGCCATCGAAGACCTGTAAGTTGCCATCGAAGACCTGTAAGTTGCCATCGAAGACCTGTAAGTTGGCTTTGATAACTTGCTATCCGGATTTAGCCCTGCAATAAAATTATCAAAAAAATATGAGTGCTAAAAAATCTTTAGAAACAGACCTGTTACACACACCCTATGCCAAAGCAGACGCATATAATGCGCTAAGTATGCCGGTATATCATTCGGCAGCCTACGAATTCGACACGGCAGAGCAAATGGAACTGGCATTTACGGGCAAGGCAGCTGATCACACGTATTCGCGAATAACCAACCCCACGGTTCAGTATTTCGAGGATCGTGTGCGTACCATTACCGGAGCGTTCAATGTTACAGCCCTGAACTCAGGCATGGCAGCCATTACCAATGCCATACTCACTGTAGCTAAAGCCGGAAGCAATATCGTAACATCGCGCCATTTGTTTGGCAACACTTATTCGTTTTTTGCGTCGACCTTAGCCGATTTTGGTGTAGAAACACGTTTTTGTGACCTCACCAACCTCAACGCCGTAGCAGAAAGCACCGACGAAAAAACCTGTGCTGTATTTCTGGAGATTATCACCAATCCGCAAATGGAAGTGGCCGACCTGAAAGGCCTCTCAGCTATCTGCAAAACCAAAAACGTGCCACTCATAGCCGATACCACCATCGTACCTTTTTGTGCCTTTCAGGCCAAGAACTTTGGCGTTGATATCGAAATAGTTTCAAGCACCAAATACATTTCGGGAGGAGCCACCAGCTTAGGCGGACTTATACTGGATTATGCCACTTTCGACTGGAGCAAATCCGATAACAAACTATCAGGGTTGGCCAAAAGTTTTGGTAATGCGGCCTTTACCGTAAAACTCCGTAAGGAAATTCACCGAAACATGGGCGCTTATATGACTCCGCACGCTGCCTACATGCAAACCCTCGGACTCGAAACTCTGGAACTCAGATACCTGAAAGCATCGCAGACATGTAAGGAACTGGCGCAACGCGTAGCCTCGCTTCCCGGCGTAGAAGCCACCAACTATACCGGACTTACCGGCAACGAATATGCCGCACTGAGCAAAAGCCAGTTTGGCGAATATCCCGGAGCTATGTTCACTTTCAATCTGGCCTCGCGCGAAGCAGCATTCAGCTTTCTGAACAAGCTCAAACTGGTAAAAAGAGCCACAAACCTGTTCGACAACAAGACATTAGCCATACATCCGGCATCAACCATTTTTGGCACTTTCGCCCCGGAAGACCGCGTCAGAATGAACGTTTCCGACAAAACCATCCGCATATCGGTAGGTCTCGAAAACGCCGACGATCTCTTTCAGGATTTTACACAAGCACTATCGGCTCAACAGTAGAGACGTGGCACGCCGCGTCTCTGATATAACAGATGGTGATTGGTAGAGACGTGGCACGCCGCGTCTAAAAATGAAACAGATGATAATTCATAGAGACGTGGCACGCCGCGTCTCTACAGGAAAATTGAATTTAACCACAAAACACAATATCTATGAAAACAGAAAAATTTCAAAACAAATACCGCATATCTTCGGCGCGTGCGGTGTGGCACGACTACAATGGCGGAGATTATTTTATTACAATTTGTACTTCTGAAAGATTGCATTATTTTGGCGAAATCTATAATGGCAAAATGCAATTAAACGAATTAGGACGAAAATTGGATGAACTGATACTGAATATAACTACCCATAATTCGTATTGTGTAATACCCCTTTACCAAATAATGCCAAACCATGTTCATTTAATTGTTTGTATTGATGGTAGAGACGCGGCATGCCACGTATCTGATGAAACGGGTGGTTTTTGTAAAGACGCGGCATGCCACGTCTCTACGAATGGGTTTGGGATTAATAACCAGAATGCGGCATGCCACGTATCTACGAATGAGAATGAAACGAACGGTAAACGTGCGGTAAAAAATGAAAAAATGCAGAATATTGCAGAACAATGTGGATTATTATCCACAACAATAGGTGGATTAAAATCAGCATTGACTAAATACGCTAATCTGAATAAAATTACATTTGGCTGGCAAACACGTTTTCACGATCATATTATTCGAAGTCAGGAAGAAATGAATAAGATAGCTACATATATTGAGAATAATGTAACCACATGGGAAAACGATAAATTCTTTACGAAATGAAAACCAACTAAAGAAATCGTATTTTGTCAAACAAACACATGATTGTAGAGACGTGGCAGGCCGGTCTATTAATGCAACAGATGATGATGCGTAGAGACGTGGCACGCCGCGTCTGCGATGTAACAGATGACAATTCGTAGAGACGCGTCATGACACGTCTAAAAATGAAACAAATGATAATCCGTAGAGACGTGGCACGCCGCGTCTCTACATATTTGGAATGAATAATATGAGACGCGTCATGACGCGTCTCTACTGTACCTGAATTTCATCAATATACAACAAACTATTGCCTACACCATCGGCATTTTTAAACTCGCCGGCATATTTAAATGCAATTTTTACGTATCGGACATTATCTACGGGGAATACAAGTTCCGGCCGAAGAATCCGGCGAATACCATTAGCTTCCTGCACATAAGTGCCGTGCGCTACTTGTGTGTAACTGTCTCCATCTTTAGAAGTAAATACCGTAATCTCGGGAGCATACAATGCCCGTAAAGCCGGTGCACTTAACATCCCGATGATTACCCGCTGTATCTGTGACGTCTGTTTAAGATCGAGGATAATTTCACGGTCTTTGTTGCCACCAAGTACCGCCCATTCAGTACCGGTTTTAATATCGCCCGAAATACCATTGGTCATCATTAAATCCGGATTTTTCGACCCGGCAATGGTTACAGGCAGACCGGTAACTCTGCTCACCATAAATTTCCGGCTAAAGTCCCGTCCTACTGCTTTGTCTTTTTGAAAACATTGAGCTTTGATTTCAGTATTTTCTGAAAAAATGAGCGGTTGCTTATAAGCAGGTGAGCCAATCTGCGGCCGACTTCCATCTGTGGTGTAACGGATTATAGCTTCAGCGTTATTTGTTTTAAGTGTTACCATAAGCTGGTTTTCATCAAGAGTTTTCGATTCGCACTCTACGTCCAGAAAAGCTTCGGAGGCATTCAGATTCAGCGCTTTGTAACGCTGCAACTGAGTAGGGATACCCGAACTGAACCTATCCCAGCTGCGAGCCTTTGCAGGCGACCACAACACTTCGGACATAGCAGCCAGCCTTGGGAAAACCATATATTCTACATGATCGGATGTACCCATATATTCAGTCCACACATTGGCCTGAGCACCGAGTATGTACACCGATTCGGCCTCAGTAAGCTGATTGGGCACAGGCTCGTAGCTATACACTTTCTCAATAGGTAAAAAGCCGCCTATAGCCGTAGGCTCTGTAGCAGGGTTGGCCTGGTAATGATCAAAATAGCAATGAGTATACGGAGTCATGATCACATCGTGTTTACTTTGCGCTGCAGCAATGCCACCTTCAAAGCCACGCCAGGACATCACCGTGGCATTGGGAGCTAACCCACCTTCAAGAATTTCGTCCCACCCGATAATTTTCCTACCCTTTGAGTTCAGAAATTTCTCAATCCGATGAATAAAATAGCTTTGCAGTTCATGTTCATCTTTCAAACCAAGTAATTTGATTTTAGCCTGACAGTCGGGGCAAACCTTCCATCGGTCCTTAGGGCATTCGTCGCCACCAATATGAATATATCGGGAAGGAAATATATCCATAATCTCAGTAAGCACATCCTCCAGAAAATCAAAAGTGCTATCGCGCGGACAAAACACATCCTGAAAAACACCCCACTTAGTGGCTACTTTAATTTTTTCCTGAGTACATGACAAAAAAGGATAAGCCGCAATAGCAGCTGTTGCGTGTCCGGGCATTTCTATTTCAGGAATCACCGTTATAAAGCGGCTGGCAGCATAAGCCACTATTTCGCGGGCTTCAGCCTGAGTATAATATCCGCCATAGGCCTCATCATCATATCGTTCGGGAAAGTTCTCGGAGTAGTGACCCACAAGTGTCTCCACCCGTTTGGAACCCGTTTGCGTAAGCAACGGATATTTTCTGATTTGAATCCTCCAACCCTGGTCGTCGGTAAGATGCCAATGGAAATAATTCAGTTTGTGAATGGCCATAGCATCTATATATTTCTTAATAAATTCTACCGGAAAGAAATGGCGGCTTACATCCAGATGCAAGCCACGATATACAAAGCGGGGCTCATCTTTTATATCCACACATGGCACGCTCCACTTTTTTATGTTCGACCGTTTTTGAGCATATATATCGGCAGGTAATAATTGATACAACGATTGTAAAGCATAGAAGAAACCCTGAGGTGTAGCTGCTTCGATACCAATTTTATTGGTAGTAACAGCAAGCAGATAGCCTTCTTTGCCAACCGTATCATTATTAGTGAAACTGATAACCTGACCGGCTTTACTTATTGTGTGAACTACCGGAATACGGATGCCTGTTACAACATGAAATTGGCTGGCAAACTGCTCTGCTAATTTCAGGACTCCGGTATTGTTGGCCTGACATAAGATAACTGTTCCCTTTGTGAATGAGAAACTCCCTTTACCTGTCACTACACTCTGCGGATAAGGAATGATACGGATAGTTTCGGAAGCTACAGCGCCAAGCGGCAACAGCATCAGAAAAAAAACTCCAAGAATTGCATAAAACCGAAAACATCTATTTGTCATAAAAATTGTGATTTATTCATTGTATTCACAAATATAAGCATTTTATGTAAATACAATTGAAAAAGCAAATAAAAAAATATTCTATTCTCAAAATCATTTTATTTGGCAATAATATATTGAGAACAAACAATTTATACATCTCAATATTATTTACCCCAAAATGATGTATCAAAAAAAACAGGCTATAAATTAGATAAAAAAGGAATAAATATATATTTTAGCACTCCGAAAACTAATTAAAAACGGATTTTATGCTCATTATTGGAATAGCAGGCGGAACAGGCTCGGGGAAAACAACAGTTGTACGAAAAATTATGGAACGTCTTCCCGAAGACGAAGTCGCCATTTTACCACAAGACTCTTACTACCGCGACAGCAGTCATTTACCCCTCGAAGAACGTCTTGAAATAAACTTTGACCACCCTGATTCCATTGAATTTGAATTACTCACACGACATCTAAAGGAACTTCGCAAAGGCAAAACCATTGAGCAACCCATTTATTCGTACCTCACATGTACGCGTGCTACGGAAACCATTCCGGTAAAGCCCTGCCATGTAATTATTGTTGAAGGGATTCTGGTATTGACCAACCCTGAATTACGCAAAATGATGGATCTGAAAGTTTTTGTTGATGCCGATGCCGACGACCGCCTAATCAGGGTTATTAACCGGGATATAATAGAACGTGGCCGTTCGGTAAACAAAGTAATGGAAAGATACGAACAAACGGTGAAACCCATGCATTTACAGTTTATTGAACCAACCAAACGCTTTGCCGACCTGATTATACCTCAGGGAGGAAATAACCATATTGCTATTGATATACTATCAAAATATATTGAAAACAATCTGAAATAAAACCCAGCATGACCCTTACCGACCTATCAAAAATCCTTTTTCTCGATATAGAAACAGTTCCTCAAAAAGAAGAACTGACTGAAATGTCGCCGGAACTGGCCTATCTGTGGAAAGAAAAATTTGAGCTGATAAGAAAAAGAATGCCCGAAAAGTATCCCGAAGATACAACAGCAGCTCAGGCATTTGAATCCAGTGCGGGGATATACGCAGAGTTCGGAAAAATTGTTTGCATTTC
>JAFNAV010000003.1 GCA_017860345.1 Bacteroidota bacterium | reverse complement strand
GATTAATATTCATTATACCATATTTTTTTCAAAAAAAAGACTGAATACAAAGCTAAACACTATTATTCAATTAAGCAAATAAACTGATGATATTCGTTTGTTGCCTGATTACAGAGCAGATATAACTATTACAGGCTTATTGATCAAGGAATTTTTAGCAGCATTGGCAAGCACGTAATGCGGGTTGGTTTACGGCTTTCCTATTATTTAAGGTTAATCCGGCTCAGAAACATACTGATAATTAACGCTCAATTCTCAATTATTAATTATCTTTGCATCAGGTATGGAAAAAAGTAAATTAAATGGTCATCTGGCCTTATTTGTAGCTAATATATTTTTTGGATTAAACAATCCTGTTTCCCGTTCTATCATCCCCCATGAAATTGATCCTTATGCGCTTACGTTTTTAAGACTTGCCGGAGGAATGATTTTATTCTGGACAATATCTTTGTTTGTAAAGCGCGAATCTATTCCGCTCAAGGATGTGGTGCTTCTGTTTTTTGCTGCCATTTTATCACTCAGCACCAACCAGTTACCTTTTATAGTGGGTTTATCCATGACATCGCCCATTGATGCCTCCATCGTAGTTACCATGCTACCTATACTCAGTATGGTTTTTGCCGCCATATTTATACGTGAGCCCATTTCATTCAAAAAAGCCTTTGGCGTATTGTTAGGTGCTTCAGGAGCGCTTATCCTTATTTTTGGCAGCAACCACCAAGGCGCAGGACAAGGAAATTTTATAGGCAATGCCGTGGTTTTTATGGCCGTTTTGTCTTTCTCACTGTACCTTACATTATTTAAAAACCTGATATCAAAATACTCTCCGTTTACGGTTATGAAATGGATGTTTTTGTTTGGCACCATACAGTGCTACCCATTTTGCCACAATGCGCTTGTAGCTACAAACTTTAGCGCCATGGAATCGTCTGTAGTGTGGCGCATTCTGTATGTTGTGGTTATTGCCACCTTTGTTTCGTACATACTGCTGGCTGTGGGGCAGAAGGTTTTGCGTCCTACAACGCTCAGCATGTACAACTACCTACAGCCCATTGTGGCCTCTATTGTATCAGTATTTATTGGATTAGATACGTTTGGCCCGGAAAAGATTATTTCGGCCATACTTGTATTTGTAGGGGTGTATTTTGTAACTCAAAGTAAATCCCGCGCTCAGGTTGAAGCAGAGAAACTGGCTCGTCAAAACTCAGTCGAACAGGGCGTGCAAAACCACTAAAGAATTCAGGCCGTAAAAATCAGGCACATGCAACCTGTAATATTCAACAATCGCCTCTAAAAGTTTGTAACGCACATCGCGGTTCAGTTTCAGTTGTTCCATACTTACATAGTCGACCTGAAGCGCCTGACTAAAAACACGGGTCATCTGCGGAAGCAGAAAATGAGCGTGAGCCGGCCTTATCCGGCCAAAATCGCCATTGATTAAATCGAAAAAATCTGAATCCGAACCGTCATTATTAGGAGAGAACCCAAGATAACGCGTCAGTTTTAATAAGAACACCAGATGAAAATTAGCCAATCCGGCCTGACAACAGTCGAGCGCTTCAACCGATTTTTCGATAAACTGATACAGATTATCGTCAGCTTCTGCCCGTTTCAATGTTCGGTAAAGCACCTCAGCTATAAAAATGGCCAGCGAATTTTTCACAGGGTCGAATGGTATGCCTGTAAAAGGATAATGAATACGAATATCCTTGATGCTTTGAATTTCCTTACCCGGAACGTGCAGTACATCCAGGCTTACCAGCGATAACGGCTGCAAAAAAGCCGAACGGAACTTCGATTTTTTCTTATTGGCTCCATATACCATATAAGATGCCCGTCCAAATTGTCTGGTATATATGGTAACAATGGCCGAACTATCGGTGTGTTTTAGCGAATGAAGTACTATTCCGTCGGTTTTTGTAAGCATTTCGGGGCGTATTTTGATATACAAATGTAATAATTTATAAACACACGCACCGTTCCGAAACAAAAAAATCAACTTTACATCATTTAATCATTTTCTATATCAATAGATTATGAAAAAAATCAAAATATTTGAAGCAAAGCTATTGCCAATTCAAAAAACTGCCGTATATTTGCACCCGCAATTGAGGGAAACAAAACCCCGACAAAGCAGACGCTCTTAAAGCTTTATGGCCCATTCGTCTATCGGTTAGGACGCAAGATTTTCATTCTTGAAAGAGGGGTTCGACTCCCCTATGGGCTACTTAACAAATTAGTAAAGATTTTAAAAAAATATATTTGAGATGGCTAATCACAAATCATCAATTAAAAGAATTCGTCAGACAGAAAAACGCAAACTGCATAATCGTTATTATGCCAAAACAGCTCGTAACGCTGTTCGCAAACTGCGTGCTACTTCCGACAAAACTGTTGCCACAGAAATGCTGCCAAAGATAGCTTCAATGCTCGACAAACTGGCAAAACGCAACATTATCCACAAAAATAAGGCTTCGAACCTGAAATCGAAACTCACCATTTTTGTAAACAAATTAGCGTAAGTGCTTCTTGTAAATATACAGAAGCCCTTTTCCTTCGGGGAAAGGGCTTTTTTGTCGTAAATATATTTGTAGTTTTTTATTCGGGAATAGTTTTTGATATAACCATGAAGTGAAATTCTTTGATTAATTTTGCAGCTCATTCTTTTTTCAAAATTAAACAAATACCGACTGTGCAAAATCAGTCTACAGTAAATCGATACACAAGATGATTTTATCCATTATTTTACAAGCTTCGGGGCTGGCCGATACTCCGGAGATGCCGTCAGAAACTGCAAACAGCCTGTGGCAATCTATCGAAAAGGGAGGCGTCATTATGATTCCTATCGGCATTTTATTTATTACAGCCATCTACATTTTTATCGAAAGGTACCTTACCATCCGGAACTCAACACGCAAGGAAGGTAATTTTCTGGCTCAGGTAAAAAGTTTAATTACCGACGGAAAATCTGATGAGGCCATAGAACTTTGCCGAAAAACCGACTCGCCTCTTGGCCGTATGGTAGAAAAAGGAATAAACCGCATAGAACGACCCATTAAAGAAATTGAAGAATCGATAGAGGTTGAAGGAAAGTTTGAAGTATACGAACTGGAAAAGGGGCTGCCCATTTTGTCGGCCATAGCAGGCATTGCACCCATGTTTGGTTTTTTGGGAACTATTCTTGGTGTTATAAAAATATTTTCCGACATATCGGTTACTGCCGATGTTAGTATTGGCACCGTGTCGGCCGGACTGTACGTAAAAATGATTTCGAGTGCCGCCGGACTGCTTGTAGGCATCGTGGCTTATATATTTTACAACTGGCTAAATCTGAAAATCAGCAAAATAGTCAACAAAATGGAGCGAAACGCCATTGGTTTTATTGATTTTCTGAAAGACAACCGCAATGATAAACCTCAGGCAAAATAAAAAACAGGGAGCCGAAGTATTTACATCGGCTATGAACGACATCATGTTCTTCCTGATGTTGTTCTTCATCATTGTATCCACACTTCTGAACCCGAGCGTTATAAAACTGAACCTGCCGGGCGCAAAAAACTCGCAAGCTGTACACAAAAAAGAAATTATGCTCTCGGTCAATAAAGACTTGCAGTATTTTGTAAACAACAGGCAAGTGCCTTTTGATAAACTGCAAAACACCCTGGCTTCCGAAATAAACAATGATAAAGACGCCTTTGTAGTACTGAGGTGCGACAATAGCCTTACGGTACAGCAGCTTGTGGATGTACTGGAAATAGGCAACAATCTGAACGTAAAAATGACACTCGCTACTAAAAAAAGGAATTAAAGCGTTACTATTTTCCTGATTAGCCCAATGCCCAGAAACATTAAATATAAAGTAATTGCCGCCGTATGTACCCTTGTCATACAGGTATTGCTTTTTACGGCATTTAATTTCAATTTTTCAGGACTTATCCCCTTTACACCGCCTCAAAGCAACGAAGAAGAATTTGACATTCCGCTGGAACAGATTATTGAAGATTTCAGTGAGCTAACTCCGCAGAGCAACGAACCTGAAGTACAGGAAGAGAGCAAGCAGGATGTGATAAAACACGAACAACCCGACCAACCGGTAATAAAAGACATTCCCCCGGCCGGACAGGAAACGGCGGACGAAAAAGAGAATGTGGTGGCCATGGAAAAAGAACTGAAAGAAGAGCTTCCACCACCACCTTTGAAAAAAGTAGTGATAAAAGACTCGCTAACCGACACTGCAATACCGCAGGAAATTAAAAAACTACTTGAAGAACAAACGCTTACAAAAAAAGTAGAACGTAATACGCAGGACAAAAGAACTCAGGCCGAGCGAATGCAATTTTACCGGAAAAACTACAGAGCCATCCGTAACCTGATAAAGGTATATCCTTATGCTTTAAAAACAAGAAAAATTATTGACTCACTCAATATAGAGCTGGCTAAAACCTCTGACAAATCGGAGCAGAAACGCATGATTAATCAAACTGAGAAAATGCTCTTTAAAGAATACGAAACAGCCATCAGAACGATGAACTCCTCGCAGGGAAAAGTACTTCTGAAACTCATTGCCCGCGAAACAAACAAAACCGGCTATCAGATTATTAAAGATTTCAAAGGTGGTTTCTCAGCTACTTTCTGGTATGCAATAGGTAAAGTTTTCAGCACTGACCTGAAAACGGAATACAAAAAAGAGGAAGGCGACTCCATTTACGAAGAAATTTTGCAACGTTATAATGATGGGGAGTTTAAATAAAACAGGAACTGAACTCCCCCGACATTTGTAATTTGCCTGAAAGATATTTTATATTTTTTTTAAACATCTCCCCTCTTGTGCTAAATTGTTACACAATTCACTTCTTCAATTTATAAATAACTTAAATTTGAGCGAAAAAAGAGCCTAAAAAATAACAATCGGACAAAAAAGAGTTGAACTTTGCATTAAAATTTCCGGTATGCAAAAGCAAATCTTTCAAACAGAAAAAAAAACCCGCTGGAAGAGTTTTATTTGGGGCTTCCGTATTCTGATTGTTTTTTTATTGGTGATTATTACCTCCGTAGTAATATCGCTGACCGATAAAAAGAATTACGACCTGAAAGTACTTACCTATCAGGCCAAAAAATTACCTGAGATTAACACAGACAGTGCAAAATCCATTATTCCCGTGGCCGAACTTAAGGCCTTTGCCAAGCATGTCAGGCACTCCCGGAAAAACCATCCATACTCATATTATTCTGTAAAAACCGAACTCCCGGGAACTGTAAAAAAATACCTTCCTCTCAGAGCCGGCTTCTTTGTAAACTGGGACATCAACTCAGCTTTTTCGCTACAAAAAAATGTAGGTAAAATGAATATGGTATTACCCGAGTGGTTATTTCTTACTGATAAACAAGGAAATGTATCGAAAAAAGTAGATGTGAGAACCCTGAATCTGTTGAGAAAAAACAAAGTAGCCATAGTACCCATGCTCAGCAATTTTGTAAATGGAAGATGGAATGGCGACAGCGCCCGAATAACTTTACAAAATAAACTATACAGACGACGACTTATCCGAAAAATTGTTAGCTTTCTGGATCATTATTCTTTTCAGGGAATTAATATTGATCTGGAAGACCTTCCTGCTGGCTCAGAAAAAGACCTGCTTCTGTTTTCTGACGAACTCAGGCAGGAACTGCAACCTGCCGGATATCTGACAACCATAGATTTACCGGTAAACACCCCTGTAAACATGTATCGGCAGTTAGCCCAATACTACGATTTTATGTTTATCATGGCGTACAATGAGCATTCGCCCGACGGACTTCCGGGAAGCATTTCATCATTGCCGTTTGTGGAGGATGCACTGGATGCAGCCATGAAAGATGTGCCCTCCGAAAAAATAATTCTGGGACTTGGGGCGTATGGGTTTGATTGGCAAAAAGATAAACCCGGACAAAAAATTTCCTATCAGGATATTGTTTCTCAAGCTAAAGAGCATGATGGACATTTAAGTTTTGACTTTGAGGCAGCCGATCTGACACTGCATTATTTCGACAATGAGGGGGCTGAACATGAAGCTCACTGCAATGATGCTGCAGGCATATTCAACCTGATGCGTACCGCCGAAGATTATGGAACCGGAGGTGTTGCTCTTTGGTATCTGGGGTCAGAAGATTATCGTATCTGGGACTTTTATAACCGCTCACTAAACAGAGATTCTCTCAAGAAAAAAGCTTATGCACTGGAAAGGCTTGAACCTATCAACGCCATTTCGGCAGTAAATTACGAAGGAAAAGGCGAAATACTGGAGATACTCAGCGAGCCTGCTTCTGGTAAAACATCTTTCGAAAGAGATACCGCAACTTTCATGATTAACGCTGAGAAATATCTGAGTCTTCCCAGTCCCTATTTGCTGAAAAGATATGGTGCTAACAGCAACAAACGCGTTGCCATTACCTTCGACGATGGACCCGATGAAGAATATACCCCTCGCATTCTGGATATACTGAAAGAAAAAAACATCTCAGCTACGTTCTTTGTGATTGGTCTTAATATTGAAAATAATATACCGCTTGTACGCCGCATCTATAGCGAAGGGCACGAAATAGGAAATCATACCTTTACACACCCAAATCTGGAAATTACTTCGGACGACCGTGAACGCATAGAACTCCGCTCGACCCGGCTCTTGCTCGAAAGTATACTGGGGCACACCACCCTGCTTTTCCGCCCTCCTTACAACACCGATGCCGAACCCAAAAATCTGTTTCAAATGCGATCGCTGGCTGTTGCCAACAGTGAGGACTTTATCTCCGTAACCTCGTTTATCGACCCCAATGATTGGGAAGAAGATGTATCGGCCGACTCCATTGTAGCCCGCGCCATACGGCAACAAACTACAGGAAACATCATTCTGTTGCACGATGCGGGGGGTAACCGGCGCGAAACGATTAAGGCCTTACCACGCATTATAGACTATTACCGCAGCAAAGGTTATCAGTTTGTAACCGTATCGGCTCTGATGGGGAAAACCCGCGACCAGGTAATGCCTGCTGTGGATGCTCGGTATGCGCTATCCGAAAATCTGGATTATACTTTTTTTCTGATTACCTTCTTCTGGGAACATTTCTTACATGGATTTTTCCTTGTAGCCATTGCACTGACAATTATCCGTTTGCTGTTTATTGCCCTGATGGCAATATTACAACATCGCAGAGAAAAGAAAAAACCAATAGTGTTGAATACAGATTTCACTCCTAAGGTAAGCGTCATTGTACCGGCTTACAACGAGGAGCTGAACGCTATACGCACTGTAGAATATCTGCTCAAAACAGAATACCCTGACTTTGAGATTATTTTTGTAGACGATGGGTCGAAAGACAGCACTTATGAAAAAGTACTGAATGCTTTTGCCGACAATGCACAGGTACGGGTATTCACTAAACCTAACGGAGGTAAAGCGGCTGCACTCAACTTCGGTATCAGCCGCGCTGCCGGTCAGATTATGGTGTGCATCGATGCCGACACCATGTTACCTCCCGACGCTATACCCCGGCTCATACCATACTTTGCCGACGAAAAAACCGGGGCTGTAGCCGGAAATGTACGTGTAGCCAATACCATAAATATGATTACACACTGGCAATCGATAGAATATACCACCAGCCAGAACTTTGACAGGCGTGCATTTGATTATGTCAACTCCATTTTGGTTGTTCCCGGTGCCATAGGAGCATTCCGCAAGGAAGCTTTGGAGGCCATCCAGGGCTTTACAACCGACACCTTGGCCGAGGATTGCGATCTTACCCTGAGAATACTGCGCTGCGGATACACCATCCGCACCTGCAACGAAGCACTGGCATACACCGAGGCACCGGAAAGCGTCAAAATGTTTATCCGGCAACGCTTCCGCTGGTCGTTTGGCATGATGCAAAGCTTTTGGAAACACCGGGACTTATTATTCAACTTCAAACAACCCAATGTCGGGTGGATAGCTTTGCCTAACCTGCTTATTTTTAATTTTATCATACCCTGCTTCTCGCCTTTGGTCGATATTCTGTTTGTAGCCGGACTTTTCACCAGGCATGCTTTGGAATATACATTGTTTTATATGGCGTATTTCGTTATCGACTGCATAGTATCCTCGTTGGCGTATCATTATGACAAACAGCAATTTGGCATAAAACAAATCATCTATCTTTTTATTCAGAGATTAGTATACAGGCAACTTTTGTTTTTCTCCCTTTTAAAAGCCTATCTCAAAGCCATTAAAGGTGAAATGGCCGGCTGGGGAGTTCTGAAACGAACCGGTCATGTAAAAAAATAAGTTATATTTGTACCGGTTTCGCGTGAAACTGATATTAACCAAAAATCAGGAATTAATCACATGATCAGTTTTGTTATTTCAATTCTGCTACTAATAGCAGGTTATGCTTTTTACGGGAGATTATCTGAAAAAATATTCGGTATCGATCCGGCTAAAATTACGCCGGCCATAGCTACTCCCGATGGGGTAGACTACGTACCTCTTCCCTGGTGGAAAATTTTTCTTATCCAGTTTCTGAATATCGCCGGACTCGGACCCATTTTTGGAGCCATTATGGGCATCATGTTTGGCCAGGCAGCTTTTCTGTGGATTGTAATCGGTACTATATTTGCCGGTGGCGTTCATGATTTTTTCTCGGGCATGATGTCGGTACGCAGCAATGGCGCAAGCCTGCCCGAACTTATTGGCAAAGAACTGGGGCAGAGCGTTAAGCAATTTATGCGGCTCTTTTCATTGCTGCTTATGATTCTGGTAGGTGCAGTTTTTGTTTCGGGGCCTGCCGGCTTGCTTGCCAATCTGACTTCGGGCGCGGTCAGCGTCATGTGGTGGTCTGCCATTATTTTTACATATTACATATTGGCCACTTTGCTCCCTATTGATAAGCTGATAGGAAAGATTTACCCCATTTTCGGATTTGCCCTTCTTTTTATGGCTGTAGGTATTTTATCGGCCATGTTTATCAATAAGGCTCCTATCCCTGAATTTACCTCAGGCTTTGCAAATATGCACCCTCAAAAACTACCCATATTCCCCATCATGTTTGTATCCATAGCCTGTGGAGCTATCTCGGGCTTTCACGCTACACAATCGCCGCTGATGGCTCGCTGCATACAAAACGAAAGACTCGGACGGCGGATATTCTATGGCAGTATGGTAGCCGAAGGTATTGTAGCGCTTATTTGGGCTGCAGCCGCTTCCAGCTTTTTTGGGTCTATTGAGGGATTGCAGCATTTTGTTGCAGGCCTTGCACCTACTGTAAATAAACCTGCGGTAGTGGTAGACCTGATTTCAAAAACATGGCTCGGACAATTTGGAGGCATACTGGCTCTGCTTGGCGTTATTGCCGCTCCGCTTACATCGGGCGACACCGCCTTACGCTCGGCAAGACTTATAGCCGCCGATTTTCTGAAACTGGATCAGAAACCCGTATCCAAACGCTTACTTATATCAATACCATTATTTGTATTGACATTTTTAGTGCTTCAAATGAATTTTGACATCCTGTGGCGATATTTTGCCTGGTGTAATCAAACGCTGGCTGTATTTACTTTGTGGGCTATAACCGTTTATCTGGCTAAACAAAAAAAATGGTACGGCATCTCACTAATGCCGGCTATGTTTATGACAGCTGTAAGCATTAGTTATATTCTGATGGCTCCCGAAGGATTTGCTTTAAAAGGCAACATTCCGGTTGCATCCGGTATAATAGCTTCGATACTGCTTTTTGCCCTGTTTTTTCACAAAACAAGACAAGCCGGAAGATTTGATAATTCGCATTAAATCAGATTCATACCAAATTCACCTGCAAAAAAAAAGTTTAAATCGTTGGCTAAAGTAATTTTTTTGCGTTATTTTACAAAAATTTTCGACAGAGTAAATGTACAAATCATAATTTTATGGGCGTTGTAATTAGAGAGGTAAAGACAAATAAAGAGTTAAAGAAATTCATCTGGTTCGGTATTAATTTATATAAAAATTGTGAGTTTGCAGCTCCTCCTCTCCTGATGGATGACCTGCTCAATCTTAAAAAGGGAAGCAACCCCGCACTTGATTTTTGTGAAACAGCATATTTTCTTGCCTATAAAAACAATAAAATTGTTGGCCGTATAGCAGGAATCATCAATCCTAAATCCAACGAAACCTGGGATCAGAAACATGCCCGCTTTGGATGGGTCGACTTTATCGACGACAAAGAAGTGAGCAAGGCTTTGTTTGAAGCTGCCGAAAACTGGGCACGAGCCAAGGGAATGACCGCTGTACACGGGCCCCTTGGATTTACCGACTTCGACCACGAAGGGATTCTGATTGAAGGATATGACAAACCTGGAACACTGGCCACCATATACAATTATCCTTATTATGTAAATCATATTGAGGAACTTGGATATACTAAAGACATCGACTGGAATGAATATCTGATTACTGTTCCCGAAGTTTTTCCCGAAAAGTATTTCAGAATTGCCGATATTGTAAAGCAAAAATATAACCTGACAGCTAAAAGGTTTAAATCGCGCAAAGAAGTGGTTGATCAGTATGCCATCAAGATATTCAACCTGCTTAATCTCTGCTACAAAGATTTATATGGTTATACAAAGCTGAATGACAAGCAGATACACTTCTATATAAAACTATATTTCAGTTTTTTCCGTTTGGATACTATTTCGGTAGTAGTAGACGAAAATGATGACGTTGTGGCACTGGGCATAGCTATGCCAAGCTTTACCAAAGCTTTGCAGAAAGCCAAAGGCAGGCTTTTCCCTTTCGGATGGTATTACATGCTCAGAGCTATCAGCAAAAACGATTTGGTAGATCTCTACCTGATGGCTGTACATCCTGATTATCAGAACAAAGGGGTGAATTCTATTATGTTTGCCGACATTATGCCGAATGCCGCCAAAAACGGATATCGATTTGCCGAATCGAATCCAGAACTCGAAACCAACACGCGAATGTCGTCGCAATGGGGTAGTTTTGAGTATATTAATCATAAAAAAAGAAGGGTTTATCTCAAAAATTTATAAAACACAACAAGTTACAAGCATTAGAAGCTTGCTGCTTTTATGATGTTGAGTTTTTTTAGAACCCGGTTTTTAAAATAAAAAAAATGACACGCAAATATGATTTTTTGGTCATTGGTAGCGGACTGGCAGGCATTAGCTTCGCCCTCAAAGCCGCTCCTTATGGCAAAGTAGCTTTGCTGTGTAAAACTACGCTTGATGAATCAAACACGTCATACGCTCAGGGAGGCATTGCTGCCGTAACTTATGAGCCTGACAATTTTGAAAAACACATTGAAGATACACTGATAGCCGGCGATGGACATTGCAACTTGGCGGCTGTGGAAAAAGTGGTAAAAGAGGCCCCCGCTCAAATTAAAGAAATGCTCAGTTGGGGAGTAGATTTTGACAAAACCGATGAAGGCCTGTTTGACCTGCACCGCGAAGGTGGCCACTCCGAGCACAGAATACTGCACCACAAGGACAATACCGGCTACGAGATACAACAAAGCCTCATACGCAAAATCCGTAACAACCCCAACATAGAGGTTTATGAAAATTATTTTGCCATAGAGATACTTACGCAACATCATTTGGGCGAAGTGGTAACCCAGCATACGCCTAACATAGAATGTTACGGAGCTTACGTGCTGAATCAGGAAACTAACCATATCCACACTTTTTTGTCCAAAATTACGGTAATGGCAACCGGCGGCATTGGCAATGTATATGCCACTACCACCAACCCCGGAATAGCTACAGGCGACGGGATAGCCATGGTGCACCGCGCACGCGGCGTAATACAGGATATGGAATTTGTACAATTTCACCCTACAGGATTATACCAACCGGGACAACGCCCTACTTACCTGATAACTGAAGCCATACGCGGATACGGAGCTATCCTCAGGTGCAAAGATGGACGCGAGTTCATGCAGAAGTACGACGAAAGAGGCTCTCTGGCACCACGCGATATTGTGGCGCGAGCCATTGATAATGAGATGAAAATTCGCGGACACGAATTTGTCTATCTGGACGTTACCCACAAGGATCCGGAAGAAACCAAAATGCACTTCCCGAATATCTATAAAAAATGTCTTGAACTGGGTATAGATATTACAAAAGATATGATACCCGTATCGCCTATTCAGCACTATCTTTGTGGTGGCATAGTGGTTGATCTGAATGGCCGCACTTCCATCAATCACCTTTACGCTGCGGGCGAATGTTCGTGTACCGGACTGCATGGAGCCAACCGACTTGCCTCCAACTCGCTGATAGAGGCTATCGTATATGCCGATGCAGCCGTAAAAGATGCGGTAACGATTGTAAATGATATAAAATTCAATGAATTTGTCCCTGACTGGAACGACGATGGCACTAAACTTCCTGAAGAAATGGTACTTATAACCCAGAGTTTTCGCGAAGTAGAGCAGATCATGAACAGTTATGTGGGCATTGTACGATCCAACTTAAGGCTAAAAAGAGCAATGAGCCGGCTCGAAATTTTGTACCGCGAAACGGAGGATTTATTTGAACGCTCCGTAGTATCGCGCGAGATATGCGAACTTCGTAATGTAATAAGCGTGGCCTATCTGATTATTAAGCATGCGCTTCGGCGTAAAGAAAGCCGCGGCCTGCACTACACTATCGATTATCCTAAACGAATGCGCCACGAAGGCTGAAAGCTATTGGCATACGAATTGTACAACAAGCTATAAATATGAGTGTATCTTAACGATATTTTATTTATATTTGTAGCTTAAAATGCAATATTGCCTATACAAATCTGCTCATGAAACAATATTTACTCATCTTATTCGGTTTGGCTTTTACCCTGGCTCTATTTGCCGATGGTAAAGTTACGGGCGATACACGAACTTCGGTGGTTAAAGTCGATAATGGGTGGAATAAGCAGGATAATGATGTACAACCCGGGAATAACACCCAGGCAGCCACCGATGGTATTACCTACTTCACTAATTCCGAAGGTATTTATATCACCCTCCCTAAAGCTACCAGTAATGTAAAACTATTTTCGCTCACGGGAGAGATTGTGTGGCAGGGCAACCTTGTACAGGGCAGGTTTTTCATTCCGGTTCGTCGGGGCATTTATTTCCTGAGAATCAACAACAAAAGCTACAAAGTGGTTTGCAAATAAAAAATCTTCAAAAAAATCAGACATATAACTATTTAACAAAATGATCAAACACATTGTATTTTTTGGTTTGGCCGATGAGGCTGAAGGTAAAACCAAAGCCGAAAACGCCGCATATATCAAAGCCGAACTCGAAAACCTGAAGAATCTTATACCTGAGATTCAGATGATTGAAGTGGGTATTAATCATCAGGATGCACCTGCCGGCAACCACGACATTGTTCTTTATTCTGAATTTAAAACCATGGCCGACCTGGACACTTATCAGGTTCACCCTGAACACAAAAGAGTGGCTGCCTATATTGGTAAGGTACGTACTACCCGCGCCTGTGTAGATTATGAGGCCTAAAAAAAACACCGTAGGCACTGATGCCTTCCGTCTGTTTTTGAATTTCTAACCTGACTTTATTTATTTTTAACTATGTGGAAAGATTTCTTTTACTTCTCCAAAGGGCAACGCATAGCTATTACGGTGCTAATTGCGCTTATTGTTGTAATCATCGTGCTGAATCTGGCTCTGCCACTGTTGATTGGCAATAGAGAAAAACCTGTCGACAACAGTTTTATAACAGAAGCCCGTGAATTTGAGCTCAAAATGGTTCAGCGCGATAGTTTGCGAAATGCCGCCTGGCAGCATCAGTATCAGGATAAATATACTCCCGCCAATGCCGCGTGGAAAACCCGGCAGGAGAAATATTCGCTTTTTTCCTTCGACCCTAACAAAGCCGATTCTGCAACATTTATAGCGCTGGGCATAAAACCTTTTATCGTTTCTAACATATTCAAATTCAGAAAAAAAGGTGGCGTTTTTAAAACTCCTGAAAGCTTTTCTAAAGTATATGGTATCAGTCCGGAAAAGTTCAATGAACTGGCACCTCATATCCGCATCGACCAAACTATAACCGCCAAAACAAAAACTGACAGTATAAAATATCCGGGCAACCCGGCATCGGCAAAAGTTCAGGGAATGGTGGTAGAACTAAACTCGGCCGACACAACCGAACTGCTAAAAGTAACAGGTATCGGACGTGGCTATGCCAAAGGCATTGTTCGATTCAGGCAACAAACTGGAGGTTTTGCATCGGTAGATCAACTACGCGAACTCTATGGTATGACTGAGGCAAATTTCCAGAAAATAAAATCGTCCTGCACTGCTAACGCCGGCCTTATCCGGAAAATAAAAATCAATTCGGCTACCGTTGAACGTCTTAACGCGCATCCGTACATTAATTTTTATCAGGCAAAAGCCATCTATGAACTCAGGCGCCAGAAAGTAAAACTAAAAAATATTCAGGAATTGAAAAATCTGGATGCTATCAGCCCCGACGAGCTTGAAAAAATAACACCTTATCTGAGCTTTGAGTAAGCACTCCTAAAGAGGTGTAAATAACCTATTCGCTGTCGTTGGCAAGCTAAAAACACCTGAAGAAACAAGCTCAGTAATGAACAAAACACTGCCCTAAATCATTTTATTTTTTACAACTCATTTATATCAATACAAATATGCAAATAGCCGGAAATATAGTAGATGTAGTAGGACTTAAAATATATAAGGGGATTCTGAATATTGAAAACGGACTGATTATGTCGATAAAACATACTGACAATGTACCGGATCAATACATTATTCCGGGTTTTGTAGATGCCCATATACACATTGAAAGTTCCATGATGTTGCCTGCCGAATTTGCCCGTCAGGCTGTGGTTTATGGCACAGTGGCTTGCGTTTGCGACCCTCACGAAATTGCCAATGTATGTGGAGTGGCAGGTATCGATTATATGATTGAAAATGGCAAAAAAGCGCCTCTCAAGTTTTATTTCGGAGCTCCATCATGTGTGCCTGCAACCCCATTCGACTCTGCCGGTGCCGAGCTGGATGCAGGTGAAGTAGATAAACTTCTGAGCAGAGATGACATCCACTTTTTGGCAGAAATGATGAACTATCCCGGAGTGATAGAAAAAGATGAACAGGTACATCTGAAACTGGCCGCCGCTCGCCGACACAGGAAACCTGCCGACGGACATGCCCCTGAACTTACAGGCGATGGACTGAAAGCATATGCCGGAGCCGGAATAAGTACCGACCATGAATGTATGACCATAGCCGAGGCTGAAGCTAAAATAGCGCTGGGCATGAAGGTGCAAATACGCGAAGGTAGCGCGGCAAAAAACTTTGATGACCTGCTACCGCTACTTAGCCGTTACCGCGATCAGATTATGTTTTGCTCCGACGATAAACATCCTGACGACCTGATGAAAAACGGTCATATCGACGCACTGGCGCGCAGGGCTGTTGCTGCCGGATACAATCCGGTAGATGTACTCAGGATATGCTCTTATGTGCCCGTTAAGCATTACAACCTGAATGTTGGACTAATACAAGAAGGTGATGCCGCCGATTTTGTAATTACAGACAACCTGAAAGATTTTACCATCTTGGAAACTTATATCGGCGGACAAAAAGTGGCCGAAAAACACAAGCCTCTTTTTGCCAGATATACCCAAACGGAGTTGCTCAATAATTTCAAGGCCGAAAAAATATCGGTAGAGCAAATAAAAGTAAAGCCCAGTGGCGAGATGCTGAAAGTTATTCAGGTTGACGATGGACAACTGTTTACCCACAGCAGGTTGGTAAAACCGCTTATCACAAACAACAATGTAATTTCGGACACTACCAACGACGCGCTGAAACTGGTGGTATATAATCGCTACCGGCCTTCGGAACCTGCCGTTGGTTTTATCACCAATATCGGCCTGAAACGTGGTGCGCTGGCATCAACCGTTTCGCACGACAGCCACAACATCGTGGCAGTGGGCACAAGCGATGAAGAAATTGTTTCGGCCATCAACCACATTATCGATAGCAAAGGCGGTATTCTGGCATGCCACAAAGAAGAGGTATGCCTGCTGCCACTGCCTGTTGGCGGACTTATGTCGAACCTACCCGGCGAAGAAATTGCAGACATTTATGAGAAAGCCGACGCCATGGTAAAACGTATGGGGTCTACACTCAAAGCTCCGTTTATGACCGTAGCATTTATGTCGCTCATCGTTATCCCACGACTTAAGCTTAGTGATCAGGGTTTGTTCGACGGACACACCTATTCATTTACCAACCTCATGGTTTGATAGCACAAAAAAATCCGCTCTTCTCGTAGAAAAAGAGCGGATTTATAACTAAAGCAGCTAATAAAAACCTATCACCTCAAAACAGCCTTTTCGGCCCTGACACTGAATTTATGAGGTTTTACACTTGATGCTCCCGCACCATATTTATATGTCAGGTTATACGTTTGATCTTCCTTATTATATTCTTTGGTATGAACCACAATGCTTACTGAGCCCGAAGAAAGAGCATCGGTTCGTAAAGACTTGATATTGAACGACACCAAACCCCATTGATTGTAAGCCGGACTATCTGCATTAGCATTATGTCTGAACTCCAGATGCACTTTTCCATCATTATAGGTTTTGGAAACGTCGGAGACTAAATTGATGTAATGCGTCTTATTATATCCCGGATATACAAACTCTACATTGAGGTAGTCGCTCCCAATCCACATGTCTTCAATGTAAATATAATCGTTGCCAATACTATCCTGAGTGGCCTGAGTAATATTAAAAATTCCTTTGGTCAGCACTTTATAAGCATCGGTAAGCTTTATATCGTGATCGTAAGCAGCACTTTCAGGCTTATCACTTAAAATAGTATAGTAAGCTACAATACGCTGTCCATCGCTGGGTTTAAAACCAGGTAAAGCTGTAGCCGCAGTCCACAAACGGGTAGTATCGTCGAGCGTTAAATAAAAAGTATTTAAGCCATCCGGGTTTTCAACGGTAGCGATATCAACCCATACATCGTCAAGAGAATAGCCGTCATCGTCGTTGCACGACCATAAGAATGGGGCTATCAAAAGTATAAAAAACAATCTTTTCATATATCTTTCATTTTTATTGTTAATAAATATTACAAAACTCAGTTATTGAATAAACTTTTCATAAATATAGATGAATGTATGATACAGTTAGTTGCAACCATTTATATGAAAGTATCTTAATAAATGTAAATTCTGTGTGGTTTGCCTAATCAAATTGAATAAAAAAAGCTCCCATACCATTTTATTTACATTGATGGCTGAGAGCTTTTTTACAATAAACATATACTTATACAAGTAAATTCAGTTTTATCTGCGGTTGTCTGAAGCATTACGCGTACTGCTTCCACTACTTTCTCTTTTCGTTGATGTTTGGTTTTCTGTCTGCTTCTTAGTTTCGGTGGCTCTTCTGCTTTCAGTCGGCTCGGTCATGCTTTTATCTGTTTTTACCGGCTGACCAATGGTACGTCCGTAATAATTCGTTGACTGACGATTTACCGTCCCATCCGAACTACTTCTGCCTCCGGTAGTGGTAGTTGCCGGTTGCGCCGTAGTGGTATTAGCCGTGCGGGTTCCGGTACTTTCTCTGCTACCACCCGTAGTAGTAGTGGTATTAGCATTACCGGTATTGGTTCGCGTACCGGTATTATCGCGGCTTCCCGATGTTGTTGTACCTGTACTTGTTCGCGTTGTAGTACCGGTATTTGTAGATTCAGTTCTCCTGTCGGTGGAAGTTGTACCACTGTTGGTAGTACTTGTACGGCTACCGTCGCTCGTGCGAACATCCGTATTGCTTGTACGGGAAGTATTGCCCGTGCTGGTACTGCCATCCCGGCGTGTTGATTCGGTATTTGAATTATTTACAGGTCTGGTATTGGTATTGTTATTTACTGTAGATGAACTTCTTGACCCCTGATTATTCTCTACCCTGCGGGTAGCTTCGTTACTTGAATTATTCGAATTCTTGTTGCTATATGTATTGCTTTGATTATAATCCTTTCTTTCGCCCAGATACCTCTTTTGTATCTCCTTGTCGGCTTTTGAGTACTTAAAGTTACGTGGATTATCCACATAGTCGTAACTCCACTCTCTGGCGCGCGATCTTTCATTACTACTCCAGTAAAATGCCGAAGAATTATTTTCGTTATACCCTCTTACGTAAGGTATACCACTTCTGTCGTAATAATCCCGATAATAATATTTGGGATAATGCGAAACATAGAACTGATGATGCATCCAGGGTTGGTATACCTTGGACGAAACCACAACAATATAGCTGCTGTATGGGTCAAAACCCTGATAAATCACCGGAGCGGACGAGCTGAACAGCCAATCACCGTTGTAGAGATATACAAATCTCGATGCCGACATATCGTAATACATTTCTGCATCGGGGAAATAATAATAGCGGGTTTCTGACGTATACGCCGGTGCCCAGTCGGGGTTATGGTAGGTAGTATAAGTACGGGTACTCGTTGTAGTCATTGTAATACAAGAGCTTGTCAGTAATCCTATCGTTAAGGCAACTCCTATGGCCATTGCATTCACCTTTTTCATAATGGTATATTTTTTAAAGTGTTTTTTCTGTAGTAACATATCCAAAATCCGTGCCGTAGTTTTTTTTCATCCATCAGATAAACAAACTACGGGATTGTGCTCAAATTTACATCTTTAAATACAACACGAGACAAATTTATTAAAAAAATTCAAAGATGTAGTATATAAACAGCCATTTTCCATTATTATGAGTTTTTTATATCTTTGCATATTGTACCATTAGGTATCTAAAAACAAAAGCTATAGTTATAAAAACATGCAGTTTTCCGAAATCATTGGCCAGCAAGAAATAAAAAATCGTTTCATCAGAACGGTAACCGAGCAGCGCATTCCTCATGCTCAACTGCTTACCGGCCCCGAGGGTATTGGCAAACTGGCGCTGGCTATAGCTTACGCACAGTATATCTGTTGCGAAAACCGTGGTGAGACCGACTCGTGCGGAGTGTGTCCATCGTGCCTTAAATACAAGAAATTAGCGCATCCTGACCTGCATTTTGTTTTTCCGGTAATAAAACCGGCGGGAAGAACTTCGGTGGTTTGCGATGATTTTATAGGCGATTTTAGGAGTATGATTCTTGATAACCCATATTTCAGTGTCAACGAATGGTATTCACGCATCTCGGGCGATGCCAAACAGGGTATGATTTACGGCAATGAGAGTCAGGAAATTATTCGAAAACTAAGTTTGAAAACTTACGAATCGGAGTACAAGGTGATGATTATATGGCTGCCTGAGAAGATGAACGACACCTGCGCCAACAAACTGCTGAAGATACTGGAAGAGCCACCTGAAAAAACCGTTTTTCTGTTGGTATCCAACGCTCCTGATCAGATGATTAGCACCATTCTGTCGCGTACACAGCTTATCAGCATACCGCGCTTGAGCGACGATGATATTGCATTGGCTCTGTTGAAAAATCCCGAACTGGAAATATCGCAGATAGATGCGGTGAATGTAGCTCGCATTGCTAACGGCAGCTATCTGAATGCGCTTGCTGTGCTTAACGATGGGGATGAGAACAAACTGAACTTTGAAAGATTTGTGATGATTATGCGTTTGGCATGGCAGGTGGGCAACCGCAAAGATCATGCTTCGCTGAAAACGCTGAAAAAATGGTCGGACGAGATGGCTGCTCCGGGCGTGGGTCGCGAACGTCAGAAAAACTTCCTGAGCTACGGACAACGTATGATTCGGGAAAATTTTATCCTGAACATCCACAACCCTGAACTGAATTATCTGACTTCGTATGAGTCGGATTTCTCGCAAAAATTTTCGCCTTTTATCCACGAACGGAATGTGGAGGAACTGATGATGGAATTTGCTTTGGCCGAAAGACATATCGAACAAAACGTAAATGCTAAAATGGTTTTCTTCGATTTGGTACTTAAAGTCATTATGCTTTTAAAAAAATAATGATAAGCAATTAATTAAACTCAATATATTATCCACGAAACTCAGGTTTCGTCTTATTAACACTAAAAACAAAGAACAATATGGATTTCACTCTAAATAGCGGCGGATGCTGCATGAACAAAAAAGGTTGCGCTTGTGCATCCAAACAAAAATTAAGCGTGCACGACTGGCTTTGCGACTTGCCGGAAACGATTAAAGACACTGATTTTGTTGAGGTTCAATTCAAAAATACCCGCAAAGGTTATTTTTTGAACAGCACCAAAATTGCACTCGAAAAAGGCGACATGGTAGCCGTAGAAGCCTCGCCCGGTCATGATATTGGCGAGATAACGCTGGTAGGCCGATTGGTTATCAAGCAAATGCAGAAGAACAACATTAATTTTGATAAATTTGAAATCAAACGTGTATACCGCAAAGTACGCGAAAGCGATATTGAAAAATACCACGAAGCCAAAAACCGGGAACACGAAACAATGATTAAATCGCGCCAAATAGCCGATAACATGAAACTGAACATGAAAATTGGCGATGTGGAATTTCAGGGCGACGGAAACAAAGCGATTTTTTATTATATAGCCGACGAACGCGTTGATTTCAGGCAGTTAATCAAGGTTTTTGCCGAAACTTTCAGAGTTCGTATTGAAATGAAACAGATTGGCGCCCGTCAGGAAGCCGGCCGTATAGGAGGCATAGGACCCTGTGGCAGAGAACTTTGCTGCTCGGGCTGGATGAACAACTTCAGTTCTGTTTCAACCACGGCAGCGCGCTATCAGGATATTTCGCTCAACCCGCAAAAACTGGCCGGGCAGTGCGGCAAACTAAAATGCTGCATGAACTATGAGCTTGACACTTACGTAGATGCTCAGAAAGATTTCCCATCCAAAGAAATTGCTTTAGAAACAGCCGACAATACCTTCTACCACTTCAAAACTGATGTGTTCAAGGGATTGATTTCTTATTCTACATCGCAAAACTTTGGCGCCAATGTAGTCACTATTCCGGTAGAAAGAGCCAAAGAAATTATTGCTCTGAATAAAAAAGGACAAAAACCTTTTAAGCTCGAAGAAAAAACGGATGACAAAGAAAAAACGGTAGTGGTTGACTACGAAAACGTTGTAGGGCAGGATAGCCTTACGCGCTTTGACAGCCTGAAAAAGCGCACGGGAAATAACAATAACAACAAAAACCGGAAACGCAAAAGAAACAACGATAACAGGCCGGGCAATAACGGAACAATTAATTTACAAAAATGAGAATTTCCGGAATAAAAAAAACTGTAACTTTTACAGCACTGATTGTTTTGCTGTATTCCTGCATCAGAAGCAACGATATATATTTCAGCTATAAAACAATTCCAACCGAAGGATGGAACAAAGATAGCATATGCCGTTTCGATGTAGATATAACGGATAATGCAGCATCGTACAATGTTTACGTGAATATACGAAACAGGAGCGAATATCCGCGCCAAAATTTATGGTTATTTATCCGGCGTATTGCACCCGACTCAGTTCTAAAAACAGACTCAATCAACTTTTACCTCGCCGACCAGCGAGGTAAATGGTTGGGTTCCGGCGTAGGCTCAACTTACGAAATGCCTGTACTCTTTGAGCAAAATGTGAAGTTTCCGCTTCCCGGCAAGTATCGTTTTGAGGTTAAGCACGGAATGCGCGATGATTTGTTGCCCGGAATAAACGATGTGGGCTTAAGAGTAGAGAAAAACTAATTATTAACACCGATAAAGCAAAACCGATAAATCCAAAGTGGGTAAAAATAAACTGGCAAAATTTGCCGAAATGGAAACGTTTCCGCATGTATTTCAGGTACCTTCGCGCGAACTTCGCGCAGGCGATAGCGACTTTAATCTGAAAGGGAAATGGAACGAAATTTTCTTCAAAAACAACAACCCCATTGTACTTGAACTGGGCTGTGGCAAGGGCGAATATACGGTAGGACTCGGCAAGCAGTTTACCGACAAAAACTTTATAGGGGTAGATATTAAGGGAGCCCGCATGTGGACCGGCGCCCGCGAATCGCAACTATCTGGCATGACCAATGTTGCTTTCCTGCGTACCAATATCGAAATGATACATCACTTTTTTGCGGCCGGCGAAGTAAGCGAAATATGGATTACTTTTCCTGACCCGCAGATGAAAAAAGTAACAAAGCGCCTCACTGCTACCAATTTCATACTATCGTATCAGAAATTCCTTAAAAACGAAGGGCTTATACATCTGAAAACCGATAGCAACTTTATGTTTACCTACACCTGCGAAATGGTTAAAGCCAATCAATTCCCTGTGCAGTTTATGACCGACAATTTGTATTCTTCGGGGCTAACCGACCCAATTCTGGGAATTAAAACCTACTACGAACAACAATGGCTCGATCGAGGACTGACTATCAAATATATCCGGTTTGTATCCGAATACAGAAGCTCTTTTACAGAGCCGGATGTGGAAATAGAATACGATTCGTACCGAAGCTTCGGCCGCAGCCAGCAACACCATATGCCTGAGGAATCTGAAAGAAAAATGTAAACTTTTTTATACCGGAGATGTTCTACATCAAAGGTATATTAAATCAATATTATCACCAAAACTTTTCAGTATTGCACTGAAAACAACGCAACAAGAAAAATGACAACATTATATCCGCAACTTGTACTTGATGCGCTTGTACATGTACGCTACCCGGGAACCGGAAAAGACATCGTGTCGTCGGGCATGATACAAGACAATATCCGTATTGATGGAAATAAAATCAGTTTTTCCATCATTTTTGATAAAGTAAACGACCCTTTTAGCAAATCGGTAGTAAAAGCTGCCGAACAAGCCATACTCACCTACATAGGCGAAGATATTGACATCAAAGGCAATATCGGGATTGAAACCAAAGAAGCTCCAAAGCCCAAAGCTAACCCCGTACTGCCGGATGTAAAAAATATTATTGCCGTATTTTCGGGCAAAGGCGGTGTAGGTAAATCCACTATTTCGTCCAATCTGGCAATTTCGCTTGCCAAACTTGGTTATAAAGTAGGGTTATTGGATGCTGATATACACGGTCCATCGATGCCAAAAATGTTCGGTGTGGAAGATGCACGTCCGGTAATGACAGAGTTTGATGGCAAACAAATGATTATGCCTATTGAAAAATACGGCGTAAAACTATTGTCAATCGGCTTTTTTGTAGATCCCGAGAATGCACTGGTGTGGAGAGGAAGCATGGCCAGCAATGCGCTGAAACAACTGATTACGGATGCCCATTGGGGTGAATTGGATTATTTCGTAATGGATTTGCCACCCGGCACCGGCGACATACAACTCACACTGGTTCAAACACTTGGTATTACAGGAGCTATCGTGGTAACCACTCCGCAGGATGTAGCCCTTGCCGATGCCCGCAAAGGTATCAATATGTTTACAGGCGATAAGGTCAATGTCCCCGTTTTAGGACTTGTTGAAAATATGGCCTGGTTTACGCCCGCCGAATTACCCGAAAACAAGTATTATATCTTCGGTAAAGATGGAGGCAAACGCTTGGCCGAAGAACTAAACGTACCACTTCTTATGCAGATTCCACTGGTGCAAAGCATTCGCGAAAATGGCGATGCCGGACATCCTGCTGCCTGCGACGAAAACAGTTTGAGCGGAATGCAATTTAATGAGCTGGCTCTGAAAGTAATTGAAAAGATTGATTATCGCAATCAAAACTTTGACCCCACTACCAAAGTTGAAATGACCAGATAGTTTCAACACGAAACAAACAGGGTATATCCTTTAAGGCTTTTTTCGTCATTGACGGAAACTTAAAAAGATATGGATTTTAATCAAAGGAAGAATATTCAGAGTTCGCAAATATTGCTTTTAAATTATAAGTAAGCAGGCAACTAACCCATCACCTGAACTAAAAAAAATGTGTTTAAGCACCAAAACTACCAGTGTTTAAAACATATATTAGTTTTCTTTGAGATGAACACAAAATTGTAATTTATGGAAAAAATTCAAGCTTTTTCAAGTTTAGCCTCTTAAATTTAACTCATTTTTACATTTTTTAATTAAAATATCACCCTATTTATTGCATTTTATTACATTTTTATTGAATTACATTAAAAATTCTATTAACTTTGCACGCATATTATATATTAAGGTAAAAGTACCTGTAATATCAGTCCGAATTTAGGATTATAGCACCGGGCAATATGAGAAAACTCTTTACTTTACTTTCTTTATCTTTGGTATCTGTTATCATGTCAGTAGGCCTTTTTTCGCAAGAGGCTAAAACTTTTAGCCGATGGTCTTTTACAGCTGAATACGGATACAACTATTTCGACGGTGATATTAATCAGGAGACAACGGCTCTTTTGCCAGCGTCGACAAGAGAAATAACTTACGGTAGCACACTTGAGTATAATCTGACTCCTACCTGGGGACTCATGCTTGATTATTATTACTTTCCCCTAAAAGGGAAAAACTCCACATTAACAGTTTCGTCGAGGCTTTACACCACAAGCCTCAGTGCCACTATCAACTTTACCCGCTGGATTTTCCCGCAAACAGGCAACGTATTAAGCTTAAACGGCTCGCTTGGAGTTGGATATGCCAGATACACACCGGAACCTATTGACCCTGCAACAGGATTACCTCCCAGCGATGTTCTGCTCAACAGTAGTGGCAAAAATGTATTCCAATCGGCTACATTCCCCGTTACTTTTTATGCAGAATATAATTTTAATCTGCCACTTGCACTGGGACTTAAGCTTCATTACAGAGCTTTGAATAAAGATAATGTTGAAGGTGTGCAAAACCTGCAATGGCATGGTGTATCCAACGACTATATTGCTGCGCTATCCATTTACATGCGATATAAATTCAAGGCAAAATCGACCGATCATCTCCGCAACATACGTATAAAAGACTACGAACCGGACGAAGGACTGGAGTTGGCACAACAGAATAAAGAAGAAATTGAAAATCTCAAGAATAAGGTTAAGGATATCGACAAAAGAGTGGATGATCTGGATAGTCGCGTAAGCAGCCTTATTCCACGCATAGAAAAATTAGAACGATGGATAGCCAACGTAGGCCCGGACTCCGACAACGATGGTATTATTGACGAAAGAGACCTGGAACCCAACACTCCGGCAGGCGTGGCTGTAGATTTCTACGGAAGGTCAAAATCCGGCTCATCGGGCACAAACACATCCCTGTATTCATCATCCAAAAATGGTAAAATTGTATTTGACACTGATGCCAAAGGTGGTGTTTACTTTGATTTTGACAGAATTGATCTCGATAATGTAGCTAAAGTGGCCATAGCAGATGTAGCACGCAGGATGGGCAACAACCCCGACCTGATTGTAGAAATCAGAGGTTATTGCGACCGGGCCGGCGACGAAAGTTACAACTTACGCTTAAGCCAATCCAGAGCCGACAAAGTAAAAGCAGAGCTGGTTAGAGTATGGAGCATAAGGCCGGAACGTATTATTGCTAATGGTAAAGGTGTAATGCCCAACTCACCATACAGATACAGACTCAACCGTCGTTGCGATTTCTTCTTCAACGACAGTAAGTAAGATAAAAAATTCAAACGAATACCCGGTAAGTGCCTGCCATACAGCAGGCACTTGCTATTTGCAAACATACGGCTCAATAAAAGACAGATGGTTGTTTTAAAAAAATTTTTATCTTTACAGGCTTTTTGCTATTAAGAATAATATTATGGAACTCGCATCCCGAAAGCATTCGGGATGCGAGTTCCATGCGACAACTAATTAAAAAATAAAAAGAAACGCATGAAACCTACAATTATTGATTTACTCAATCAAAGTGTCAGCCAGTATGCTGACAATCCTTTTTTATGGGAAAAAACCAGCAATGAATTCACTCCTACTACTTACCAGGAAACCAAAACACAAGCCCATGAAGTGGCTGCCGGACTTATTAAGCTGGGTGTGGTTCCGGGAGATAAAGTTGCGTTACTTTCGGAAGGACGAAACGCGTGGATTATCGGAGAATTAGGAATATTACACACCGGAGCTGTCAATGTTCCCCTATCTATCAAACTTGAAGAAAGCAACGACCTTATTTTCAGAATAAAACATTCGGAAGCTAAATATATATTTGTATCGGGCGGACAGCTAAAAAAAATCCGCAACATTATCAATGAACTGGATCAGGTAGAACATGTCATTGTTTTTGATAAACAGCCCGACTATCTGGGAAAAGAACTTACCCTTGAACAAATAATTGCCTGGGGAAAAGACCTCCTGGCTAAAGACCCCGATATAGTTAACAAGGTGGCATCGAAGGTAAAGGCCGACGACATGGCCAATATCAGCTATACATCAGGCACCACCGCCGACCCCAAAGGAATCATGCTTACACACCGCAACTATACGGCCAATGTAGAGCAGGCGCTTACCCTGATGACCATACCTACATCTTTTCGCACACTGATTATTCTGCCACTCGACCACTGCTTTGCCCACGTAGCGGGCTTTTATAGCTTTATGGCTTCGGGCGCCAGCGTAGGTACCGTACAAACCGGGAAAACCGGCATGGAAACTTTAAAGAATATCCCTGTCAATATAAAAGAGTTGCAGCCAGACTTGCTTTTGAGTGTTCCGGCTTTAGCCAAAAGCTTCAGAAAAAACATCGAAGCCAGCATCAGAGCCAAAGGACCAGTTTTTAACCAGCTATTCCACTTCGCCTTAAATATGGCTTATTCTTACAACAAAGAAGGATATAACAAGGCGAAAGGATTACAGATTCTGAAAAAACCCCTGCTGGCTTTGTTTGATAAAATTCTCTTTACAAAAATAAGAGAAGGATTTGGTGGAAAACTTAAGTTTTTTATTGGTGGTGGTGCTCTGCTCGATACCGATTTGCAAAGATTTTACTATGCCATAGGAATACCTATGTATCAGGGATACGGACTGAGTGAAGCTACGCCCATTATCTCGTCCAATTCCCAGAAACGCCACAAACTGGGTTCTTCGGGCTATCTGGTTACACCCATGGAACTCAAAATATGCGATGCCGACGGCAATAAACTGCCTGATTTTGAAAAAGGGGAAATTGTGATAAAAGGTGAAAATGTGATGGCCGGATACTATCGCAACGAAAAAGCAACGCTCGAAACTATCAAAAACGGATGGCTGCATACCGGCGACATGGGATTTATGGATAATGATGGATTTTTACATGTGGTAGGACGCTTCAAAAGCTTGCTCATCTCCAGCGATGGCGAAAAATACAGCCCCGAAGGTATTGAAGAAGCATTGGCCGACAATTCGCATTTTATCGACCAGGTGATTCTTCACAACAACCAAAATCCCTATACCGTAGCGCTTATAGTGCCAAACAAAGATGCCCTTAAACGCTACCTGATACGTAAAAAAAGCAGCGCAGACTGGAATACTCCTGAAGCTAAAAAAACAGCTCTGGACAAATTACAGCGCGAACTCAACGAATACCGTAAAGGAGGAAAATACGAAGGCATGTTCCCCGAACGTTGGCTACCGGCTGCAGTAGCCGTAATTGGCGAAGCATTCAGTCAGCAAAATGGACTGGTAAACAGCACTATGAAAATTATGCGAGGAAAAGTTGAAGAGCGCTATGCCGATCGCATTAACAAGCTTTACGAGCCCGGCGGAAAAGATATTATCAGTCAGGAGAATATCGAAGCTTTATCATAAAACAGCTGTCCGCTTTCGGCCTGTTTCCGAAAGCGGACAGCATATTTACTTATAATACAGCAGTTTCAGGCAAGAAATTTAGCCGAAATAATTTCGCTTATTTTTTCCAGATAAAGCACATCACATTCATCAAGAACGTCATATCGTTCGCTGTCAACGTCAATCACTCCCACTACTTTACCATCGGAACTGCGTAAAAGAACCACTATCTCCGAAACCGAAAGACTGCTACACGCAATGTGTCCGGGAAAAAGCTCTACATCGGGCACCAAGATGCTTTTGGACTCTTTCCATGCTGTACCACAAACCCCGCGCCCATATTTTATACGGGTACAGGCAATAGGCCCCTGAAAAGGACCAAGTACAAGCTCGTTGTTACGTACGAGATAAAAGCCTACCCACCACCAACCAAATGTTTGACGAAGCGCTGCACTTACATTAGCCATATTGGCAACAAAATCGGCCTCGGGCTCTATTAAAGCCTCAATTTGAGGGATAAGCTCTTCGTACACGCGTTTTTTATCCGCGCCCTGAGATATGTGTAACTCTTCTGACATAATATTTACTTCTGTTTTATTTGAAATGAAACTGCAAAAATACAATTAAATAATTCTTCTGCATAAAATGTAAATAAATCAGATGAAAAAAGTGATATGCGTAATTAACTTTTTTTTATCGAAAAACAATAATAAAATTTTGATATTTGGGAAAATATCTCTTAATTTGCATTTTAATAATTGCTTTCTTCAAAAAAAATTTCTACAAATTAAAAAAACAAAGAACAATGAAAAATCTTCTTCAGAAAATTTTTGTACCGCTTATTTTGCTTTCAATATTTGTTAGCACGTCGGCGCAGCAAGCGCCACCGGTACCCATTGACCCAAAAGTCCGCTATGGAAAATTAGACAATGGACTCACCTATTACATCAGAGCAAACAAACTACCTAAAGAAAGGGCTGAGTTTTATATTGCTCAAAATGTAGGAGCTATTTTAGAAAACGACGACCAAAACGGGTTGGCTCACTTTCTGGAACACATGTGCTTTAATGGTACCAAAAATTTCCCCGGCAAAGGTATTATCAATTATTTTGAAAAAATAGGGGTAAAATTCGGCGCCAACATCAATGCCTACACCTCGCTCGACGAAACGGTTTACAACCTCTCCGATGTACCTACCTATCGCGAGTCAATTGTAGACAGCGCCTTGCTGGTACTGCACGACTGGTCTGGTTTTGTATCGTTACTTGATGAAGAAATTGACTCTGAGCGCGGTGTAATACGTGAGGAGTGGCGTACGGGAGCCGGTGCCGACCGTCGTATGTGGAAAGAGAGCAACAAACTAAAATATCCCGGATCGCAATATGCTAAACGCGATATAATTGGCGACACTGCCGTTATCAACAACTTCAGTTACAAAACATTACGCGACTATTACCACAAATGGTATCGTCCAGATCAACAGGCCATCCTGATTGTTGGCGACATAGACGTGGATAAAGTTGAAGCCAAGATTAAAACCATGTTTGCCGACATCAAAGCCAAACCGAATGCAGGTGAGCGCCCTGTTTATGAGATTTACAATAATGCTGAGCCCATCGTATCCGTAGTAACCGACAAAGAAGCCCGGCTAACACGAATTGAACTTAACTACAAACACGATGTATTGCCTGCACAGGTTAAAGCTACCATACAGGGCTATGCCATCGGGATTGTTAATAACTTAATTTCTTCAATCATGGGTTATCGTTTCGACGAAATTACCCAACAAGCCAACGCTCCTTTTGTAGGCGGTTACGCTTTTTATGGTCAGCTTGTTAAGTCGAAAGATGCTTTCAAATTGCTGGCCGTACCCAGCGAAGGCAAAGAAATGGAAGGTTTGAACGCTGTTCTGCTCGAAGCTCAGAAGGTAAAACGTTTTGGGTTTACCAATTCTGAAATTGAACGAGCCAAAACTGACCTTTTAAAACAAATTGAAAAATCTTATAACGAGAGAGAAAATCAAAAAAATAACGACTTAGTAGAAGAGTACACCCGTAATTTCCTGTACCAGGAAGTAATACCTGGAATAGAATGGGAATATCAAACTCTACAGATGCTACTTCCAAACTTAAAAGCTGACTTAATCAACCAGATAGCTAAATCGTATATAACTGACACTAACCTGATTGTATCTATTACTGCTCCCGAAAAAGAAGCTGTAAAACTGCCATCGAAAGAAGAAATACTGAAAGCTATTGCTAACAGCGCTAAAGCTGAACTTCAGGCAAAAGCCGAAGAAGATTTCAACAAACCACTGATTAACAAAGCACCTAAAGCCGGAACAGTAAAAAAAGTAGCTCAGAATGCCAAACAAACCTACCAAGTTTAAACAGGACGAAATCTTACTTAGCGCGTTTAGCGAAGGTGGATTATCAAAGGTAAATACCGCTGATTTGCTTAATGGTACTCTGGCCTCGAACATTATAAGCAACAATGGTTTGGGAGATTTTTCTCAGATTGATCTTACAAAAATCCTGACCGGAAAAATAGCTTCGGTAAGTCCTTATATCAGCTCGTACGAAGAAGGATTGGGCGGAAATTCATCGGTGAAAGATTTTGAGACCATGCTCCAGCTTGTGTATCTGTACTTCACTGCGCCCCGCAAAGATGACAATGCGTACAAAGCGCTTATAAACATGTACAAAGCAAGCTTAGCAAACACTGCAACTGACCCACGCAAGGCCTTCACCGACAGTATAAATATGACCGTTACGAGTCATAATCCGCGTACAATATTATTATCGGCCGGAATGATTGACAAGGTAGATCAGGATAAAGCGCTGGCTATTTTTAAAGCACGTTTTGCCGATCCTTCGGATTTCACATTTATCTTTACAGGTAACATAGATGCTTCGGATGCTCATGTAAAACAAGCAATCAGCACTTATCTGGGTGGGATAAAAACTAAAAAACTGAAAGAAAAATATACCGACAATAACATTAGAAAACCTAAAGGCAAAGTAAACAACTACTTTACCAAAGAAATGCAGGTAAAAACAGCGTCGAACTATATTATTTACAGCGGGGCTATGCCTTATAATATACAAAACCGTACAACAGTTACCGCTATCGGAAGCATCCTTAACATGCGTTATCTGGAAAGCATCCGCGAAAAAGAAGGTGGTTCTTATGGTGTAGGAGTGCGCGGCTCAGTAAGCAACACTCCTATAAACGAGGCTGTTGTAATGATGCAGTTTGATACCGACCCTGAAAAACAGGAAAAACTGATGGGTATCATTCATGCCGAAGTTAACGAAATACTGGCTAATGGCCCACGCAAAGATGATCTTCAGAAAGTGAAAGAAAATATGCTGAAGAAATATACTGAAGATGTGGAAGAAAACGGTTGGTGGGACAATGCTATTGAGCTTTATTACAAAGATAAAATCAATTTGGTAGATGAATATAAAGCTGCAGTAGATGCTCTTACACCTGAATTGATTCAAAACACTTTAAAACAAATTGTTTCGCAAGGAAATGTTATTGAAGTGGTAATGAAACCTGCAAAATAACAGTAGTTCCCATATAATTTAACAATAAGCACTTGTATCCCGGCGGTACAAGTGCTTTTTTTGTGCGTTCAGGTTGCTAAAACCTCAAAAAAAATATATTCAACCGAGATTTTAAGAAGATTATTTCCAATAATCATTACTTTTGTATTTTACAGTATGTAAACAGGGCTATACAAAGAAAATACATGAAAATCAAACACCTCATTTTGCTGATATTTGTATCCTCAATGCTTCCGCTGGCGGGTAGTGCAGCCGACAAATACTGCACGAATCTGGCTTTTGAACTGGGAAACTTCACTAACTGGCAAGGCTTCACATGGGTCAACAGTACTATATCATCTGTTCAGTCGACCAGCCCAGTAGCCGGCTTTACCAAACATGCGATTATGAACGACACCTCTGCCTACGATGCCAATACCAACTATAAACTGAAAAAAATCCCGAAAGGATATAAATATTCCGCCCGTTTAGGGGATGAGGAGGCAAACACAACCGTTCAAACCCTGAGGTATACTCTTACGGTGGACTCGTTCAACTGCTTCCTTACCTATAAGTTTGCGGTAGTACTGCTCAACCCCTTATCCGGACATACGAAGCAGGAAGAGCCACGCTTTAAAACCACGCTTTACGACCAAAGCGGGAATATCATAACCGACTGCTCCAACTATGACGTATTTGCTTCGGATGCAGAGCTCAACAGCAGTTTTAATTCATACACTCCATCGGGAACAAGCGACCCTGTTTTATGGCGCGACTGGACAACCGTGGGAGCCAACCTACTGCCTTATATCGGACAAACGATTACTATAGAATTTCTGTCGGCAGATTGTACGCATAAAGGACATTACGGGTA
Source organism: Bacteroidota bacterium (assembly GCA_017860345.1). Taxonomy (GTDB): domain Bacteria; phylum Bacteroidota; class Bacteroidia; order Bacteroidales; family Paludibacteraceae; genus Paludibacter. Next base: position 99,641 of record JAFNAV010000003.1, on the reverse strand, counting down.
CGCGTATCTGGTGGCCGAATGTCAGGCACTAAACATAGCCACCGAATATTGTGCCACCGACCAGGATGCTAAACTGATAGCTCCGGAAGGATTTCAGACCTATAACTGGTACGACAGCAACAATGTATTACTGGCAACAACGCAAATACTCACAGTAACAAATCCTGCCGAAGGTAGCACCTATTCATGCGCCATGCACTCTGCCACCGGATGTAATATAACCCTTACATCTACCATAAAACGATTTGATCCTCAGGCCGATTTTCAAAACAAAATGGGCGATTGCCATTCTAACGAAGTAGAATTTACCAACGCATCTACGTTTACTAAAGGGAGTTTGAGCTACCTGTGGGATTTTGGAGATGGAACTACCTCTTCGGAAAAAGATCCGAAGCATAAGTTCAGCACCTCCGGCATGCATCAGGTTACACTTGAACTTACAAACCCGCCATCGCTTTGCTCTGTTAAGGTCACTAAAGATGTTGAGTCGTTTTCGCCACCATTAGTAGGTATTGGCGGATTGGACACGTATTGCCCCGGCGAGTCGGTCACACTCAAAGCATACGGAGCTGTTAACTACGAATGGAGTACGGGCAGTACATTAGACTCTATTGTAGTTCATCCTCCGGGAGGTAAAATATGGCTTATAGGGCGGTCGAGCAATGGCTGCATTTCCGATACAATTTACAAAACCATAACCGAAGAACCCGATTGGACCTACAACGAACCTCCCTCCGATACTATTTACTGTAATGGCACCGGTGTTACACTCACCGCATCGGGTGCAACATCGTATGTCTGGAGTACCGGAAGTACATCGCCTTCGGCATTTATCAGCCAACCGGGAGATTATACGCTTACGGCTTTCAATCAAAGGGGATGCTCCAAAACAAAAGTTATCAAAGTATCCGAAGAATCGATGCCCGACACCACGTTCACAGTATCGGCTACCACCATCGACAGCAGGCACAATACCATTTACTGCTCTGTAAACACTCCGATGAGCGGCGCACAATACGTTTGGAACTTTGTAGATAACAGCAAAGCTACAAGTATTCGTGGGAACAATGCATCTCTTCATTATTCAGACATCTCATTATCAGCCCTATACCCCATAACGCTCACAGTAACTACTCCGGCAGGCTGCACCTACGAAAGCAGTAAAAACATTGAGTCTGTTCCGTTTGTAGCCAATGTGTTTTCGCCTAACGGCGATGGAGTAAACGATGTTTTTGGTGTAGGATATTCATGTAAAATACTTAATCGCTACGGAAAAGTTTTATATTCGGGTACTGTGGGTTGGGATGGAACTTATGAAGGAAAACCTGCTCTGGCAGACACCTATTTTTACTATATTACCTACACCGATTATCTGGGAAAAGAACAATCGAAAAAAGGATATATTACGCTTATAAGATAAGCTTCTTTATATCCTAAAATGTATCTGGTCTATTAAAATCTTTTGCGCGTAAGCACTTTCAGACCATCAGGAACCACGCGGATATTAATTTCAGTACCTTCTTCGTATGGCTCACCGTCGTAGTGAAAAGGACCCGGCTCATCGCGTTTAAGCGTAACTTCTTTTGCACGCAGGGTACTCATAAAAAAGTCCTTATCAATCGTTTTGGTAAACAACTGTAACGCAAGTGACGGAATAGCTATGATAGGGAAACTACTCATCATGGAAATATCTATTTTCCCATCCTGAACGCTGGCCTGAGGAGCTATGTATGCGTTGTTGCCCCATTGCGAAGCATTGGCAAAAGTAAGTACAAAAGCTGATGCCTTGATATCGATACCATCGCCCAACAGATGATAATTCTGAGTTTTGTAGCTAAAGTATCCTGTAATTATTTTTTCAAGATAAGACATCACGCCCCGATGTTTACCTTTGGCAAACTCCGTACTTACATAAGCATCGAAACCGGTGCCACAGGTACAGAAAAAAGGCTGATTGTTGACTAATCCGTAGTCAATCCAGATTGGTTCGGAGTGATTAAGCTGTTCTATAGCCTTACGCGGGCTCATGGGTATGTTCAGATGCCGGGCTAAACCATTGCCCGAGCCTACAGGCACAATACCTAAAGCGGTAGCAGAATGAATCAACTCCCGGGCTACCTCGTTCACAGTACCATCACCTCCCACAGCCACAACATAATCCACACCTTCCTTTACATACATACGAGCCAGCTCGCTGCCATGACCTCTGTACTCGGTAAAAAGCACCTCAGGTTCAAATATAGTCTGATCCAGCTCGCTCCATATCAACTCAGGAATCAGCTCCTTTTTACTTGTTCCGGATTTCGGATTAATTATAAAAACAATCTTTTTTTTCATACTTTAGTTTAACTCCCAAACTGTAATTGCAACACACCGGGTTACTACAAATAAGTCAGACGCTGGTAGCTTTAATATAGTTTTTAAGCGGGTTGGCATACATCTCGAGCAATTTACGCATAAGAAAATCCACATCTTTATCAGGCAAATCTATTTTCTCAATTTGCTTAGCCAGATAACTTTCAAAATTAAGTTTTTCGATAACAGAGTATTCATTTGCAAAATCATTGGTACCGGTAAGCAGGTCGTAAGCTATCTTATTAATCGCAAAAATAACATAGTTGCTGTGAATCTTGCGGTCGATTAACTCTGCCACAGCCGTGGGAAGTTCTTTTTTATTCAGTCCGGCTTCAGCTATCTTTTCCAATCCGGCATTGATGCTGCCAGCCAGTGTGTAAACCACTTCACCTTTATACCCCATTACTCCGGTTTGCATATTAATCAGGTCGTCTTGCGGTTGCTTTTTATAGTCCGGATTATCTCTTTTTTGCTGAAATTCTTTCGCCTTCAGGTAGTCGCACGGATCAAACTCGTACGAAATAGTTAGCGGACAGATGTTCAGATTGAGCAAAGTCTCAATAAAATCGCCACTGCCGCTCATACCAAGCATTTTAAGCAAACTTTCCTGTGTGCGGTCATCGGCATCTTTGGCTCGTCCTTCGCGTTGAGCAAGCCAGATAGATTGTTTTTTTTCGGCAATGGTATACGCAATGTATTCCGAAAGCAAGCGGGAACTTTCAAGTACTTGTCTTACATTCAGGCCTCTCCTTACAATAAAACTTTTATTAACACGGACAAGTTCTTCAATCCAGGGAAACACAAGCAAATTATCGCCAATAGCAATTTCCACGGTATTCATATTTCTTTCTATCAGCTTGGCACAGAGCAGAGCCGAGTCCAGAATTATATCTCTGTGGTTTGATATATAAAGATAAGGAGTATCAACATCGATGTTCTCAACCCCTCTGAAAGCTATTCCACGCGTGAGGTTAGCCTCAATATGCTGCAAAAACGGATAAATAAATCCCTTTTGAAATTCGTAAGCTGTATTGAATCCGGCCAAGCGTTGCTTAATCACTTCTTTGGGCAGCAGTGGATATACGGTGCTTACCACTTTCATAAATTGCTTTTCGGAGCTTAGTCTTTCCAAGGCAGCCGGTATCTCGTCATCGCTGTAACAGCGAATTTCATCAAATTTACTTTTCATAATAAAACAGAGATTGAGAGTTAGCAGATATTATTTATATATCAAAAAAATAAAACTCAGGTAAATGAAAATAACAGGCGCAGCCAGTAACATACTGTCGAATCTGTCCAGAAAACCGCCATGCCCGGGTATGGCATTCCCTGAGTCCTTCACGTGGAGTGTTCGTTTCAGAAGCGACTCTATTAAATCACCAAATGTACCTGAAATTACTATTATTTCAGAAAAAAGAAACCATTCGAACAAAGATAGTTCCGGGATAAACAGCGAAAAAACATAACCCGAAGCAAGTGCAGCTAAAGCTCCGCCAAAAAAGCCTTCCCACGATTTTTTTGGCGAAATACGCTCAAACAAACGGTGCTTTCCAAAAGTAATACCAAACAGGTATGCTCCGGTATCGTTCACCCAAATTGTTACAAAAACAGCTATTAGTATCAGAGGTTTATACATTACGTGATCGATATGGCCTATAAAACTGAGCAAGGCAAACGGCAATGCAATAAGTATTTGTCCTAAAATAAAATACGCCCAGTTATGAATGGAGTTTGCTTTTTTGCGGAATAGCTCACTTACAAGTACAATGATTACAAATAAGCCATAAACCTCAAAAACAGGATAATGTATAAGCTTAGAAGCATGCAGAAAAGAAGATGCAAACAACAGCGCGCTGGCTACCATTGACAGCGGTATACTCACCTCAACCTCACCCGCTTTGTTTGTAAGCTTGTGAAACTCGCGTACCGACATCATAGCAAAAGCTGCAAATACAACCAGAAATGTATATGGACTTAAAATTATTGATCCGACAACAAGCAACACGAAGAGTGAGCCACTAAGCGTACGGGTAAGAAAATCGTTCATAAGCATATAGTTTTATTGAGTCGGACTGCAACTTCACCAATATTATCCTTAGCATTCAATGTTTTTTATTGCAACCATTATTCAAAATAAAAAGCATAATTATTCGGATTGCTTAATTATGCTTTTTATCAAAATTACCTACAAAGATAAATAAGATAATTCAACTGATTGTGTTTTTTAGCCATGCTATGTAACATATTATTGACGACACATGCTTACGACTAAAAAAGACATAAACTACTGAATCAGTTCCACCTATGCCTGTTCCGGTAAGGTTTTATCTTCCACAGGTTTATCTTCTTCAGTGTTTTCTGAAAGCACTGCGGTTTCGTTTTGAGCCATCAACTCGTCCTGACGGGATGTCCAGGGGCGCTTTCCGAATATTTTTTCGAGATCCTCGGCAAATATCACCTCTTTCTCAATAAGCAATTCGGCCAGCTGATTGTGTCCTGCTGCATTATCTTTCAGTATTTGCTTGGCTCTGCTATATTCATTCGCCACTATTGATTTTGCCTCTTCATCAATGAGTTCAGCTGTTTTCTCGCTGTAAGGCTTGGTAAATCCGTAATCAGAGTTTCCGGTGGAGTCATAGTAACTCATATTGGGAAGTTTCTCGCTCATCCCAAAATAGGCTACCATGGCATATGCCCGTTTTGTAACCCTTTCAAGGTCGTTGATTGCTCCGGTGGAGTTCTGGCTCAGAAATACCTCCTCGGCAGCGCGCCCTCCAAGGGTTGCACACATCTCATCCAGAATATGATCTCTGTTGGTGAGCTGACGTTCTTCAGGTAAATACCAAGCTGCACCCAAGGCCTCGCCACGGGGTACTATAGTAACTTTTACCAGCGGATTGGCATGTTCCAGCATCCAGCTAATGGTAGCATGACCGGCCTCGTGAAATGCAATGGATTTCTTTTCCGATTGGGTTGTAATCTTTGTTTTCTTTTCCAATCCTCCAATGATGCGATCCACAGCATCCAAAAAGTCTTGCTTCTCAACAAATGTTTTATTTTTGCGGGCTGCAATCAAAGCCGCCTCGTTACACACATTGGCAATATCAGCACCTGAAAATCCGGGTGTTTGCTTAGCCAGAAAATTGACATCTACTGAATCATTAATCTTAACCGGACGAAGATGAACGTTGAAAATTTGTTTGCGCTCATGCACATCCGGCAAATCAACATGAATTTGTCTGTCGAAACGACCGGCACGCAACAAGGCTTTATCCAGAATATCAGCACGGTTGGTAGCGGCCAGAATAATTACACCACTGTTGGTTCCAAATCCATCCATCTCAGTAAGCAGCTGATTCAAAGTGTTTTCACGTTCATCATTGCTTCCCATATTCGGATTTTTACCGCGGGCGCGTCCTACGGCATCTATTTCATCTATAAATATTATACATGGCGATTTTTCTTTGGCCTGGCGAAATAAATCGCGCACACGCGATGCTCCCACGCCCACAAACATTTCAACAAAATCGGAACCCGACATTGAGAAAAACGGCACATCAGCTTCGCCAGCCACCGCTTTGGCCAACAGGGTTTTACCTGTACCCGGAGGACCTACAAGTAAAGCACCTTTAGGTATTTTACCACCCAACTCAGTATATTTCGAGGGGTTTTTCAGGAACGATACAATTTCCTCTATTTCCTGTTTGGCACCCGAGAGGCCGGCCACATCCTTAAAAGTAACTTTATTGACCGTATTGCCTTTGTCGAATAGCTGCGCTTTGGATTTTCCTACATTGAAAATACCGCCGCCACCGCCGCCCATCTGACCCGTCATTCGGCGACTCATGAATATGACAAAAAATATCAGCAATGCAAAAGGTAAAATGCTGTATATAAACAAGTCGAAATAGTTCTTACTTATTTTATAGTCTACAACTCCGGTAAATGCTTTTGCTACGTTCACCTCTTCGATAAATTTCGAGAAATCCTCCAACGAACCAATACCTACAGTTATCGTCCGTTCCTCGGAATATAGTTTAGCATCTTTACCAAACACACTATTTACTGCTTCTTTTTTAATTCGTGCATCTAAAGTGTTTTTGTTGGTAAAAACATCAATTTTTTCTACATATCCCTTGCGGACATAATTTTTAAACGTTGAATAAGGTACATCCATGGCTGGTGGCACACTACCCCAAAAGTACGAGCCTACCAATACAAGTATTATGAGGCCATAAATCCATGTTATATTAAATTTTGAACCTTTTCCCGGGGTTTTATTGGGGGTTTCAGGTGTCTTATTTTCCATTCTTAAATAAAAAATTTATTGTATTAAAGTATATTTTCAATTCTTTGCATATCGGCATCGGCCCATAGGTGTTCAATATCGTAAAACTCGCGCGTATGTCGCTGAAACACATGAACAATTATTTGTCCGTAATCCATGGCTATCCATTCCGAGTTTTCAAAACCATCAGCCGCGTAGGGCTTTACATTTATTTTTTCTCGCACCCAGTCTTTTACCGATAAAGCTACGGAGTTCACATGTACACTCGAATCTCCTTCGCAAATCACGAAATAGTTGCACGGCGCTTCTTTGAGCTTAGTCAGATTTACAACTACAATCTCTTTTCCTTTCTTTTCCTGTATTCCTTCAACAATTTTATTTACAATTTGTTCGTTCTGAGTCATCTGTTCAATAATCATTAAATATCTATGTTCTTCGTATGTTTTTTAACTGTAAATCTATAGCAAAGATAATGAAAATAATGGCTATTGACGACAGTAAATATTTTGGAATTAAATTATTTACAAAATTTATACCTTTGTTGTAAGCTATAGTATATGTAAGCAACACATGCCATAATGGCATAAAAAAAGCCGGTGCGAAGTATCACACCGGCTTTCTGTTGTATTTCTGTCTGCTTATTTTACAATCGACAAGAATGTTTCGTCAGTAAAGAACTTAGAAAATTCCAAATCGCTTACCGCACGTGTTTTAAGAGCGGCATCGGCACTTACGGCCTTACGCAAACCGGCATACACTGCATCGCGGTTGTTGGTGCGTGCACCTACTACTGCGCCAAGGTACGAAGTCAGAGCGTCAGGTTGAGCTACAGCGTCGAGTGTATTACGGGCGCCACTGTAGTTTCCGTCGAGCACCTGCAACAGAGCAGCATTGTTCGACACTGTTGAACCAAAAGCAGTTTTAGCTTTTGCATAATCGCCTTTGATGATATACAATGAACCAAGAGCATTGCTCAGGCTTCCGCTGGTACCAGCTGCTTTACCAAAGAATTCTTCTGCTTTAGCATAGTCGTTCTTTGCAAGGGCAGCCAAACCTGCGTTGTAATTTGTATTTGCATTCGAAGGTTCAATGCTAAGTGCTTTTGCAAAGCTTGCTGCAGCTGCATCTACTTTACCCTGATTGTACTGAACTACACCAAGATTATTGTATCCGCGCACATCCGAAGCATAAGAGTCAATTACTTTCTGGTAAATAGTGGCTTTTTCAGATGCATTATTAGTAAGCGTAGCCGCATAAAGCAGTTCTTCTACGTTCAGTTTAGAAGCATCTTCTTTAGCCAGTTTTGCAATCTCGTCGTCCGATTTACCTGTAACATCTACAGTAAGTTTCAGACGCGAACGACGCAACTGAGGAAGAATTTCGTCAGCGATGCTTTTGAAAGCCACAGAGATGTTTTTGATTTCGCGTTCGCGTTGCTCAGGATCGCTGTACATCGACAATACACGAAGAATCAGTTGTTTGTCCTGAATGTTTGAGTTTTCCATTAATTTCTGGAAACCATCCCAATCTTCGGCAGTAAATTTAGAGTCGATAGTTACCGAAGTTTTGATTTTTTTCAACTGTTTGTTGATGAAATCAGAAGTTACTTTCTGACGTTTTTCAGCCAGATTGGTATTCAGTTCCAAAGCTCCGTCGGGAGAAGCGTAACCAGAAATTTCAAATCCGGCAACTTCTTTGTTTTCGGCATCTTTAGCTTCTTTCACTTTCTTGGTAAGCGCCACAATGTCTTCTGACTTTGTTTCGGAAGTACGAAGGTTTGACTGCTGAATAAGGAACTTGATATCAGCTTCCTGAAGTTCCTGAATTACGCGTTGGAACTTATCGTTCAGGATAACCGGGCCATTGGCTTCGGCGCCAGCAAAGTTTTTAGCTACAAGCTGAGATGTAGAAATTACGCCATCAGCTACTTTAACACGCTGTAGTGTATAGGTTTTCTTTTTTGTTGATACACTGAAGTCGAGATAGAGTTCAGATTTCAACATTTCAGGCACATAATCGAAAGTCGTTTTGATGGTGTACGAACCTCCGGCTTTGTAACTGATTGTTTGGTTATTGCCTATCACTTTTTCACCTTGAAAAGTAGACGCCGTACCCTTTACTTCCTTACCATTAAAAGTAAGAACCGGGGTAACGATTACAGTTGCATTTTTAGCAAAGTACTTAACAGGAAAAGTTCCGGTAATAGTTGCATCTACTTTGCCACCTTTAACCTCAAGAGGATTAGGAGTGCAGGTAAATAAACTCGGATCTAACGCTGTCAGATCTTTGTTACCAAGTGCAAAAATTAACGTAACTGCGAAAATTAATTGCTTCTTCATAAAATTTTGTGTTTTGTTATAAATTGATTTGAATAATTTTTTGCTAATAAGGGATACAAATATACAAATTTCCAGCGAAAATTGCTTTACTTTGCGATAGCTCATTTATATTTTTTATAAATATATGCCAATATTTTGTAAATAGTACAATAGTATAAGATTAGGCTATTTTCCGGAATATTATTGTTATTTAATCCATAGTCCGTATATAATGCTGATACATAGCTTACGTACCTTACGGTATATTCGTTTTAAAAAAATATTTAATCTTCTCTCGTTATATTTATCATACCTTGTTTCCGGCAAGCGTGTGCAATTTCCTAAGCGGGCATATCCGGCTTTTGTATCGGTAGAACCATACAATTTCTGTCAGCTGCATTGCAGCGAATGCCCGGTGAATCAGCGAAAGACTGTCGACAAAAAGTTCCTGAACGATGATTTATTTATACAGCTGATAGACGAATTAAAGCCTTATTTGTTTCACTCCATTTTTTACTTTCAGGGTGAACCTTTATTCAACAAAAATCTGACCAAACTTATCAATTATGCCCATAAATCGGGCATTTACACCTCTACTTCCACCAACGGACAGCTGCTCGACCGGCACATGGCTAAAGATTTGGTAGAATCCGGTCTGGATAAGCTTATTGTTTCTATCGACGGGGTAACTCAGCAAGTGTACGAACAATACCGCGCGGGTGGTAAGCTCGAAAAAGCTCTGCAGGGCATCAGGTATGTCAATGAATGGAAACGGCAACTTAAGTCAAGCTCTCCACTTATTGAGATACAGTTCATCGTTTTTAAAACGAACGAACATCAGATTAAAGACGTAAAAAAGCTGGCTAAAAGCCTTAAGGCTGACAGGTTAGTGTTAAAATCGGCTCAGCTGTATAATTTTGAACATGGGCACAGACTACTTACATCGCTCACCAAATACGCTCGCTACTATCGTGCTGCTGATGGCCGTTATCTCATCAAAAACAAGCTGGCTAATCGCTGCCTGCGACTGTGGACGGGAGCTGTGATAAGTGCCTCGGGCGAGGTGGTGCCCTGCTGCTTCGACAAAGATCAATCGCATAGTTTTGGTAATATTGCCACCGGAAATTTCGGCTCGGTATGGCACAATCAAAAAGCTTCCGATTTCAGAGCATCCATACTCCAAAACCGGAAGCAATATGAAATGTGCCGGAACTGTACGTCGAAATAGCTTATTTCCCAAAAACAGCTTTCCAGTCTTCTTCTTTGAATCCCACAAGCACTTTGTTGCCAGTCAATAATACAGGACGCTTCACCATCAAACCATTTGTTGCCAAAATATCAATCAGTTCAGCTTCGGGTAAAACCCTGACTTTATCTTTCATATTTTGCTCCTTATAAAGCAAACCACTGGTATTAAAAAACCTGGAAACCGGCAAACCACTCTTTTTAAGCCATTCGGCAATCTCCGCCTTAGTAGGATTTTCTTCTTTTATAGGCCGGTAAGTATACTCAATACCATTAGATTTTAGCCATTTCTCGGCCTTTTGGCAAGTACCACATTTGGGATAACACAATATAGTTGGCTTCATCATCTTTGTTGGCGTAAATTACTATTAATCAGACTATTTGAATATTGCTCTGAAAATATCATTTCCATTGGCATAAATAAGTAAAGCAAAAAGCAATAACATGCCTGCGGTTTGCGCATATTCCAGAAATTTATCGCTTGGCTTACGGCGGGTTATCATTTCGTAAAGCAAAAACATCACATGACCGCCATCAAGAGCCGGAATAGGCAAAAAGTTCATAAATGCCAGAATAACTGACAATAAAGCCGTCATTTCCCAAAAAATCTGCCAATCCCATACCGGAGGAAACAAACCGCCGATGGCTCCAAAACCTCCAACTTGCTGAATACCGCTTTTGGTGAATACATATTTCAATTGAGACACATAGTCGGATAAAGTTTCCCAACCCAGCGATATACCGGCCGGAATGGCTTCAAAAAATCCATATGTAATCTTTTTGGTTTTGAAGAAATGAACCGGAGTCAGAATCTTAACCCCAAGTTTACCATCATCATTAATTTGGGTGTGAGTTTGATAAACTTTGCCCTTACGCACATATTCTATTTCGGCAATACTGTTTTTTGAGGCATTGAGCTCTGCTAAAATATCCTGATAAATGTATAGTTTTTTTCCATTGACAGAGATAATACTGTCGCCTTTTTCCAGTTTGGCTGCGCTGGCCGGACTTCCACCCTGTACAGCATCAATCACATAAGGAAAACGAAGCGATACCAGTTCTTTAGGATTATGCTTTAGAATGGTGTCGGTCAGGTTTTTGGAGAGGGTGATGGTCAATGCTTGTCCGTCGCGCAACACAGTTACCGTTTTGGCATTGCTGAAAAGCATGCGGTTCAGGGCTTTACCCTGATTTTCGATATTTTCATTGTCGACCTTTACAAAAACATCGCCATTACGGAAACCTTCGTTCTGCATAACTTCGGCAAACTGGTATCCGAATTTTGCGTTTTCGACCGGGATATATTCCTGACCCCATGTAAATAGCACTCCGGCATATATTATCATGGCTAATATAAAGTTGACAAGCACCCCACCGGTAATAATGGGCAAGCGCTGCCACACAGGTCGCGAGCGATACTCCCAGGGTTGAGGAGCCATGGCCATCTGCGTTGAATCCATCGATTCATCTATCATCCCTGATATTTTACAGTAACCCCCAAGCGGCAACCATCCTATCCCCCACTCAGTAGAGTCAGGATATTTACGCCAATCGCCGTCTTCCAGTTTATCTAATGGTATTGGCTCCATTACCTGTCGGCCTTTGGCATCAAGCACCTGATCGCCTTCGGCATCCAATTTGGGACGTTCGTTGGCCGGTATATTTTTAGCAAAGAATTTTACATCCCATTTACCATTGATTTTTTTGGCACGCACAAGCGATACGGTTGGATTGAAAAACATATAAAATTTTTCAACACGAACTTTAAACAAACGTGCAAAAAGAAAGTGACCCATTTCGTGCAAAAGCACCATAAGAATGAGTTGTAATGCTTTAATCAAAAATGTTTCCATACATTCAAAATCCGGCTGTCTTTTTCTATCAAACCGGTATAGCTATAATTGTTAGATTTGTATTTTAAAAAATTGCAAAAAAATAATTTGCTAAACCCACCAGCATCCTCAACGTGCAATAACCCGGGTTTGTTTACAGAATTAATTTTTTATATGTTTTTTTACAGAGTTATTTCCTTTATGTGTAATTCAGTGTGCCAACTCGCAGGTAAGGATTCGCGTTTCGGCATCGGTCAACACGTAGCCTTTTCCATCACCTCTTCAATAATATCACTCATCTGCAAAAAGCCTATCTTATCTTTCAGAAACTCCGCTACTACTACTTCGTTGGCCGCATTGAGTATGCAAGGCATATTACCGCCTCTTTGCATAGCATAGTAAGCGTAAGCCAAATTCCGAAACCTGTTGGTATCGGGTCTTTCAAACGTGAACTGAGAATACAAATCAAAATCGAGCCTCGGAAAAACCGACGGAAGCCTGTCAGGGTACGTAAGCGCATACTGTATGGGCAGTTTCATATCGGGCAAGCCCAACTGCGCTTTGATAGAGCCATCGGCAAACTGCACCATGGAGTGGATAATAGATTGCGGATGTACCACCACTTCAATCTGTTCGGGACTCACACCAAAGAGCCATTTGGCTTCAATTATTTCAAATCCCTTGTTCATAAGGCTGGCCGAGTCTATGGTGATTTTGGCGCCCATATCCCAGTTAGGGTGTTTCAGCGCCTGCGCACTGGTCACATGTTCAAGCTCTGCCAACGATTTTGTACGAAACGGTCCTCCTGAAGCAGTAAGTATCAGCTTGTCAATCGGATTGTTTCCCTCACCTGCCAAACATTGAAAAATGGCCGAATGCTCTGAGTCGACAGGCAGGATAGCTGCGTTGTATTTTTCGGACAGTGAACAAATAAGCTCTCCGGCCACCACCAGCGTTTCTTTATTAGCAAGTGCTATCTTTTTCCCGGCCTGAATAGCCTTAATGGCTGGTTTCAGGCCCGAATAGCCAACCATAGCAGCCAATACAATATCAACAGGCTGCATAGCGGCCAGTTCGGCTACCGAGTCGTCGCCGGCAAATACTTTAATTGGTAAATCGGCCAACGCATCTTTCAGTTTGGCATAATGCTTATCGTTGGCAATGGCCACCATCTCAGGTTGAAATCGGCGAGCCTGCTCTATCAGTAAATCCACCTGATTATTGGCAGTAAGCGCATACACCTCGAAAAGAGAACTGTTTGCAGCTATCACTTCAAGCGCTTGCGTTCCGATAGAACCGGTAGATCCTAAAATGGCTATTTGTTTTTTGATTTCAGACACAGGTTATCTCTTGCTTTTAAAAAAAAATCATCAGAAAATTATCACATCCTCAGGATTTACAGGTTTGCCCTGCTGCCAAAGTTCAAAATAGAACTGGTCAATATTTTTTCCTCCCGTAGGTTCGCCTGTAATGGCTATACCTTCACCGGCCTTCACTACGTCGCCCACTCTTTTGAGTAGTTGCGTATTGTTTTTATAAATAGATATATAATTATTTTCATGCTGTACCTGAATTACCCAGCCATAATCAAAGGTAAAAGCGGCATAAGTTACAGTTCCGGCCAGCACACTAACCACTGTTTCGTTAGGCGAGGTTATCATATTGATACCATATTGTTTCTCGCCGGGACTGAACGACGAAGAAATAACCCCTTTGGTAGGCCTGAAAAAAACATACACATCGTCGTTTGTTTTGGCATCAAGGGTCATCAGATTATACTTCTCCTCTTTCTCAAATTTTTCAACAAAAGCTTTCTCTGCCTTTGTTTTTTCAAGATAATCGTAAGCCGTTTCCTTTAGCTTTACTGAGTCGAGCGAAGCTATTGAGTCAGGCTTAATAGTTCCTTTTATGATGTTCTTAATCACCTGAAGATAACCATCCTGAAGTTCTACCTGATGATAAAGAGAGTCGGTATACATAGATTCTGAGATGATGCGTCCACGGTTGCCGCTTTCGCCGTATCCAGGCAAATAATACCGGATAGGCGTGGTAAAAATAAGAATGGTCAGCAGAATAAATGTGATAAGCACTAACGAAGAGGCGTATATAAGTACACTGAGGCGCGACAACCGGATATGCCATGATTCTTCAAGCGTGTTTTCATTCATTACCGAAACGCGGTATTGAAATCTGAGCTTGTGAAGAAATGATTTGAATCGTCCGGTTGTTTTTTTCATTGAACAGGGAGTAAATTAAACTTATACAAAAATAAGTTTTTTCAGACAAACAACAAAATGAGAGAAGCCCAAACGACAATAACGTCCGGGCTTCTGTTATTTATCAAAAAATGGGTTTAAATAATTGAACCACCAATCATAAATACAGCTGCCAGCGAAACAATGGCGTATAACTCGGGGAAGGCTGCCAGAATAAGCGTTTTACCAAACACATCGTAGCCTGAACCGATACCGGAAATACCATTGGCACATACCTGTCCCTGACGGATAGCCGAGAAAAAGCCTGTAAGCGCAAGTGCTAAACCTCCACCAAAAACGGCAGCAGCGGCAGCCCAGCTCATTTCAGGAGTTAAGTGGCTCTTAAGCAGGAAGTATCCCAAAAAACCGTAAAGACCCTGCGTTCCGGGCAATGCACTCAATACCATATAGTTACCAAAGGCATCCGGATTTTTCTTCAAAGCTCCAACTGTGGCATTACCGGTTATTGTTACGCCATAAGCACTACCAACGCCCGAAAGTCCAACCATTAATCCTATTCCGATATACGCTAAAATAATAGGTTCCATAAATTATTGTTTTTAAATGTTATTTTAATTTATTTTTATTTTTCAATTAATCAAAAAAGAGATTTCTCCTCTTTATAGCGGGCAAACGGACGATATTTTTTTCCGCCCCCTTCAAACCCGGCATTTTTATAAAATTCCACAAAGGTTAAACGCATGGGGTGAACAAACGAACTTAAACTTGACATGAAGATATTCAGTCCATGCCCTACAAGCATAATCAGCACCATGACAAGTTGGCTTACTACCGGGATATTTCCGCTCAGGTTTATGGCCAAATCGTTAAATACAAAACCCATAACCGAGCCCGAAATTCCCAATGCAAAAAGCCGTACGTACGAGAGCAAATCGCCCATCAGACCAAGTACCATGTTATACGCATCCCACAAGCCGGCACCTACATTAATCAACGGATTGCGTTTTATATCATTAAGCAGGAATATTGTAAGTCCACCAATTCCGCCAAAACCGTAGTACATATATTTGGCTACTTCCGACGACACTGTACCCGTGGCGCTAAGCCCGTATGAGGCTCCACAACCGAGAATAAGCACAAGCCAGCCCCAGGTTGATAACGAAGCTGCAAAACCAAACCGACGGGTAATGTTGATTGCCTTAACCACCATACCAAACATAATTTGAACCGCTCCAATGATAAGCGAAGCGTTGAAAAGCTGATTGGCATCCAGCATGTATTTTTTCCAGGATTGTATCCACGAAATATCAGACTCCAACAGATTATACCCGAAAACATTGGCACTAACAGCTCCCATAACTACGGTAGAGCCACCCAACCATATAAGCAGGGTAAATACAGGCTTAAGAGCCTCCGCAACCCGGGGACGTAGAAAAATAGCGGCGATTACAAATATCAATCCGTATCCAACGTCGCCCAAACAGAGCCCGAAAAACAGCATATAAAATGGTGCAAAAAACGGAGTAAGGTCAAGCTCATGATAATTAGGCAAATCATATAGTTCACCTATCATCTCGAAGAGCTTTGCAAACTTATTGTTTTTCAGCTTTATGGGCACCTTATCTTCTTCTACCGGCTCTTCGGTTTCGTAATATACTTCCGAGGAATCTAAATATTCGTTCAATACTGCCTCCGATTCCTCAGGACACCAGCCCTGCAAAAGCATAACTTTATTTTGCACCTCGGCCTGCGAGTTTAAAATAGCTTTGGTAAAATCAATTTTTTCGGCCACCTCGCTTCGGGCACTTTTCAGCGTATTAAACTCACTGACTGCAAAATCAATAAGTTCTTGATTATAAAGTTCTATTTCCGTCTTCAGTTCCGCTATCTGCGCATCAATTTCGGCCGATGTATATTCCGATAGTTTTACCGGATCGGCATCTATATCAATAAGCTGTCCGGGACGGGTAACGGTTACAAAATACCGGGTAGTGGTGGTGGTTTCAATTTCGAATGCATTATACAGCACCTCCCACTCCTGATTAAACTTACGGATATTGCATGCAAAAAAATTGAGCTCAAAGCCGGCATTTTTAAGGTCTTCAATTCTTTCGGGACTGAAACTACCCCACGCCTCCATACGTTCAGACTCTTTTTCGAGCGCCGATAATTTTTGCTGTTTGGCATCCTTTTCGGCTAAAGCAGCTTCAGCTTTATTTATGAGTTCTACCGCGTCAAAACTATCTTTGGCCTCATGGGGAGCAACTCCTTTCGGGATAAGTTTCTCAAACAGTCGCAAAGTATTTTTGATACGCGATGCTACAAGCATTTTTTCGCGCAACAGCTCATTTTCTGAGTTACCTTCGGGTCTATCGATAATGTGCAATACGCCAAGATCCCTTATTTTTTCAAGGAAATCGGTATATTGTTTATGATATACCAAAAAGGTATATCTTTTCATTTTTACTATCATAGTTCTGCCTCCTTCAATTGTTGCTGACGCGATTTTACAATTTTCTGCGACGATTTAGAAAGGTTTTCCTCGTCTTCCATAAATCGTTTGATTTTGCGGATAGCATCTTCGTAACCCGGAATTTGCACTTTTTCAAAAAGATTCACTTTCTGCGTGGTTTTTTTTCGGGCAAATTCCAGCAAGTTCAACTTTTCAGCACAAAACTCCCGCTCAATTCCTACCTGGGCAAGCTCTTTCAGCTGCGTAAGCCCATCGGCAAACCACTGTGGGGAATTAAAAAGGCTGTATGGTTTTGTGGTATAAAGCACCTCTTCCAAAACGGGAATACGCACCCCGGCTATTTTTTTCACACCCATCTTTACATCATCAACACGAAGCAAACCGGTATCAAACTCGCCCCACAAAGCCAGCATCTTATCATAAGCAACAATACGCCGTTCCTGTTCCTGTTCCAGCCCGATGATTTCATCCTTAGCTCTTTTAACCTCCACACGCAGAGCACTCTCTTTATTTTTGATGGTAGGAAGAGCGCGCACACGCATCTTGAGGTTTTTCTCAAGCACCTGAAGCGATGTTTTGTTATATTGAAACTGTATTGCCATATTTTTATAGTCTTTCTTTATTGAAAAAATAAAGACCTCTTTTTAAAATCTTTTATAAATCTGTGTTAAGTAACGTCCGGCATAGCAGCGAATTGAATATCCCCTAACAATAAAAAACCGATTCAACGAGGATTTCAAGCGACTATTTCTATTTCCAGAATTGATCTACAAATTCTTTTTTGATATTTACCTCTGCCGGTTTAAAGTGGTTGCTTAACAAGCCCCAGGTAGTATCCAGCATAGCTACAGTATCGATATTTACATCGATAGCTAATAGTTTTTCTGAATAATCCTTAGCAAAAGCCAGTGTACGCTCATCGTAATCGGTGAGGTCGAAACCGTTTTCGAGTTTGGTTTTAGCATTGGCCGCATCGGCAAAAAGCCGCACCGCAGCATTCATCACCTGCGGATGATCGGCGCGTGTTTTTTTACCAATAACCAACTGCTTAAGACGCGACAGGGAGCGGAATGGGTCAACAATAACCTTACCCACATCAGAATCGCGGCGCAAAAACAGCTGCCCTTCGGTGATATATCCTGTATTATCGGGAATGGCATGCGTAATATCGCCTCCCGAAAGCGTAGTAACCGCTATAATGGTGATAGAACCTCCCGCAGGGAACTGCACTGCTTTTTCGTATATCTTGGCTAAATCGGAATACAGCGATCCCGGCATTGAGTCTTTGGACGGAATCTGATCCATACGGTTGGATACAATAGCCAAAGCATCGGCATAAGAAGTCATATCGGTAAGCAATACAAGCACTTTCTCGTTTTTATCAACCGCAAAATACTCTGCCGCAGCGAGCGCCATATCCGGAATCAGAAGACGTTCAACCGGAGGATTTTCAGTTGTATTCACAAAGCTCACAATACGATCCAGCACTCCGGCATTGCTAAATACGTTTTTGAAGTATAGATAATCGTCGTTGGTGAGTCCCATACCGCCCAATATAATTTTGTCGGTCTGAGCACGCAATGCCACATTAGCCATAACCTGATTATAAGGCTGGTCAGGGTCGGCAAAGAAAGGAATTTTCTGCCCCGTCACCAGGGTATTATTCAAATCGATACCGGCAATACCTGTAGCTATAAGTTCCGAAGGTTGTTTCCTGCGAACAGGATTTACCGAAGGCCCTCCGATTTCGCGCTCTTCGCCTTCTACATCCGGTCCACCATCAATAGGGTCTCCAAAAGAGTTGAAAAAGCGTCCGGCCAATTGCTCACTTACTTTAAGCGAAGGGGCTTTGCCCAGAAAAATCACCTCGGCATTGGTAGGTATACCTTCTGTACCCTCAAATACCTGCAGGGTAACCTCATTGCCCATAATCTTCACTACCTGTGCCAATTTGCCGTTTACAGTGGCCAACTCCTCATTACCCACCCCTGTTGCATTCAGCGAACAGGTTGCCTTGGTTATTTGGGTTATTTTGGTGTAAATTTTTTGAAATGCTTTTGTTGCCATTTATGTAATGTTGTTTCGTTATCTGTTATTGTCTTCTTTCCGACAGAATATCGCTCAGTTCTTCACCGAATTTCTTAAATTCATCGGATTGGAATGCTGCATAATTCATCTGTTTACAAACATTGATGATGCGCTTGAAGTAATCCATCACTTCGAGAAAACCGTTGAAGTCAAACTCGGCACGACAAATGTCCATAACCAGATTCAACATAAATTCCTGACGTTCCAACGGAGTTACCGAGTCTATTTTATCAAAAGCATCTTGCTGCAGAATTACAAAATCGATTACTTCCGATTTCCAGAAAGTTACGTGATAATCTACCGGAACTCCATCATCACCAAGGATGTTGATTTGCTCCTGAACTTCTTTACCACGCTGAAGTATGGTCTTCATATCGTTTACTTTCTTTGTCCAGTCGGACGAGATACGGGTAGCAATATACTCCTCAAATTCGGGATATTCGATATATTTAGAATAACTGTCGATAGGATTAACAGCCGGATAGCGCTTGCGGTCGGCACGAGCCTGCTCAAGGGCAAAGAAACAACGGGCCGCCTTTTTAGTGCCTTCGGTTACCGGCTCTTTCAGGTTACCACCAGCCGGCGACACAGTCCCGATAAAGGTGATCGACCCGGTTTTTCCGTTTTTAAGATACACATATCCAGCACGGCTGTAGAAAGTTGCTATAATTGCCGACAAGTCCATTGGGAAAGCATCCTGTCCGGGAAGTTCTTCCATACGGTTGGACATCTCGCGCAACGCCTGTGCCCAACGCGAAGTTGAATCGGCCATCATCAGCACCCGAAGCCCCATAGCCCGGTAGTATTCCGAAATGGTCATGGCCGTATATACCGAGGCTTCGCGCGATGCTACCGGCATGTTGGATGTGTTGGCAATAATGATGGTACGTTCCATCAGTTTACGGCCAGTATGCGGGTCTTCCAGTTCCGGGAATTCCACAAAAATTTCTACCACCTCGTTAGCACGCTCACCGCAGGCTGCAATAATTACAATATCGGCTTCGGCCTGTTTGGAAATGGCATGCTGGAGCACCGTTTTTCCGGTACCGAATGGCCCGGGGATAAATCCGGTACCACCCTCAACAATAGGATTGGCGGTATCAATAGTGCGCACACCTGTTTCGAGGAGTTTGAACGGACGTGGTTTTTCGGTATGTACATTAATGGCTTTTTTTACCGGCCATTTTTGTACCATGGTTACTGCAACGTCCTTTCCATCGGCATCGGTAAGTACTGCTATGGTATCAAGTATTTTATATTCACCTTCGGGCACTACGCTTTTTACGGTGTATGTTCCTTCAAAAACAAAAGGAACCATAATTTTGTGAGGCTGATAGTTCTCGTCGACCTGACCAAGCCACGAACCCGACTCTACCTTATCGCCCGCTTTAGCAATAGGTTGAAACGCCCATAGCTTTTCGGTATCAAGCGGAAAATTATACTCGCCGCGTTGCAGAAAAATACCTGTCAGTTTATCAAGGTCGCTCTGTAGGCCATCGTAGTTGCGCGAAAGCAATCCCGGACCGAGAGTAACTTCGAGCAAATGTCCCATGAACTCTACCTCATCACCCACTTTCATACCACGCGTACTCTCAAACACCTGAACAAAAACCTTATCTCCGACCACTTTAAGCACTTCGGCCATAAGTTTTTGTGCGCCCAAATGTATGTAGGCAATTTCGTTCTGAGCAACCGGCCCGTCTACTTCCACCGTTACCAGGTTGGAAATAATTCCTTTTACTTTTCCTTTTGTTGACATAAATTTATGAATGTGTCAATGTGTTTGATATGCGCATTCCGGCATATCTATTTTGTTTTTATATTTTCAGTTAATGTCGCCTCATATGGCTGTAAACTTAACCCCCTCTTTCATC
The DNA here is from genome assembly GCA_017860345.1 of Bacteroidota bacterium. Taxonomy (GTDB): domain Bacteria; phylum Bacteroidota; class Bacteroidia; order Bacteroidales; family Paludibacteraceae; genus Paludibacter. The sequence goes on along the minus strand of JAFNAV010000003.1, from coordinate 78,952 downwards.
CCGGCCAGCAATGCGCGGAATATTCTCGATCCATTCTCTACCGACAGTAGTTTCCAACGTTCTATCATCTGCACCTTCAGCACAAATGCCAAAATTCTCTCAACAGAAAAATAGTGGAAAAACGTTTTGTCTTCGAGCCATTGCCACTTCAGCGCATCAATTTTTTTCTCGCGCTCAAGCAAATTTTGCTCTTCGGCTATTTTCAGGATGGTGTCCAGCTCGGCAAACGTGCCGGTGAGTCCAAAATCGCGGGCATTGCTCTGGCGTACAGCCACAGCCACCTCGTTGCTACCCACCACCAGCGATTTGACATCAAAGCCATGCTTGCGACAAGCCACACCTGTGAGTATATTGTTTATATTCAGATTAAACTCAAACCAGTCGTGTATAAATTTATTTTTACTCTGCAAAGCCTGACCATAATAAAGCGCAGCAAGATAATCTTCGCGAGAGCTATTCTCCTGCGAAAATTTATCGCTGTTTATGGCTTTAAAAAATTGATGTAAGTAAGGTTGCAAACGACTATCGGCCGGGGTCTCGGTTTCCTGTATGAACGCTGTAAGCTCAGTCCAGTCATCGGCTGTAAGGTTACCCAGAGAGTTCAGCTCCGCATCCCTGTTGTTGAGGTAAGCCAGCAGGTTAGTGTTGTCGTACCGGGCAAAAATGAGAGCCAGCAATTGCTTGTCGGCAGGTGCAAGCTGCTCGTTAAGCTCAGTTTTGAGGTTTGCGAGCGACACATTTGTTTTTGTATCTTCAGCTTGGATATCGGGCAAGCCCGCGATAAGGCAATAATAGTTCATATTAAAAGATCCTCTCCTGTAAGTCTGGGACTGTTTTTAAAATCAAAAAAGCATCTCAACTAATTTCGGACGAAGAAATTCTTTGAAATAAGCAATCAGTTCATCATCACCAAAAGTTATTTTATAGCCGTCTTTTTCAGGAGATATGGTAAAATCAGCTTTTACTCCATTTGCTTCGGTTATTTTTACGCCTTTATTCAGCAATTCTTTTGCATTGGCAGCAAAATACGCAGTGAGAGCCTGCGCATCTTTAGCGCTTACCGTAACATTTTGATTTGAAGCCCATTGCTGTACAAGAGACAGAATAACTCCCTGCATAAAAGCTTTATCGGCAGAGGCAGCCTTTACCGAGTCGGTCGTAAGGCTTCCGCAAATCAGGTTGGTAATTTCAGTCTTCAGTGCATTCACTGATTGCTGCGCAAATAGTTGCAATTCGGATTGTGTGTTTTTTGAAAGTTCAGCGGATTTAGCTTCGGCGTCGGCAATTATTTTTGATGCTTCGGCATTGGCTTTTGCAACAATTGCTGCGGCCTGCTCTTCGGCTTTTTCAACTAAGGTTTTTGCCTCTGCATTACCTTTTTCTACACCTTCGAGATAGATTTTATCCGTTAATTCCTGAAGTTTTGTATTCATGGGGTTTTACTTGTTTTTTCAAAAAAAATGAAGCACAAATTTAGTGTTTAATATTTCTTTACGCTACTTTTTAGGATATTTTAAAATAATCATTATATTTACTAAAAAACATTTCACACTTAATGTAAGATTATATTTTTCAGTAAAGTATTTTTACTTTTGTACTCAATAGCAAACCACAACAAACATGAAACGCATCGGCTTATTATCAGACACACACGGCATGCTCGACCCAAGAGTATTTGAACATTTTGCCTCGTGCGATGAGGTATGGCATGCCGGCGACATTGGCTCCGTAGATATCGTAAACCAACTGCAGGCTTTTAAACCTCTCAGAGCTGTTTGGGGCAATATCGATAGCTATGAAATTCGCCGGTTGCTACCTCAGCATAATCGTTTTTTATGCGAGGACGTTAAGGTATGGCTAACTCACATCGGGGGCTATCCCGGAAAATACGACCCTTTAGTAAGGCCGGCCATATTCCAACAACCTCCGGGGCTTTTTGTTTGCGGACACTCACACATCCTTAAGGTGAAGTATGACAAAAATCTGAACTTACTGCACATTAATCCCGGAGCAGCGGGTAAATATGGCTTCCATTTAGTGCAAACTCTCGTTCGTTTTGAGATAGATGGAAGTAAAATACAAAATCTGGAAGTAATAGAGCTTGAGCAAAAAAAATAGTTGCGGCTGTTCAACAATCGGTGTTCCCATGTGTTTTAGCAGATAAATATATTTGTACGCTTATGCAGTCACTTTTTGATGGAGTTAAGGAATTTAACTCAGGAGATTTCATCGAACATCAGGAACTTTTCGAAAAAATAGGGCGCAACCAGGAACCTCACACCTTGTTTATAGGCTGTTCCGATTCGCGTGTGGTGCCCAACCTGATTACCAAGACTTTACCCGGCGAACTTTTCGTTATCCGCAACATTGCCAACATCGTACCTGTATACCGAAAATCGGAAGAATTTTTGGCCACCACCTCGGCCATTGAATACGCCGTAAAAGTACTGAACATCTCTACCATTCTGGTATGCGGACACTCCAACTGCGGCGGATGCAATGCCTTGTTTATGGACGAGGAACGTGCACAACAAATACCTCATACCCGCAAGTGGCTGGAGTTGGCCAAAAACGTACGCGAAAAAATGATAAAACTCCGGATTGCCGATCCGGCTGTGAGAGAATGGATGACCGAGCAGCTCAACATTGTAGAACAGATGAACCACTTGCTGACATATCCTTACATAGCCGAAAAATATGAGAATGGTGAACTCGACATCCTGGGTTGGTATTACATTATTGAAACAGGCGAGGTATTTAATTACGATAAAAAAGATAAAAAATTTAGTAAAATTGAATAATTCATGGCACTGTTTTTGCTTTTGACATATGAAAAACAACTATTTTTTCAAACTAATTTTTTTCAATGTCATGAACAAATCAATCCTAATGAAATCCTCAGCCGTTATTATGGCTGCGTTATTACTCTTTGCCTCTTGTGCCAGCTCCACAGTAATAAATTCAATTCCTTCGGGAGCCAAAATCTACATCAACGGCGAACCGGTTGGCACAACACCTTATTTATACAGCGATACCAGAGTTATAGGTAGCGTAGTCAATGTCGACCTGAAGAAAGATGGCTACGAGCCACTGTATACCTCGTTCAGAAGAAACGAAAAGGTTGACCCGGGAGCTATTGTTGGAGGATTATTTTTTCTGTTTCCGTTTATATGGACCATGCAATACAAATCTTCTCACACCTATGAGTTAGTTCCGGTTTCTACATCGCAAAACGTTCAAACGCCTGCTTTTGAAAACGAGCTCTCAATTCTTAATCCACAGGTGTTTACCCAAAACATCTTATAAAGAATTGCACCGTCCCGGCTTATCGGAAGCCGCTAAAAAAGTCCAAAGCCGCTGCGAACAATTTTCTTTGTATCGTAGCGGCTTTGTAGTATAGCGCTCAAAAAAGCTTTTTGAGGCAGTCTCTTTTTTACGATTGCCTACCTGATTCCGTTCATAAGCTTCTGCAACTTGCGGGACAGGACAAACAGTATCACTGAAGCCACCCCGGCCATCACTACAAAAAGCATAAAGAAGTCGTACAAGTTATTCATCGTATAACCAAGAAACGATGTAGATTTGTTGTCGGGATACAGTGAGCTCAGCGTACCTGCCAGATAATAACCAAAAGCATTGGCCAAAAACCAAACAGCCATAAGCAAGGACGAGAATTTGAGCGGCGATAATTTATTCACCAGCGAAAGCCCTATCGGCGACAGCGAAAGTTCGCCCCAGGTATGAAGCGCATACATTCCTATCAGCCAAATCATACTTACTTTGATACCCGGAGCTACGTCCTTCACCCCGAATGCTATCCATAAATAGCCCAAAGCCAGTAAAAACAACCCGATAGCCATTTTGGCAGGAGCCGAAGGTTCGTATTTACCCAGTTTCAGCCAAAACCAGGCAAAAACAGGCGCAAAACTTACCACAAAAATCGAGTTTAAGGATTGAAAGGTGCTGGCCGGCAATTCATCCATAGCAAAATGGGATTTGCCCGACGATACAAGGGTGACTACACCATAAACCAGCCCCAGCGCTGCTACCGACAACAAAGCATATACTGTATTTCGCAAGCGGGTATCGGTTTTTGCCGAAAGCGATTTTTTAGTTTGTTGATAAAGCTTGAAAACAAAAATAAATGCCGCTGCAGCAAACAGGTAAACAGCCCACGATGGTATTACCAAGCCTAAGCGTCTGTCGGTTTGCTCATCGGCAAAGAAAGTAAGCGATGCACCGGCCTGCTCAAAAGCTCCCCAGAAAAATATCACAAAAAAAGCTACAATAAATATAACTCCAACTCTTTGCTTTTCTATTTTACTAAGTGTTTTATCGGTTATCACCACACCAAATATTACAATAGCTGCTGTTACCAAAAGGTAGGGAAGATAGCTGAATACGCGTGCATCGAGATACAAAAGCCCTATCGACAAGGTAGCAAATAATGCCATCCCCAGAATCATCAGAACTGGTTTTGACCAGGCACGGTGCACACCATCGGGAGTGCTCCCCAGAGGCTTATTATCAGGACCTACCACATATTGTTTTGCAAAAGCCATCTGTACAATCACACTGATAAGCATCCCCACAGCCCCGGCCAGAAAAGCCCATTTAAAGTCCGCAGGATTACCGGTATCGCCTACAAGTCCGCAAATAAATGGCCCCAAAGCACCACCCACATTGATACCCATATAGAAAATGGTATATGCGGGGTCGACACGCCTGTCGCCTTTGGGATAAAGCTGCCCTACCAACGACGAAATATTGGGTTTAAAAAAACCATTACCCGCTATCATCAGACCCAAACCACTAAAAAACAACATGGTAGAAACCGACGGCATTGACATATAAGTATGTCCGCACAAGAAAAGCAGTATCTCGCCCAACGCCATAACCAGCCCGCCGGCTATGATAGAGCGCTGACTTCCCCAGTATTTATCAGCTATAAAACCACCTATAAGCGGTGTAAGGTACACCAAACTTGTAAAACTACCATACAAGCCGGATGCAAAGGCTTTGTCGAACAATAAGGCTTTAGTCATAAACAAAACCAAAACCGCCCGCATACCGTAATAATTAAAACGCTCCCACATCTCGGTGGCAAACAAGATATACAAGCCCTTTGGGTGACCTGTAGTTTTTACTTCCATTTCAATCTTTTTATCCATTATTTAAACTAATAAAAAAAACCGAACGCGAAAATTATCCGCGTTCGTTTTACCATTTCTCTGACATCCTGATTGGATTCAGACAACAAATATATTAAAAAGCATTCATTAAAGCAAATAAAATTGCCTTAATGTCGCATATTTAAACATTTTTATTGCATTTTATTTTTATAAAATTCTTTTTTTATGAATTTCGATAGACACCGACTCCACTTTACCGCCCAGAGGTGGGTTCTTTTTTGACAACAAAAGCTTTATCTCATCTATTTCCGCAAACTGCCCCATCACTGCATCGGCTATTCTTTGCGCTACATGCTCAATCAGGTTTGAGGCAATATCCATTTCGTGTTTTACCACATCATATACTTTCTGGTAGTTGAGCGTATCGGCCAGGTTATCAGTACTGCCAGCCCTGGCCGTATCAATACTTATGCTTAATGTAACCCTAAACGTATTGCCGAGTTCTTTTTCGTGACTCAAGCAGCCATGAAAAGCATGGAACTCCATTTCATTCAATGTAATTACCGACATGTTGTTTTTTTATGTTTAAATAATTTTACTTTCAAAATTGCCATCGTGCAAATAAGTGCGTACCACATCATCGCGCTTTACATCGTGCACCGATTTAAGCCTTACACCATTCACAGTGGTAAGCGTATAACCGTGCTTTAGTAAAAAAGCCGGAGAGTGACTTTCAATATTCTTCTCAAGCAACATCAGTCGGTTTTGCTCTCTTACGAAAACAGCATGTACGGTATTGCGTAACCTGTTGGTATGCCTTTCGTGAAGTATACGCCGCGCGCTAATCTTATCCTGAAGGCTCTTTCTTATCCGCCACTTTACATCGCTAATGTAGTCGTTTTCATTTCGCAACCTGTCTTTCACAGTATAATAAATGCTATTAGTCAAAGCCATAAGCTTATCTTCCGATGCCTGCATTGTATCGAGCAACAATGCCGCTACTGCCGTAGGGGTTTTTACCGAGGTATTGGCCACCATATCCAGTATCGATACATCGCGCTGATGACCGATACCAGCCACTACCGGTAACGGAAACTGGGCACAGTTGAGCGCCAGTTGGTACGAATCGAAACAAGCTAAATCCGTAGTAGCTCCACCACCACGGATAATAGCTACAATGTCAAAAAGATCTGCGTGTTCGTAAATCCTGTCGAGTGCAGCTATCATGGATGCTTCGGCCTGCTCACCCTGCACTATTGCAGGAAAAAGGTGCGTATAGAAAGCAAAACCGGCAGGATTATTTCTCAGCTGATCCATAAAGTCGCCATAACCGGCAGCCGTGGCCGACGATATAATAGCTATGCGTTGAGGTCGTTCCGGGAATGGCAGCAATTTGTTCATATCGGCAATCCCATCCTCCTCAAGTTTACGGATAATCTGCAACCGGCGTGCCATCATATCGCCAACGGTAAACACCGGGTCAATATCTTTCACATTCAAACTAAAGCCATACAAACTGTGAAAGTCAACAGTAACCGCAACAAGCACTTTTAATCCCGACCGGAACTCCTGGCCTGTTGTACTTTCAAAATAAGGCTTAAGCATCCTGTATGTACCATTCCAGATGGTGGCTTTACATTTGGCTATTAAAAAGTCGGTTTCTGCATCTTTCTCCACAAACTCCAGATAGCAATGCCCGTTACTGTTTTCGCGTAGCTCACTTATCTCGGCTCTTATCCATACCGGACTTCCGAAATTTAATTTGATGGTTTCCTGAACTCTTTCGGTCAGTTCCGATAGCCTTATTGAATCCATATATGTATAATCAATGTCTTTTTTTCATTATCAAAAGCAAACACATTATTGAATAATAAGTTTACGGGCAGTACTTCTTTGTCCCGTTTGCAAGCGTAGTATATACACACCGGCTGATAAGCCCTGCGCAGGTAACGATGTTTTTTGCGCTGAAAGTTTTGTAACCATCAGCTCTGCCCCCGATACCGAGTACAAACGCACCAAACAATCCGTAGCCGTCAAAACTGCAGCCAATTGTATGTCGATATTTTTAGAAACCGGATTATAACAGGCCTCTAACAAATTATCATCCACTCTCTTCAGATGACTCAAGGAAAATATTGACGCTGCTTTCTGAAAATCGGGGATTCCATACCCTAAACGGGCATTAGGAGTTTGGTACAACGAAGCGCTCTCCCTGACGCTCTGAAGTATTTCCGAAACAGAAGCAGCCTGATAATTGGCCTTTATATACTGTAAAAGGCAAGCCATCATACCAGCAACTACCGGCGACGAATATGAAGTTCCGTTCCCTGTAGTTGTTTCTCCATCGGGATTAACATAAGATGTTAGTGTGCCCATGGCCGATACATCGGGCTTTACGCGCCCATCCGCAGCCGGCCCGTAAGAGGTGAAGCTGCTGGCTGCCCCTGTGGCTGTAACAGCTCCAATGGCCAGAATACCATCGGCATCGGCAGGCGCACCTATGTAGTACCATGCTTTATTGCCTTCGTTCCCGGCGCTGTTGCATACGATGATTCCTTTTCCGGCTGCAAGTCCGGCTGCGATACTTGCCCGGCTTACTTTACCGTTCATATCTGCGTAACTGTAATTCATCGTAGGGTCGTCAAAAGTGGTATATCCCAACGAGGAATTCACCACGTCTACCCCTACACTATCGGCAAACTCAATTCCGGATACCCAAAAATCGGTTTCAACCACATATTCGCTCGGGTCGTATTCAGTTCTTATGAGCCAAAACGAAGCGTGAGGCGCCGTACCCACGTGCGAACCGGGCTTATTCCCGGTCATTATGGATAGCACATTGGCTCCATGGTAATTCTCGGCATATACATTATTTCCGGACAAAATCATATCTTTTACGCCTAACAAACGCCCCTGAAGCCGCAAGCTGTCGAAGCCCGGATTAACATCGGCCTTGTAAAACCCGCCGTCAAGTACGCCCACTACAATTCCTTTACCCGTATAACCCTGATTATGCAGATACGTACCATTAATCTGATTGATTTGAGTCGCCGACAAACCATAGTCAAAGTTATTTACGGACTCTCTTGATTTTGACCTGACCCCGGAAATTGTTCCCGTTTTGCCGGTATACCGAGCCCAGCGCACACATGGCAATAAACGCACCTGAGCCATTACCGACGAATCGGTGGTGAGCACTGTAACACCGTTAAGCCATTTGCTCCGGTTATGTACGGTAACACCCAACGCTGTAATTTGATCCACATACTGCTGATTTACTGGCAAGTCGGTACTATCGCACGATATTTGGAAAGCATTGCGCCGCTCGATGGCACGAGCCGACAAATACTCCTGAGGATTGTTTACTGAGTATGGTGAGTTTTTTTTATCGCTTAACTGAACATAGAAGTAATAACTTTCGGCGGCTTCAAGCACTGCCCAAAGCGGCATCGATACTATGATTAGTACAATAAAAAATCTTTTCATAAAAAAAGCTATGTTTCTTTATTACAAAGGTAAGTATTTTCATCATAACAAGTCAAACATATTCAAAGTTTAAAAATATTTAAAAAACAGATTCAAAAGAATCACAATTACGAAATTTTCGTAGTTTTGCACTACGATTTTTTCGTAGTACTTTTATAAAAATCGTAATTACTTGATTACAAACATACAATTTAGCAATAAAAATGGAAAAACTAACACACCAGGAAGAAGAATTAATGCTGATCGTATTTAAACTGGGAAAAGGTTTTATACGGGATTTCATCGACCAGATGGAAGACCCCAAACCACCTTACACCACCGTAGCGTCCATTGCCAAAAACCTGCAACGCAAAGGCTTTCTGAAAGTAACCCGCTATGGTAATGTGTACGAATACAGTCCGCTGGTCGACGAAAGCGAATACAAATCGCGCTACCTATCGGGTATAGTCAACAATTATTTTGAAAATTCCTATAAAGAGCTGGTTAGCTTCTTTGCCAAAAAGCATAAAATAACCGCTGAGGAATTACAGGAAATTATTAATCTTATTGAGAAAAAATAAAAAGCTTAGTTATTTCTGAATATAAAACTTCAGATTGAAATGTCAAAAAAAAAGAACTTTGCTATTTCTGACCATTAAAACACAAAACAGATGAAACCCGAAATTATATTTTTTATCAAGATAAATGTTGCGATAGCTGCATTATATCTGTTTTACAAAGTTTTTCTCGCCAAAGATACTTTCTGGAAATCGCATCGCCTGTACCTGCTGCTAAGTATAGCTGTAGCCTTTGCATATCCGGCGCTCGACCTTACCGGCTGGCTTCAACAACAAACACCGGTACAGCACATTATCAGCAATTACCTGACATTACCCGAAGTAGTGATTACGCCTGAGGAGAAAAAAATTGACCTGCTGCCACTACTATTTGGAGCGTATGGGCTGGTGAGTATAGCGCTTATAAGTAAAATTGTTTTACAGTTTTTTTCTATTATGAAAGTACGTATCAGCGGCAGCCGGCAATGGGTCAACGGTATCCGCGTGATTGCTGTAAACCGCGATATTACCCCATTTTCGTTCTTTGGCAATATTTATATCAACCCCGCATCGCATACCGAAAAAGAACTGGAGCAAATTTTGGCTCACGAAATGACACACGTGCATCAGATACACTCCCTTGATGTGATAGTGTCGGAAATAGCCTGCTCTTTGTGCTGGATAAATCCCTTTGTGTGGCTATTGAAAAACGAAATCAGGCAAAACCTCGAATTTCTTGCCGACCATCAGGTAATCAAATCCGGTTTCGATAGCCGTATGTATCAATACCATCTATTACAATTATCTTATCAAACTCCCGATATAAAACTTGGAAATAAATTTAATGTATCACCTCTAAAAAAACGTATTATGATGATGAATCAAAAAAAATCAGGAAAACCGTCAGTAGCCAAATATTTGCTGGCGGCACCGCTTGTGTTATCGCTTGTATTAATGAGCAATGCCGAAGTACTTGCCTCTACTGCTAAACAAATGATGCAGCAGCAGGACCAACTCACCACTCAGAAAACCGCTGCAGTTCAGCAGGACAACAAGGAAAAGAATGTTGAAGTTGTAGTTGCCAACACCAAAGAAAACGGAGCAAAATTTACAGCAACCGTTGTATATGATAAAAATGAAAGTACAGATGATCCACTATTTACAGTAGTTGAAAATATGCCTATTTTTCCGGGTGGAGATAAAGCTTTGATTAAATTCCTGTCGGACAATGTAAAATATCCGGCACAATCGGTGAAGGACAATGTACAGGGTAGAGTTATTCTACAATTTATTGTGAATGCCGACGGAAAAATATCTGACGTAACGGTCGTGCGCGGTGTTGACCCACTGCTCGATGCCGAAGCTATACGCGTAGTGAATGCCATGCCTGCCTGGACACCCGGCACCCAACGCGGGAAAGCTGTACGTGTGAAATATACATTACCAATAAATTTCAGACTACAGGGTGATGATAAAAAAACTGAGGGCGTAATTAGCATCAACACTCCCGACGGAAAACAACCTTTGTTTATAGTAGACGGTAAAGAAATAAACCACGAAGAAATGTTGCAAATTAAACCTGCCGACATTCAGTCGATAGACGTACTTAAAGATGCTTCGGCCACAGCTATTTATGGTGAAAAAGGCAAAAACGGAGTGGTGAAAATTACATTGAAAGAGAAAAAAGCACAATAGTACAACATCCTATAAAACATGGAAGATCTGGTAAGTTTTCAGATGAAATAATCATAACAATCAATGCGTAATCATTCAGATCCTCCCAAATCCCCGATAGTTGCGATAACTGTCGGGGTTTTTTAATTGAGATTAGTTTTAAAAGGCATTATAGAACGATGATTTTCCAAACACCGTCATTATTACTATTTTAACATCTAACCAAAAAGACCAATGTTCAATGTATTCAATATCATGTTCCACCCTTTTCTCCATCTTCCAAAGTTGATCAGTTTCGCCTCTATACCCGTTTACCTGAGCCCAACCCGTTAAACCCGGCTTTACAAAATGCCTATATAAATAATGCTCAACCAGAGATGAGTAAATATCGGTATGTTTAAGCATATGAGGTCTTGGCCCTACTACCGACATGTCGCCCAACAGAACATTGAAAAATTGCGGTAATTCATCGATATTGGTTTTACGCATAAACGCACCTATTCGGGTTAACCTGTTATCGTTTTTAGTAGCCTGTTTTGTATCCGCATCGTTATTCACAACCATGCTTCTGAACTTTATACATTTAAAATTTTTGTTATTTATCCCGGTACGTTCCTGAATAAAAAAAACAGGTCCCTTGGACTCAAGCCTGATAAGCAAAGCTAACAAGGGAGTGAGCCAGAGTAGAATAAAAACGATAACAACAATCGAAAATACGACATCAAAAACTCTTTTCAGAATGCGCAATTCCGAGCTATCCAACGGAATACGTTGAGGATTTACAAACTCATATCCTTCGAAACTTGTAACTGTAGCAGACCGATACCATTTAAGGTTACGGGGAATGAAAAACAATCGGACTCCCGAGAAATTACAAAGTTTGATTATTTCTCTGATTCTGCTTTGTAAATTAGAATTGCTTAGTTCAATAAATACTGTTTGAATATTCTTCAGCTTAAGAGCTTCTGTTAAAGCTTCATTAGAGATTATTGTATGATCGTCGTCCTCAATATTGAGGTGATTTACGATATTGTAATTCAACAGCGGATTAGATAAAATCGTTTCGCTGATTTTGGAATATGTATTGCTTTTGCTTACAATAAGCACTCCTTTATTCTTGTTTTTCAGCGGCTTGCCATTTTTAAAATACAAATATATTAGTATATGAGAAGATAGCAGAGCTGCATAAAATAGTACATAGGTTTCCAATAAAAAAGATTTCACCCACAACTCATTTGTTTGAAAAACGAAAACTAAGAACACTGACATTACAACAAAGCGCAACCACAAGAATGTTAGATTCTTAACCCAGTTGTACAGCCTGTCTAATCTGTAAACTTTATTTCTCCAGAAAAAATAAAAGCTAATCAGCAACGAAATATTCTGTGTAAAAAAGAATATTAAAATATCGTATTTATCGATAAAAACAGAGTGACTGCTAAACACGGAGACCAACACCATAGATATATTAACCAACACTATTTCAATACTTATGAATAGTTTTCTTAATTCGCTTCCTAATGTAAACATGTGTATATAAACTCTTATTTTAAAATTTTTACTGGTTCTGTTATTTCTTTAGCACAAAATTAAATTTTAATGTACTATTGAATAGGGCTAAACAGAGGACAAATTGTGGACGTGCTCTCATGCACATTAACATTCATCTGAATTAAAACAAGCTGCTAATCAGATACAAAAACATAAACAGCACTCTAAAATCTATCAACTTACGCTCATATAGCCACCTAAAGTTTTGTAACAAAGGATATTACTATCGATAGATTTTTCTATTACAAACACATACAATAAGCAATAAACATACAGACACGTCCCCAATATGTCCCATTTTATACTTCTGTATCTTCCATCATTCATTTTACTTTTGTCGTACCCGAATACAAGAGCAATTAACTGTTGGCTATCAAAAATGCTTTTCATTGGATGTACCTAATCAAATGTAATGCCATTTACAAAAAAAACAGTGTGATTTATCACCTCATATGATTTAGTATTTATCCGAAGCAATTCACGATAGATTAACGACTAAGGTATATCAGGCACTTATCTACTTGCGGTTTTGGAAAATATATCGATTTTTTAAAAATCATTTCACTGCATCAACAGATAGGTTCAGGATTTCTCATCAAATATGTTAAAGCTGTGATTCATTCTGTGAGTCACGTGCATTTTTATGTTTTAAACAGCATAACTACACGCACACAATCATCTTACAAACAAACACTTACAATCAAACAGAAATTATATATCTTATCAATAAAAAACACTCTAAAACAAACAACAAAGTGAAAAATCTGTATTACTTTATCTTTTTAATTTTGGGTGCAACTACAATATTCAGTAGTTGTAAGGCATACAAAGAAACAGTCTACTTTCAAAACAGCGGGCAACCCATTGAATTTAAAGACTCAGCACAATTGTCGACACCCGAACCTGTGCTTAAAACAGGCGATTTGTTAATTATAACCGTCAATACAATCACTCCCGAAGCTTCAGCGCCATTTAATTTACCCTTAGTGCCCGGCAGCACAATTATGAAGCCATACAATCAGGGAGCAACAGCTGCAACAAGTATGGGGGCTTTGCAAAACTTTTTGATAGATAAAAACGGAGAAATTAGCTTTCCGGTTATAGGCAATATCCGTGCGGCCGGTATGACAAAAACGGCGTTGAAAGAATATATCAAAAAAGAAATTTATCCCGTATTAATAAAGGAAGAGCCTATAATTACCATCCGATACGCTGAGTTTAAAGTATCTATGTTGGGCGAATTTAACCGCCCGGGGGTGCTGAGTGTCAACAATGAGCGTATTAGTATTACCGAAGCAATAGCGCAAGCCGGCGATCTGACAATATACGGACAACGCAATAACGTACTGCTCATAAGAGAAGATGCAAACGGTAACAGAGAAACCGTACGCATAGATTTACGCGATAGCCAGTTAATCAATTCTCCTTATTATTTCCTGCAACAGAACGATGTTATCTATGTGCAACCCAATAATGCGAAATCGCGAAATAAGTTTTTTGGAACTGCAGAGTCGATATCCATATCTGTAATAGGCACATTGATTTCGTTATCATCATTGATAATAACCATTACCAGATAAACCCCATTTACTGACCCTTAAAAAAAAATTATCACACATTAGAAACAAATTTGCTATGGATAAAAATATCAAGTATCTTAACTTTGAAGAACCCGGAAAACCTATTAATTGGAGAGATTTGTTTGACAAAGTCTTATTCCACTGGAAATGCTTTGCTGTTTCCGGTGCATTAACATTGATTCTGGGATTCTTTTACATTCGTTCGCAACAAGATATTTACGAACTCAGATCCTCAGTTTTAATTATCGACCAAAATAAAAGCGGGCAGCTTAGCGAAACAAGCCTGTTGAATGAATTAAACGGAGGCTCGCTGCTCTCAAGTTCATCTTCGCGGATTAACAATGAAATAGAAGTACTAAAGTCCTACCTTCTGGTTATGAGGGTAGTAAATAAGTTAGAATTATACACAGATTATTCTCAAACAAAATTTCTGAAAACAACCGACTTGTATAAATCAAGCCCTTTGTACGTAAATCTGGACAGTGCATCGTTATATAAATTAAAAGCATCACTGAATATTAAAATCAAGCCCATCAACCATGGCGGCTATGTGGTGCATTGCAGTTACCCTACCGCAGATGGTGAAAAAACGTATGAGCAAGAAGTAAAATCATTACCTGTATTATTGAATACACCTTTTGGTTATATTTCTATCTTGCAAAAAAACGATTCGAAAACACCAACCGAACAAATCAATGTTAAGATTTCAAATCCTGAGGCTGTAGCAATGAGCTATCGCAATGGGATATTGAATGCCGAAGCAGCCAAACTGGTAGATGTTATAGAACTGTCGGTTAAGGTTACCAATCCTGAAAAAGGTAAAGATTTTTTGAACACGCTTGCCGAAATATATAATGCCGATGCCACTGAACAGAATAACTTATCGGCCAATAATACGGCTATTTTTATCGACTCACGCTTAAAGTTTCTGGCTGATGAGCTATCGGGAGTAGAAACTCTGGTGGAAAACTACAAGCAAAGTAATAATGTAACAAATCTGGACGAAGACACCAAAATTATTCTTGAGAACAGCAATGTTTATAATAAAAAACAAATAGATTTGCAAATACAGCAAAATCTGGTAAAATTTGTAGATGACTTTGTTCAGAACCCTAAAAACCTGTACAGCGTTATTCCTGACCTGGGGCTTACCGACCAGACGCTGACACAAATTATTGGCAACTACAACGACCTGGTAATAAACCGCGAAAGAATTGCCACCGCCACAGGCGACAACAACCCAACGCTGAAAATCATTAATCAGCAAATAGCCGCTTCGCGCAAAGCTATTATCACCAGTATAAGCAATGGACGTAAAGGACTGCAAATCACTAATCAGGATTTAATGTCGGAAAACACCCAACTTAAAACTAAAATTAAGAATGTACCCAAACAGGAACGTGAAATGATGGAGATACTTCGGCAGCAACAGGTTAAGGCATCTCTTTATCTTTTCTTGTTGCAAAAACGCGAAGAAGCCTCGTTAAACATGGCTGTAACCACACCCAAAGCCAGGGTATTAAATATACCTAACAGCCCCAGACATATAGCTCCCCGCATCTATATGTTATTACTCGTGCTCACATTGATAGCGCTGATTGTTCCGGCAGCTATATTGTACTTATCGGAAGCTCTGAATACAAAAGTGCGCACCAGAGAAGACGTGGAAAGAAAAACAAAAATACCGGTACTATCGGAGCTGGCTCACAACAACACTTCAAAAGACATCATCGACTTTCAGGTTAGCTCTGAAGTTAATCAGGAACTATTCAGGCTGTTGCGCACCAAACTACAATTTGTGCTGAATACTCCTGATGATAAAGTAATTTTAGTCACATCAAACAATGCCGGCGAAGGGAAAACCTACGTAAGTCTGAACCTGGCTATTTCGCTGTCATTGAGCGACAAAAAAGTTTTGCTCATGGGAATGGACCTCCGAAAACCCAAACTGCGCAAATTATTTGATATCGAGAACGAAAATGGTATTTCAGCCTATCTTTCTGGTCAAAGTACCGACTACAAATCACTGCTTTATTCTCCGGATGGGCTCCCCAACCTGCATGTGTTGCATGCAGGGATAGTGCCTCCTAACCCAAGTGAATTAATCATGAAATCGAACTTCGATGCACTTATCCAAGAACTGAAGCGAGATTATGATTACATCGTTATTGACAGTGCACCCGTGGGATTGGTTTCAGATTCGTTCTTAATCAACAGAGTAGCAAACATCAGCTTGTTTATTTGCAGAGCGGGAGTATCGGATGTGCGGCAGATTGAGAATGCAAACAGAATTGAGCAGGAAAAAAGTCTGAACCGGATGTTTATTATCATAAATGATGTAGATGTTGAGTCGTCGCGCTATGCTTACAACAACAGGTACTCTCTGGGTTACAAGTATGGTTATAAAACTACAACAGGAAAGAAAAGCAAAGTGCACAAATCGGCTAAGAAAACATCAGTCAACACATTAAATTAATGTATAAAATTATCGCTATCATAATCATATCAACATTAACCGTTGTGCTGTATTTATGGCCCGATTTGCATCCGGAGCGCTTGGTGACAAATACTCATCGTTGGTATCACGACCTGATTATGCATGGTGGCTACTATTTTGTGGCATCATTAATTATATTTTCTCTTCGGTGCAATGTCAGTATATTTCTTCTTGGCTCAGTTTTTTTTATAATGTCCATAGCACTTGAGTTGCTCCAATATTACAGCTTCAATCGCAGTGTAGATTATTTTGATATCATATGCAATTTTTGTGGAATACTCCTTGCCACGGGTATTTTTCAGCTATTTTCAAAAAACAAAAAACAGTAACAAGGCTTTTAGCGATAACAAACAATAAGCATTTTTTGGGTAAATAAAAACTACGAAAAACACAGTAGATTATTTTGGAAACAAACAATAAACGAATCGCAAAAAACACCTTGTTACTGTATTTCAGAATGCTGTTGTTGATGGGCGTATCGCTATATACCGTGCGGGTAGTGCTGAATACGCTTGGTACGGTTGATTATGGTATTTATAGCGTAGTAGGCGGTATTGTTACTATGTTTTCGTTTTTAAGCAATACCATGGCATCGGCATCGCAACGTTTTTTCTCATACGAACTGGGGCGAGGAAATTATGAGCAACTCAAGAAAACTTTCAGTATGACGATGACCATTTATGCTATGATAGCTTTGGTAATCCTGATATTGGCAGAAACAGTTGGATTGTGGTTTTTAAACAACAAAATGACCATCCCTGCGGAGCGAATGGAAGCTGCCAACTGGGTGTATCAGTTTTCTATCCTGTCATTTATGATGACAATGATAACAATTCCGTTTAATGCCGCTATTATAGCGCATGAACGAATGAATGTGTATGCCTGGGTAAGCATTGTAGAGGTATTGCTAAAGCTATTGGTTGTGTATCTGTTGGTGGCTTTTTCTATAGATAAATTAAAACTGTATGCGATTCTTATTTTTGGGGTAACTACACTTGTTACCTTTATTTACAGAAGCTATTGTATCCGAAAGTTTAACGAGTGCCGGTTTTCGTTTTATTGGAACAAAAAATTATTTAAAGAAATACTAAGTTTCTCAGGATGGAATTTGTTTGGCGCTTTGGCTGGTATTTTTAACAACAACGGGATCAATATTGTGTTAAACATGTTTTTCGGACCAATTGTAAATACAGCAAGAGCCGTAGCTTATCAGGTTAACAGCTCAACCAACCAGTTTGTACAAAACTTTATGACGGCTTCGCGGCCACAGATTACAAAACTATTTGCATCCGGCGAACAAGAACAGATGATGAAATTAGTTTTCCAAAGCTCTAAATTTTCATACATACTACTGTTTATTCTGAGCATGCCGGTATTGCTCGAAACCCATTTTATATTTAAAGTTTGGCTTAACGATGTACCTGAATATGTAGTACTTTTCACTCGTTTAATCATCATCGGAACGTTAATCGACTCAACATCCTATGCGCTTCAAACAGCAGCTCAGGCCACAGGGAAAATCGTTACATATCAAGCTGTTGTAGGAGGAATGATGATATTAAATCTCCCGCTTGCGTACTTGCTTCTCAGGTTAGGCCATGCCCCTCAGTCGGTATTTTATTTGTCTATAGCCAATTCTGCTGTATGTTTATTTCTCCGGCTTTATATGTTAAGCAAAATGATACATTTATCCGTATCCGATTTTGCTTACCGGGTACTATTACCTTTATTTTTGGTAACAATTATAGCCTATATAGCTCCACTCACCATTTTAATGAATCTCGATATGGGTTTTTCACGGTTCTTCATTATTCTGTGTGCCGGATTTATCTCATCAATTTCAACCATTTTTTTTATTGGTCTTACTAAAAACGAAAAGCAATTTGCCTTACAAACAGTCAAAAATTTCAAGAAAAAATATGTTCAAAAAAACGCTTAAGAAGATTCTTCCTCATCATATTTTTGAGTTCCTAAGGATAGAAAAGAAAAAAATTGTACAACGTAAGCAACTGAAAAAGGCTTATTTGTACGATATGGAGCGATACATTAAGTACTCTGACACCCTGGGCTCCGATACAGATCAAAAGCTAATTGGTAGAATTATTCGCGAATATCACGTAGTAGAAAAAGGTCTGACAATGCCTGAAACCCGATTGGGGTTCGGCAAAGACCTAATATTTAGTCTGATACAAAACTGTATTGACTATATCCAGCAATATGGAGAAACTGATGAACAACTAAAGCATGCTATCAGAGTGGTACTTGAATACGAACGCTTTCATCAGGAGCAGGGCTTTGCCCTCGATTCCGTGGTGCAAACTGCTATCAATAATCTAAAGCAGAAAGCTGACGAGGCCCGTTATTGCCAGCAAAAAGAAATGAATATTGACTCCTATTTTCAACATATCAATGCTTCATTTCCGTTATTTGCAGCTTCAAGGTCAAGCGTCAGAAATTATTCGGATAAAGATATTCCGACCACAACAATTATTCAAGCTCTGGAACTGGCGCGCACAACTCCCTCAGCCTGTAACAGGCAATGCTGGAGAACATATGTTATTGAAAATAAGGAACAAACAAATCTGATATTAGCGATTCAAGGAGGTAACAGAGGATTTGGACATTTAACCAACAAGCTGATAGTATTAACCGCAGAGCTTGGAGTTTTTACCAGTACAGGTGAACGGAACGAAGCATTTATTGATGGAGGAATGTACGCCATGAATCTGCTCTATGGGTTGCATTACAACGCAATTGCGGCATGTATTCTTAACTGTAGTAATACAATTGAGAAAGATTTGAAATTAAGAGAATTGTGCCGCATAAAAGACTCGGAAGTATTCATTGCCATGATTTCGTGCGGCATACCACCGGAAAACTTTAAAGTAGCTGCCTCGCTCAGATATGAAGCAGACAAAACAAATAAGCTTATTATTGAATAACTTAACGAACGTAACAGCCTCAGCAAAGAAAAAACCTAAGCACTATATCGATATTTTTTAAACAATGAAAAAAGATCTTTTAATTATATTTGGTACACTATTACTTACTAATGTGTTTGGAATTACAAAGCTTCCGAACACGCCATTATTGATACTTGTATTAGTAATGGGTATTCTTGGTTATATTGAAAACAGAAACTCTATTTTCATTAAGCCTATAGCTGTATTTATAGTGGGACTGTTAATTAGCATTATCTCCTGCAAAGTATTTCGCGAACAGGATTATCTTGATTCATTCAAAGCCCTACCCAACTATTTTTTTATCTTATTTTACTTTGGATTGATATACCTCAAACCTAAGTTGACAGATATCGAAAATGCATTCATATTTCTGACATTGATGTTCAATACAATCTATATCCTCCAGTTTGTTCTTTTGCAATGGGGAGTTGTATTTGTAAGCAGCGCCGAGGGATCGCTCGATGCCGCAACCGAAGCCAGATTCAGAATGGCCGGTAGCGGCTTGTCGTCTTTAGGCTTATTCTTTGGGCTTAATAAGTTTATACTTAAAAAGAAATTAATCTATTTGCTCATTTTACTTTCCTCCCTTGTCGTTATTTTGCTAATGAGCTTCCGTACTATGATATTCTTTAGCTCATTGTTTGCATTTATTCTGATCTTTAAAATAAACGGATTTAATAAAAAAACGATACTATGGGTTGTTGTGAGCAGCCTGTTTTTCATAGTAATGCTAAACATTCCTGTACTGAACGAAAAAGTACAATATATGATTAACAAACAACAAACCGAAACATTGTCAAACAAGGACTATGTAAGAGTAGTAACTATGGATTTTTATCTTCGCGATTATTTTAAAAGTCCCTGGGAAATGCTTTTCGGGTCAGGGCAACCATTCTCAAAAACAACTTATTACAAGTATCACGAGAGCCTCAATGCTCAGGGAATATACTATGTCGACTGGGGACTATGGGGTTTAAGCTGGGTTCTGGGGATTTTGAGCGTTTGCGGAATTCTTTGGTACAGCATCAAAGCCTTTTTATTAAAAGTGCCAATGCTCTATTACTATTTGGGAATCTGGTTTTTATACTTAGTAGTATCATCTATTACCACTGCGGAATTTTTTAGAGCCGGAAACTTTGTAATACAAGCTTTGTGCCTATATGCTTTAAATCTGATTTATGTTCTGGTTAAGATACAACTACTTGAAAACGAACAGGAATATATTCAGCAGGAAAAAATATGAGTCGAAAAAAGAAAATAGGCATACTTACTTTTCATAGTGCACACAATTATGGAGCTGTTTTACAGACTTATGCCCTACAAGAGCATTTGGTTGGAAATGGATTTACTGTTGAGATTATTGATTACCGACCAGCTTTTATAGAAAAATCGTATAAGCTCTTTCGGTTGAACCGAATTAAAAGCAAGAACCCGATAACTATCATCCGCAAACTGATTCAGGAATTGTTGATGATAGAAAAAAGAAAGCTGGCTAAAAAGGACTATGAATTATTCTTAAAAACGCACTTAACATTATCGCCCAATGTCGCAAAAAACAGGGAGCAGATACCCACAGATTACGATTTGTACATCCATGGAAGTGATCAAATCTGGAATCCTAAAATGTTAGGTGGAAAAATTGACCCGATTTACTTTGGAGATTTTAGTGCATCGAACGGAAAAAAAATAAGTTATGCTGCAAGTTTCGCTAACGAGCCACTCAAGCAGCAGGACAAGGAAACCTACAAAAAACTATTGACAAACTTAGATGCTGTATCGGTTCGCGAAAAGGAGTTAGGCGTTTTGATAAAAGATTGTACCGAGAAAAAAATATATGATGTATTAGACCCCACACTACTTGCGAACCCCAAGGTCTGGTCCAAAATTATAGAAGAACCGGCTATTGAGAATTATATTTTAATTTATCAGGTAGGTCAAAATCCACTAACACATAAACTCGCCAATGAGATAGCGAGAAAAAACAATCTTGTAATTTACGATATAAATTCAGAGAAGAACCATGTTTCTGTAGGCAAGTTTGTTGGGTTGTTTTTAAAGGCCGATTATATAATTACCACCTCATTTCACGGAACAGCCTTCTCGTTGATTTTTAATAAACAATTTTACTCTATTGCATCCGGTACAGGCCGAGATGTACGCGTAGATTCCCTGCTGAAAGATTTAAATATTCAGGAACGTTTGCTATATCAAATTCCTGAATCAATTACCACAATAGATTACGAATCTGTAAATAAAAACTTAGAGATTTTAAAACAAAAATCAGTTGATTTTTTAAAAGACAACCTATGTTTTCAATAATAATCCCTTTATACAACAAAGCCAATTTTATAAAAAAAACTATTGACTCTGTATTGAATCAAACCTTTCAGCAATTTGAAATCATTATAATCGATGATGGCTCTACCGACAAAAGTTTGGAAGCAGCTAACAGCATCACGGACAATAGAATACATGTATTTACAAAAGAAAACGGAGGTGTATCAGCGGCCAGAAACTACGGAATAAAAAAAGCCCGATACGATTATATTGCTTTTCTGGATGCCGATGACTTATGGATGCCTTCGTATTTAGAAACACTATATGATTTAATAAAGCAGCATGGTACGGCCGGCATGTTTTCCACAGCATTTAAAATTCAGCTCAGCGCAGATTCTGAACGTTGCCGGGTGTTAAAACTCAACAAACTGAATGCCGACAGGGTTTTGATTGATAATTATTGTAAGGCTATTTTAAATCGGAATATATTCTGCTGGACATCGACAACCTGCGTCAAAAAAGAGGCGCTTAATCAGGTTGGCTTATTCAGAGAGAACATTCAAGTTGGAGAAGATATTGACCTTTGGTTAAGAATCGGACTTCGTTATGATGTAGCCTTTTCGTATCAGATATGTGGAATACGGATTGAAGAAAGCGAAAACAATATCATGAAAAGCAATTTCAATTTTCAAAAAATATTTCCTTATTCTGAATGGTATTATTATAAAACCAATCACAAGAAATGGCTCCTGAAATATGTAAACTCCACGATTCTGTGGCAATGCCAAGGGTTAATGAGCAAAAAATATCTGGCTGATGCTCAACATGCAATACAAAAAATCAGGCCATTCACCTTACAGGGAAAATTACTTGTAAAATACGCTTTATTATATCTTAAAATAATGCTGTAATGCTTAAAACAAAAAACGAACTAAAAGCATGTATTCAATATGAACGTGAGATTTACGCTAAATACATGTTCAATTCAAAATCAAGATATTTTATATCAAGATTAAAAAGAGAGCCTGCCCGAATGATTTTAAGCTTTTTAGTTTTATCAAGAAAAACAGATTTCTATCATTATAAAATGGCTCAAAAACCAGATTTTATAAGCTCAATTCTGTATTTCTGCTGCATATGCAGAAAAAACCGACTTGGAGAAAGATTAGGCCTTGAAATGACGACTGCAAACATTAAACCGGGCTTTCTTATTTACCATTTCAACAATGTAGTAAATGGAGGAAGTCATATTGGCAAAGATTGCCATCTGCATGGCAACAACTGCATCGGGAATAATGGCATTACAAACGGTTGTCCCACCATTGGCGACAATGTATCATTGGGAGTAGGTGCCAAAGTTTTAGGCAATGTAACCATAGCCAATAATATCAAAATAGCCGCAGGCGCTGTTGTTGTTCATTCTTTTTTGGAAGAAGGAATTACAATAGGTGGTGTACCAGCAAAAAAAATTAAGTAAATCATGAATCAGCCGAAAGTTAGCATAATAGTACCCATATACAATGTTGAGAAGTATTTAGACCGCTGTATGCAGTCTCTGCTCAATCAAACATTAAAGGACATTGAGATTATCATGGTAGATGACGAATCGCCGGATAATTGTCCTGCCATGTGCGACGAATACGCCAAGCAAGATAACCGGGTGAAAGTTATTCATAAAAAGAACGGAGGACTTGGTTTTGCAAGGAATAGTGGATTGGAGCTTGTAACCGGAGAGTACGTGGCATTTCTGGATTCTGATGACTTTGTAGATGTGACGATGTACGAAAAACTGTACACTTTTTTAAAAAAAAATAAGCTTGATACCTGCTTTTGCAGTTCTAACTTATATTATTCAGCAAACCAGATTGTACCGGTGAACGAATGTAAAGAAGAACGCATTTTCAGCGGACGACATGCCATTAATAACTTTATGATGAACATGTTAGGTGCAGATATGTCTATAACATCTGACGACTCGTATATGATTTCCGTTTGGAAAGCCATTTACAGCACCCGTATAATTAACACAAACAGCATCCGTTTCAACTCTGAAAAGCTAATTGCATCTGAGGATTTGTTTTTTCATATTGACTATTTGAGCAAAGCCGTACAAGTGGGTTTTATACCACAGAACCTCCACTATTATTTCTACAATTCAACTTCAATTTCAAAAACATATTCTGAACAGAAATACAAGCGACTAACAGCCGCGATTCATGCTTTAGAAGGTCATCTTAAAAAATATCTTTTACCACAGTTTTTCAATTATTACTATCAGTGCCAGATAGTACATTTATACAAAATAATACTGAATTATGAAATTGAACAGTTGAGGTATTCTTACTTTAAACTTAGAAATAAGATAGCCAAAGAACTAAAAACCGACATATTAAGAGGAGCCATTACATCTCTTCCATTGCAAGATTATACTTTCAAAAAAAAACTTTATCTCATTGCTTTAAAATATCGGATTGTTGATTTGTTGATATTAATCGTCAAACTAAACAAAAGGTTAAAATAAATACATAATTTGAATACGCTTGGTATATGAAAAAAAAGATTGGTGGAGTAATTGTATCATATATGAATCATAATAATTATGGTTCGTCATTGCAAGCTTATGCAACGCTTGTAAAAGTTCAGAACCTGGGTTACGACTTTGAGTTTATAAAATATAACAAACAAAGGAATGTTTTTGATTGGCTGAAAATTGGGCCAGGATTGCTGCTTAGTGGTGGTCTGGAGTTAATCACCTCAAAATACAAAAGTATTATTATCAAAAAATTAAAACCCGATTATTCAAAAAAACAGAGCTTAAGAACTGAGGCTAACAATGCTTTTAAAACAAAATATTTTGTTCCGTATTTTCGGCACTACAATGGTTATGATGATTTGAAAGCAGGCTCCCGGAATTATGATTTAGTTATGGTAGGGAGTGATCAGGTTTGGAGACCATTCGGGTTTTACAGCAATTACTGGAATTTGATTTTTGTAGATGATGCCGTTCCAAAAATTGCATATGCGTCCAGTTTTGGAGTATCGTCGATACCCAAACATCAGATTAGCGGAACAAAAAAGTATCTGAACCGACTTGATGCCATAGGAGTACGAGAGTATCAGGCAAAAAAAATTGTAGATACCTTGTCTGATAAAAATGCGTCGGTAGTAGCCGACCCCACGATATTATTGACCAAAGAAGAGTGGTTATCATTTGCTCATAGTTCCACCTTTAATATAGACGAGCCCTACATCTTTTGTTATTTACTGGGTACACGAAAAGATATAAGAAAAGAAGTGCAAACGCTAAAGGAAAAGACCGGACATAAAGTTGTATTTCTGCGCCACATGGACGAGTACATTGCTGCTGACGAGGAAATTGGTGATTTTGCTCCTTACAACGTCGACCCGAAAGACTTTGTAAAGCTCATATCTAAAGCCGAATACGTATGCACCGATTCGTTTCATGGTACCGTATTTTCAATTTTAATGGAGCGTAAGTTTATATCCTTCTATCGGGTTAAACCATCCAACTCGGGCTCCACGCATTCCAGAATCGACAGCCTGTTAAATATATTTGGTTTGGATAATCGGAAATTCGGACAAGATATTTATAACGAGATATCGCAAGAGATTGACTACTCCATTGTTGCCAAGAAACTTCGCGAACTAAGAGACGAGTCCTATGAATTTTTAAAAAACAGTTTAAAACTTCATACGCAAAAATGAAAAATCCTAAGGTATTGGTTGTTGCCACCTCCCGTAAAACTCGCGGTGGAATCACTTCAGTGGTGAAAGCCCATGAAACCGGAGAGCAATGGCGAAAATATCATTGCAAATGGATTGAGACACATCGCGATGGAAATTCATTTATAAAAATGAGGTATTTGGTAAGCTCACTATTCTTATTTATAACATTACTCCCTTTTTATGATATTGTACATATCCATGCCGGACTGAGGACTTCCGTTGATCGCAAAATCATATTTGCAAAACTGGCTAAATTCTTTCGACGAAAAATCATCATTCATTTTCATCCGGCAACTGAGAAGCACTTGTTTCAGAAGGAATTCTCCGGAAAGATATTCAAATTATTTTGCTATTCAGATCTATTAATTGTTCTTTCACATCAGTGGGAAAACTGGATTAATGAAGCGTATCCAAACAATCAATTTAAGTTTAAGGTTGTGTATAATCCGTGTCCTAAGGTGGTTCGTAGTTCCGATGCAAAAGAGAATATCATCTTGTATGCCGGTACTTTGAATGACCGTAAAGGATACGACCGGTTGATTGAAGCATTTAGCAAAATTGCACCAGAGTACCAAGACTGGAAGGTTGTATTTGCAGGTAATGGCGAAATAGACAAAGCCAAGCATCTTGCTTTGGAATGTGGCATCGAATCTCAGGTGGAGTTTTTAGGGTGGGTAGCAGGCACTGCCAAAGAGCATATCTTTCAAAGCGCATCGGTTTACTGTTTGCCAAGTTGGGGCGAAGGCTTTCCTATGGGAGTATTGGATGCAATGGCTTACGGAATTCCTGTGGTAACTACTCCTGTTGGAGGTATTCCTGAATTATTAGCAGATGGTGTCAATGGTTTTATCTTTGATGCTTACGACACGGAAGCACTTTCAGAAAAACTTTCCATACTGATGTCATCAGCGGAAGTAAGAACCCGATTTGTATACGAAACAGACAAGCTTGTAATAACAGAATTTAATATTGACGTTATCAACAAGAATATTGGTATGATTTATAATCAGATTGGAAGATGAAAAAAATTGGTATCATCACTGTATCCCGCACTTACAATTTTGGCGCCGAACTGCAAGCCTATGCTTTGCAAAAAAAACTACAGCTTCTTGGTTATAATGCAGAAATCATAGACTATCTGTATTATAAGCATAAAAATTACAAACAAACTTCAGGTTCTAAGCCGTTGGTGCAATTTAGCCCGAAAGAGCAACTCAAAAAATATTTACTTTATCGCATCGCGACACCAATATTGGACGATTTTGTCTCTCTGTTTTCTAAATCAATAAGAAATAGACTTCAGAATTTTGAAAGCTTTCACCTGAGTCATGTTCGTTTTTCTAACCAATACAGAAGCTTAACTGAGCTTAACAATGCTCCCCATCCTTATGATGTCTTTATAGTAGGTAGCGATCAGGTATGGAATCCAGCTACAGGCACCTCATTATCACCATATTTTTTAGAATTTGCCCCTAAAGACAAACTAAGAATGTCCTATGCTTCGAGCTTCGGAGTATCTTCTATAGATGTTAAATACCATGAAGCCTATAAACGTTATTTTTCTAATCTGGAATCGATAGCTGTCAGAGAGGAAGATGGGGTTGCGTTGGTCAAGCAGATTTCTGATCGGGAAGCAACAAGGGTGCTTGATCCTACCTTATTGTTGACCAAAGACGAATGGTGCAACGTGATTGACAAGCCTCAGCCTTTACCCGAAAAATACGTATTGATTTACATGCTGCATGATACCGATGCAATCATTAATTGGGCGTATCACCTGAAACAAAAACGCGGGCTACAGATAGTGATGATTTGCAAGCGAGCCTTTGCAAACAAAAAATATCCCGATATAATTAATATCGAGGATGCAGGGCCATCTCAATTTATCGAATTATTTAGCAAGGCATCTTTTGTTGCCACCAATTCCTTTCATGGGACAGCTTTTTCGGTAAACTTTAATGTCCCTTTTGTAACAGTATTAAAGAAAGGCAAGGCTAATAATTCCAGGATGCTTAATTTTTTAACCCTGGTTGGTCTTGGTAATCGTATTGTCTGGGAAGATGTGGCACCTGAACGTATATTTAGCGAAGATTGGATATTCTCTGATTTTTCAAACTCAAATAATTGTCTCTCCTATGAAAAGGAAAACTCGATAAAATATTTACTTGATAAAATTAAATAGAACGAAGTATGGAATTATTGACAGGTTGGCTCAACGAAAATGGTGTTAAGCATTCATTAGATATAGAACTTTCGGAATTTTCTTATATGAAAACAGGAGGTAAGGTTTTTGTCTTAATTGAGCCTGCTTCGTCGGAGGAAGTTTCTAAATGTGTGGCATTTTTATACTCACAAAATATTAAATTTAAAGTAATAGGAGCTACTTCTAATCTATTGTTTCTGGATGATGTGGATTATAGTTGTTTTCTTACCACTGCAGGTTTGAAAGAATTAAAGCTTGTGGATGATGCTGAATTTATAGCAGGTAGTGGGCATATGTTACCTGATATATCCAGGTATGCTTTGTATCATTCAATAACTGGTTTGGAAGGATTGGAAGGAATTCCAGGAACTGTTGGCGGAGCTGTATTTATGAATGCAGGAGCTTATGGATACGAAATAAAGAATGTATTGAAGGCTGTTGAATTTGTTGATCTAACTGGAGCTATTCAAGAATATAGCGTTGAACAATTAAAATTAAAAAAAAGAAATTCTGCTTTAAAGTCAGGAGAATTAAGCGGAATTATTACAAAGGCCTGGTTTCGGGCGAGCTTAGGCAACGTATCTATAATTGAAAATAAGATGGAAATATATCATTCAAAAAGACACAAATATCAGGATTTTCAATTTCCCAATTTAGGCAGTATGTTTTCTGGTTCAATTTATCGAGCGTTGGGCAATAGAGATAAATATATCTATATTATGTCAACATTATTTTATCTACTTAATTATAAGTGGAAGATTTTAAGGAGAGAGGCTCCTCTCAATAGAAAATGGATAAATGACATTATAATTAAGAGATTAAATTTGAAATACGATATTCAGCCATTCTCCAATAAAACAATGAACTGCCTGGTAAACAGAGGGCAAGGTACCGATGAAATGATAAGGTATATAGAGGAAATAAAGACCTTAACGAACAATCTCATTCCAATAGAAAATGAGATAGTTGAAAAATTTTAATAAGTAATGCTTAAAATCCTCGTAAACGCTTACGCCTGCTCGCCCCATACGGGTAGCGAGCCCGGCATGGGCTGGAACTGGTGCGTACATATAGCCCAATACTGTGAATTGCATATAATTACCGAAGGTGAATTCAGAGAAAATATTGAAGCCGCATTACCTGCATTGCCCCAGGGGAAGAATATGTATTTCTATTACAATCCCCTTTCGCCGGAAATTCGTAAAATGTGCTGGAATCAGGGCGATTGGCGGTTTTATAAACATTATAAAAACTGGCAAAAATCAACACTGGAGATAGCCAAAGTAATTGTTGCTAAAGAGGGAATTGATATTATTCATCAACTTAATATGGTTGGGTTTCGCGAGCCGGGTTATTTATGGAAAATCGAAAACATACCTTTCGTATGGGGACCAATAGGTGGATTAAAGCAGTTTCCAATAGCCTATTTGAAAGGTGCAGGATTGAAAATGAAGCTGTTTAACCAATTGAAAAACATCATTAATATCTGCCAGCTTAAGTACGACCAGCGAGTAAACCAAGCGCTAAAACGTGCCGATTTACTAATTAGCTCTATCCCCGACTCCCATCGGGCTTTAAAAAAACACAAAGGATTGGAATCTGAATGGATTCCTGAAACAGGATGTTTTATTACTGAAGACCTGCCAACAAACCGATTTGACAGTCAGGAGTTTCATGTAGTTTGGGTCGGGAAATTTGATTTTAGAAAGCAATTGACTTTGGCCTTAAAGTCCCTGGCTCAGGCCAATAATCGCAATATTGTACTCAATGTATGTGGTGCAGGAAATGAGCAGCAAGAGAATGGCGCTCGACAGTTAGCTAAATGTTTAAATATAGAAACTCAGGTCGTATGGCATGGAGCACTTCCCAATGAAGAAATTCAAAAAGCCATGCAAAAAGCACAACTATTCTTTTTTACCAGTGTAAGCGAAGAAACATCTACCGTAGTACTTGAAGCCATCAGCAACAGACTTCCGGTACTTTGTTTCGATGCTTGCGGCTTTGGCGCTGTAATTGACAATCAGGTGGGACGTAAAATCAGCCTGTCAAACCCCGGGAAGTCAGCTGCTGAGTTTGCCCGGGAGTTAAATTTCTTAGAATCGAACCGGGAGTATCTCAAAAAACTATCCCAAAATTGCAAAGCCCATCAGGAAAAGCTCTCATGGCACACTAAAGCAATACTAATGAGCAATTTGTATCAACGCATCCACAAAAATATGTAAGCCCGAATATATATAAAAAAGAAAAACTTCACATAAAACTACAAAGAGTTATCAGGAATATCTGTTAACTCTTTGTTGCTTTTTATGCAGAACGCATTATCAGGCATTCTGCGATTTGTAAAACTCCGGTATGCGGGCATTACCCGACAAATAATTTAGAATCTTTTCGATAATTACATAAATAATGAATTTTGTATTTCCTATAAGATATCGCTTCCAAAGCCTTTTGGGTTCACTTACTAACCTGTAAAGCCATTCCAACCCTATATTGATAACCCACTTAGGCGCTCGCCTTACGGTTCCGGCATAGAAATCGAACACCGCGCCAATGCAACAAACATGGCAATTATTTATCTGAATTTCGTCGTTACGCATTAGCTGATAAGCAAATTTTTCTTGTTTAGGCGCTGTCATACCTACAAAAAGCACATCTGGCTTTACTTCGTTAATTGCACTGATAATACTTAAGGTATCCGCTTCGGAAAATTCCGGCTTATAAGGCGGCGAATACGTATACACTTCTAAATCAGGATATTCAGTCTTCGCCTTAGCTCTTATGGCGTCCAGCACCTTGTTAGTACTTCCTAGAAAAAAAACCTTCCCTTTTAATTTATTTACACGCTCCATTTCGTAACTAAACAAATCCTGCCCGGCTATTTTCTTAAGCCTTGCTGCATCAGCATGTTTCGATAAGTACTTTTTGGCCCAAACAACGCTTATCCCATCGGGGAGTAGAATGTCACTTTTTTTTAATGCGTTTTCAAAAGCAATGTCAGATTGAGACACGTTATAGGAATGCGCATTTAATGTTGTAATCAGCAAATTTGTTGTTGGCAAATTTGTAAGATCACTACTGAATAAGTTGAAATTATTTAGCATTTTTTAATCTTGTATAAGTTTATACCTTCTGATGTATACCTATACAAAAATACCTTGATACAAATCACGGTTTTGAGCGTAAATGTGACATATTGAGGACAATAGACCCCATATTGACTACACTGGACCTACCCTTAGCAAATACCTTAAAATAATAATCGAACTGAGTTGAGTGTAGAAAGAAGAAGATGAGTATAGTTTGCCGAAAAATTAAAAACAGGATAGAACGAAACACCAATTATGACATAACACGAAAGCAATTCACGATGGCTTTTCGTCCTCAAATTGTCTCAAATCAGCGTACTTATTAAACATACAACACTCCTACTTTTGTATGAAATATTTAGTATCTGAACAGGATGAGTAATTTTTAAAATCAGTGCCGAAAGATTCTTTGGGGAGATAAGCAATACATATCATATTTGTTTAGAGCTGATAACACCTTTGGGAGTTGATTTACTAATTAACAGTTGAGTGCATACATGTGTATTTATATTTACACATCATTATTATTATATTATGATAATCAATATATTAGTATGTATAGCAGCCATTATATCGCTTGTTGTTTTATGCTCAATAATATTCTTGATAAAAGCCGGCAAACATGCCCAATCGTACAAAGATATTTTTGATAACGCATTAAAGGATAGAGAGAAAATAAAGAAACAATACTTTTCAGACAATAAACCAGGATATTCATAAAAAAAAATTCATACAGCATGCGTACTAAGATTAAGAATTTTATTCAGTGGACATTATTTATAACTCTGGTTATAGCTTTCATACTACTGGTCATTGGAGCAATTTTTAGTTTTAACTTTTAGTCAACCGTCTTTTTTAATTCATATTTCACTTGTCAATTCCCAAATAATTGACCCGATATTGGTTGGACTTAAAAGATGGCTATAGTAAAACAGCTTCAGCGTAGTTAATTGAAGGTTTATATCCTGATTAGCTACAGAATACTTTAAAAAAAACATCAAATTATAAATGAAAAAAGTTGCTTTAATTACCGGTATTACCGGACAAGATGGTGCATATCTGGCCGAATTATTATTAAAGAAAGGATATATTGTACATGGATTAAAACGCCGGTCGTCGCTTTTTAACACCGACCGAATTGACCATCTGTATCAGGACCCACATGTGAACGACAGAAATTTGATATTACACTATGGAGATATGACTGATTCGATGAATCTGACACGTGTAATTCAGGAAACTCAGCCAGATGAAATTTACAACCTGGCAGCCATGAGCCATGTAAAAGTGAGCTTCGATACACCGGAATACACTGCCAATGCCGATGGCATAGGTACTCTACGCATTTTAGAGGCTATCAGACTGCTCAATCTGACTAAGAAAACCCGGATATATCAGGCTTCAACTTCTGAACTGTATGGTTTAGTACAGGAAGTGCCTCAAAAAGAAACTACCCCTTTTTATCCCCGCTCACCATACGCTGTAGCCAAAATGTACGCCTACTGGATTACGGTAAACTACCGCGAGGCTTATGGAATACACGCAAGCAACGGAATTTTGTTTAATCATGAGTCTCCGTTAAGGGGCGAAACATTTGTGACTCGTAAAATAACCAGAGCTGCTGCCCGAATTGCTCTGGGACTACAGAAAAAGCTGTTTCTGGGAAATTTATCATCGAAACGCGACTGGGGACATGCTAAAGATTACGTACAGGCCATGTACCTGATTTTACAGCAAGATGAACCTTCTGATTATGTTATTGCCACAGGAATAACTACTGAGGTTCGCGAGTTTGTACGCAGAGCTTTTCACGAAATCGGGATTAAAATCAATTTTAAGGGAGAGGGAGTTGATGAAAAAGGATATATTGAAATGATTAACGACGGACTATTTGTGGAACGGGTGGGTGCTGAATATCTTGAGGCTATTTACTCCATCAAAAATGCTGTTGTAGAAGTAGATGCCAACTATTTCCGTCCTACTGAAGTTGATTTACTGATTGGTGATGCCACAAAGTCCCGAACAAAATTAGGGTGGACGCCTGAATATGACTTAAATGCTTTGATTGAGGACATGATGCAATCGGATGTAAAACTGATGAAAAAGGAAATTTATCTTAAAGATGGCGGCTTTAACGTGCTGAATTACTTTGAGTAAAAAAAATAATTATTGATATGGAAATCGATTCAAAAATATATATTGCCGGCCATAACGGAATGGTTGGCTCGGCCATTAAGCGCAATCTTGAAAGCAATGGTTATACCAATATTGTAACCCGTAGCAAAGATCAACTTGACTTGTTGGATGAACGTTCGGTTGCCGGCTTTTTTCAGCAGGAGAAACCCGATTATGTGGTACTTGCCGCGGCAAAGGTTGGCGGAATTGTGGCTAACCATGTGTACAGAGCCCAGTTTATTTACGAGAATCTGATGATTCAAAATCATGTTATACACCAAAGCTATTTACATAAGGTAAAAAAACTTCTCTTTCTGGGTTCATCGTGTATATATCCGCGCGATACGTGGCAACCCATACGCGAAGAAGCTCTGCTTACCGGAACACTTGAAACCACCAACGAACCTTACGCAATAGCCAAAATTGCAGGCATTAAAATGTGCGAAGCATATCATGCTCAATACGGGTGTAATTTTATATCGATAATGCCTACAAACTTATACGGGCCAAACGATAATTATGATCTTGAAAAATCGCATGTATTACCTGCATTGATACGCAAAATGCATTTAGGCAAATGCCTGGCCGAAAATAATTGGAGACAGCTGCGTGTAGATCTGAATCACCGACCAATCAAAGGCATTAATGGCTCGTACAGCGATGAACTGATTTTAAGAACATTGAACATGTACGGCATCAGTATCAATCAAAATGAAGTTACGATAACTCTGTGGGGCTCTGGATCGCCGATGAGGGAGTTTTTACATGTCGACGATATGGCTCAGGCCAGTATTTTCCTGTTACAAAACTACAACGCACCAAACACGACTCCCGCACACATCAATGCCGGCTCGGGGGTCGATGTCACTATAAGAGAGCTATCGGAAATAGTTCGCAAAACGGTTGGCTATCAAGGCAAAGTGGCCTGGGACCAGGACAAACCTAATGGCACTCCGCGCAAATTAATGGATAACTCCAACTTAAAACAATTAGGCTGGCTACCGTCAATTGGGCTGGAAGAAGGAATAAATAAAGTATACGCTTCGTACACTAATTATTTTTAACCCTCTTCTGCCTCATCAACATCGGAATAGAAAAAAAACGGCTTACTCTCTTTACAAACTATTGAGGTAGGCCGTAATACTTTTTCTGTTGTTAATCAACAACAACTTTTTGCGGATACGATATACAGCTTTTCGTACCGCTTCATAGTTGGTATAAGTTACCGTTGCAATTTCTTTTGTGCTGTATCCCATTTTAAAAAAAGAGCATATTTTAATCTCATAATCCGACAAATCAGGATGTACGGTACGCAGCTTTTTAATAAAATCCGATTCTGTTTGATAAAACACCTCTTCGCTGTATGAGTTTTCTATAATCTTGTTTTGTAATTTTAGCTTATCAATAAGTTTTTCAATTTTCGATAAAGTTGTGCTTGACGACAGCAGCACGGTAAGTTCTTTTTTTATCAATGACAATATATAATTATTCCTGAAATAGATATTATTGCTGATTAACAGTTTCTTATCTTTCTGGTCGTTTTCACTTAGCACCTCACTGTATAGATATTTATATTTTTCGAGGTCAAATTTATATTCATCAATGTTTGTTTTGTAGTTTTTTATAACCGATTTTATTCTGCTTACTAATTCAATTTCGTTAAAAGGTTTGGTGATATAATCAATAGCTCCACTTTCAAAAGCTATTGCCAGATCTTCGCTTATGGTTCTTACGCCACTCATAATAATTACAGGAATGTCTTTATAACCCGGTTGTTGTTTTAGCTCCATAGATAGTACAATACCATCTTTACCCGGCATTTGCCAGTCTAAAAGAATTAAATCCGGCTTAACCTTTTCTATCAAATCAGTTATAATATTTACATCATTTGTTGCATAAGTTTCAAATTCATATTTACCCAAAATTTCCACACATATTTCAAGAAAATCCTGATCATCATCGAGAATAATAATTTTTTTCATTTTTCAATAAAAATAAAATTGTTAACCACGGAATTCTAAAAGAACTCTCGTATACCTGTTTTCAACACTACTAATATGTAATTTTGCATTATTCTTTCTGGCCAGTTCGCTAACAAGTATCAGCCCTTTGCCACTTCCCACTTCTCCTAACGTTCCTTTTCTGCCTACTTTTTCATCTGCTTTCAAAATTTTTTCAATCAATTTGTTTGGTATTCCTATGCCCGAGTCTAAAACCTCAATAAACACTTTATCGTCTGCAACAAGGTTTCTAATTATAATTGAAGCGTTTAAATGCGAAAATTTTATGGCGTTGGTCAGCAAATTTCCTATCATTACATTTAACTCATAAGGATTACATTTAAACACATAACTATTGTTTATCCGGCATTCTACACTTAACTGTTTGTGTTCTATCTCAGATTTCATCAGTTCTATTTGCCTGTCAACCACACTTCGTAAATCAACTATATCTTCAGAATAATTATTCAGTACGCTTTGCCATTGAATACTATTTCTCACTATCGATATTGCTCCGTTGATATTGTTTATAATTCTTGTCAGATTTTTACTATCATTCGTTTCTCTTTTAAGCAAATCTACGCTAAGCAGCATATTATTAAAAGTATTCATCAAATCGTGAGAAAGCGTTCGCAACAGCACCTCATCCGATTTCGCCCCTGCACTGCCTGAAACCTTCATGCTTCTATCTTTACGAACAAGCAAAGCCGACGAAAACAGCGATGAGACACCTTCTAAAACAAGAAAAATAAAACCACCAGCAATACCAAGAAAATTAAAATAATTAAATACATTGCTGGCACTCACCAAATCATTCACTATTACCACAATCATGACAAGGAATCCTGTGAAGCGAAAAATATTAGTTTTACATAATAAATCCTTGAATATTATTTGTTGAGATATCGACAACAAAAATACCGACTGTGGTATAATCGTATAAATATGATACTGAAGCGTAACATCAGTTGGTAAAACCAATATTAAAATGTAGCCAGCAACTATTATTACTGAAAGCACATCATTGCATTTGTTTTTAATCGCATTATTTGAACTAATATTAAATAGCGTATAAACCAGTGGCAACAATAACATTGAAGCCAAAAAAAGTTTGTATTCTAACGAATTACTAATCCAATCAATATAGTTTATTCCAATTTTTTCATACTGAATTATCGTTTCTAAAATAAGTATCGAACAAAACACAATAAGATACAAGTAGTATTGTTTCTTAGTAAATAGCACTAAAAGTATACTCACAAACAGAGATACTCCAAAAAAAACTATGAATGCTATTGACTTAAAAATATCAAAAAAATCAATTTTTTTAATTATTCTTTCGGATCCGATGATGATGGGGCTGTAAATACCCGAGTACCTAACCCGCGAAAAATTACTGATGTGTATCAGCACATTAAGGGTATCCCTATCCGACACAAAATAGTCAACAACACCTGTTATTTTATGTTTTAAATCTTTGCTATGAAACTCAACCTTATTATAAATTACTAATTCATCATTTATATATACCGAGTAATTTGTATTAATTCCATATACCTTTATTCCGTATTTTTTAAGCTTTCCTTTACTCTGAGTTACTACTTTACAGCTGTACGTGGCATTGCCACACCAGGGGTACTTTACACCATTTTTTTTATAGTTAGTCCATGACGACGGCACATCTACTTTTATGGCATTTCCGTTGTCAATATTTTTGCCTCTGCTCCACACCCCATAGTTAAATATCCAGACCCCGGAAAGGGTTAACGCCTGTTCGTCTTCTAATTGAAAATAATCGCCTGAGTCTATATTTTTGGCGTTAACCTGATAGCACGTTATAATAAATATGAAAAAACTGCATAGCAAATACCTGCAAGTAGTATATTTAGTCATATAATGATTACAACTGATGTCATCTAATCAACAGTATTTTTTCGTAGTTTCACGAAACTACTATTTTTTTTACAGTTTTTCACTGGGAATTATCCTCAAATATTAGCACTTGAACTCAATGTCCCCAATATGTCCTCAATGACTCAATGATTCAAAATGGGATTCCTTGTATTTCTCTTATTGGTAACAAAAGGATAACTTTTTCATTGAAATGAAAAAACAGACATATCGATGCCTGCAGATGTAAGTAATCAATCACTTTTTTTTAAAGTGATAATTTGCTGAAATTATACGAATTTCAGGCGACGGAATTTATCAAGAAAAAAGTTTGGTTAGTTGATAAACAAACGAAGGAGAAATATCTATTTAGTCTCTAAAAGAAGGTTAAGAAAGTTTTAATTAACAATAGAAACCGATATTAGATTTGTGGAGTAATAACTGAGCAACAGTTTATAATATAAAATTGTTCTGTAAAACTTAAATTACAGACTCAACTCACCAAATAAAAATAGCCTAACACGCACAAACACAGTTAGCTGAAATTTCATTTTTTTGTCACGAATTTGCTTACAGGTATAATTCCTAATCGATACTATACACCAGAGTTATTTTTATAATTGGGCATAAGTTGGAGTAATGTAGTAAAATTGCACTTTGCGTTCTGCTATTTTTGAATGTTCAATGAACATTTAAAATATTAACCCTACAGCACTTTATTCCGGGAGGATAGCATTACATTGAATTAGAGTAGTATCGAGATTCAGAATAGCTATATCTTTTCAAATTTAAGCTAAACCTACCATAAGGCATATTACGTACATTAAATTTATATTAAACTGGCAGTAAATTTCACAAAAACGATAACGTTTCAACACACAAAGTTACTTGTTTCTCGTTGCTTTTATATCTTATTTCTACAAAAAATGATATTATTTCTACAAAAAATTTTTGAGGAAGTATTGAGGACATTGAAGATAATGTAAACATTGCTTTTTCTGCAAAGGTGAAGATATTTATATCGTAAATTTATCCGTTGTTTTGCTTATTTATAGCCGCATTAATCTACAAAAAAAAGAGACAAACTCTATAAAAAAGTTTGTCTCTTTTTGTACCCGAAGCGGGACTTGAACCCGCACAGCCGTGAAGCCAAAGGATTTTAAGTCCTTCGTGTCTACCATTCCACCATCCGGGCAGGAATGTTTCCTGTGTTGCTTAAAAAAAGCAGAGCGAAAAACGGGACTTCCCGATAACTACGAATCGGGATAAACTTCTTCGTCCCGTTTTTTTTGAATAGTTACACGCTTTCCTGTTTTTGAGCGAAAAACGGGACTCGAACCCGCGACCCTAACCTTGGCAAGGTTATGCTCTACCAACTGAGCTATTTTCGCATTGTTTTGTTTGGATTGTCAGATTACGTTTTTCTAACTTTTTCTTGCCAAGGTTATTGGTGTATATCCTTTGGGGCAAGCTTATGCTCTACCTCCCGATAAACTATCGGGATGAGATGCTTTTCGCTCAAAGCGGCTGCAAATATACGTCTATTTTTTGAATTACAGAACAATTTAGGCACAAAATATTGACTGATTTATCAGGATTTTTTTCAGATTGTGCAAAAAACAAGAAAAGCGATAAAAACTTATTTCATCGCTTTTCTCGTAATACGATTGTTTCAAATCAGACAAGGCTTACATACACTTCGCCTTCTGCTTCATTGAATTTTAATTTCCCTTCGCGAGCTAACCAGCCCAGGGCAAGGTTCAAATCTTTCTCTGTCAGCTTTGTTGCTTTTTTAACGGCTTTTACGTTCTGCTCACCGCTTTCCAATGCTTTCCATATCAGTCCTGCATTGATTCCAATTTTTTCGTTCAACATAAATTTTTCAAAAAATAGATTAATACTGAGAAATATTTCCTGCAAATATATAAAATTATGTTGTACAACACAAACTTAGCTCTCCCGCCAAATTATCGACCTCCATATTATCGATACATACCATCTATCTGAGCCTTGTATTTTTGCATAATTACAGCACGACGTATTTTTAGGGTATTGGTAAGCTCACCCGTTTCTATACTGAATCCCTTTTTAATCAATACAAACTTCTTAATTTGTTCGTAATTAGCCATACCTGCCTGCAAGGCTTTAATCCGATCTTCAATGAGCTTGTAAACCTCCGGTAGCAGAATCAGTTCATCAATAGTTCGATACGAAAGGCCTTGTTTGGCAGCATATTCTTCGAGCGCGGGAATGGCCGGAGCAATAATAGCTGTTACAAAGTTCCTTTCGTCGCCTATTACCGCCACCTGCTCAATGTATTTATCAAGAATCAGGCGGGTTTCAATTTCCTGAGGCGCTATGTACTTTCCATTGGATGTTTTAAACAGATCTTTTATTCGTTCGGTAAGCGATATCATTCCATCTTTAAATGTTCCTGCATCACCGGTTTTGAACCAACCATCGTCGGTAAAGGCGGCTTTGGATGCTTCAGAATTACGGTAGTACCCCGGAAAAATAGTTTTTCCTTTTAGCTGTATTTCATTCTCCTCACCTATTCTTACCTCTACTCCGGGCATGGATGAGCCAACCGTGCCAATCTGATAACCCACATAATCGAAACACGATACAGTGGCAGTACTTTCAGTCAATCCGTATCCATATACTATAGGCACACCTATACTGCGCATAAAAATGGCTATATCGTCAGACAGTTTGGCTCCTGCAGTAGGCAGCATATTGGCATTTTCAATCCCGATTGTTTTCTTTACTTTCGCAAAAATTATTTTATCGGCAAAAAGATATTTGAACTTCAACCAAAAATCAGGCTTTTTGCCTGTTCGTAAATAATCGATATTGTGCTTCTTTCCCACGGCAATAGCCCAGGCCACCACACCAAGCATAAATGGCGACATTCCGGCCAGATTTTCCTGCACACCAGCATATACCTTTTCCCAAAAACGTGGAACGGCACACATGAGAGTAGGACGAACATCTTTGATTGTTTGCTGAATTTCGATTGGTCGGAGATTGATATATATTTTTACTCCGGTATAGATGCAAAAATATGTCCACATCCGCTCAAATACGTGCGATAGTGGTAGAAATGCAATGGAGGTGTCCTCATCCGTAACGCTTGTCAGACGGATTGGGTGTA
Source organism: Bacteroidota bacterium (assembly GCA_017860345.1). Lineage (GTDB taxonomy): Bacteria > Bacteroidota > Bacteroidia > Bacteroidales > Paludibacteraceae > Paludibacter. The sequence continues at coordinate 39,001 of JAFNAV010000003.1, read as the reverse complement.
TACGCATGGCTTCAATAACGCAGCTATGCGGAAGCATCACCCCTTTAGGATTGCCCGTAGTACCCGAAGTATAAAGAATACAGGCTAAATCATCGGGCGAGGCTTTTGCTCTGAGTTCAGCCACATCAGCTTCGTGCTTATCAGCAATGCCAAGCTTTATGAAATCGGAAAAATACATGGAATTTATATTCGGATTGAGCACAACATCTTTGTCAATTGCAATAATTGTTTTCAGTACGGCCGAATTCTTCATCACCTCTACTGCTATATCGTATTGCTGCTGTTCACCTACAAAAAGAACTGAAATCTCAGCATCGTTTACAATAAACTCCAGCTGCGGGCCTGAAGAGGTAGCATAAACCGGCACCATAACGGCTCTGATTGAGTATAAACTAAAATCTACAACCAGATTTTCTACCATATTTTGCGAGAACTGACCTACGCATTTTTGCTCTGCCACACCAAGCTCAAGCAAAGCTTTAGCTGCCACATCTATCTGGTTGCTAAAATCTATCCAGTTCAATTCCGTCCAACTATCTGTCAGGTTCTTACGTGAATAGAACTCGGTACGGTCTCCGTATTTTGCGGACTGCTGACTTATAAAGCGAGCGAAATGAAAATTATCCATGTGTATGATTTTTTTAGTTTATCGGTGTTGCGCAAGAGAGAATATAAGATTTTCATCTGACATCGACACCGTTGTTTGTGATGCGAACTACTTTTCTGTCTGAGAAACAAATCAGATAACAGGAGTGTTTTCCTGAACGACAGTATTTTCATTCAACTGAATGATTTCCTGAATAAAATGTGGATTAGCTTCAATTATTTGTAAAGCTTTGTACGATACATTCTGATGCGATTCTTTTTTACTACTACCAGTGGCTTCGCAGATATTCATCCCCGAAATGGTTAGTCGCATCAGAAAAGTGTGTTTATTGCCAGCATCCAATTCTTCCTTCACCAGCACAAATTCCAGCGGCAGCCGATGCTTTTGGCTCCATTCTATTATTTTGGACTTAAAATTCACTTCGTCACAAGCAATTTTATCAATGTCCATATGGTTCTTAAGCAACTGATGTTCTACAAACCATTTGCATTTTTTGTATCCATAATCAAGATAAATGGCACCCATAAGTGCTTCAAGAGCATTGCCGCAGATATTATTATTGGAAGTAAAACTAACATGCTTAGAAGTAAGCATCAGTTTGTCGAGCCCAATTTCCACAGCCAGTTGATTGAGCGAATCTCTTTTTACAATCTTTGAACGGGTGTTGGTCAAAAAACCTTCACGTTCGTTCTCGTAGCGCCGGTACAGTATATCGGTTACTACTGAATTAAGCACTGCATCGCCCAAAAATTCGAGCCGCTCATTGCTTAACATATTACCATCGGCAGTACGTACCGACACCGAACGGTGCCTCACGGCCAGCTGATAGTACTCAATATTATCGGGGAAAAATCCCAATACTTTATGGAAAAGCAAATAAGGCTCTTTCCGTGATTTCGAAAAGAGCCTTAATCTACGTATGAGATACTTAATCACAACTTAACCAACGTATTTTTTCACAATCACACTGGCATTATGACCACCAAACCCAAAAGTATTGGATAAAGCGGCATTTACAGTACGTTTTTGTGCCTTGTTGAAAGTGAAGTTGAGATTATAATCAATATCCGGATCCTCATCTCCTTCGGTAAAATTAATTGTCGGAGGGACAATATCATTAACTACCGATAAAACGGAAATGATAGCTTCTACAGCTCCTGCAGCACCCAGTAAATGACCGGTCATTGACTTTGTAGAACTGATATTAAGTTGATATGCATGTTCACCAAACACTTCTTTGATAGCCTTAGCTTCGGAAATATCCCCTACGGGAGTAGATGTTCCGTGAACATTAATATAGCTAATATCTTCCGGCTTCAATCCGGCATCTTTCAAAGCTCTTGCCATCACCAATTTAGCACCAAGCCCTTCAGGGTGAGTTGCGGTAAGGTGATAAGCATCTGCAGACATTCCGCCTCCTACCACTTCGCAAAGAATATTTGCGCCGCGGGCCAAAGCGTGTTCAAGTTCCTCAAGAACGAGGCAACCGCCACCTTCGCCCATCACAAAACCATCGCGGCTTTTGCTAAACGGACGAGATGCAGCCTGAGGCTCATCATTGCGGGTTGACAAAGCTGTAAGTGCATTGAAACCGCCCACTCCACCAGGAGTAATAGCTGCTTCGGCACCACCTGCCAAAATCACATTGGCTTTTCCCAGACGAATATAATTAAACGCATCAATAAGCGCATTCGTTGACGAAGCGCAAGCCGATGCCGTTGAATAATTCGGTCCGTGAAAACCATAAATTATCGAGATTTGGCCGGCAGCAATATCCGAAATCATCTTGGGGATGAAAAAAGGATTGAACTTAGGACCCTGATCCTGATTCTGGTAATAGTAACCAATTTCCTGCTCAAAAGTAGCGATACCACCAATACCGGCAGCAAAAATAACACCTACTTCGTCCTTGTCAACGGTTTCCAGATCAAGACCACTATTCTCGATAGCTTCTTTGGCAGAAGCTATTGCATACTGCGCATAAATATCAAGCTTGCGCGCTTCTTTGCGGTCAAAATATTGATTTGGATCAAAATTTTTAACCTCACATGCAAACTTTGTTTTAAATGCTGATGCATCAAAATGAGTAATTGGTCCGGCTCCGCTTACACCATTAATAATACTATTCCATAACTCAGGAATAGTATTACCAAGAGGAGTAATGGCGCCTAAACCAGTAACTACTACTCTTTTCAATTCCATAATAAGAAATTATTGTGGAAAATGATTATTTTTGTAAAGCCTCGATGTGAGCGATAGCGTCGCCTACAGTAGAAATTTTTTCTGCTTGTTCGTCAGGAATAGAAATGCCGAATTCTTTTTCGAATTCCATAATCAGTTCTACTGTGTCTAATGAATCAGCGCCAAGGTCGTTTGTGAAACTTGCTGTTGGAACAACATCTGCTTCTTCAACGCCTAATTTGTCTACGATAATAGCTTTTACTTTAGCTGCAACTTCTGACATAATTTTTGTTTTTAAGTTTATAAATAAAAAATGTTTTATAATTTTGCGGTGCAAAGAAATGAAATTTTCTCCACATATCCTCATTTTTGACAAAAAAAATACACTTTTTTGCACAAATTACCCTAATTTGAGCAATATCATCTATTGAAAAATGACATCAAGAATAGCTATCTTCGCTTCGGGGTCGGGCTCTAATGCCGAAAACATAATTACAACTCTGAGAGAAAATCCGGCTTTCGAGTTTCCGGTTATTCTGTCGAACAAAGCAGATGCTTTCGTTCACCTCCGCGCACAAACCATGGGTATACAATCAGTTACATTCACAAGAGATGATTTTGCCAACGGAGAAGCCATTATCGATTACCTCAAACATCAACGCATTGATTATATAGTACTGGCAGGTTTTTTACTGAAAATACCGGAAAATATCATTAAATCTTTCCCGGAAAAAATAATTAACATTCATCCGGCATTATTACCCAATTTTGGAGGCAAGGGAATGTACGGCAACAAAGTACATGAAGCTGTAAAAAATGCCGGTGTAACCGAAACCGGCATTACCATCCATTACGTAACAGAGCATTATGACGAAGGAAACATCATTTTTCAGGCTCAATGCCCGGTTGCTACCACCGACAGCCCCACCGACATAGCCAACAAAGTGCACGCTTTGGAATATAAATTCTATCCTGCCATTATACAAAAAATATGGGGATAAATATTTTTTTAAGTCAGCCATATTTAACCAAAACAATCCTTATTCTGCTACTAATTGTATTATAATGTACATTTTTCGCAAATTAAATCGTATCTTTGTGCCCGAAATTTAGAAGTTTAAAAAAAAGAAAAATGTAATTTGTATGAATGTAGTTACAAAAACCATCGCATTGGGTGATGGACGTGAAATTACCATCGAAACCGGAAAGCTGGCAAAACAAGCCGACGGTTCAGTGATGGTTCGCATGGGTAACACCATGTTATTGGCCACAGTTTGTGCTGCCAAAGATGCCGTTCCCGGAACGGACTTTATGCCTCTTTCTGTTGATTATAAAGAAAAATTCGCTTCAAACGGTCGTTTCCCCGGTGGATTTACCCGTCGCGAGGGACGTGCTTCGGATTACGAAATCCTTGTTTCACGTCTTGTTGACCGCGCTTTACGTCCGCTTTTTCCGGACGATTTTCATGCTGAAACTTTTGTAAACGTAACCCTATATTCTGCTGATGGTGTTGATATGCCGGATGCACTGGCTGGTTTGGCAGCTTCGGCTGCCTTAGCTGTTTCGGATATACCTTTCAACGGACCTATCTCGGAAGTACGCGTTGCACGTATCAATGGTGAGTTTGTTTTGAACCCAACTTATGCTCAGCTTGCTGATGCCGATATGGATATTATCGTAGCCGCTACACTTGACAACATCATGATGGTGGAAGGCGAGATGAAAGAAGTAAGTGAAGATGATTTGCTGAATGCCATGAAAGTGGCTCACGAAGCCATTAAAGTGCATTGTCAGGCTCAGTTGGAATTAATGGAAGCTGTAGGAAAAACAGTGAAAAGAACCTACTGCCACGAAGAAAACGACGAAGATCTGAAAAAAGATGTTTGGGAAAAAACTTATGCCAAAGCCTACGCTCTTGCCACTTCGTGCAACACCGACAAACATTCGCGCGTTGAAAACTTTGAAGCTGTAAAAGCTGAATATATTGCATCTCTTGATCCTGAAGTAGCTGAAGCTAAAAAAGGATTAATCAGTAAATATTATCACGATGTAGAAAAAGAAGCCATGCGTCGTTCAATTCTGGACGAAGGCAAACGTTTGGATGGTCGTAAAACCACTGAAATTCGCCCAATCTGGAGCGAAGTGGATTATTTACCCGGACCTCACGGATCGGCTGTTTTCACCAGAGGTGAAACCCAATCGTTAACTTCGGTTACACTCGGAACTAAAAACGACGAGAAATTGATTGACGAAGCATTAATTCAAGGAAAAGATCGTTTCCTTTTGCATTATAACTTCCCTCCTTTCTCTACCGGAGAAGCCCGTGCTTCACGCGGAACTGGTCGCCGCGAGATTGGTCATGGAAACCTTGCTTACCGTGCTCTAAAACCAATGATTCCTGCCGATTATCCTTATGTGGTTCGCGTGGTATCTGATATTTTGGAATCGAACGGTTCATCGTCGATGGCTACCGTTTGTGCCGGAACATTAGCACTGATGGATGCCGGTGTACAAATCAAGAAACCGGTTACAGGTATTGCCATGGGATTGATTTCTGAAAATAAAGGTAAAAACTTTGCTGTGCTTTCTGATATTTTGGGAGATGAAGACCACTTAGGCGATATGGACTTTAAGGTAACCGGAACGAAAGACGGTATCACCGCTACTCAAATGGACATTAAAGTAGATGGTTTGTCGTATGAAATTCTGGAGACAGCATTACGTCAGGCCAAAGAAGGACGTTTACATATCATGGGTAAAATCATGGAAACCCTTTCTGAACCTCGTGCCGACCTGAAACCACATGCTCCACGTATCATTGTTATGTTTATTCCGAAAGAAATGATTGGTGCTGTAATCGGCCCTGGTGGAAAAATCATTCAGGGCATGCAAGCCGAAACCGGAGCTACTATTTCTATCGAAGAAATTGGAGATCAGGGACGTGTAGAAATTGCAGCCAATAACAAAACAGCTATCGATGCAGCAATTGCTAAAATCAAAGGCATTGTAGCCATTCCTGAAATTGGTGAAGTATACCCTTCGAAAGTAAAATCTATCATGCCTTATGGTGCGTTCGTTGAGTTCCTGCCGGGCAAAGAAGGTTTGCTTCATATCTCGGAACTGGAATGGCGTCGTATCGAAACCATGGATCAGTCAGGACTGAAGGAAGGTGACGTTATTGATGTGAAACTGCTTGATGTGGATCAGAAAACCGGTAAGTTCAAGCTGTCACGCAAGGCCTTACTTCCACGTCCACCCAAAGAAGACTAACTTCAGAGTAAAAAAAGACGACAAGTAATCTTGTAGTTGAGATATTGAGAGACTGCTTTCCATTGGATGGCAGTCTCTCGCGTTTTAATAAACTTGTATTTAACTTCCGAAACATAGATGGATTTTGCATATAACTTTTTTGTATCTTTGCATCCAATAAAAAAAATGAAAAATAGCATAGGATATGGCTGGTTTTGGTAAATGGATAGGTGGCGGACTGGGCTGGGCTTTTGGCGGTCCGATAGGCGCGTTAGTTGGGTTTGCTGTAGGCTCATTGTTCGACGGAAATAGCGGCCAAGCATTTAACAGTCAAGACAGAAGTACCGGACGAACGACTACCGAAGGCGATTTTAAAATCAGCCTTTTGGTAATGATTGCCTGCGTGATGAAGGCCGATGGAAAAGTACAAAAGGCTGAATTAAATGTTGTAAAGAAATTTTTGGTTACCAACTTTGGCGAAGAAGGAGCTCTTGAGGCTTTGCAAATACTCAAATCATTGCTCGAACAACAAATCGACGAAAGAGAAGTAGCCATGCAGATTAATAGCTATATGAACTACTCAGCCAAAATGCAGTTGGTGCATTTTTTGTTTGACGTAGCCCTCTCCGATGGCGAAATGCATCAATCGGAACTTAGCGTCATAGAGCGCATTTCATCTGTTTTTGGTATATCGCAGGCCGATTTCGAATCGCTCAAAGCTCCGTACTTTAAACAAACCGACACCAACTGGGCATACAAAGCACTTGAAACTGAACCTACTGCATCCGACGAGGAAGTAAAAAAAGCATATAGGCGCATGGCCATGAAATATCATCCCGACAAAGTAAATAATCTGGGAGACGATGTAAAAAAATCGGCTACCGAAAAATTCAGGGTTATTAACGAGGCTTACGAAAGCATTAAAAAATCGCGGGGTATCGTGTAACTCAATTTCCATAAGGAGTACCAACTACAAAAAAAATAATCATGAGCGAATTAATCACAATCAGAGCTTTCAGTAATTCGGTAGATTTTGAAATGGCAAAAGCCTACCTCGAATCTTTAGGCATCAGCTGTTATGCTAAAGACGAAATTGTGAACAGAGCCTACGTAGCCAATGTAAACGGCGGTGCTAAACTTATGGTAAACGAAGAACAGGCCGAAGAAGCTACAAAACTTCTGATTGAGGGTGGGTACCTGAAAGAAGAAGACTTTGAACCGACGCCTGAATTTAAATGGGCTGAAAAGATAATCAGCTATTTTCAGAAATCGAAATAAAAAGGCTCAAAACAAATGGCTGAAAAACAAATGAAAAAGCTGGCCAAAGACACCGCTATTTACGGTGTCAGCAGCATTCTTGGTAAGTTTCTGAACTGGTTACTGGTACCCTTATATACTTACATACTGGAAAGCTCTGCCGACTACGGCGTGGTTACCAACCTTTACTCCTGGACGGCACTGCTGCTTGTAATACTTACCTACGGAATGGAGACCGGGTTTTTTCGGTTTGCCAATAAACATAAAGAAGATTCGGAAAAAGTTTACACCACAACGCTACTTACAGTTGGAGCTACATCCCTTGTTTTTGCCATTTTGTGTGTCGTTTTTGACAAGCCTTTTGCCACCTTACTCAAATACCCCGAGTACCCCGAGTACATAAGCATGCTTGGCGTAGTAGTGGCCATCGATGCTTTTGCTTCGATTCCATTTGCGTACCTTCGTTTCAAAAACAGACCTGTAAAATTTGCGGCCATTAAATTTCTTTACATCGGCCTTAATATCGTTTTTAACCTGTTTTTTCTGGTAGCATGCCCCTGGCTTCATACGCATGCCCCCGAAACTATCAGCTGGTTTTATAATCCCGGCTATGGCGTAGGCTATGTTATTGTTTCAAATATATTATCCACCGTATTGCAAACTATAGCATTGACACCTTATATTTACCGGCCAAAGTACGCTTTCGACCGGGCAATGCTCAAGCAAATACTGCGATATTCGCTACCGCTGCTTGTGCTTGGTATAGCAGGCATTATGAATCAAACTCTGGATAAAATTCTTTTCCCGTTTCTTAAACCCGGAGTGGAAGGCGCCTCTGAATTGGGCATTTACGGAGCCACTTCTAAAATAGCTATGGTTATGCTCATGTTTACTCAGGCTTTCAGGTATGCTTACGAACCCTTTATTTTTGCGCAGCATAAAGATAAAAACAGCATCACAGCTTATGCCGATGCCATGAAATTTTTCATTATCTTCTCCTACCTTATTTTTCTGGGAATGATTTTTTACATGGATATTTTCAAATATATCATTCAGCGCGATTATTGGGTGGGGCTTAACGTAGTACCTATCGTACTGATGTCCTTTATCTTTCAGGGAATATTCTTCAATCTGTCGTTGTGGTATAAACTCACCGACAAAACCATGTACGGAGCCTGGTTCTCGCTTTTGGGCACTGTAATCATTGTAGTGGGAAATATCCTGCTGGTACCCCGCTTCAGCTATACAGGTTCGGCCTGGGCGGCTTTTGCCTGTTATTTCGTAATCATGCTTGTATCGTATTATTTCGGACAGAAACACATGCCTATAAAATACGACATGAAAACTATCGGGCTGTACACAGTGGCTACCGGAATACTTTACTTATTGAGCCTTCTGATTAACACTCCCTATGGTTGGCTGAATCTGGGTTTAAAAACAATTCTGATGGCAGCTTTCCTGCTCTTAATCATCAAACGGGATTTTCCTTTAAGTTCAATACCTTATATCAACAGGTTTATCAAACAAAAGTAAACGCTTTAGCAGAAAACGTCGTTATTTTCTACCGAAGTCGGCCGGTATTTCGCCCCAAACCTCGGTTTTCCATTTTCTTATTTCGTTTGGATAAACGTTTTCGGCGAGCCATTTTTCGGCACGCTCTATTAATTCAAAAAGCACTTTATTGTCAGCACTTTCGTCCAGGCGGGTTTTGGCTTTCTTCTGCTGCACCCAACTGATGGCTATTTTGCTGTCGGAATAAATGGGCAACGAACTGTTTCTTTGTTTCAGAAAAGCCAGACCATGTACCAAAGCCAGAAACTCGCCAATATTATTCGTACCGTTGGCAAAAGGTCCCTGCTTAAACAGTAGTTCTCCGGTGCGAACATACACCCCCTGATACTCCATCGCTCCGGGATTGCCACTACAAGCTGCGTCCACGGCGATACTCTCGGTCAGGGGCAAACCTACTGCCGCTATCTGCTCCGGAGTGGGCTGAGGTGACTTGTGTTTTTTTCCCACATAATCCCAATAAGGCGACAAAAAAGCCTCCCGGGCCTCAGCTTGAGTGAGAAACCCCATGTATTTAGCATCGGGATATCCGTTAACCTGACGCTTACATTCATCCCACGAGGTATAAATACCAGGCTCGCGTCCATCCCAAACTACAAAAAATTTATTTTTCTTTGCCACTGTCGATTATTGTTTTTCTTCAGGATTTCTTGTGATTCCAACGTTTGTGTGTCCAAAGCCAGTAAGCCGGTTCCTCTTTTATTTTCTGTTCCAGTATACGAATGTATTTTTCAGTAATCTCAAATTCCCCTGTTTTCAAAGGCTCGTCAGCAATAGGGAAATACTCGCAATGATAGTAGCCGCGCTTCACCCTGTTGATGTGGATGTATATTACCGGATAATCAAATTTTTTGGCCAGTTGCTCAGTACCTACAAACACAGGAGCATCCTGATTTAAAAAACGGGTCCAGTAATGAATGGTGCGTTTACGTGGCCGCTGATCCGAAATCATAGCAAAACTCACAAGCTTGCCTTCGCTGCGCAGGTTTACCATCTTGCGTAGCAGCTCCTTCATTTCCACACTGCGACCACCAAAACGGCTTCGCAAATCATTCATTAAATCACCAAAAGCCTTATTGCTTAGCCTTTTATATATATTGTAAACGGGATTTTCGACGGGTAATCCAAGTGAAAACGACGAACCCCACTCCCAGTTACCATAATGCGCCGTCATAATCATCACGCTCTTTCCCTGCGCATAATAGTCTTTTATCATTTGTATATTCCCCACATCAAACCTTCGCTTCATTTCGGCCTCGCTCATATGCAAAATATACAGTGTTTCGATAAAAGTATCGCAAAAGAAGCGATAAAACTTCTTCTCTATTTTGCTTATTTCATCATCGGTTTTTTCAGGAAACGAGTTTTTAAGGTTAGCGCGCACCAGTTTCTTTCTGTAAGGAATTATATAATAAATAATCAGATAAAAAATATCTGAAAAAACATATAATACCCTCAGAGGCAGCCAGGTAACAAGCCAGATAAAAGGATAAAGTATATAAAACATAATATGTTATGTATATTGGTATATCAACAAATTCATATCCTAAACAGATAAGAGTATCGCATCCGGAAAGATTTTGTTTTTATTTCTCATCAAAAAAATGTATTTTTGTGCCGCTTTAGAAAACCGCCCCTGTAGTTCAATGGATAGAACGAAAGTTTCCTAAACTTTAAATTCGGGTTCGATTCCCGGCGGGGGTACTTTTTAAAATTTGATTCATCAACAATTAGAAAATCACACTATTCAGATTATCAGACTATTGACGAATCAGTGTTTTCTGCAACCTGCTCTTCCGACACGGCAGATTCTCGCCTGCCATCCACCCACACAAGTCCGTCCTTCATTTCAATAACTCTGTCCGAAAGCAATGCCAGCTCTTTATCGTGTGTAACTATCACCAAAGTTAATCCAAATTTATCTCTCAAGTCAAAAAGCAAACGGTGCAACTCTTCTTTGTTTTTAGAATCGAGGCTACCCGATGGCTCATCGGCCAGTATAACCGACGGCTGATTAACAAGCGCACGCGCCACAGCCACACGTTGCTTTTCGCCTCCCGACAACTCCGACGGTTTATGCGTAATACGCTCGCTTAAACCAAGATAATCGAGTAATTCCAAAGCTCTGGCTTTAGCTTTGCGGGAATCGGTGCCTGCAATAAGCGCCGGAATCATCACATTTTCGAGGGCTGTAAACTCCGGCAATAATTGATGAAACTGAAATATGAATCCGATATGCTGATTGCGAAAGGCCGCCAGTTTTTTTTCGTTGAACCGGCTAAAATCCTGACCATCGATAATTACCTCACCCTCATCAGCTTTGTCGAGCGTACCCAGAATCTGAAGCAAGGTAGTTTTTCCTGCCCCACTGGGCCCTACAATCGAAACGATTTCGCCCTTCCTTATTTCCAAATCAACCCCTTTAAGTACTTCGAGACTACCGAAACTCTTGTGAATATTTACTGCTTTAATCATTTTTTATACTCATGACAATTGACTGCTGTTTTTCGCTGCTTTAATCAGAACGAATAACATAAGTCAACCATGTTCAACTGTTTTTTTATTTTAAACTTGGGTTTTTTCTTTCATGCAAAGTTATTTGTTTATACCCGATAATCAAATTTTTTTACGATTAAAAAATGTACCTTTGTGTTTTATTACAGTCAAAATGAGCAATACGTTAGCAGAAGCAGAACAACTTTTCGGTTCTATCGGGTTTGTACGTAGTGCGCGGGCATCTCGTATTCGCGTTCGTATTCTGGCCGATAGTCTTAAAGTCTCCTTCCCGATACATATTTCTGAAAATGAAGCCATTAAATTTATTCTTGATGAACAAAAGGCTATTCTGGCAAAACAACAAAAGCTGAGTACGAGCCAGAAAAACAACCCTACCATCATCGACGAAAATACCAGAATGCGCACGCTTACTTTTGATGTAGTATTGAGTAAAGTGGATAGAAAAGATATTTTTTTCTCTTTAAAAAACGGATTACTTACCATTGAATTTCCTGCAGGCGAAGATTGTCTGCTCAAGCAAAATCAGGAATACTGCTGGAATGGCATTAACTATTTCCTTAGAAAAGAAGCTAAAAGACTTTTACCGGAAAGAACGAAACAATTAGCCGGGAAATTTGGTTTTTATTATTCAACGGTAAAGATACAGGCAAGCAAAAGTCGCTGGGGAAGCTGTTCGCGCGAAAGAAGCATTAATCTATCGTTTTTTCTGATGCTGCTTCCTGCTCATTTGGTTGATTATGTGATTCTTCATGAGCTCTGCCATACCAAGGAGATGAACCACAGCGATAAATTCTGGAGGTGGATGGATAAGGTAACCGATGGTAAAAGCAGAGACTTACGTAAGGAACTGAAAAACTACCATATGCCGGATTAAATACAAGAAAAAGAAACGGCAGCCGATAAGCCTGAAACAGAGGATTAGATTACCTGATTAATCGACTTACAGATTTTTGAACATTTGACTTTAGACAATAAAAAACATGAACTGGACACAGCTTTTATCTACCAAACGCTTTGGCATGGAGGACTATCACGAAAATCGTGATGATGAACGAAGCGAATTTCAACGTGACTACGACCGCCTGATTTTTTCAGCCCCGTTCCGGCGGTTGCAGAATAAAACTCAGGTATTCCCCTTACCGGGTAGTGTATTTGTACACAACAGGCTTACTCACAGCCTGGAGGTAGCCTGTGTAGGTAGGTCGTTGGGAGTAAATGTGGCTCATAAGCTTCAAAAAAAAGGAGTTAACGCACCTTTTTTAGACGAAATAGGCGCTGTAGTTTCGGCAGCTTGTCTGGCCCACGATTTAGGCAATCCTCCTTTTGGCCACTCGGGTGAAAAAGCCATTGCCACTTACTTTTCGGAAGGGCATGGCAAGGAACTCGAACAAGCAATGACCAAAGAAGAATGGAAAGATATTACCTGTTTTGAAGGAAATGCCAATGCTTTCAGGTTGCTTATACATCAGTTTAAAGGACGCCGAAAGGGGGGCTTTGTGCTAACTTACAGCACATTGGCATCCATCATTAAATACCCCTACGCATCGATATATGCCGATGCCGGAAAGCAGAAATTCGGTTTTTTTGATTCAGAAAAGGTATCGTACCAAAAGATAGCTGATGAACTTGGCATTCAGCGTTGTGCTGATAATCCGGGCAGATTTTGTCGTCATCCTTTGGTATATCTGGTGGAAGCTGCCGACGATATTTGCTATCAGATTATGGACATTGAAGATGCTCACAAACTGAAAATCCTCTCAACCGAAGAAACCAAGCGCCTGCTTTTGAGCTTCTTTAGCGAAGCTCAAAAAGTCCGCAGAATGGAGACTCTGCAAATGGTAACTGATGTAAATGAGCAAATTGCCTACCTGAGATCGTCGCTGATAGGTTCGTTGATTGAGGCCTGCTCTGTAGCCTTTGTTGAGCACGAACAGGAGATACTTGATGGCACTTTTAAATCGTCGCTAATTAAAGTGCTGCCTGAGCAGTTCAGGCTGGCATACAAACAATGCTCCGATACTGCATATGCCAAAATATATCGCTCGCCCGAAGTACTTGATGTAGAACTGGCCGGCTATAAGATTATACTTACTCTGCTTGAACATCTTATCTCGGCAGTGTTGCAGCCCGAGAAAGCATATTCGCAGCAATTACTCTACCGGATTCCGGAACAATACGAAACCAACAGCCCCACTACTTATGGCAGGGTAATGGCGGTGCTCGATTATATTTCGGGCATGACCGATATTTATGCGTTGGATTTGTACCGGAAAATTACAGGAATCAATATTCCGCAACTTTAGTACGAGATAAGTCTTTTTCAGCAAATTAACCCGACAGAACTATCTGGCGTGAATTTTTAGTGTTTCGCCCACATTGAGCCTGTCGCTCTGAATGTTGTTCCAGTTTTTTATCTGCTTAATGGTGCATCCGTATTTCACGGCAATAGAGGTAAGCGTTTCGCCGTTACCCACCTTGTGGTATTTCAGCGAAGCCGGATCATCGTTGATAGTGGTTGCTGCAGGCCTGCTGTTCTCCGGAGTTTCTCTTACATGAGTCTCCACTACGGCAATATCGCGATCGGGAACATAAATTGTTTGGCCGGCCTGTATATTATCCGACTCCATATTGTTCAGCATTTTCAGTTCAGGTATACTGATATTATATCTTTGCGAAATGATAAACAACGACTCGCCGGGCTGTACTTTATAGTGCGTTTTTTTGATGCTGCTCGTCGGTTTATGTTCATAAAACCTGTTTTCGGTTGCAGCTAAGGCTTTAGGCAATTTTTTGACCTTAAGCGTTTGTCCACTGTAAATGGTTTTACCTTTCATTTCGTTCAGCGCCTGCAATTCTTCGATAGTCATACCGTATTTTGCAGATATGGAAGCCAGCGTTTCGCCCGAAGATATACTGTGGTTGGTTATTTCGTCAGGATTGTACAAGGGTTTTACCGTTTCGGCCGCAGGAGTTTGCTGAGTTTGTTTTACAACTTGCGGTTTGGGAGCAGGAGCTGTTTCTTTGGGTTTCACCTGTGCAGCCGTTTGTTGTTTGGCGCTTTGTTCCTGAGCCAGTAGTACAGGTTCATTTGGGCGGAGTTGCAGCACTTGTCCTTCTGAAATTCTGCTGTTTTTCAATTTATTGATTTTCATCAGGTCGTCGCTCGGTATTCCGTATAAGCGGGATATAGAACTTAGCGTTTCACCTGACGCCACTCGGTGAGATAATACCTGACTTTTATTATCATCAATCGATTTTGTATCGTTTGCTGCGGGTTGGGCATCATCAGCAATCTGACTGCCGTAAGCATACGACGATGCTAACCTGAGGATCTGACCGGGAATTATTTTACCATTATTGATATTGTTAATTTCTACCAGTGTTTTTACAGGAATATCGTACTTTTTGGCAATAGTATACAGGCTTTCACCCCGCATTACTTTGTGTTCGTAAGTCGATGTGTTTTTAGCATTATCGGTCAGCATATCCTGCTGTACAAGCGGGTCTTTACCCTTTATAGGCTTTACATTTGCAAGTTCCTGTTTTACTGGCTCGGCTACCATCAGCACTTCTTCATCTTTAATTTTGATGCGCTGTTTTATTTGCAAATTTTCGTTTTTGAGCTTGTTTTTACGCTTAAGCTGAGCCACCGATATATTGTATTTTTCGGCTATATGCGATAGTGTTTCGCCAGAGCGGACAGTATGATATTTGGCCGGAATTACCTTGCGAACATTATTAACCTGAACAGCTGGTGCGGCCGTTTGCGTATAAGGCGAAGTATTTAGTTGCGGATAAAAATTAGATCCTGAAACAGCATTAGCCAGAAAAAAAGAATCGGCATTAATTACTCTCCCAGCCTTAACAAATCTTTTCAGGTAATAATCAGCCTTTGAATTAGATATAGTAACTCCCTCGTTGACAGACGCATGTATAAAGTCGAACTCGCCATCTTCCTTGGCTGCCACTACTATTCCCACATGCCCCACCCGTCCGTTGCGACGGCGCCCGTTGAAGAACACCAAATCACCGGGTTTCAGGTGATTTTTATCTACAGTGGGAAATTGCTTAGCCTGATCGGCCGATGAGCGTTCGAGTAAATATCCAAAGTTTTTGTATACGTGCGATGTAAATCCGGAACAATCAAATGATGCCGTTCCTGCTGAACCATAACGGTAAGGGGTATTCAAAAAAAGTTTTCCGTAGTTAATAATAGAATCGGTAATACTAATGGCGCCAAGGGGTGCAAATCCGGTCTCATTTCTGAGCGTATCGGATGCAAAAACCATATCGGTATTTTTAAAAGCAAAAGCCTGAAATACCGAAAAAAATGCGCAACTTAATCCGATTATATGTTTTCCGTTTAGCATTATATAAAAATGTATCTGATAGTTAAGCTATTGCAAAGATAAGATTTTCAATGAATAATCCCGTATGTTTTTTTTCTTTTTAATAAAATATATCGAAAACCTTAATTTTCAAAAAATAATTTTGCCATATGAGTATCAACTTTTAGATAAACATTTTCGCCCAAAACAAGTGGCAGGTTGTAATCGACATGGCCGGCAGGAAAATTAAAACACACCGGATAATTGTACTCTGCCACAGCCTGAGCTATAATCTCAGATACAGTAAGGTGCATCTGAGGATCTTCCTCGCAATCGGAAAACTGACCCACTACAAGTCCAGAAATTTTCTCTAAAACACCTCCTAATCTCAGGTTTTGCATCATACGGTCAATGTGATACGGTTTTTCAGCTACATCTTCAATAAACAGGATATTGTTTTCGTAAGGCAAGTCAAACCGAGTGCCTCTCAGCCCTACCAACACCGAAAGATTACCTCCGATAAGCTTTCCCCGGGCTTCTCCTGCCCTATTGAGCGGATCTTCTGAAATAGCATATTCGGGAAATTTACCGGCAACAATGCTTTGTAAGCGCAATAGCTGTTCCGAACCCACAGGAAGTTCAGTAAGATGCTTGGCCATAATGGCATGAACCGACGCAATGCCCAGATTTGTAAACGCATTATGAAGTATGGTAATATCGCTAAACCCGATAAGCCATTTGGGATTTGATTTTAAGGCATCAAAATTTATGGCATCGATAATCTGAGCCACGCCATATCCCCCTCTGCTGCACAAAATGGCTTTTACCTGCGGATCGGTAATGGCTTGCTGCAAGTCGGCGATGCGCTGCTCTCGGGTGCCGGCAAATCGCCCGTATGCTTCCCGGGCAAACTGCCCTTCGGTAACGGCTAAACCCCAGGATGACAATACGCTGGAGGCACCATCAATATACACAGGATCAATTACTCCTGAAGGAGAAATGATTCTGATTTGGTCGCCCTGACGAAGTAATGGTGGATACATAGTGATATTTTAAATATTCGACATTATTTCAATTAATTGTATAAGACACACAGTAATACATAGTTATTGATACTAAAACATCAATATTGGGCTTACAATCCTGATAACTATCGGGGTTTAACCCATATAAACCCGATTAAAATTTTTCAAAAAAGAACCGGCATTTTTTAGTCTGCGATGGTGATTAATGCTTTAACTCCGGCATTTATTACCTTTATCAGATCAGCAGGATTCAGAAAAATCTGCAAGCCACGCTTACCTGCGCTTACGTAAATTTTGGGGTAATGCAAGCAGGTTTCATGTATAAAGGCAGGGAAATGCTTTTTCATGGCTATAGGCGAACAAGCACCCCGGATATATCCGGTTACCGACAACAAATCTTTCATCGGAATCATATCGCAACTTTTATTCCCGGAGACTTTAGCGGCCAACTTCAGGTCAAGCTCGTCGGCACCGGGAATGATACAAACGAAATAGCCGCTCTTATCGCCTTTGAGTACAAGTGTTTTAAACACCTGCTCAACCGGCTCGGCCAATTGCTCTGCTACATGTATTGCGCTCAGGTCGCTTTCATCTACTTCGTAAGCGATAAGCTCATACGCAACTTTTGCCTTATCGAGCAGACGGGCGGCATTTGTTTTTTCAATTTTCATGCGTTCGTTTTTTTTAATTAGTTATCGCATGGAACTCGCAAATAGACATGGCTTTTAAATTATACTACTCCCGATAGCTATCGGGATAATCGTTTTATGGATGTTTCTTCTCAAAAAAAAGAAAACTGAGTGAGCAGCACAAAGCTTCTCACCCAGCCAGTCCTTAATTACGCTAATACCTGAGCCATTTCCACATTTCTTTCCAGGTTACTTTTTTGCCATACATCAGAATACCGGTTCGGTATATCTTTCCGGCCATCCAGGTAGTGCCTACAAACGACAAAACGAGTATTCCCACCGAAAGTGCAATCTGCCAGAACGGAACATCGAACGGCAAACGAACCATCATCACAATAGGCGAAGTAAACGGTATCATGGAACACCAGAATGCCAACGGGCCGTCAGGATTTTCGGCACTGAAGATACCAGCATAAATTGCAAAAATAATGGGCAACATGATGGGCATCGAGAACTGCTGCGTGTCGGTTTCGTTATCTACCGCCGAGCCAATTGCGGCAAAAAGCGATGCGTAAAGCAGATATCCTCCCAGAAAATAAATAACAAACATAACCAGTATTTGCACAAAATCCAATCCGTTAACGGCCATCAATACTTCCTGCATCTTGCCGTTAAGCTGGTCGGCAGGCACGCTTTGCATGCCCATCTGTCCGGCCTGCTGCATCTTTTGTATGGAACTTACGTCGATATTTTTGGCAAAAGCCGTAGAAACTCCCAGCAATATGCCACCCGTAAGCAATACCCACATAAAAAACTGTGTAAGTCCTACCAGTGCTATACCGATAATTTTCCCCATCATCAGCTCAAAAGGCTTTACCGAGGAGATTATCACCTCTACAATACGGTTTGTTTTTTCCTGCACCACGCCACTCATTACCTGAGCTCCGTAAATTACGATAAACATATAAATAACAAATGCAGTAATCATTCCTATGACGAGAGCCAATTCGGCCGAAGCTTCCTTTTCTTTTCCGTCTTCGCTCCATTTAATGGTTTTCAGGTCGATATTAGTATGCGACTTTTCTACCATTTGCTTCAGGTTAGGAATATTGTAGGCCGCTAATTTTTGCTCTTCGATATATTTGTTGAGCATGCCCGACACATAGGTCTTTAGCTCCATATTCACCTGCTTGTCCGAATACATCACCGCAGCGGTTGAGTCCACACTTAAGTCGCGACTGATATACAACAAAGCCACAAACTCATTGCCGTCATCGTTTTGCTTTTTCATCTCGTCCACCGTAGCATCGGCAAACTGAAAGTTATATGATTCATTGCTTTTGAGCACATTTTTGTACATTCCGGTGCGGTCTACCACAACGATTTTTTTCACCTTATCGTCTTTGATACTACCCAGATATACAATCAGACTTACCATACCCACCATAAGTAACGGGGTGAGGAAGGTAAGCAGTATAAACGATTTCTTCATGACGCGGGTGGTATACTCCCGCTTTATTATCAAGTTTATTTTTGACATAGATTGACTGTTAAGAAATTGGAAACTGTTTAAAAAAATTTCAGAAGATATTTTTATACATTATAAATCAGGAACTTCATTTACCGTGCGTATAAAAATATCATTCATACTTGGCAATATCTCCTGAAAAGAATGAATTTCGGTTTGTGTCATCAATCTTTGCAACAGCGTATTATTGGTATCCTGCATCTGTTTTTTAATGGTGCTTTCAAAAAAACCGCTTTTATGCTGTTCGCTCACCAATTCAAATCCATCAACCCGAAGCTTAACATCGGTTTTTATCAGATAGGTATCGGTGGCATGGTTGGCCCGGATCTGCGCCACATTGCCCTGCAAAACCACTTTGGAACGGTTGACCAACGAGATATTCTCACACAAATCTTCCACAGTACCCATGTTATGTGTCGAAAATATTATGGTAGCACCTTTATCGCGCAATTCCAGTATTTCGCGCTTAAGCAGTTCGGCATTCACGGGGTCGAATCCGCTAAACGGCTCGTCGAAAATCAACAACTTAGGATTGTGCAATATGGTGGTAATAAACTGCACTTTCTGAGCCATACCTTTGGAAAGTTCTTCCACTTTTTTGTCCCACCAGGCTTGTATTTCAAATTTCTCGAACCAGTATTTCAGGGCTTTAAGAGCATCATTTTTACTCATGCCTTTTAGCTGTGCCAAATAAAGCGCCTGCTCACCAATCTTCATTTTTTTGTACAGCCCGCGTTCCTCGGGCAAATACCCGATATGGCTTACATCTTCAGGAGTCATGCGCCTACCGTTCAGGCGTACTTCGCCGCTGTCGGGTGCAGTTATACAGTTGATTATTCGTATCAGGGTGGTTTTACCGGCACCATTTGGCCCCAGCAGTCCGTATACCGAGTTTTCGGGCACCTGCAGACTTACTCCGTCAAGAGCACGATGACCGGCAAATTGTTTTACTACATTTTCTACTTCAAGTATCATTTATTTTTTTGTAGGTTGATTAAGTTATATTTCAAAAAGAATGTCGTTTTTTTGAATGCAAAAAAGATTTAGCATTTTCAGAGTCGACCCTCGTCGGCAAAGCTATAATACCTGCCACGGGCAATGATGATATGATCCAAAAAACGGATACCAACAGCATCGCAACCCTGCTTAATGCGGCGGGTAATGGTCTCGTCTTCACGGCTGGGCTCATTGCGTCCCGATGGATGATTATGAGCTACCGCCACAGCCAGCGCCGACTTTTCGAGCGATAGTTTTAATAACATCGGTATATCCACAATAGTTTGCTGCATGCCGCCCTGGGTAAGTCTGCGGGTCTCTAACACCTTATT
The DNA here is from genome assembly GCA_017860345.1 of Bacteroidota bacterium. Classification (GTDB taxonomy): domain Bacteria; phylum Bacteroidota; class Bacteroidia; order Bacteroidales; family Paludibacteraceae; genus Paludibacter. The sequence goes on along the minus strand of JAFNAV010000003.1, from coordinate 18,783 downwards.
GCCTCCATCGAGCAGGGCCACCCAAAACTCTTCGTGAACCAAGTCGATAAGCAAGGGTTCAAACAGGGCAAAAAAATCTGCGCTGGATTTAATGACCTTTCGCTCAAGCACCTCGCTGGTTTTTCGCCGCTTACCCAACTCAAGAGCAGCCATGATGGTAATGGCCTTAGCTTCGCCTATTCCCTTGAAACGTTTACACAAATCGGCTATTGATAAACGGGCTAATTCATTAATATTGTCTTTACATTCGCGCATAATGCGACGAGATAATTCTACAGCCGATTCGTCCCTGTTTCCAGAGCCTATCAGTATAGCAAGCAGTTCGGCATCCGAGAGGCTTTGAGCCCCCTTTTTAGCCATTTTTTCACGTGGACGATCATCCTCCGACCATTCACGTATAGTTAAGCGTTTGTCTTCGGTTTTCATGTTTCAAATATACAATAAAAATTTAGCCTGTTATGCAATTTGAGATTTTTTAACCACTTAAAGCTTCTCTGTTTGCTCTTTAAAACCCGTTTTCGAGCAATTAGTCAAATGCCCGCTGGATATTCCCAGCTCTTTTTATGCAGTTTTTAAGCCATAATGTATATTTATCCAGAAAGGAAAAATGCTCACACGGCTGATTTTGCACCTCTGATATTGCAAAAACATCCATTCTTATTTCAAAAAATGGCGTAAATCATCTTTTAAGCAATAAAAAGATTATTTTTATCAAAAATATTTGTCTTTTTGAAATATATTTATATATATTTGCATTATTATGTCATAATAAAACAGCTATTGCTATACAAATACGCTAAAATTATTGCATATATATTACAGTATGACTAAAAAACACGATAACTATGTATAGCTTACTTATCAAACAAAAAGATACAGTCAACCGCTGGATGGAGCGATTCGGAGTACGCTTCGGCATTTATAAAAACGGGGTTTTTAATGAGCAAATTTTCCCCTTCGACCCCATCCCCCGGATTATTACTAACAGCGACTGGGCCGAAATTGAAGCCGGACTTATACAGCGTGTAAATGCTCTGAATCTTTTCCTTGAAGACATTTATAATGAGAAACGTATTGTAAAAGAAGGCATTATCCCCGAAGAGTTTATATACTCCTCCAAAGGCTATCTGGCGCAATGCGAAGGTATTACCCCTCCTAAGGGAATTTTTTCGCACATATCAGGCATTGATCTGGTGCAGGCCAAAGACGGCACATGGTATGTACTTGAAGATAACCTGCGTATACCATCGGGCGCTTCGTACCCAATGATAGCCCGCGACATAACGCGTAAAGCGTCGCCCGAAACGTTTTCGAACAATAAAGTTTACGACAACAGAAACTATTCATCGCTAATCAGAAAAGCAATGGATTACGTGAACGTTGACAATGGCTTAGAGGTAATTCTTACTCCCGGAAGATATAACTCTGCTTATTTTGAGCATTCGTATCTGGCCGAAAAAGCCGGTGTGCTACTGGCTTACGCCGACGACCTCATTGTGGAAAATGACATGGTTTATTACAAAGGGCTTTTTGATAAAAAAGAACGGGTTGGAGTTATTTACCGCCGTATTTCCGACGAGTATCTGGACCCACTTGCTTTTGAGAGCACGTCGTTGCTTGGAGTACCCAACCTGATGCGGGCATATGCCAAAGGACATGTAGCCATTATGAATGCTTTGGGCAATGGTGTGGCCGACGATAAGGGAATCTACTATTTTGTGCCTAAGATGGTGGAGTTCTATTTAGGAGAAAAAGCCATTTTAAAAAATGCGCCTACTTATCTTCCCTATTTTGAGGAAGATAAAAGGTTTGTGTTGGACAACCTGAAAACTCTTGTAATTAAAGATGTGGCCGAAGCCGGCGGTTATGGGGTAATGTTTGGCAAAGACATGGATCAGAACCAGTTAGACAATATACGCAACCTGATTGAAACCGACTCGCGACGCTGGATAGCACAGGAAGTGATTGACTTTATCGACCTTGAAATAATGGAGGGCGAAGAAAAAGTGTATCGCAAATCGGACCTGCGGGCGTTTGTGGTTAGCGAGGCCGAAACTCACGTGTGGCGCAGCGGCCTGACCAGATATACGCGGAATCCTACCTCTTTTGTAGTAAACTCATCGCAGGGTGGCGGATTTAAAGATACCTGGGTGATGAAAAAATAGAACGAACAACGAAAAGGATAATGACCGAGACACAGTTCTTTAGGTGGTGCTGAAAAAAACTTGTTGTTAAAATCCACTTCTCTACTCAACACCTTTTAAGAACCTAATTATATTAAAACAAATAATTGACTAAGTATGCAAACAATTCAGCTAAAAAAATTGAACACCGGAATATCCATGGCCAAAGCCAACCGCCTGTTCTGGATGGGCAGATATGCCGAAAGAGTTTATCTGGCGTTGCACTTATTGCGTAAACATAACGACCTGATGATTGACGAAGACCACGACTCTTACATCAGTTTCTGCAATAAAATGGGTATTGAAAACCGCTACTCTTCGGGCGCAGAATTTATCATGAGCTACCTGTATAGTACCGAGAATCCCGACTCGATTATCAATATGCTCGAAAGGGTGAACGACAATGCCATATTGCTGCGCGAAGAAATTATGAGCGAAACGCTTTCATATATTCAAATGTCGATTTCGTACATGCAGAAAGCAAGAGAGGGGAATGTAATTTTATCTGAATTACAGACCATTACAGACTACATACTTGCATTCTGGGGATCGGTTGACGAAAGAATATTGAACACAAAGATACGTCGTACAATAAAATTTGGTAAATTTGTAGAAAGTGCCGATTTACACATCCGGTTCGATTACCCTTTCGACAGAATTGCCGATATAAACAATCGACTTTTTGAATATACTGATAAAGACCCGGAATTGTGTGATGAGATAAAGTTGATTGCTTACAAAAACAAAATGTCGTTCGATACATACAAAGAGCCGCAAACTCTTTTTTATCTGAACGGACTTTTTACTGCTTAATAAATTCAATGTTACGGTTAAGATACAGCTACAGAACAGTTATTACATTCAGCGAAAATATTTTCTCACATCATTTTCTATTGCGTTGCATTCCACGTGAGTCCGAAGCGCAGAAAATCGTTGAGAGTATATGCACAATATTGCCCGACGATAAAAAAACATGGAGTACCGACTCGTTTGGCAATACGCTCTTAACCGGCTATATGGGTAATTTTCATAATTATTTTGAATTTTGCTCCGAAGGGGTGGTTGAACTTTATGACTATAAAATTCAGGAAAAACTTAACCCTTTGTTTCTGTACAGCTCAAAACTGACACAGCCCATGAATAAAATCCCTGAAATAAGCAACGGCATTAAGCTTTCGGAAAATGGTTCTGTACACGAGAATATTTTTATTATTTCAAATGCTGTGAACGCCTCCCTGAACTACGTATCGGGTATAACATCGGTACACACTACAGCCGAAGAGGCTCTTGCGCTCGGACAAGGTGTTTGTCAGGACTTTGCACATGTAATGATTGCCGTATGCAGACACCACGGCATTGCAGCACGTTATGTTACAGGATTTATACAAGGCGAGGGATTTACCCATGCCTGGATTGAGTACCATCACGGGGGCGTGTGGTACGCTTTTGACCCTACACACAACCGCCCTGCCAATGATGGCTACATTAAACTGGCTCATGGCAGAGATTATTCTGATTGTGCTATCGACAAAGGCGTTTTCAAAGGTCTGGCTCAGCAAAAATTAGAGGTATTCCTGAAAGTGGAACAGGAACAATAAGGCTGCAAGCTTGATTTTTTTATGAGGAAACAAAAAACTAAATGACAACTCTTAATATCTGATGAACTGAATGATTAAAACCATTATTTCAGAAGGATTGCCGGTAGATGAGCAGCTACTGATACGAAAAAAAACGATACGTAACGGCAATGGAAATAAACGCATCTGTATAGTTACAGGTACGCACGGCGATGAGCTTGAAGGACAATATGTTTGTTTTGAACTTATCAGGCGACTCAATGAAAACAGGGCATTTCTGGACGGAACTGTTGATGTATACCCTGCCCTGAACCCCCTTGGCGTGGATTCTGTTACCCGTGGCATTCCGACTTTCGACCTTGATATGAACCGCATTTTCCCGGGCGACCCCAACGGACATCTGATAGAACATACCGCATACAAAATTATTCAGGACCTGAAAGGGGCCGATATGGTTATCGATATCCATGCCAGTAATATCTTTTTACGCGAAATGCCGCAGGCACGAATCAATGTAAAAATGTCGGCAAAACTTATCCCCTTTGCCAAAATGCTCAATCTGGACTTTATCTGGATACACGATGCCGCTACGGTACTTGAATCCACTCTTGCGCACTCGCTCAATGTAATTAAAACCCCTACCATTGTGGTAGAAATGGGTATTGGCATGCGTATAACCCGCGATTACGGCAATAGGTTGGTAGATGGCATACTCAATATGATGCACAAAATGGGCATGTGGAACGGCCCGGTGACGAAGCATATTTCAAAACCGGAAATATCGAACCGCGGCGAAGTTTTTTTTATGAATGCCGATGTATCGGGTATCATCATTCCTTCGGTATCGCACTCGGTAGATGTAAGGAAGGGCGATTTGCTGTGTCAGATTGTTGATCCTTTTGAAGGTACCACGCTACAGAACGTACTATCGCCGGTAGACGGACTGGTGTTTACCCTGCGAACCTATCCTGTAGTTTACGAAGGTTCACTCATAGCCCGTATTTATTCGGAAAAACCCGGGTAATCCTGTGTAATGGGTGTACCCTGATTTAAACCATATTGAATATAGCTGACAGTATACTGAAAAATGAAAGAAGAGATATTATTTACCATGAAATCGCCTTACCGCGACGATTTTAAGATACACGGATTTCGCTTTGGCGAAGGTGAAAAAACCATCGCAATAGTAGGCGCTATGCGCGGCGACGAAGTGCAACAGCAGTTTGTATGCTCGCAAATAGTGAAAAACCTGATAGAAATTGAGGAAGCCGGAAAACTCATCGCCGGACACGAAATTCTTGTCATTCCATCGGCCAATCATTTTTCCATGAATATCAATAAACGTTTCTGGGCTATGGACAATACCGACATCAACCGCATGTTTCCGGGATATGACAAGGGCGAAACCACGCAACGCATTGCAGCTGCTATTTTTGAACATGTAAAAGATTATAAATATGGTATACAGTTAGCCAGTTTTTATATGCCCGGCGAGTTTATACCGCATGTACGAATGATGGATACGGGATTCCAAAACATAAAGCTTGCCAAAAAATTTGGCTTACCCTATGTGCTGATACGTAAACCCAAACCTTACGACACCACAGTACTCAACTACAACTGGCAAATATTCGGCACTCAGGCTTTTTCAATTTACTCGGGCGACACCGACACGATTAATAAAGATACTGCCAAAACGGCCTGGACTTCAATACTGCGATTCATGAACAACATGAAGATTATCAGCCAGAACAAACACGAAGGACACAGCTCATACATACTAAAAGACTCCGACCTGGAAACGATAATATCCAACCAGTCGGGCATACTTTACGCGCTTAAAGGTGCCGGCGACGAAATTAAAGCAGGCGATTTGCTCGCTAAAATTCTGGATCCATTCACCGGCGAAACCCGCAGCTCTATTTTAGCACCTACCGATGGCACCATTTTCTTTGCCCACCATAAACCACTGATACACCAAAGCACAGTGATGTTTAAGATTGTGAGGTTTTGAGATACAAAACTTTAAACGCTTTACCCCCTCTTTCTCCAAACACTAATTTGGGAAAGTCCGGTTACAGAGTTTCGGGTGCTTTTGCGCAGTACCACGGGTAAATCAAAAGGAGTAGTTTCGAGACTGAAGTTGGCCTCCAGAAGTACCCTGATTCCTTCAAATGAGCTAACGGACTCGCCATCCTGCTTAAACCCTCCGGGCCAGTGCTCCCGTTTTATACCACTGGCTTCCCAGTTGTATGTGGAAGCTATCACTAAGGTTCCGCCGGCATTAAGCCGTTCGTGAATGTGCTGAAGAAATAAAATGGGACAAGTAAGTTCTTCGAGCAAATTCGGGACAACAATCAAATCGTAGCCCGTATACACAGGCTTAAGGTTGTTGGCGTTATCTTGCATAAACAGGATTTTCTCCCTGCCTTTGCCCAGCCCCGTGCCGGAAAGCAGCAAATCCCTGTACAATACCAGTTCACCATCATCTTTCACAATATAACGGATAAATCCTTTTTCCTGCAACTGAATAGACATACGTACAAAGCGGGCAGAAAAATCGATTGCCGTAATGTCGTCAAAGTAAGGAGCCAGTTCAAATGCCAGCCGTCCGGTATCTGCATTGAGGTCGAGTACACGGCTTATGGGTCGGTCGGTTAGTGTTTCGGTTATAAAACCGGCCAGTTGCTTCTGAAAATTTTCGCCTGCCTCAAAAAAATCGCCCCAGTTGTTTTCGCAGGAGTTGGCTACTTCAAGGTCTGTTTCGTACTCATCATTTTCAATTACCAGCGGAAAGTCCGACTGCACCACTCTGAATCCGGCATGCTGATAAAAATGCCGGCGAAACGCGTATCGGGCATGCAAGGTAGCTTCATTTCCGGTAGAAATCCACGAAGCGCCTTTAATCAGGTTGTGCTTCCCGTCGAAAGTAGGCGTTGAAAAATCGTCGTACATCGGGTGAACCTTGAATCCGGCGTAACCCGTAATCGGGGTTTCAGTCCATTGCCATACGTTGCCAATAAGATCGTAAAAATCGCCTGTTTTAAACTTGTTTACCGGGCAGGGCGAACTGTAATGTTCCAGATTGATATTAGCGGGTGCAGTTTCCCAGTCCACCGGGTCGGTTATTCCATTCAGTCCGGCCATCCGGTACCACTCAGCCTCTGTAGGTAGCCGGTAGGTTTTCCCTTTTTTGGCAGTAAGCCAGTTACAGTAAGCCTTTGCTTCCAGATAATTAACTTCTACTGGCCAGTTCCAGGGCATAGGTATTTCTTCGGCTACCAAACGTAGCCTGTATTCCTGCCCTTCTTTGAGCCAGAAAAGCGGCATAGCGGCTTGTTTAAAGCATCGCCAGCTCCAGCCCTCTTCAGTCCAGTAGTTCTCCGTATTATATCCGTTATCCTGAATAAAACTCAAAAACTCACCATTGGAAACAAGCATTTGTGTTGCCTCAAAAGATTCCACTTTTTCGGTTCTGCTGCCATATTCGTTGTCCCAACCATAGAGCGGATGATCCCACGGCTTGCCCAATTTTATTTCGGCACCCGGCACAGATAAAAATGGATTGGCAGGCGCGTCGCCCCGTTCGTTGCAGATATTCCCAAAACAACCGGCAACTACTTTATCCAAAGGCAATTGACGAATAAGCACCGATGAGGTTTCGAGGTGAATGCGCTCATGTTCAATACCCATCATAATTATCCAGAAAGGATTGTCCCAGCTTACAGGAAGGCTTAGCGGTGTGGTATCAATTACTTTCAACACTAATTCCCGTGCCTGATTACGATATTCTCTTACAGCATCAACAGTTGGCCATTTGTAGTGCCGTTCGTCCAGATCGTCCCAACTCATCTCATCCACCCCGATGGCAAAAATCGATTCAAAAGCAGGATTAATACGCTGATCGATAACCTTGGCTAAAAAAAGCTTATTGATAAAAAAAACGGCTGTATGCCCGAGATAGAAAATTATCACATGCCTGAGCGCATCGCCCCGAAGATAAAATGTTTGATCGTCGGCAAGCTGCGTATAAAGTTTTTCGTCCACAGCCCATGTTTTCAGGAAATAATCCCTGATTTCCTGCCTCTTAGCTTCGGGAGTTCCTTCTCTGAGATTTACTGTTTTAGTTATAAAATCCTGCATAACGATATTTTTTGATAATCTGATGGTTTATTTCCTGATTTTTTAAAACACAACTTCTTTATTTAAAACAACTTCAACACTTTGGGTTAATGTAACAGGAAGTTTTTCAGTCCCAACTTCTATAACTTCTTTTTCAAATATAGTTTTTTCATTTCAAACAGTTCTTTACCGTCAGGTTTCGTTTTGGTTTGTACAATGCTGTCGGCCACTCCAAACCCTGCTTTCAGGTACAGGTTCAGCGCCGGGATGTTTTTGTCCCATACCCTGATAACCACGTCTGTATATCGGGTCTTATCAATTCCGTTCATACATTCATCAATAAGAGTTTGTCCCACTCCCCTGCCCCGGCTAAGCCCGTCTACCATAAGCTCTGCTATATACAAACATTTTTCCACATCCAGCGTTTCCTTTAGTTTGGGAGGTAAGCATTCATCAAACTTTAAAGGCAGGCACAACAGCACTCCGGCCAGGTATTTATCGTCGACAGCAAGCCATACGTTACCCTGCTCAAAAATCTGATCGATATATTGTTTTAAAACGCCCTGATCAATATACTGCCCGGAAATTCCTGTTGAAAAACAATCGTTGTAAAGTCTTGTTATCTCAGCCGTATAATCAGGTTCATTTGTTGTTACGTATTTTATCATTTTCATCTGTAAATATACAAGTAAAACATGAATTTAAGTCTATGGGTTAAAAAAAAAGAATACTTTTTTCTTATAAACTACCTGAACAGCGTCAGAAATATAACATTGAGTTTAAGATATTATGTATTAATGAACATCTAAAGAGTAAGTTTAGTTGAGAAGAAAAGACCGAAACTGTACTAAAAAAATCAGTACCAGATACAGTTACAATCCTTAACAGACGAAGAACCTGTATTGATATGATAATAAACGGCCAGCGACAAGGTAGTGGTAATATCGTGCGGATAATGAGATGTTTGAGCACCCCTGCCTTCAAATTTATCTGAAAAAATATAAGTCATGTCAATCTCAGCTCCCAGGGCTACCGACCTGAACAGATTTATTTTATAACCAAGCCCTACCGGCACTATTGGGGCCGAAGCCGAACCATAAACCGGAGCTACAGAAGCCGGCGCAACTGTTTTAAGCTTGTAGTCGGAATACATATATCCGAGCCCACCATAAAGATAAAGGTAGTGAATTCTTGAAGTTGTAAATCCCAGCAGGTTGTATTCGGCGCGTGCTACACATTCAAAAACATTCGCATCAAAAGAGTATATTGCATCTTGCCGACCGTAAAATCCGGTATGAACAGAAATTTTATATCCAAAATCATAATTTACAACCTGATGAAAACCAATAGAATACTTCGAGTTGGTTAACTCCCCTCTTTGCTGGTCGTTGAAAAAACGTTCGGCAAACGGCGAGCCAATATCTCCAATAAACAAGGTGGAAGGACCACCGGTAACCACGATGGAACTTTCGCCAAGAGTCCAGTCTTTACGTTGCCCGTAAAGCACTATTGGCAAAACAATAAAAATCAAGAAAATGTATACTCTGTTCATATTCATTGATTCTGATTTTATTACCTGTTACAGTTGCAGTTTCGCCTGACGCCTTTACCGCCCGTTATCGTGTACGAAACGGTGAGGTTGAGATAAGCCGGTAAATCGTTGTACTGCGATGCACCGGAAGAAATCCCATCCAAAAAATCGGTAAAAGCAATATGCCAGCCAATATCGACGCCTACAGCAAAATTACTATTGAGACTATAAGTATAACCCAGCCCAAAGGGCAAGGTAGGAGTAACAACATCGAGCTTTTGGGTGTCGTACGGACGGATAAGCGTGGGATAATGATACACATGATTTTTCAGAATCCCGGCACCGCCATAGATAAAAACGGTATGTGGGTTGCCCGCAGTATTGAAAGGGCCTCCATACAAAATATACTCGGCATAAAGGGTGAATTCCGCCGCATTAGCATTGAAAAAATAGCCGCGGCTGTGGTTCGACGTACCTACATCCATTCCCTCGAAACTGCCGTAAAACAAGGTAGCTTTCAGCCCCAGATTATTGGGGAAAACAAGCCGGTAACCGAGCGAAAACATATAGCGGGTTTTGATAATATCCCAGTCGGAAGTTCTGAAAACGGCCTGATTTTCGATCTCGCCACCTATATCGCCAAACAGGTACGCAGGGCCGGCTCCCACCACAATACTCGAAATTTGTGTATTACGGTCGGTTCCATAAAGGCCGCGTCGGTTCTGACTGTACAGAGACACAGAACAGATTAGCAGGAAAAAAAGTATTCCTTTTTTCATAAAATAAAGAGGATGCCAGTTTCGAGAAAAAAAAACGAAACGGCATATCCTGAAAAACACGATGAACAGATATTGAAATATTGAGAATAAAAAATTGTCAGATAAATCTTAATACCGGAAACTACTACCCCCCACAAACTCACGCAGCAACGAAGTTGGCGGTATCTCTCTTTCTGGTATTGATACAAAATAATTTAAAAACTTGATAAGCCTGTGCGTCTCGGTATATTCATCGCAAAACTTAGGCACTTCGGCCAATATAGGCTCAGCATGTTTTTTCAATACGGCCAGTTCAAACAACAAGGCCGAGTTAAACATTACATCCGCATTTTCCTGAAACGGGTAAATCCACTTTTCCTCGCCACGACGCACACTGGGCCAGCGAGCTATCGTTTCGCGTGCAGAGTAATTTCTAAAACGGTAATCGCGTATAATTCTGCGCAACAGCCGGGTATCGGTAGTAGGTATCCAGTTATGATTATCGATAGATATGGTTGTAAGCGCCGATACATATATTTTAAATGTAATATCATGCGGAATATCAGGTATAAGCGCCGGATTAAGCGCATGTATACCTTCCATTATCAGGATACTGTCTTCTTCAAGCTTTAGTTTATCTCCTTTAAAATACCGTTTCCCGTCTTCAAAATTAAAAAACGGTATTTCTATTTCTTCACCAGCCAGCAATTGTTTGAGTTGCTCGTTGAAAAACGGCAAGTCCAATGCATGCAGGTGTTCAAAATCCCATTCTCCGTTTTCGTCGAGCGGCGTATCTTCCCTGTTTACAAAATAGTTGTCCAGCGATAGCGACACGGGTTTAAGTCCGCTTACCATGAGCTGAATAGAGAGCCGCTTGCTAAACGTAGTTTTACCCGACGACGACGGCCCCGAGATAAGCACAAATTTTACTTTATCCGACCGTTGCGAAATCATATCAGCTATCAGCGCCACCTTTTTTTCGTGCAGAGCCTCCGATACTTTAATCAGGTTAAATGTCTGATTGTTTTTACATGCAACGTTAAACTCACCTACATTGTTCAGGTTCATAATTTTATTCCAACCCACATATTCCTTAAAAATATCAAACATTTTAGGTTGATCCACAATCTGTTCAAGTACAAGCGGATTATCGCGGTTAGGTACGCACAACAACATACCATCGTAAAACGGCACTAAATCATATAAGCCCAGATAATCGGTAGAAGGCAGCAATACGCCACTATAATAATCGATATAATCGTCGATACGGAAAAAGCGGCAATACGGATTTCCCAAGGTTTCGAACAGCGATAATTTATCCTTTTGTTTTTTTTGTTTTGAAAATAACTCCTTAACCTCGGTAGTTTGTTTTTCTTCAGTAAAAATTCTTTTTCCCTGAGCAATAATCAGGTTAACCCGTTCCTTAATTTTATTGATTACTTCGTTTGTAAGGGGCTCACCAAGTTTCTCTAATTTACAGTAATACCCTTTGGCAATGGGGTGTTCTATAACCAAACTGGCATGCGGATACAACTCAGACACCGCCATAGCCAGCACCATACTTAGCGTACGAACGTACACCCGCATACCCGATGGGGTGCTCAAATCTATAAATTCAATATCTTTAGGTTTGTAAATATAAAAATTCAAATCCTCTACCTTGTAGTTTACCCGGGCCGCTACTACCTGATATTTCAACTCAATATTTAAATCTTTGTAAATATCAATCAGCGAAGTCCCGAGGGGATAATTATGATATGATTGGGTGTTTTTACAGTAAATTGTTACGATTCTATCCATAAAAAATAGGCCTGATTTTTTAAAGCTGTTATTTATTCGTCGTAAAAATAGCTATTTTTTTTGAATCCTTTTATTTGAATGTGAGCAATTTTGAATTACTTTTGCAACAATTTATTCAAATATCAGTAAATGAACTACAGTTTTTTCGACTTCATGACGCTTGTTGGCTCATTAGGCTTATTCCTCTACGGAATGAAGATTATGAGCGAAGGATTACAGAAAGTAGCAGGAAATAAACTCAGAGCAGTACTTGCCGCCATGACCAAAAACAGGGTCGCGGGTGTTCTTACCGGTTTATTTATCACCTCCATCATTCAGTCATCATCGGCCACCACAGTAATGGTTGTTAGTTTTGTAAACGCCGGTTTACTAAGCCTCTTACAAGCTATTACCGTAATTATGGGCGCTAACATCGGGACTACGGTTACCGCCTGGATTATTTCACTCTTTGGCTTTAAGGTAAGCATCGCAGCTTTTTCGCTGCCGCTTATTGCCGTATCCATCCCTTTTATTTTTTCAGCTAAAAGCAAACGCAAATCTATCGGAGAGTTTATCCTGGGATTTGCGTTTTTGTTTATGGGCCTCGAAATGCTTAAAAACTCGGTACCTGACTTAAAAAGCAACCCTGAAATGCTCGAGTTCTTGTCCAACTACACGCAATCGGGTTTTGGATCGGTACTTATTTTTCTTGGCATTGGCACCCTGCTCACCATTATTGTACAATCATCGAGTGCCACCATGGCCATCACTCTGGTAATGGTAAGCAAAGGATGGATTTCGTACGACCTGGGTGCTGCCATGGTACTTGGCGAGAATATCGGCACCACCATCACTGCCAACATAGCTGCCATTCCGGCCAATGTGGCCGCCAAAAGGGCTGCTCTGGCGCATACCACATTCAATATCTTCGGAGTTATATGGATGCTGTTTTTGTTCTATCCGTTTATAGGAATGATAACAGCTTTAGTGACTAAATTCGGCCCCGGCGACCCAACAATGCTAACGAGCTTTACCTCTTCTATGGATGCCGAAACGCTCAAAGCTATCACTACCGATGGCAAAGCGTTATCGCCCGGACAGGAAATACTCAAAACTCAATTGATGGATTATCAGTTGGCAACCTCATACGGATTGTCGCTTTTCCACACCATGTTTAACCTGATCAACACCTTTGTTATGATCTGGTTTGTAAAAATTATTGGTAAGGTAGTAACTTTCGTTATCAGAAAAAAAGATACCGATGATGAGTTTCAGATGCAGTATATATCTACAGGCTTGCTCTCTACCTCGGAATTGTCGCTTTTACAGGCATGGAAAGAGATTAAAGGATATGCAGAACGTACCGAGCGCATGTTCAAAATAGTGCGGGAACTGTACTACGAAAAAAATGAAAATGAATTTGTGAAGAAATTCAGTCGCATACAGAAATACGAAAGCATCAGCGACCGCATGGAGGTAGAAATAGCCAAATACCTGACCAAGGTTTCGGACGGGCGGCTGAGCGACGAGGGTAAATTTCAGATACAAACCATGCTCAGGGTAGTTTCCGAAATTGAAAGCATCAGCGACGGCTGTCATAATATAGGCCGGACTATCGTTCGCAAACGCGACGACAAATCGGTGTACACCAAAGATATGGACGCCAACATCGACCTGATGATGAATCTGGTAGAAGGAGCGCTGCACCAAATGTCGCTATCTATGCAGAATAATCACATCAGCAACGATGAGTTTAACCGTTCGCTCAATATTGAGAACGAAATCAATAATTTCAGAAATCAACTCAAACTACAAAACATCAACGATGTGAAGCTGAAAAAGTATGAATATCAGGCCAGCGTAACCTACATGGACATTATCGTTGAATGTGAAAAAACGGGTGATTATGTAATCAATGTCATAGAGGCGCTCAATGAAACCAATCTGATAAAAGGTTAATTCAGGTTATTTGTTTTCAAAGCATTAGAGTTTGTACAAAAAACGGTTTGTTTATGACTAAAAATAAGGCAATTATAAACACAAAGACCCTAAGACACTAAAGTTGTTAATGTGGAATATTTTTTATAAAGCTAAAGATATTTTATTGGCCTTTAGCGACTTTAAAAGCAACTCAAGACACAATTAAAAACATATAAATATGTTTTTCTTCGTGCTCATGTGTTAAGTAAAGAAAAATTGCGACTTCATGGCTTCGTGTTTAATAATTTCACTTTCAAGCTTATGTTTTTTTATTCTATATAATATCTATTGCAATCTTTTTTTTCAATACACCTGTTTTTAATCAATGCAATGCAACCATATACAATGCCCGAGGGCGGGATATATGTTTTTCTTCAAAAAAACCGAGCCGTGTTGCCCGATGTTTTTTAATGGTGCATTTTTATTGTTACCTTTGTGGAGTATTGTTATAGTTAATTAAGAAATGGATTATTTATTGATATTAATAGGGTTCGTTGTTCTGATTGTTGGTGCGCATTTTTTGGTGGATGGAGCAAGCGGGTTAGCCAAAAGATTCAACATATCCAACCTTGTTATCGGGCTTACCGTAGTAGCATTAGGCACTTCGGCTCCGGAACTGGTTGTAAACCTTGTAGCGGCAGCCAAGCCGGATACCACCGACATTGCTCTGACCAATATTATCGGCAGCAATACTATCAATGTTTTCGTGATATTAGGTTTGTCGGCGCTTATTGCGCCTATAAAATCGCAACGCAGTTCCAGACGATTCGATATTCCGATGAGTACTTTGGCTCCGGTAGCAGTAATTTTTCTGTGCTGGGTAACCGACGATACCTTGTCGAGAATCGATGGGCTATTGTTGCTGGGTTTCTTCGCCTGGTTTATGTTCACCACCATACGCCGTTCGTTGAAGCACCCCGAAACTGCCGGGGTAGAGGACGTAAAACCTATGAAGATATGGATGGCCATTATCATGATAACGGGCGGACTTGGAGCGCTTATTTTTGGAGCCGACCTCATTGTACCCAGCGCCGTAAGCCTGGCAGGCAAATGGGGCGTAAGTCAATCAGTTATAGGACTTACCATCGTAGCTCTGGGTACCTCGCTGCCCGAACTGGCCACTTCGGTGGTAGCCGCATTTAAGAAAAATTCGGATATAGCACTTGGAAATGTTGTGGGATCCAATATCTTCAACATGTTTTTCATACTGGGTACCAGCGCCGTAGTACGCCCTTTGCCTGGTTATGCCGGCATGTTGCCCGATTTAATTCTTGTTACCTTGTCCACTGTGCTGGTATTTGTCTTTGTGCAAAGCAATTCAAAACACGAAATAAAACGCTGGCAGGGAGCCTCGCTGCTGCTTATTTACAGTGCTTACCTTTGCTATACTATCTTAAAACCAGAGGTAATCTGATAAATTTATTTTATATATTAGACCACTAAGTACATGACAAAAAAAAGAATAGAAACGCGGATATGGCGGATTAGTCTTCGCAACTGAAAATCAGCCGACTTCACTTGTGAAGTCTAAAATCTGAAATGTAATCCGTATTAGGAAAACTTTTGAGTTTACAGCGAAAATCTGTTTAATCCGCCGTATCCGCGTTTCTATTCACATTAATTATAGGCAAAATAGAATTTTTGTCATGTAAAATTAGACCATTATTTTTATTATATATATAAGACACATAATAACGCATAGTTAGAAACAAACTTAAGATACGTCCACATAGTTATTGATGCTAAAGCATCAACATTGGGTCTACAATCCCGATAGCTATCTGGTTTTATCCATATAAACTTTATTTAATTACAGAAAACAATGAACTTATTTGATGTTTATCCGCTGTTTGATATTGAAATAACAAAAGGTGTAGGATGTCGTACCTACGACAGCCACGGCATAGAATATTTGGATTTGTACGGAGGACATGCCGTTATTTCTATTGGGCATTCGCACCCTTACTACGTACAGAAGCTTACTCAACAAACCGAAAAGTTAGTATTTTATTCCAACTCGGTTATCAATAAACTTCAAACTGAACTGGCCGAGAAATTGGGTAAAATTTCGGGCTACGAAGATTATTCGCTATTTCTAATTAACTCCGGTGCCGAAGCCAACGAAAACGCGCTGAAATTAGCTTCGTTTCACAACGGACGCCGAAAAGTGATTGCGTTCAACAAAAGCTTTCACGGCCGAACCTCAGCAGCAGTAAGGGTTACGAATAATCCTAAGATTGTTGCACCTATCAACGAAGGCTTTGAGGTTGAGTTTTTTGCACTCAACGACATTGACGGGGTAAAAAAATCGCTCGCTAAAGGCGATGTCTGTGCGGTTATTATTGAAGGCATTCAGGGCGTAGGTGGCATACAAACTCCTGAAACCGAGTTTCTGCAAGAGCTCAGCAAAGCCTGCACCGCAACTGAAACCGTGCTTATCCTCGACGAGGTACAGTCAGGCTACGGCCGCAGCGGCAAGTTTTTTGCCCACCAACATGCCGGTATCCGCCCCGACTTAATCACTGTGGCCAAAGGAATGGGCAATGGATTTCCTATCGGCGGATTAATGATTAGTCCAAAATTCAATGCTTCGCACGGTATGCTTGGAACTACATTCGGTGGTAGCCACCTGGCTTGCACCGCAGCCATAGCTGTATTGGATGTAATTAAAGCCGAACATCTGGTAGAAAATGCACAGAAAGTGGGCGACTTTATTATTGAGGAACTCAAAAAGCTGCCCAATATCAAAGAAGTCAGAGGACTTGGTTTGATGATTGGTATTGAGTTTGATTACCCCGTGAAAGATATACGCAACAGCTTGTTGTTTGATAAAAAGATATTTACTGGTGCCAGTGGTACTAATACCATACGCCTGCTTCCGCCATTGTGCTTATCCAAATCGGACGCTCAGTATTTTATCGACCAGTTCAAAAGCCTTCTGTAATACATGCAGAATCATTTTCATAAGATACTGCTCCTTGTCGTTTTATTATTTTCCGCCACTTTCGTGCACGGAAAAGATCCGACTCCTGACAAAGTTACCCTTCGTACAGGCGAAGTTTATATTGGGCAAATACTGATTCGTAACAACGAAATAGTCACGCTGAAAACAACGGACGGAAATCGCTTTCAGTTTCCGGCCGCTGAGGTTCTGAAAATAGAGGCGGCTACCCAAAATGATCTTGATAAGAAACCTGCCGCCACAGTGTCGATGCCTGAAGAAACACAACCCGAAGGCAATATCTGCGGATTGGCAGAACTTTCGGCGGGCATGGCCAGAGCAACAAACAAATTTGGTTTAACACCTGTGATACAAGGCACTTTGAGCTTTGGCACAAGGCTTATCAAAGGCAAAAATCTTTTTGGAGGAGCCGGAGTTGGATATCTGCATGTGCTGAACTCTGCTGAACCAATCGGTTTTATTCCGGTTTTTCTAAGGCTAAGAGGCGCTGCCGAACGGAAAAAGCTATCGCCATATGTTTGTATCGATGGTGGATACTCATTTGCCACAAATGAGGAAACCAGTGGCGGACTGTATGCCAGAACTGCTATAGGCATGCAGGTACGTAAAAGTAAATCAACACTCTTATCACTTGGAATTTTTGGTTTTGCTACCAATTTTTCGAGTCAGCTGACCGAGAGTACCCCAACCGGAGAATATCATTATGAGGGCGGAACAAGCCTGTACGGAATAGGAATCACTGCCGGAATACAGTTTTGATTTATGCATCCCCGGGGCTGTAAATACTGATTAACAATCAGTTATGCTTTCTCCTGACAAAAATTTTCTCCTGATAAGCTCAGCAGGTACACATTTCTTAAGGCTTATTTAGTCATAAATTTGCAAACATCTGTTATACAATCCTGCACAGGGCGGAAACTATAGCCAAGAGCAGCTTTTATCTTCTGCGAGCTATAATACTCTCTGTTGGTGGCCGATATTGCCATTCCACGGTCTATCAGTGGAGTAAATCTGAATACCTTTGCAAGCATTTCCAACACAAAGCCCAAAGTATAAAGAACACCCCTGCTAACGCCTATAAACGGGCGTTTTTTCCCAAAGCCATCGGCCATCCACGAAAGTATGTCCTTATTGCTACAGTTCTCGCTTACCAAAATAAACCTTTCGCCCGAAATTTCACTGTCTGTTAGCCATATCATACTCCTGACCACATCCTGCACATCAACATATCCACTCCCGCCACGGGTATAAAAAGCCAAACCCTTGCGCACCTGAGCAAATAGTTGCGAGCTGCCGCTATCGGTTCCCGATACGCCTAAAATAACTCCGGGATTAACAATAACCGCATTCAATCCCGCTTTTATTCCTTTCCAAACATCGGCCTCCGAATAATACTTACTGCGCGAATATGCCGACTTTTTTCCTGTATCTTCCCACCGGGTTTTCTCGTCAATCAGAGCAGCAGTACCACAGGCCGCTATCGAACTTACAAAACAAAACCTCCGAATGCCCTTTTCGAGCGCTGCTTCCACCATGTTTTTTGTCCCGCTTACGTTGGTATCAATCATGGTTTCGCTCCCATTACCCAGATTTACAACCGCTGCACAATGATATACCACATCAGCACCACTGAGCGCCTCAGCCACCGAACGCTTATCAAGCACATCGGCAATACGCCATTGTATACGATTAAGGTACTCGTCGGGCGAGCCGGTATAATAGCTGAAAATTGTGCGCAACGGACTCAGATTGCTGGTAGCGCGTTTTATAGCCCATACCGTATCACGTTCCTGCAACAAATGCCACAACAAATGCCCTCCTACCAAACCAGTGGCTCCGGTTACGATGATGTTATTTGAATTCATATTGTTTTATAATGCTGAATGTATTT
>JAFNAV010000097.1 GCA_017860345.1 Bacteroidota bacterium | reverse complement strand
ACAATGTATCGTTGAGGAGTGTCGGCCAGCCCCAATAGGGGATTTCTTCCTGTACCAGGATACCATTGCGGTCACACCAGTCGAAAACATACTCGTCCTGCTGCCAGTGGAAACGCGTGAAAATGCAGTTCACATTTTTCATTCGTTGCAGATTCTTTTCGAAATCGGCCGAAGTTTCGGCCATTCCGCGTTCGAGGTTTGAGCCCGGCATCCATTCAAGTCCCATAAGCCGGACAGGTTCACCATTCAGAATGTACCGGTTGTTCTCTATAGCAATGCTCCTGAAACCAAATACGGTTGAAAATTCATCTTTGACAACACCATCCATTGCCAGTTGCAGGGTCAGTTTATAAAGATTGGGTGAATCGAAATGCCAGGGATGTATCGAGTCGAAATTCAGGGTGGCTTTAAAATGGCCGTACCTATAATTTCCTTTCAATTCCGAATAATATATCCGGTTTCGGGTTTTTTGATTTTCTTCTGTAATGCTTGCGCTTATCTTCAGCTTTAATGGATCAATTTTGGCAGAATCAACAAAACGGATATCAATATTTACAAGCCCCTTATTCCCTTCTGGTAATGCAACAACACGGGCGTTTTGTATGGCTTGTGTTTCGGTTATTAAAAGGTATACATTCCGGTAAATACCACCATCGTTGGCCCAATCAAAGCTTTTCATAAAGGGAATATTGTTTCGCGACGGAGAATTATCCACCTGCACGGCTACAGTATTAATACCCGCTTTGCAATAGGATGTGATATCAATATAAAACCGGTTATAACCTGAACCAATGTGTTCTCCGGCCTTTCTGCCATTTATATACACAATAGCATCGTGATACACGGCATCAAATTGCAGACGGATCATTTTATGAATATCGTCTTTCGACAAATCGAATTTACGCTCGTACCAGCATTTCCCCCAGTATTTTTCAAGTCCCTTTTCTGCATTCCAGGCATGGGGAACCGATACTTTACGGATTGAATTCTGTGGAAAACCGTTCACCACCCAGTTGAGGGAATCGCCACGCGATAAGGAATCCACGCAAAAATCCCAGTTTCCGCTCAATAAAATTGTCTTACGATCAGGCGATTTTGAATGGGAACATGCAACCAAAATGCAGATCAGTATTACCGGTAATAGGGTTCTGTATTTACTCATTTCAGGTTAAATTATAATGTAAATAAGTGGTGTTGTGTAAATCGAATTTGTATTAAATCAATTCCAACATTGTTCTTTTGCAAATGAGCAAGGCCCGCCAAACAAAAAAGGAAAATGGAATTTGTTTTTGTTTTGAAAGGATTTCATAATAAATCTATATTACCTGGCGTTTACGTTCGCATGCAGGATAATCTGAAGGCTGTGATGTGCTTGCTTGTCCGGTTCCACAAAAGATGCCAAATGAGCGAGCCCAGGAAAGAAAACAAGCAGGCAATTGGTTATACATGCTTTGGAAATAGTGTTAATTGGTTTCAATTTGATCAATAAAAGCTTTTATAGCCTCGATGTTTTCTTTCGAATTATCCTGCATGGTCATGTGACCTGAATTTTTTATAATTACGAGTTTCGAGTTTGGCGTAATACTTTGGTAATACCTGACAGTATTTGGCCTGGCTGCATCATACTCACCTGCTATATATAAAGTGGGAATCTTTACTTTATCCAAATCAATGGTTCTGTCATAGTCTTTTAAGATCCCGGTCGCGGAATACTCTTCCATCCCCCACATATATTTATATAGGTTTTCTCCAAATTGGGAAATCATACTATCTATATCTTCTGATACGGGTTGTTTCCGTGTATAATAATTTCCAAAATAGCAGTCTAATGCTTCTTTGATTTTAGTGGAGTCAATATCCGTATTACTAATTTTTTGTTTTAAATAAAATTGTACTGAATCCGGTAGCATCGAAATTAGTGTATCCGCATCTTGTGACCATAATTTAATGCTGATACATGGACTGGCTAAAATTAACGCTTTTATGCCCCTTGGATATTTTAAGTAATAATCCAAACCAAGCATAGTACCCCAAGAATGGCCATACAAATAGAAATCCTTGATTTTCAAGGTTTTTAGTAATTGATGCAAGTGATCAATATTATTCTCAATGGTCATTAAACTTGTATCTGTTATTCTGTCAGATCGGCCACAACCTAACTGATCATATACGATAACAGGTCTATCGTTGCTAAGTGCCAATAAAGGGTTTAGATAATAACTTGGAGAGCCTGGACCACCATGTAACATTACTATTGGAATTTCATTCCCCTCTCCGCATACCTGATACCACATCTTGCCACCTCTCACATTTATGTACCCTTCTCCTGTTTGTAAATTGTCTTTTGGTTGGCAACTAAAGACAATCACGACTATTAATCCCAGAGAAATGCTTAATACTTTCCGTTTCATGTAAGTAAAGGATTGAAACGACATAAAACTTATCACGATGCTTTGTACGATATTTCTCCTGATTTTTAAAGGATTATCGTATTAAAATCATTTTTTTGGTTTGTGTAAAATCTTTTGCTTTCAAAGTATAGTAATAAATTCCTCGCGCTATAAGGGATTCATCAAATGTAACGGAATGCAAACCGGGGGGATATTCTTTGCCTGCCATCTCCGCTATCTCTTCACCCAGGAGATTGCATACTTTCAAACTAACGAAAGATTTTACCGGAATCTCGAAATTAATAACGGTTGAGGAACTAAATGGATTTGGATAGTTTTGAGACAAAGTGAAACCATTTGGAGCATCGTCTGATGTTTTGATTAGACCTGTCTGGCTGTCAAACATTCCAACACCAAACGGGCCGAGATTCGTAATACCTCCTCTCGCAACGGTATAGGGTTGTTTGATAAATTGTGTTGTATAATTGCCTGTTCCGGCCTCTGTTGAATCTGTCAAGTCAAATATTTTAGCATTGTTAACCCGATCGGTCCTGAAATCACTAGTCTCCACAGCGGTTGTCCAGCCAAACTGAAGGGTATAATCCCCACCGCCGGCGATATCTTCGCTGGTATTCCATTTTATTTTCAATCTCGCTCCATTGGGAGACTCTTCGGCGTCTTTCACCACACCCACGCTAATTCGATCGGCAGAACCGCTATTCGTGATCCAAACAGGTGAATAGCTTGTCGTTCCGATGGGGAAAAGTACCGGCGATGCCCCTACTGAGGTATAGGATAAAACACCTCCTTCCGTTGTTATCAAATAAGCATTTGACCCTACATTGGAAATCAAACTTACAGTTAAGGTATTTGACCCTAATTCCATTTTGTAAGCAAGATCAAGATTGCGGATTGTTCGGGAAGCGTGAAGTATTACACTTTTTTTATTTGCGATAATCAGGTCAGGTGGTCCGTTTAGAGAAGGGAATTCCGCATCAGTAGTAGTTTGAGCGGTCAATCCGGAATATTTAAGCGATGCATTTGACCCATACGACACCGTAGAATTATTTAAAGTTACAACCCCATTTTCCAAATCCATTGTTCCAGTTACCACAACAGAATTTGAAAGATTGACGCCTTGCACATTATTAATTATTAAATTATTAACCGTATCGGGTAACAAACTTCCTGTCACTTGTGCAACAGTACCGTTGAATCCATAGCCTGATGCTTTATCGAATATCTTCGGTCCTGTGTTTGCAAGGGAACCATTAATTCCCTCAATGTGAGCCGTCATGAGTGTAGCTCCGGCTTTCAGATTAAAACTCCCTCCGCCCTGTAAACTGCTTGTTCCCATATCCAAAATTGTAGCACTGTCCACTTCAACCGGGAATCCACCACTGCCAAATGTCACTCCTGTAAATGACAGCAACTGTGAATCCCCATCTTTTGTAAAAACAAACTTTGCACCACCGGGATTTGAATTTTGAGTCAGCGTATTTGTCAACGATACATTTCCGTGAAGATTCCATAGGGTTGTACCGCTGCCACCCTGAGAACCCATGCTGACCGAGAAATTACCACCGGTAATATCAATATTTCCGTAATGATCAATGGTAATATTTGTGTTGGCATTGTTGCTGCCATTTGATGTAAATTGTCCACCGGATTGAATGATATCACCTTTAATATTTACAACAGCCTTGTCACCCGGAGCGGGATCGCACATTTGGAATATGGCTGTGCCGGTATTTTGAATCGCAATATTTCCGCCAATCGTATTTCCATTCCATACCAGGCTTAGATTGGCTGTTTGATCAGGACAATTCCAGAGCAGGTTATGAAAATCCTGATTACTGTTTAAAGGAACATTTGTTTTTAAACTATCAAAGACAATGGTTGAATTGGGTCTCCAGATAGCTTTTGGAATTGATCCGCCATCCTGTTTATGTTCGTAGGTACCATTGCCGGAAAAACTTATTGTTGCGAGCGGATCCCATGCAATAGTACCATAATTTCTCAGGGTGCCCTCCACCAACAGATCGGTTTCAATCCCATTTTTCACATGAAAGGTTATGTCCTTATTGACGACAAGACTCCCCCCGGCTG
>JAFNAV010000096.1 GCA_017860345.1 Bacteroidota bacterium | reverse complement strand
GGATAAAACAGAGTCTCGCTATAAACCCAAAAGTTTTCCTGATACGGATTACATGACAGATTTTAGACTTCACAAGTGAAGTCGGCTGATTTTCAGCTGTGAACACAAATCCGCTATTTACGTAGTAAATAAATCAGAATTAAAATCCGTTCTATTGCTACAATGAATCAGTGTATATCAGCTAAATCCGCCATATCCGCGTTTCTATTCTGTTTTTTGCCATGTACTTAACGAAATTGTAAAATATTAATCAACAAATCATTGTTCTAATGTATCCCGTACAGAATAGGGATTGCAAGTTCGATGTGATCAATAGTAAAAAAAATAAAAATAAACATATGAAACCTATCAACGAAATTAAAATTGCGATTTGTAGTGACCATGCCGGTTTTGAACTGAAACAGATAGTAAATGAGTATTTAACGGGTAAAAATCCGGTGGCTTATAAAGATTTTGGAACATTTACTGCTGAGAGTTGCGATTATGCTGATTTTGCACACCCTATGGCATCGGCTGTTGAAAACGGAGATTTTGACTACGGAATATCAATTTGTGGAAGTGGCAACGGTATCAGCATGACCGTAAACAAACATCAGGGAATCAGAGCGGCGCTTTGCTGGAACGAGGAAATTGCCGCACTTGCCCGTCAGCACAACAATGCCAATGTGCTGTCGCTCCCTGCCCGCTTTGTAAGTGTGGAGCTGGCGCTGAAAATGGTAGATATATTTTTCGCTACCGACTTTGAAGGTGGGCGCCATCAAACGCGTATTGATAAAATTCCCTGCTAAAGCATTGCATCGGCATATAGCCGGTTTTTAACAACAGATGCGTAAAACCACGGGATAGCAAACTTTCAAAAAAAACTCAAACATAAAAAAGAATGTCAAGAACAGAAATATCTAAATACGGAGAGTTTGGACTCATCAAACATCTGACCGAAAAATTCAAACTCACCAACTCCTCTACACTCAAAGGTGTGGGCGACGATGCTGCGGTGCTCGATTACAAAGATAAAAAGGTACTTGTAACTACCGATTTGCTGCTCGAAGGAGTGCATTTCGACTTGATATATGTACCGCTCAAGCACCTTGGCTACAAAGCTGCGGTGGTGAATTTTTCAGATATTTATGCCATGAATGGGCAGCCGCGACAAATTACGGTTTCGCTTGGGGTGTCCAAACGTTTTTCGGTAGAAGATCTTGAGGAACTTTATGCCGGTATCAAATTGGCCTGCGAGGTGTACGGGGTTGATTTAATAGGGGGCGATACCTCGGCATCGCTTACGGGATTAACCATCAGCATCACTTGTATTGGCGAGGGCGAAAAGGATAAAATTGTGTATCGGAATGGCGCTAAACCGAATGATCTGATTTGTGTAACCGGCGATCTGGGTTCGGCTTATATGGGATTGCAATTACTGGAGCGCGAAAAGCTTGTTTTTAGTGCCAATAGCGAAGCGCAACCCGATTTTGAAGGGAAGGATTACATTCTGCAACGCCAGCTCAAGCCCGAAGCTCGCAAGGATGTAATAGCCGCTCTGGCCGAAAAAGGAATTGTTCCTACGGCTATGATGGATATTTCGGACGGCCTGTCGTCGGAACTGATTCATATCTGTACGCAGAGCAACGTGGGCTGCCAGGTATACGAAGATAAAATACCCATCAGTTATCAGGCTGTGGCTATGGCCGAAGAGTTAAATATGAGTATCGTAACGGCAGCTTTGAATGGTGGCGAGGATTACGAACTGCTGTTTACGGTTTCGCTGGACGATTATGATAAAATCATAGGAGTTGATAATGTGGGTATTGTAGGTCATATCACCAAGCCTGAGTTGGGACTGCATCTGGTAGGTCGCGAAGGCGAGGAGATTGAACTCCGTGCACAAGGCTGGAATTCGTTGGATTAGTATAAATAACAGCTTAGGGCTTTAGCCCAATATCTCCTTGTTTTTTTGTTTGGCTAAAGCCAATTTCTGTGCTTTGCGATGCCGGGTGGATGCTTTGGCCACATTGTATCACATAGTTTTTTCTTTTTCTTCTCTAAAACCGAGAACACATAGTTGTAAATGTTTTTCAAACATTTACTTAGGTGGGAGGGGTTGTTTTGGCCACATAGTGCCACATAGTTTTTTCTTTTTCTTCTCTAAAACTGAGAACACATAGTTGTAAATGTTTTTCAAACATTTACTTAGGTGGGAGAGGTTTTTTTCGTGTCTTTGTGGCTTTGTGTTTAAAAAATATTGAATCTTAGGGGCTTAGCGCCTTGGCGCCTTTGCGTGCAAAATATAATTAAATTGAGATTTAATGGTTTTTTTTTTATAAATGATAAATGATATACCAGATGTATCTCGCGCCGCTCTCTTATCCCCCTCCCGATAGCTATCGGGATAAACAGGGGGATTTAGGGTAGCATATCTCGTAACCATTAAAACAACAACCGTGGTACTCTATTCAAATTTCTTTTTCATATAGCAATATACTTTACCATAAACATCATTCTCGATTGCTTCTACTGTGCCATGCTGTATGTCATTATATTCTCCTAATTTGCTTGTCCAACACCCGTTACTTAATTCACGGGCAGCATGAGTACACTCAGTTGTTCCAGGCTTTACATATAATGCTATTTTTCTGTATCCGGGTTCAAACTGACAGCTATCGCAACACTCATACCCTTTCAATTTAAAGGCATCAATAAAATTGTTTACATTACAATCAAGAATATCCTCAGAAGGCCAATAATGAACTCCATCTAAAAAAGGATACTCGCCGGTATTAGGCCACATCCATCTATTATCTATTTTATATGCCCAGGCTATACAGTTATAAGCAGGTGTACCATTACTTGTAACCTTGAAATCTTTATCATTTAATAGCTTGGGAAATGCGTTGAATAGTATACGTTTTATTTCTTCAGTTCTCTCACCCATAGTTTGCAAGCATCAGAAATAGTAGTGTTTGGATTATCTGTAATTTTTCGATTACAAATGAGATTGAGTGCCCATACAAGAGTTGAAGGTTTGTTTTCAATTTCCTCAATTATAAACGGTATGGCTGACTCACCCATTGCTACAATTGACTGAAAATCGGCATTCTCAATAATTGCTTTAGTAGAAGACAAGAATAAAGTTTTTTTCTGCCAATTTATCAAATGGCTTTGAAATCTATATTTATTAAAGAAAAATGCACCGTCATTTTTATCAACAGATTTAATATATTCAGAAGTTCTGTTGTTTGAGGTAATAGTCAATATACCACTATGACTATCTATATCAGAATACGCAAATGTTGAAGCAGTAGATAAGACCCCAACAGCAAGAGTTATGGGCCTTAACTTATTCGATAGTTGGACTAATTGCATAAATCTAATGTTTTTTGAGTTACATTACTAAAAAATATTTCGTTCTTAACCTCCCGCAATGATTCTATATTTTTTGAAAGAGTTTCTTGATTAAAAACAAGTCGCTGTCTATCCAATACATCAATATCAAAAGTGTAAATAAAACTATTTGCACGTTCATTCACCACATTTTGATTGACAATAGAATATATATCAGTTTCGGGGATATCCATTGTTAAACGGAAGCCATATTGGCGTATAGGATATGGTAACTGTTTATCTTCGCTGCTTGATATCAATGTTTTGAAGTAATCTTGTGGATGGTCAAAATTATCAAAAGAAAAACGATTAATAAACCGAATAGAAGTACGAATGATTTCAGTGTTTTTTAAAATATCTGCTAATGAAGAAATCGCTTTTAACGTTGAATCTTTAAACTTGTCCCACCCTTGATAAGGTCGCTCATCGATATAAGTTACCGTACCTTCAGAAATATCTAATTTGACTTTTTGATCTACAGTACAATATAAATAGCTCCCGATTTTTGCATCGGAAGTACCTGTTATTTTTGACACACCTAATGGTATTGAAGTGCCTCCTAAATCAATTCCAACCTGAATATTATCCTTTCGTATAGGAAAATTATGTTTCAGTATTGTGTCGTATTTTAGAAAATCACTCAACTTTATACCTGCCGGGTTAAACTTCAATTGAAATAATGCAACTACTACAGGTGGATTGTTCAGATTTTGCCAATTTTTCATTTTAATTCAATGAGACACAAAAATACTTTAATTTATTGGAATTTCAAAGCAGATACAATTTTCTGTAAATAAGCTTGTTATTTAGCATCGGATTTCTAGTAATCAAGATACTTAGGTTGTTAAACTGAATTATGTCAAGTTTGCTAACTAAATCAACAAATTAGTAGAGACTTAGTTCATAAGCGTTATTTTTTGATGAAATATCAAACCCGCCGCATCTCGCATTGCTCTCCAAAATGATAAGTGATGAATTGCTTGGCGTCACCTTGTGGATGCTTTGGCCACATAGTGCCACATAGTTTTTTCTTTTTCTTCTCTAAAACCGAGAACACATAGTTGTAAATGTTTTTCAAACATTTACTTAGGTGGGAGAGGTTTTTTCGTGTCTTTGTGGCTTTGTGTTTAAAAAATATTAAATCTTACCGGCT
>JAFNAV010000015.1 GCA_017860345.1 Bacteroidota bacterium | reverse complement strand
GGCTACCCTACAGCTGGGCTGCGGCAATGCCACGGGCACAACATCGGCAATACTGGCCGGAGCAGGCGGGTTAAAGAAAATTGGGACAGGTGCCATTACCCTTACTGCCACCAATACTTATACCGGCAATACCACCATTACCGGCGGTACTCTGCAAATAGGCGACTGCAACACGGGCAGCCTCGGTGGCGGCACTTATGCCGGAACCATAACCAACAGCGGCTCGCTGGTTATCAATACCCCGGCAAACCAAACGCTTAGTGGCGTAATTTCGGGTACGGGAACGCTTACCAAATTATGCACATCTACCGCCATATTTACTGCTGCCAACACCTACACGGGCACCACTACCATTACCACGGGCGCCATGCAAATCGGAAATGGGGGAACAACAGGAAGTATTGCTAACACAGCCAATATTGTCAATAATTCTTCTCTTGTTTATAATTTGACTACTGATCTCACTCAATCACAAATTATTTCAGGTACAGGAAATGTGACTCAAAATGGACCTAATACCATAACCCTTTCAGGGGTCAATACTTATACAGGACAAACTAATGTAAATGCCGGAAAAATTATCTCTACAAATACTAATACTCTTTCAGGTAATATCAATATTGCTCCTGGCGCGATATATCAGACTCCTGGTGGCGGCTCTTTAAAAGTTTATGGTGATGGGACTTTGAAAATAGTCAGTGGTAATGCTAATTCAATCACTTCTAATATGACTAAAAATGCTGTAGTTGAAATTTCTGGTATGACAGACTTTTTAAATTCTAATGCTGGTGGTCAATGGGGTAATAATCTTGCTAAAGTTAGAATACTAAATGGAACTAATGTAGATATTGGTTCTAATTGTATTATTCAAGCTTCTGGTTTTATTTCTGAAGGTGGTTTTTCTACTCGTTGGGGGGATAGAGCTTCGAGTATAA
Organism: Bacteroidota bacterium; assembly: GCA_017860345.1. GTDB lineage: Bacteria > Bacteroidota > Bacteroidia > Bacteroidales > Paludibacteraceae > Paludibacter. The sequence goes on along the minus strand of JAFNAV010000015.1, from coordinate 74,794 downwards.
GAATGGTGGGAGATGGCACATATCTGAATACTGGCACTATGGGAATTAGTCCATATACAGGTGGTCCAAATTATACTCAGACAGGTATTGGTACACAAATATTTACTGGGAATACCAGATTAGGTGATCTTAGTATCAATAATGGAATATTACAATTTGGTATCAATACTAATACTACCTATAACTTAGTTGGCACCACAAATACTATAGCTGCCGGAGCCAAGATAGTAGACCAGTCTAATTCTAATAATACAATCTCAGTTGTTATTGGTGGAGCTGGAAGTATTGAAAAAAATGGAAGTGGAATATTAACTATGACCGGGGCTAATACTTACACCGGAGCCACCACCATCAATGATGGTGTCTTGCAAATCGGAAATGGAGGAACCACCGGAAGTATTGCCAGTACTTCTAATATTATAAACAATAGTTCACTTATATATAATGTGAGCACCAATCCTCTTACTCAATCACAACTTATTTCAGGAACGGGAAATATTATTAACAACGGTACAGGTAAAATAATACTAACTGCTGCTAACACTTACAGCGGTGGCACTACTATCAATGCTGGAGCTATGGTGATGAATACCGATAATCCTTTTGGGACTGGAGCTTTGACTATCAACACCAATGGAACTCTTCGAATTTCTGATGGGGACAACGTAGATGCTCAACTAACTAATCCAATAACCTTAAACGGTGGAACAATTTATAATATTAGTTCTGCAGCCGCCAATTCACCAGGTTCTAATTTATCTGGACTCATTACCAATAATGGGGTGACAAGTTATATAAGGACTTATTATAATACTCATCACTTAATTCTTTCTGGTGGACTGGCTGGAACAGGGAATTTGATTCTTACCGAAGGTGGTGGCTTATATCCAGGAGGTATTATAAAATTATCTGCCCCAGGGACTTTTAGTGGTACTGTCAATATCACAGGAAAATGTTGTCAGATTTATCCAGTAGACATTCTTAACAATAATGCTTTGCAATTTGCAACGGTAGATATGACCCCAGCTACTCTGAATGCCTATTTAAGGATATCTACACCAAATGCTTTGATAGCAGGGCTTACAGGCGGTACTGCCAACTCTTATATTTTTAATGCCGATGCCACTCAAAGAGTCCTCACTGTAAATAATACTACCGACTTTACCTATAATGGCTTGATTGGAATCTCGGGAGATGCTAATGCCAATAAATTGTCTTTAGTAAAAACTGGAGCTGGGAAATTGACTTTGACTGGAGCTAATACTTATACTGGGACGACTTTAGTCAGTAATGGGACTTTGTCTTTATCATATAATGGAGGGACTATTGGTAGTGGAGATTATATTGTCAATCAGGGAGGAACTTTAGATCTGACAACTAGCAACTATTGGACTTTTAATCCTACAAATTTTACTATCAATGGCGGAATTGTTACACTTACTGCTGCTGGTGGAGCTAACAGAGTTGGATTGGTTGGTAAAAACATCACCTTTGGTCCGACCGGAGGAGGAACTATTACAATTGGAGCAAATGTCAATGCGACTTGGAGTAATAATACTTTTATAACTCAAGGTGGAGCTAGAAATGTCATCAATGGGTCAGGGTTTAATTTAAATTTTGGAAGTATTAATTTTAATGTCGCCAGAGGGACTGATCCAACTATTGATCTTTTGGTAGATGCTACTGCTGGAAATTCAAATTTTGGAATGAGTAAAGATGGTAATGGTATTCTGGCAATTTCTAATGCCTTTACTTTTACTGGTGGGCTCAATATCAATGCTGGAACTCTTCAAATTGGAAATGGAGGAGCTGGCGGTAGCATTCCAAATGCGGCCAATATCAATGATGCAGCTACCCTTGTTTATAATACCACCACCAATCTCACTCAAACTCAAGTCATTTCTGGAGCCGGGACTATAATTAAAAATTCTACCAATAATCTTACTCTTGATGGAGCCAATACTTATACCGGAGGCACAACTATCAATGCTGGAACTATCACTTGTGGTAATGTAGCTTGCCTTGGGACTGGGACTGTGATCATCAACGCTGGAGCTACTCTCAATAAAAATGGTTTTGCAATTGCTAATACGATTGTGAATAACGGCGGAACGGTAATTAATTAACAATTAATAATTTAATAATATATTGGCTTATGAGCTTTTTGTGAAAGAAAAAATGAAAAATGAAAATCCAGATAAATATCGGGAGAATTATCAATTATTCATTATCAATAATATTGAAACCTAAAAAAACGATAAACGGATGAAAAGAAAACTATACGTATACACCTTGCTTGTGTGGGTTGGTATGGCTGCCTGCGATACTTCGCAGAACAATAAACTACAGATAGACCACCAGCCTGAAGTGCTTGCAAATGCTGCAGTCGACACTTTGATTGCTCCGGGATATAAAAGATTTTTCGGAACAATAGCTGCTGATGTTTATGCTTCAGCTCCTCTGAACTTTGCGCTGGATTATCCGCAAAATATGGTGGTATATCAGGGTAAAGGTCACAACGACAATCTGCTTCAATTGGCAGATACAGCGCTTAACGATACAACGGCCGACATCAGTTATTTGTCGGTGCAGCTTGTGTGCTTAGGCACCGATAGTACCGATGCTACAAGGTATATGCGCATGGTGATGAACAAAGATGCTACGCTACGTGGCATACGGGAGTTCAAATATATCAGGGCTCGTACACATGCAGCTCAGGGAGCTTTTGCGTCGGAGTCTGTTGGTCGTACCGAGTATTATGTAACCAACATTAAGCGGCAGCAAGGGGATAACTGGATGGTTATGGTTAAAAACGACCGTTCGGATGATGCAGCCACCCGACAAATAGCTAAGAGCTTGTTTGAGAGCATAAAGGAGAAATAAATATCAATTCGCAGATAAAAGACATCAAATAATTTTTTGCAAATGAAACGAGCATGAATACGAGTATTCACCAAAGACAGTGAAAATTTGACATGCGAGTTCCATACGACCTTTAAAAAAACAATTATTTACGTATGAAAACATTCTACCTTCTTTTGTTTTGGCTAACAGTGTTTGCTTTTACAGTTTCGGGGCAAACTTATGGGCCATATACGTACAGCAATGGTGCACAAAGCATATCAATGACCATGGAGTATGTACCTGATTTATGGCCGGGAACCGATGCTGTAAATATTAAAGTAACAAACACCAGTGCCACTGTACTTGAAATGAAAAAATCAATCCTTGTTTTCAATAGCCCAATGGCGCCAACGTTTTCAAATTTTGTGTCTTTAGGGGCTTTAAGCTGGCCATATTTTACGCTTCCTCCCCGCGTAATAGTTGATGATACCCCCAATAAAGTCTATGTCGATTCCATCATGTATTATCAAAATGGTGATACATGGTCCAATACAAAACTGGCAGCCAACGCTTCTTTTACATGTCAGTATTATTTTTCGGGCAAGGTTGGGAGCTCATTTATTGAGCAACTGAGCCCCAATATCAAATTCTATCCGGCGGCATGGCCACAGCCGGTATATTTTGTGCCCGTTACGTTTAATTTTACCGGAAACGGCGGTAGTAATGCCACCGTAAATGTAAAAAATATGGTGAATAATATTACCGAGCATTTTAATATAAACTCAGGAGCATCCAAAAAATTAAGAAGCAATAACAATTTTGCTGTTTGGGCCGATAACTTTGTGGTGGGTAATACGCAATACATCTCGCAATATACCCAAGCCAGTCCTTATACCTTCCAAACTCCTGCTACTGGCGCATCTACGGTTACATTACCTTTCAGTACCAACAGCCTGCCTACCGGAAGCTTTTCGGCATCGGTATCCGGTTTGCCTGCTTCTGCTCAGGTAACCCTTACTTTACAGGGAGTTGCTCATGGCACTGTCAAAACTGTGCAGATAAGTAACGGAACTACCCCTATCAATGACTTGCCTTTGGATACATACAATGTTACTGCCGGTAGCTATTTCAATAGTGCTGCCAATATAATATCCAAAGCTACTGTAGCTGCAAGCTATACATTAAGCGCTGCCACAGGCATTGCTTTGAACATAAGCTATACTTCGTGCGACATTATACCCTTTGCTGTACCCGGGTTCCCTAAATATATTGCGCAGGGGGGTATTACACTTGGCGAAACAGGCGGCTCGTTTACTCGTACTCCTATGGACGTACTGTTCAAGTATTCGGGCGATGGAGGCGATGGCGATCCCGGCAAAGTGTGGGATAGTAACCCCACTATCACCTATGCCATTAAAAACACGATAGCCCAATGCCGTGATTTGGAAACTTTTTATAAAAGCAGTTTTCCTTTTTTGCCTTCGGATTATAAGGTAACTCCGGTAATGGTACACTATACTGCTAATGCCAGCGGAGGATGGTCTATCGCAGCTGTAGAAATGCTCGATACAACACACTTGCGCTACCATTTTATAAACCTGATAAGAGAAACGCAGGAATTTATGAAAAACAAAGATGCGGCGCATCCTTATCCCGGATCGTTTATTATTAGCCCTGATTTGCTGGGTATGCTGCAACAAAACTATGGTGAAATCAACAACAAGCCTGCTTTCGACTATAACAACCCTTCGAGATTTGGTTCAGTGGCTAATGGATATGAAGCAAACCTGTTTACAAGCAAAATTTTTGTGAATCAGAAATTAGCCGAAGCTTATGCCTGGTGCGGGCTCAACCCGGCAAGTCTGCCTGCTTTTACCGACGATATAAAAGGATATTTTCAGGCGCTTACCTATATTGTACATGCTGTAAGCAACAATAGTGTAACCGTGGGGTATCAGGAGAATATGTGGGCTACCGGTGGCGCTCAATGGGTTACCACCCATACTGCCGAACCTGTGGCAATGGCCAACGAGGTGGTTAATTTCTTAAATACTCATATAGGCGTATTCAACGGAACTTACAAACCCGACTATTTTGTGCTGGACAGATACGAAATGGATGACTTTGGAGGCGGCATAGGTAATTATTGCTACAATGCCACTGCCTGGCAACGTACCCTGACTTATGGCGATACAATGGCCAAAAGCTATGGACTCCCTCTGATGTTATGGCAGTTTCCGGGAGGACATTTAGTGCCTGCAAATGGTAGTTTTCCCGTGGTGAAATATGATCAGGTAATGCACGGAGGTGCCGGTGGCACCTGGATTTTTGGAGATAAAAATATAGGTAAGAATATATACAACGTGAGTTCAACCCAGCTCAGTATACCTCTTTCGGCCTCGGCATATCAGGGCGCAACTACAGTGGGAAAATTGCTGGAAGCTGACAATGGCTATGATTGGGGTCAAAGTCAGTTGGGAAGCTTGGTCAATAGCAATGTTTTTGCTATACTATGGGGAGGCGGAAATACCACATCAATAACCAATATTGCCGGCAACGGCGACGATGACGGATGGCTTGCTACTAAAGTAAAGAACTATCTGAATGGTAATCAGGCATTCAAAACATCATGTGGAGCTATTCCACCTCCTCCTGTTACTGGTGTCGAAAAAAATACGGTGACTGACAGCAAGGTTGAAATTTACCCTAACCCTGCCACCGATCAGTTACACATCACTATCGGAGATACAGCTGATGACCTTACTGTTGAAATTGTATCATTGGTTGGTATTGTTCTCTACAAAAATTCGTTTGACGCCAGTAACTCCAAACAGATAAACCTGAATATAAGTGATTTTCCCAAAGGGCTTTATGTGGTAAGGGTACATGGCAATGCCGTTCAAAAAGCATCAACCATAATTAAACAATAGGGTAATGAACAATTCCGGATACAGCTCCTCATGAACTGTATCCGGAATAACAACACACGGACAATAGAATACAATAAACATGATGTATTACGCTAAAAAACTCATTATGATGACATACAAAATCTGCAATATTATGGTTTTTGACAATCTTATTGATTCATTGAAATCGATGATGAGATTAGTAAGGCTAAGCTCCATACTTGTTATATACTTTGCGTTAGCAAGTCATGGTTTGTATGCCCAAAAGGATATAACCTACATCAATGATGCGTATTACATATCGTCTAATGCTACGCAGTGGTATGGCTCTGTAGTACTGGGGCCTGCTGCCCGTGTATATATTACCGATGGTGATAAAATATTATTCTATGGCGATACACTTAAAGTATATCCCGGAGCACAGATATATGGCTCTGATCCGGCCTGGAATACGCAGCTGTTAGGCAGAGGTACTGGCACTGTTGTATTTAAACAACCAAACCCGAATACAGGCACCACCGTACAGCAGGTCCTGGATGGTGGTGTTCCGACCAACAGCGTGTCGGGCGACGATAATACTCTTACATCCATCGAAATTGACAACCCTCAGGGACTGAAGCTTACCAACTTCAACGCACGGATAGGTACAGAAATCAATTTTGTAAATGGGCATATATTTTTGACCGATAAAAACTTAATGCTGACCAAAGATGCAAAACTTAATAGCTACAATGGCCAAAGATTCGTGGTAACTGCATCATCGGGACATTTACTGAAAGAAAACTTTAATTCAAACTTTGAGTTTCCTGTTGGGGCAGGTGTTAATGATTATACTCCTGCCCGGATTACGCCGGAGTTGGTAAACTCTGTGTACGTCAATGTAAATAACTATGCTTATTCTGCCGCCAACGAAAATGAGCTAACGGGCATTGACCGTACCTGGCATATTTACGCCACTGTACCAACCAAAGCGCTGGTACAGTTGCAGCACAATACTAACACCAATATGAGCGGCTTCAATCCTGAGGCCAACTACATTACACGCTATGGTCAGGCTCCTAATACAACAGGCGATAACGAAAGCAGTGGCGCATGGCAACGTAATAACCCTGCTGCATCGGTAGCGGGTACAATGCCGTCGTCCGAGGTGCAAACGCGTACTTTCCTGTTGGCTACAGACCTTAATGCCCTTGAAGCCTTCTTTACAAAAAATACCGATGTGATTACCGGATATCCCGACATTGTGAAGCGGGTGAGCGAGCCGGTATTGAATGCCGATGGCGTTTATTTACTTAAATACACCCTGACCGTTATCAACGATACGCCGGAGAAAATAACCGCTTTGCAAATTGAAGATGATTTAACGGCTGTATTTGGCTCTACAGGCTGCACGTATACTGTAAATAGTGTTGTGGCATCGGGGGCGCTTGTGGGAAATGCGCTGTACAACGGAGCTGCTTATACCTTTGCATTGGACAATGGACAGTGGCTAAGCCCCGGCGCACGCGACTCGGTAGAGATAACACTGACTGTAGATACGCACGGAAACGACCAAAGTATAAGTGTATTCAACACCGCCAAACTAAGCTGTATGATTACAAATATTGCCTTCTCAAAGGAGTCAAATACAGTTGAAACGGTGTTCCATGCTGTAAACTTTGCAGTGCCTGATGCACTTACGCCCAATGGCGATGGTATCAACGATAAATTTGTTATCACACATGGCACTAATTTAAAAGTTGGCATTCAAATGATTAATCGCTGGGGTACTGTGGTTTTTGCTGACGATAATTACCAAAACACCTGGGAAGGAAAATCGGATGGCGCTTTCCTTGGCAATGAATTGCCAAACGGAACTTATTATTGTGTATATAAAGCTACCGATATTACAACAGGAAAAGTGGTAGTAAGTGGAGTGAAGTTTATTACACTAAAAAGAGATTAACTGAAATTGTCCTGGCTTTTTTAGGATATATAAGTAATGTATAGTTCTTTTTTATATGAAGAACGAAAACTTTTTAAACCCCGTGAATAAAGTCAGGATAAATTTGATAATAAATATACAAAGAGGAATGCAGGCCGGTTACTTGTGAAATAAACGGGCCGGGAGATTCGCTACAAGGTAGATCTGAAAGGGATTTTTAGCCAGATAGTATTCATATTTGGCTAAAAATTGCTATCCTCTGACAGTTCCATCAGTAAATGTGGATATGTATAGTGTGATGGATTTAAAAAAAACGAGTAATAACAATCGAACCTCTGGCCGTTAAGGGTGGAGCTTATGATTCAAGATATAGAAAATGAATATACTTAAGATATGGAGAATAAAATTCAGGCGGATGATAGATGTAATCGAAAAAGGAATACTTCTATCTATGCTACTGGTCGAGATTGTGAAACTTGTCGACTTGTTTATTAAACCGAATTTTACACCCGATTTTATTGGCTTGGTTGTGCCTGTAATATATTTTCTGATTTATCTGCTATCAAACCGTGGGTTTGTTCCTGAAAATCTGAAATGGATGCTCTATATCTATTTAATGCTTTTATGTGTGTTTGTTAATGATGTTGTCCTGCTTTTTTATCTTGACGATTTACAGGCATTCAGGTTGAGTTACTACAGTTCGTTTGCTGTAATAATTCTTTTGCAATGTTTTACGGGGGTATTGCTCGGGCATAAACATATTCTTATAACCGGGGGAGTAGTAATAATCAGGCTGTTGTTGATAACATTGTATTTTGCTACGCCTGAATTCCGGGCAATATTGACCTATGCTTTGCCTGTGCATATTGTATCTACTTTGCTTTTGTTTTACGTGGTAAAAACTGTTATGACAGGGATATATAAGAGTTACCTTGACGAAATAAAAACTGACAGACAATTTGCAGAGTTCAGAAATTTTGCAGAGTTTAAAAATCAGATGATTTCTTTTTTTGCGCATGATATTAAAGGTTCGTTAAACAGAATATCGTTACTATCTTCTAAAATGAGTTCCGATGCGGGCGAACTGGTAGAGGCCTGCCGGCAAATATCGCTGATAACGAACAATATGCAGAATATCAACAAAATGGAAGATGCTTCGTATAGATATGATGCGCAGGAAATAGATATTTCGAAGGTAATAAATAATGCAATAGACAATGTGAAGATTTTTGCCAGATATAAAAACATTAATATCCTTGTTGGTGCTTTAAACGGGCAGAAAGTGTCCGGCGAAGAGTTTTTAATTGAGTCTGTAATAACCAATTTCTTGAGTAACGCCTTGAAGTATGCTCCGTACGAAACTACGGTTCATGTGCAGGTATCTTCGGCCAATGGGCAGCTTACTCTCGAAGTTGCCGATCAGGGGCCGGGCGTAACCGGGCTGCGCGTGGAAGATGTTTTTAAGAAATACCATCATGGGAATCATAACCCTGATCTTACATTTACGTTTTCGAGCGGACTGGGTCTGGCATTTTGCAAACTGGCCATACAACTGATGCATGGCGTGATAGGACTTACCTCTGTCAAAGATGGTGGGTGCGTGTTCTGGTTTAGCCTGCCTCTGCTGAGCGAAGGTGAAGTGGCTGAAGTAGTGGTAAACGGGCACAATAATGAATCTTTACTGCTGAACAACATCGAGATGGAAACGGTAAGGCCCATATTGGAAACACTCAAAGGCCTTGAGTATTACGAAACTGGCCGAATTATGCTTTTGCTGGATAGTATTGTAACTGATAATGTAAATATTGCACGCTGGAAAGATGCCGTACTTAATGCTTCGATGTTAAGTAATATCAAAAAGTTCAAAAGCCTGATCGACAATGTCGACCGGAATTAATTTACATGCTAAAACCATTTTCTAAAGTTCAAACTAAAGGATGATACACAAAACAACAACTGAAAACTGATATTTGAATAATTATTAACTAACAAAAAGCTGTTTTACGATGGCTAATATAAAAAACAAAAAAATATGAACACAAAAACGCTTAAAGACTGGTTCACAAACCTGGTGACTATATTTAGTATTGTTGGCCTGTTTACCACACTTTATGTAGGTATATGGTATATCCCCGGCTGGATACAGGAAACCCACAACAATAAGGTTAAGAATGCTGAAGCCGAAATTTTACAATCGGTAAAAGAGCTTGTATTTAACGATACAACTTATACGTTGGCCGAATTACCGTCTCTGGTACGTGCCAAGGAAATTTCGTTGCAGGAGGGTTTCCCGCTTTCAATCAATGATATATTGACCAAAACAGAAGAATCTTTTATGGAGGATAAATATCTGCCTCTGGCCAAAAGAAAAGAGCTTATTGACAGGCTGGAAAGGATTAAAATGAAGCTGCCCAAAGAATCTAAAACCGTAAAACCCAAAGTAAGTGGTTCGGGTGCAACCTCTATCGGCAAATGGTTCTCAATTATTGGGTCTATCGTGGCTGTAATGCTGGGTATTTTCAGTACGTATATAAAATTTAAGTCGGACAAGGAAAAAGAGGCCGAGCTGCAGAACGAAATACATGGGCTGATTTCAGAGACCGAAATGCGAGAGTTCAGCTACGAATTTGAAAGAAATATTGAAGAAACCCTCAAGCAGCGACCCGATATTATCTTAGAGTATAAAGATACCCACGATACCGGAATAGGCATTGTGTTCTCGAAAGATGGGAAAAAATATTTTGTGGAAGCCAAATACCTCAACAGGGGAAAAATGGGACTCAGCCATTATTACAATTTTATCAATAAAATTAAAAACAAGCAGGGCGAAGCATGGTTGGTATATAATGCCGAATTGACACCTATGGTGGTGAAACAAATTGCCGATTTCAACAAAGGGAATAAAAACATGAGCATTGTACCTGTAAAAGCCGGTACTCCAAACGAATTTGCTGCGAAATTGCAGGAACTATTGCCCAGGTAATTAAGCTAAAGCGATGTATAAATGATAAGCTTCTAAACTATAAGAAAGAAAAACCTCCTGTAAAATTGAATTTTTTTACTCTTTTCAATTTTTTACAGGAGGTTTTATTCCGATTTGACGGCTGATTATATGTTCTGCAGGAATATCTGCAAACTTTCACCAGCGCCAAGCCCCAGTTTTTTCTTGAGCCTCTTGCGGGCTATATTGATGGTGTTCAGCGATGTATACATCAGGTTCGAAATTTGCTTGCTGTTCATATTCAGTCTGATATAAGCACATAACTGTAGCTCATAATTGGTAAGCTGTTTTTTGCTTAGTTTTTTAAAGAAGTCCGGGAACAAGGTGTCAACCTGTGTTTTAAAACCATCCCAGTTTATTTTTGTATTACGCCCCGATATGTAACTTTCAATGATATTAATCATTTGTTTGGTATCCTCCTGAGCATCACTTTCCTTGATAGAGTTTAAACCCTTCAGAATATTGTCGCGCATAGATTCAAACTGTTGTATATCAAGCATCTTTGTGGTTAGCTGCTCTTGCAATAAAAAATTTTGCTCTTTGATGCGAATGTATGCCTTGGATAGCTGCAATATGCTGCTTACTCTGGCCAATAGCTCTGCTTTCTCCACGGGTTTACGCATAAAGTCTATAGCTCCTGTGAAAATAGCTTTGCCTGCATCTTCGGAACTTGACGTAACTCCCGAAATCAGGATAATTGGGATATCTTTGGTTTGTAAATTCTGTTTTAACAATATTGTGGCTTCAATCCCACTAATTTCGGGCATTTGCCAATCCATAATGATTAAACTTGGCATCTCACGTAAAACTACGTCGATAGCCGATGAACCTGTTGAGGCAGTAAGTATCTCATAGTCAGGATTACTTACCAATATCTCCGTAAGAAGTCTGATGGTAAACACATCATCGTCAACAATGAGAATTTTCGTTTTACTGATATCTTCCATAATGGTTTTTTAAAAAAATTCAATTTTTATACAAATATCTAAGATAGATACATTAACAGTCTATAGGTATGATATTGAATATTTTCTTGGGATAAGTTCCTCCCTGTTAAAATGCTTTGAAAACAAAAATAGTAAAAAAACATCACAAACATAATCTAAAATTATGAAATAGATAGTTTTTAATAAGAAAAAAAAGCCTTTGATAAGATGTTGTATAGATAAAATAACAGTTTGTTTGCATGAAGAAAGGTGTTTATGGAGTACATTGTATAAAAATCCGTATTTAAGTTCCAAATTTTATACGCAGTATTTAAATATTAACTACAATAAAGTGAATCTGGTGTGTTTTGTCAGATTTTTACCAAATAAGCTGTTCTTAAAACACACACAAAAGATTATCCTGCTTTAAAACAGAGTTTTTATACGTAGCGTTATCCCCATTTTTAATAACTTTGTGCTTGAAAAATATGACCGTAATTTATCTCACTTTTTGTGCAAAAAAACCTAGTTATATGCTATTACGGTTCTTACATACTGAACTCTGCAAAATAAAGATTGCTCCGCTAAGTCGATTCTTTATTTTTTGAATGCTAATGGATTCTACCGACACGTCGGAACGTGCTATTTATACTTAAAAAAACACTTTTCGGAGTGGACTCATAAAACCAATTTTTAAACTATAGTTATGACAGTTCTTGAATTAAAAAAAGCGTTTGAAGAAGCTTACGGTAAAAAAGCCGAAGCTGTTTATTTTTCGCCGGGAAGGGTAAACCTTATTGGCGAGCATACCGACTACAACGGGGGAGCGGTGTTTCCCTGCGCGTTAAGTTTTGGTACTTACTTGCTGTTGGCCAGGAATGATAAAAAATCCATGAATTTTAAATCGCTCAACCAACCCGAAATTATTTCTCTTGGTTTTGACCAGCTTACTACTCCACTGCAAAAATCCTGGGTCAACTATCCTCTGGGAGTGATTGCTCAGTTTGTAAAACGTGGAGTGGCTATTTCGCAGGGATACGATATTCTGATTTGGGGTAATGTACCTAACGGAGCCGGACTTTCATCCTCGGCTGCGTTGGAAGTGGTTACGGCTTTTGCTTTTAACGACCAACTGGGTACTGAATTCAATCGCACCGTGCTTGCGCAAATCGGGCAAAAATCCGAACACGAATTTGCGCTTGTTAACTGCGGTATCATGGATCAGTTTGCGTCGGCCAACGGAGCTAAAGACCACGCCATACACCTCAACTGCGATACGCTTGAGTTTGAACTTGTACCCGTAAAACTTCAGGGAGTCAAAATCCTGATCTCAAATACCCACAGCCCTCACAAACTGGACTCGGGAGCTTACAACCAACGCGTGGCCGAATGTAAACTGGCTGTAGAACAGCTCAACAAGGTGCGTCCTCTGAAATATCTGGCCGAACTTACCGAAGCTGAATTTAATCAGATTTCATCGGCCATTACTGATCCTGTAGCATTCAAGCGTGCTCGCCACGTAGTAGGCGAAGTACAACGCACATCCGATGCTGTTAAGGCGTTGAAAGCGGGAGATATCCAGCTTTTCGGACAACTTATGAATGCCTCGCATGCTTCGCTGCGCGACGATTACGAAGTTACCGGCCCCGAATTGGATACGATGGCTGAAGAGGCCTGGAAAATCGACGGGGTTATTGGCTCGCGCATGACAGGCGGAGGTTTTGGAGGCTGCACAGTTTCACTCGTAAAAGACGAAGCTATCGATACTTTTATCAAAGAAGTAGGTGCTGCTTACGAAGCTAAAATTGGCATTAAACCTGAGTTTTATATCGCCGAAATTGGCAATGGTGCAACTCGCGTGGAATAAATTCTGAGTTTTCGTGTCGGTGAGTTTATTGTTCTCATTATCCTTAAAAACATATAAAGTTACCTTAAACGCATCGACACATCAACCAATCAACTTTTTTAATTGAATTAAACCCTCATGAGTAAATTTAATCGCTCAAGGGAATGATTAATAAATCCGATATCCCCTCAATCAGTCGGAAAACCTCCCCATCAGGGAGGTTGGAGGGGCTTCTAATTGTATGAAAACAACTGACAGTATACTTGTTCAGGGCAAGCCGGTATCGCTTTACACCATTGTAAATGCTAACGGCATGTCCTGCGACATCACCAACTTCGGGGCAAAAATCATTCGCCTTTATGCCCCAGACCGTAACAATCAATTCGACGACCTGGTACTCGGTTTCGATACCCTGGCCGAAGTGATGGAAAAAGAAGAGTATTATGGCGCCGTGTGCGGACGGTTTGCCAACCGCATCAAAGACGGTAAATTTACCATCGACGGCAAGCAATACACGCTGGCTATCAACAATGGCACCAATGCTTTGCACGGTGGAATCGACGGATTTAATACCGCCGTGTGGGATGTAGTTGAAACCGCAGAAACCAAAATCGTGTTGGCGCTCGTATCGCCCGATGGCGACGAAGGTTACCCCGGAACACTCAAAGTAACCCTCACTTACGAGCTTACTGCCGACAACGCGCTAAGCATTCATTACGAGGCCACTACCGACAAACCTACAATCGTTGGGCTTACGCAGCACTCCTATTTCAACCTCAAAGGGGCGGGTAATGGTACCATAAAAGACCACATCCTGCAAATCAATGCCGATTTTGTAACCATACTCGACGAATCTTTCGCCCCCTCTGGCGAAATCAGTCCTGTTCATGGCACGGCTTTCGATTTTCGCCAGCCGGCAATCGTTGGTGAGCGAATCGACCATCAGGTATACGTCCCCGGTTGGGGTATCGACAACAACTGGTGCCTGCGCAAGGAACAGCAGGGCGATTGTGTATTGGCCGGCTACGTTTACGAACCGGTATGCGGACGAAAAATGGAAGTATTTACCACACAACCGGGATTGCAGGTATACACCGGCAACTGGATTGAAAAGCAAACCGGAAAAGAAGGTAAAACTTACGACCGTCAGGACGCCATATGTCTCGAAACGCAAGGATTCCCCAATTCACCAAACATTTCATTCTTCCCGAGTCCGCTCCTGCGCCCGGGTCAGAAGTACGACGAATGGTGCATTTACAAATTCTCAGTAGAGTAAAAACTCCCCACTTCATCGAAAAAAATCAGCCACCGAAGCCAAACTTAACGCTTCAATCAGTGGCTGATTTTTTTTATGTTTTTTTTTGGGGGTGCCCCTCCTGCGTCGGGTCGGGCTATCCGCTCCAAGTCCACCGGCTCAGTGCAGGGCATCGGCTTCGCCATAGCCCTGCACCTTCGCCTGTGTCCTTTCCACTACTATCCCTCACCCACGGTCGCGAAGGATTGGTTCATTTCCGAGTAACTTCTTGCTTCGGAATTATTTTTTCAACCAATACTATTTATTGAATATTAAAATTCACTCCGGTAACAGGTTTCCCGCTGTACTGATAAGCATTTCCTTTCTTTGTAAGCTCCAAATTAATCAGCTTATTGTCCGACGGTATACACAGCAGGCCTTTAGCTGCCGGGGCATGGCCATATACTTTCAACGTAATGTTTTTCCAGTCGATTTTATCGGTACTTTGTGCCAGTGCAGCGTGAGGAATTACGGCTCCTTCACGTACCAGAATTATACACGGTATATCGCCACATGCTATGGTATTCCATCCCGGCACATAACTTTTCCCGCTCTGATAATCTATCCAGTTTGTCTTTCCGGGCAAGTATACAGTTCTGCTACCCGTGTTTTCCATCAGTGGAGCTACATAAATATCTGCTCCAAACAGGTAAGCATCTTCCACATCCCAGGCTCCGGGATCGTCCGGAAATTCTACGAACAACGCACGCACCATGGGCAGTCCGGTTTCGGTGCAGTTTTTAGCCTGCGCATAAACGTAAGGCATCAGCTTATATTTCAGTTCGGCCGACTGCCTGAAAGCTTTTACAAAGCCGGCATTATACAGCCATGGTTCTTTGGGTGGCGCTCCGTGTGCCCGGCTGTGCGAAGTCAAAAAGCCAAAAGGCAACCAGCGCCGGTAAAGATTCTCGGGCGAGGGTTGTACAAATCCGCCAATATCATGGCTCCAGAACGAGAACCCGCTTAGCCCGAATGATAATCCGCCGCGTAGTTCTGCTTCCATGCCTATGTCGGTATTGGCCGCGTCGCCACCCCAGTGAAGCGGATAACGCTGACTGCCAGCCCAGGCGCTTCGTGCCCAAATGATGTTGTCGCCAGTGGTCTGCTTAGTTATTTCGGCCACCGCCTTATTGTATCGTAGTGGATAAAGATTGTGCTCGTACCAACCACTGCGTCCCGATGCGTAAATACCTTCGAGCGGAGCTGCCTCTCCAAAATCTGCTTTTATGGCGCCTACACCCATTTTTAATAATCCGCCTAATTTATCCTGATACCACCTGATGGTTTCAGTGTTCGAGAAATCAAGCACTGCATCTTCGTAAGGCATCTCACCTTTCAGATTTTTCACATGCAGGTTTTTATCGATGATTTCGGAGAAATATTTGTTTTTGGGTGTAAAATAGGTCAATTGCCAAAGCGATATATGGAAACCCTGTTGCTTCAGGTCGTCTATCATTTTCTGAGGATTACTAAAGCGCGAGGGCGAAAACTTATAGTCGCATTGCCAGTCGGTTTCAAACCAACCGGTATCAAAGTGAATAACGTCCGCTGGAATTTTGTTTTCGCGTAGTTTGGCAGCTACCTCATAGCCTTCTTTTTGTTCAAAATAGGTGATACGGCTCATCCAGGTACCAAACGACCAAAGCGGAGGCATAGCAGCTTTGCCTGTTATGTTGGTGTATTCGTTCAGCACATCTTTGGGCTGGCCTATAAACACGAATAAATCCATGATTTCATCGCCCATAAATAGTTTGTTGGCCCCTACGTAAGTATTACCAAAGTCGCAGGTGACAGGTGCTGATGTGTGCATAAACATACCATAACCGCGACTACTCATAAAAAACGGAACGGGCTTATACATACCATCTGTTTCAGGTCCCTGAGGGTCGGTTACAAATAGATTTACTTTTTGCCCGCGTTTGTCTAATTTAGTGAACGACTCACCGCACCCAAATATCTTTTCGTTGGGCGATAGAGAGAATACGGGGTTAATTTCCCGGCTGTTATCTACTCCTTTTTTAATGAAATTGAACGGCAGTACTTTTACCTGTGACGAGTCATTGTCAGCCCATCGCCAGGTGTCGGTAAGTCGTTTGCCACTTTCGTCCATCAGGGTAATGCGGAAAGGACTTTCTTCTATCAGCAGTTTGGCGTATTTACTTGTATAAAGATGACCATTGGCAAGGCGTGTGTATTTCCACGAATTGTCTTTGCCGGGCTCGCCAACCAGCATAGGGCTGTCAAAAGTTTTCGGTTCCACCGGCGATGTTAGCATACGAATACGTACTGTGCGGGGCGAAACAAAATCTACCCGAAAAGCTAACTCCGGATTTTGCTCGTAAGCCGGGCCCGGGAAATCGAGCATTTTCAAATCCTGAGGCAGAATTGTGTTTACGTTAAAGGCCTGACGGGTATAAACAGAGGAGCGTTTCCAGCTGATAGTTCCCTTTGCATCGGCAGCATTAAAAGAGGCTAACTTATCTGCAAAGAAGAAAGTGTTCTGAAAATCGCGAAAATCGCTACTTACATCAACGGGTTCGCCAAGCATACGGTTGGTGTGCTGAGCCTGAGCAAAAGCCCCCAGTAGCGAGAGCATACAAATAGAAAAGAGTTGTTTTTTCATGCGTTCTTATTAAATTTTTGTTAGTTGTCGCATGGAACTCGCAAATAGACATGGTCCTTGGGTTTTACCAGTCCCGATAGCTATCGGGGTGCTCGTTTCATGATATATACTGTGTTTTAAGGAAACATGTAAAAATAGTCTCTTTTCAGAAATATATTCAATGCTATATGTTTACAAAAGAGGGGTAAAACTAATACGAAAGTTCAATAGGGAATTGATTTCCCGGATTGTTTGTCATAAAAAATCAAAATAATGAAAAGTTAATCTGCTGATAAGATACTTAGAATTCAGCTAATTCCCGGGCTATATTCGGCATTTTTTATTTAAACGCATCCAGCGCTGCGGTGGGTTTTCCGCTATTGTCAAACGCTCCGAGTGTATAATTTTTCCAGCCACCATAGCATTGTGGTTCCCAATACATTACACCGATACCTTTATTGTTGTTTACTAATTTCACTTTAGCAATCAGGTCTGTCAGGAAGTTTTTGCATACCAACGGACTATCCCAGCTCATACCGCATTCCACCACCATCACTTCCGATCCGTAACGGCTTACCATATCATTCATATTGGTCAGCACTTTTGCGTTGCAGGCGGCCCAGTCATTTTGGGTAGTGTACCAGTAAGGGTATACCGACATGCCTATCACATCCCATTTTGCACCGTTATTTTTCAACCCGTCAAAAATCCATCTGTACATGCTGTTGTTATACCCATCACTCAGATGAACGATAACTTTAGTGCTTGGAAACACCGATTTCACCGCATTATATCCGGCTAATGTAAGTGCGGCATAATTGGCCATACTTACCGATGCTCTACCATCTTCCCAAAGCATTCCATCATTGGTTTCGTTTCCTACCTGTACCCATTCAGGCGTTATTTCGTTGTTCTTGAGTGTAGTGAGTACAGCAGAGGTGTGGTTGGCTACGGCTGTTTTCAGGTTGGTAACATTCATATTGACCCATGCCGCAGGTTTCGTCTGATGGCCCGGATCGGCCCAGGTGTCGCTGTAATGAAAATCGATCATAATACGCATCCCCAGATTATTGGCGCGACGCGCCTTAGCCAGTACGTCATCAGTGTTGTTCCAGCCGTTTGCAGGGTTTACCCATACTCTGAGTCTGATGGAATTCATGCCCAAACTTTTGAGGAGTGATATGCATTCAGTGGCTGTCCCAGAGGAGTTATAAAACTTCTTGTTCGATGTTTCCATTTCAGTAAGCCAGCTGATGTCGGCGCCTTTGGCAAAGACGCTTGTTTCAGTTCTGGTTGTATCCTTCGGATTGGGATTGTCGTCGCCGCACGAAACAGGAGTTATTGCAAAGCAGAAAAATCCCGTTGTCAGGAGGATGGTGTAAAATATTTTTTTCATTTGTATTAGATGTTAAGTGGGTGTCCTTGATGATATATCAATTAACAATAATGAAATTCTATCACAAGAACATTATCGGATACAAAAGTAAAAAATCAAATGAAAAAACAATCAATTGGTTAGCGGATAATTAAAAGCCTTGATAGTAAAACAAAAAAACAACCCACACTTCTTAGTTGCGATGAAGTGTGGGTTGTGTATTTAACCGGTTTTTTATAAATGGCTATTTATAAAGCGGTCCATAGGTTTGGCATGCTCTGTAGTCGGCCCCTTCTTTGTCCATACCAAAAGAAGCCCAGGCACTCGGACGGAAAATTTTCTGGTCGTCAACGTTGTGCATACATACCGGTATTCTAAGCATTGAAGCCAGCGTGATGATGTCTGCCCCAACATGTCCGTAAGCGAACGAACCGTGGTTGGCGCCCCAGTTGTTCATCACCGAATATACATCGGTAAAATTGCCCGAGCCGGTAAGGCGGGGTGCAAACCAGGTGGTAGGCCATGTTTTGTCGGTACGATCGTCTAATTTTTTATGTACTTCGGCAGGGATATCTACTGTCCATCCTTCGGCAAGTTGTAGTACGGGGCCAAGGCCTTTAACCAAATTGACACGAATCATGGTAACGGGCATTCCTCCTTTGGTGAGGAAGTTGGACGAAAAGCCACCGCCACGGAAATAACCGCAATTGGCCGGATACCAGGTGGTTGCTTCGAGGCATTTTTCAACTTCGGCTTCGGTGATTTTTGTAAATGGTTTCATAACCGGTTTGCCGTTGTCGGTTTGGCTTCCGCTACCGTCGAGCGCAGCCGAACCCGAGTTAATCAGGTGAATAAGGCCGTTGGCGGCAGCTCCTTCGAGCTGATAGCCGGTAACGCGCTTAACAGCCTCGGGACTCCAATAAGTACGTACATCGGCAAAAACCTGCGCTGTATTGGTGAGTAGCTTACCAAAAAGCATGGCCACACCGTTGAGCGAATCATTTTCGGTAGCCATTACAAAGGCTTCGCGGATACCGTTCCAGTCGAACGATGAGTTGAGTATAGCTTCGGAGAAATCGCCATTCGGCATAAAGTCAGTCCACTGGCGCTGTCCCTGAAATCCTCCGGCTATGGCATTGTGTCCAAGAGCTTCTTCCGCAAAACCAAGTTCGCGCAAGCGGGGGTTTCCTATCATCAGGTCGCGCATAATAATGGTCATTTTTACTACAAATTCCCATTCTTCGTCTAATTTTTCACGCGATTTTTGTTTGTCTTCGTCGTTATAGTTAGCACCTTCGCGTGGTTTGCAATATTTTTTAGTCCAGGCCATCGCCTTCTCAAACTCAACCGGATCAAAAATATTGAGTTGTACGCGGCGGATAATTTCGCTCATATCCACATATTCGTTGCGCATGCCCAGATAGGTCTGGAAAAAGTCGGCGTCGACAATAGAGCCTGCAATACCCATGGATACCGAACCTATCGAGAGGTAGGACTTTCCTTTCAGGGCGGCAACAGCTATGCCGGCACGCGTAAACCGAAGCAGTTTTTCCTGTACATCGGCAGGTATGGATGTATCGCCATTATCCTGTACATCGTGTCCGTATATGCCGAACGCAGGCAGTCCTTTTTGCGTATGTCCGGCCAATGCTGCAGCCAGATATACAGCTCCCGGGCGTTCGGTGCCGTTGAATCCCCAAATGGCTTTAGGTATCTGAGCGTCGTAATCAATGGTTTCGCTGCCGTAGCACCAGCATGGAGTTACGGTGATGGATACTCCCACACCTTGGCGACTAAATTTTTCGGCACAGGCCGCAGCTTCGTCAACCCGCCCGATGGTGGTGTCGGCAATAACGCATTGTACCGGGCTTCCGTCGGTGTAAGTGAGGTTAGCAGATAAGAAATTGGCCAGCCCTATAGCCATATTCATGGTTTGGTTTTCAAGAGATTCGCGTACGCCTCCCTGACGGCCATCGATGACCGGACGGATACCTACTTTAGGATTTTCTCCTTGCAAACGACCTGTTTTTTCCTTGCGGGTTTGTGTTCCCAACGAAGGAACTGCTGATGTTGTTTTTCCTGCATTCATTGTCTTTTAGGTTTTTTCGTGATGTTTTTTTTGAGATGTTTTTATTTCAATTTTTTTTGAGGAGTTTTTTTCTGTACGGCTCATGTTTTTCTTAAGCTACAAACATAGTAAAAAAAGAAATGCTTCCTGAACGTAAAAACTTCATATTTTGACCGATTAGATACTTATTTTATCAAGAAAAAATCTGCTTGGCGATAAAGTGTTTTATCAGCATCTTCAGCTGTTTTTAATTTGATTGTAATGATAATTATGGTTAAATGTGTTGATGGTTTTATTTTACTCTCACTTC
The DNA here is from genome assembly GCA_017860345.1 of Bacteroidota bacterium. Classification (GTDB taxonomy): domain Bacteria; phylum Bacteroidota; class Bacteroidia; order Bacteroidales; family Paludibacteraceae; genus Paludibacter. The sequence goes on along the minus strand of JAFNAV010000015.1, from coordinate 53,695 downwards.
ATTTTGATACTTTTGCATTGAAAACATGATTCTTTTTAATGACATTTGTTCCGAAAAACATGTATTTGCCTTGTAGTTGGCAAACGTTTAACTTTGAATGAATTATTTACGTTTACAATAAAAAATTTTACTACATGAATTTGTCCGCAAAGCTACATTTTACCCCAGCTGAGAAAATCACTATTCTTTATATGTTACTCTCTTTTATCCTGATGTTGTTGGTAGGTATGCCAGCCAACAAAATGCTGGACTTGTTGTTTTTAAGGGTAGGTTTTCTGGTTGTGATGCTCTTGCTTGTATTTCTTGATAATAAATTAGAATACAAAATTTTGTATTTGCTAAGGGCTGTTTTTGTCTTGGCATTATTGTCGTACTGGTATCCCGAAACTTTTGAAATCAACCGTTATGTAGGCAATTACGATCATTGGCTGGCCTGGCTCGATCAGGTGATGTTTGGCTTTCAGCCGGCTATGGTTTTTGCACAGCGTTTTCCCGGACGCTGGATTGCGGAACTGATGAATCTGGGGTATTCGTCTTATTTTGTGATTATTGCAGGGACTCTTGCCTTTTATTTTTTCAGACAAAAAAAATATTTTATGCAATACTTCTTTGTGTTGATGTTTGCGTTTTTTGTTTATTATCTTTTCTATATTCTTTTTCCTGCGTCGGGACCTCAATTTTATTATGCTGTAATCGGTAAACTTCACGTCAACATGGGAGTGTTTCCTCAGATAGGAACCTATTTTAATACGCATCCTTTTGTAGCTAAAACGGAGCCTGATGCAGGAGTCTTTCATCGTTTGGTAGAGCTTACTCAAAAACTGGGTGAGCGGCCTACTGCTGCTTTTCCCAGTTCGCACGTAGGTATTTCTACCTTAATCCTCTTGCTTGTTTTAAAAAACAAAAATTATGTTTTAGCTGCCGTTATTATTCCCTTCTATATTTTTTTGGTAATGGCTACGGTTTATATCCAGGCCCACTTTCTGGTTGATGTGTTGGCCGGAATTGTATCTTCGGTTATCCTTTTGTTTGTCGGTTTGGCTGTTTATCCGCTATTTTGCAGACAAACGGTGGTTCAGGTTTAACTCTTTCTTTTAGACTTAATTTTTGCTAACTATTTTAAAAACCTGAGGCATTCCTTTTTTGCTGATATGTAAAATGTAAATACCTTTTCCCATCAACGGAAGTTCAACCGCCCCACCAATATTCGTAATCCTGTTGATACACATGCCTGTCAGGGTATACAGGCTTATACGCTCGCTGCCAGATAGTCCTGTAAGATAAAGCGTTTGGTTATCAATCCGATAGCTGATTGTGGAGTTTGTGCCCTGATGCGTGCCGGTTTGCACGGATGTAGTGACCAACTCAGGCACAGAATAGGCCGATGCCGAGCTGCCTGATGCCGCCCGAACCCGGTAAAAGTAAGAGGTGGCGGGTGTTAAACCGCTTATTTCAAAACTATTGGCATATATGGTTTTGTTCTTTTCAATAAACAATGTATCGGACGTGCCGTAGGTGGCAGCAACATCGTCGATAGCCAAATTGCTCGAAGCTAACTTGTGATATATAAACCGAAATGCGGTGAAATTTTGCTCCGGTGTAAGATGATAAGTAGCCGTAGTCTTGGTTGAGTTTACATAAACAATACTGTCGATACGGCTTCGAATCCCATTGTTTAATCCATACACGGCTAATGACGACGCTGTGGCTGTTGATGCAAAGCGATACATGAACGACAGGCTACTTACAGTATGAGGATAGGTTTTGGTTTGTAGCCATTCGCCTTCGTTTTTGAGTGCTACAGAGGGTGTGGCATTTCCAGAGCTTGCGGTACTTGTATAGTTGCCCGAGGCGTTTCCTGTCCATCCATCGGGTAGAGGTGTTCCTCCTGTACCTACGAGAGGAAACCCTTCCGTTTCGGTAACCTGTCCACTTCCGGTTAAGGTGTAAACGTCTAATAGGTAATGGCTTGCGTAAGGAGTGGTTTCCCAGTTGGCCATAAATCCGGTGGACGAAACCTGCGTAGCCGGCACCGGTTCGGGGGTATCCAGCTGCGATGTTATGATTTGCATTGTGTTAGCTGCTTTCAATGTTCCGTCGGGTCTGGTGGACTCAACCGTATATGTCAGCTTCGAGTTTGGACTAAGATTTTCAACCGGATAAGAATTTGTGTTCCCTACATTTATTTTACGTTCGGTTCCGGAAATGGGTGAAAAAGTCATCTGATGCAAACCCAGAAATGCGATAGAATCATTGGGAAGATGCTTCCATTCAGCAGTATTGTAAGTAGCTGACGGGAAATTTACATCTGGTATCCGTTGCAGCGTGACATCCTGCCCCCATATTGTACCTAACTCATCGTCGGCAATACCTACCATATCGATAACTAATCCACTGTGAATTAGTCTTATGGCATCATTTCCGTTGAATTGTAAAACCGAGTCGGCAACAAGCGTAGCTTTGCTAAGCAAGCTTTGCGAAGCACTTTTGTGTACAATAACATAAGTGCTGTTTGGGGATAACGTTCCGCTCAACTGGAGTGTGTTTCCAAATTTTCCTGTACCGTTGGATTGCTTTTGCAGAGCGTATTTACTCAGATCGATGGAGCGGGTGGAGCCATTGTAAAGTTCGATGGCTTTGTTCCAGCTACTCCCTTCGGCGTATGCCGAAATAATAAGATCGCCGGCTTGCTGAGTGTTTTCATTAAGGGTCAGAGTGTATCCGGTGGCCAGCGGGTCGGCAATCCAGTGCAGAGTAGCTCCCACGGGAGTAAGGTCGGTTGCGGGCAACACAAGTAATTCTTCGATGGCATTACCTACAAGTGGTATTTTTGTAATTTCGGCCAGTTCGTTTCCCGAAATATATAAGGTGTCGGTATACTCGCCGGTAGCAATAGGAGAAAAAGAAATGGTAATATCAGTTCCCGATGTGCTTTGCGTAGCCGATAAGGTATTGGTGGATAATGTGAATACGCTTTTTTTGTTTGTGAGCTGGATACTTTGCAACAGATTGGCAGACTGAATGTGGAGCGTTTGGCTTCGAGTGCTGTTATTCATCATATAGCCAAAATCAAGTTTTATTCCTTTGTGTGGTGTAATGATAAAAGGTTGCGTTTCGGCAGGAAAAGGAAAAACGGCTGTAGTGTCGGTTCCCCAGATATAATCGGCCAGCTCAGGATAATCGATAAAAGGATTGCGATTACCCTGAATGTTATAAACCGCTTCGAGCCTGTCGCGCTCTTTATCACTTACAGGATCCTGATGATGCCACTTGAGCAAAAGACTGATTGCCCAGGGTTTCCATACAGGCCAGGTGTTATTGTCCATCATGGGCGATTGCCACAAAGAAGCAAAATCTTCGTAAATAGTAGACATGTAAAGATACGAGCGGGCAAAATCACCTTTATACTCGTCGGCAGGTTCAAAGCAATTGCCGGTATAATCGCTTTCAAAACCGTTACGGCCAATTTTGCTAACTCCATTGTCCAGCAATAAATTTCCCGCAACCTCACCCAATGGCAGATTGCTTTTGGTGGTGTTGGTAGTGCCATCGGCCGGATAAAGATGAAACAAATCCTTGTAAGCTTTATTGGTAGCGCCTCCCCACCAGCTTTTGGGCAAAGAGTGTTCAATGTGCATCCCGCTTACCGAATTAAATCCATCGAAAGTCCGTACGACATCGGAATACATATCCCGAACGGTATCGTTGTGATTATCGGTAGCATAAAAACCTTGCCACGTGTAGCCTTTACCGCTACCGTATTCAAGAACATATACCGGCGAACCATAGGTTTTCAGAGCCGTTTTCAGCTCAGCTTTTTTCTTATTAGCCGCAAAATAATAATATCCCGCAGGTATAGCTGTCCATACATATGCACACCAACCAACGAGAAGGAACAGCAGGAAGAACCTTCTTAACATGAAAAACAGAATATTGAATAAAATTGTATAAAAAACCTGCTAAAAGTCAGGTTATCAGCAAAGATATTTATTTTGTTTGGATATTTACCGGAAAGTTTTATATATTCCCGGTATTTAACATGAACTTTGTATGAAATAAGATGTTTTTTTCGTAATATTGTGTTTCAAATTCAATTCTTTAGGTGTATGCACGTATCAAATATTTTCAGGGAAATAACTCCATTATCGTCCGAAGACTGCTTTGTGATTATAAATCGGATAAAGTCAGAATTTGCTTACCCGGTACACGTTCATCCTGAATATGAACTAAACTTTATAGAGAATGCCCGTGGCGCTCAACGCATCGTGGGCGATTCGATGGAAGAAATTGATGATCTGGAACTTTGCCTTATCGGAAATGAAAGTTTGGAGCACGCCTGGATGAATCATCGCTGCTCGTCGAATGAAATACACGAAATTACAATTCAGTTTCATAAGGATTTGTTCTTCGAGAGTTTGCTTAATAAGCGTCAGTTTCATTCCGTGGCTATTATGCTCGAAAATGCCAAAAAGGGTGTGGTGTTTTCCCGACCGGTTATCGAAAGAGTCAAAGGCAGGCTCAACTCGCTAAGCAATAATCAGAATGGTTTTCATTCGGTAATGAAATTGCTGTATATTCTTTACGAACTTTCGGTTGACGAAGGGTCGAGGATATTGTGCACAAGTACGTTTGCCAATCAGGACGAATCATCGGATAGCCGAAGAATACAGAAGGTAATTAATTATCTGCATTTGAATTACCAAAAAGAAATAAGGCTTACGGATGTGGCTAACTATGTGAATATGTCTGAAGTGTCGTTCAGCAGGTTTATGAAAAAGCGTACCGGTAAAAACTATATAGAATATCTCAACGATTTGAGATTGGGTATTGCTTCGCGATGTCTGATTGATACTACCAAAACCATAGCGGAAATAAGCTACGAATGTGGTTTTAACAACTTGTCGAATTTTAACAGGATTTTCAAAAAACGAAAAGGGAGCACGCCCAAAGAGTTTCGCGAAAACTATGCTAAAATGAGGGTGCTGATCTGATTGATATTAAACCCCGCATACAGTCAGCAGCTTATCTTTAAAAACACAAATCCCGTCTGGTTTCACAACCTGGCGGGATTTTTTTCACTTTTTGATTTAAACCTAACTTAATTTTGAAAAAACTATGAAAAATCTTGTATAATTAATAAGGATAATTACCGGATGCAGCTCCGGTCATAATGCCTTTTAAGGCCTGTCGGTCGAAGGTAGTATTAGTGGGGCGATCGAAAATGCCGGAAGCGTTATTGCCTGTACCTCCATTGTCCCAGTAAAACGGTACTAATCCGTAATTTTTAGCTTGTTTGGTAACATACTGGAGATAGTATGCACGCGAAGCCAAATGGTTGGTAAGCGTACTACCGGTGAGCGCCGAACGGCGGGTAGGAGCGTATTCGCCCAGAATTACCGGATAACCATTGTTGACGAAATTGGTTTTCATTTTACCAAATTGTTGATCCACATGAGCTTCCTGTCCCCACGACGACACACCAAGAGCGCTGTATGGCTGTCCCCAGAAGTATTTGGCAGAACTTGTATCGTCGCCACAGAAATCCCATGGGTCGTAATAGTGAATTTCTACCATCATACGATCCGAAACCACATCGGTTGGTAATTTGAGATAGGTTACTGCATAGTCAATATTTGTGTTGTACGACTGAACAATCAGGTTGCGGTAATGATTCCGACCTCCGGTAGAGCGAACAGCATCAACAAATGTTTGATTAAAAGATTGTTGTACGGTAATATTCTCGGTTGTAGGTGTGTTGTAGTCGGCATGTACCTCGTTGGTGCCTGCAAAGAGCAGATGTTCGTCGAAGTCCCTGAAATAAGCTGCAATTTGTTCCCAAAGTGCTTTTTGTTTTTTGTTGATAGCAGCTTGTTTAGCGTAAGTGGGGTTGTTTTCGAGCCAACCGCCATCCCAATGTATGTTGATAATTACATACATGTTGTTATTGTAACAATAATTGACAACTTCTTTTACGCGAGCCAGCCAGGCATCATTTATTTTGTAAGTATTCACGTCGTCTATATGGCTATCCCAGGCGCACGGTATGCGTACGGCGTTGAAGCCTGCTGCCTTTATCGAGTCTATCAGCGTTTGGGTTACCTGCGGATTTCCCCAGCCGGTTTCTCCTCCGGGAACTTCAAGTGTATTTCCTATATTCCATCCGGTATACATTTTTTTTGCCAATGTCAGGGCTGTGCTTCCCATGCCTGTGGCATTGGGTGCAATATATAAATCTTTGCCAGTTTGTTCTACCGTTACAGTATCTTTAAAAGAGCCTGCTGTGAATATAATGAGGCCAGTTCGCGCTAATATGGAGTTGTTTTCGACAACTGAAAAAATACTGACACGAGCGTTGTTTTCGGCCGATTCGGATTTTATCGTTATCCATTCCGGTTTGGTATATGTATAACTGCTTGCGGACGATTGTGTGGTGAGGCTTATTTCGGCACCAGCTGCTGCAACTGAAAATTTATCCTGACTGAATGTAATCAGATCAGATGCCTTTTGATTGATAATTACCTCTTTGGTGAGTGTCCCGGCCTTAAAAGTTATGGTGGCTTTCCGTGTAGATACTGTAGGGTTGGGAGTAACGGATAGTTTTATCTGTGTGACACCTTTTGAGCCTGTAGTTACGCCCAAAGTACACCATGTTTCGGATACGGTGGCTTCCCATTCAATATTTGTTTCGATAATCAGAACATTGTTATTGGCGCCACCATTGAAAGTTATTTCCTGAAACGATAAATCAATTTCAGGAGATACATCAGCAGGATCAGTGCAATTGCAGAATGATAATGAGATAGCTATTAAGGAAGCTAAAAGAGTCATGTATTTTTTTGTTCGAAGCATATTTTTATTAAAAAAATGAGAAGAAAATAAATCAGGTTTTTAGTCGACAATCAAAGTTTTTTTACAACTTATCAAAGTTCTTGTTGAGATATTCGAATTTTTCTTTTTGATGGAGGCTGAGGTTGGTTTTTTGTAATATCTGGTAATAATCCCGCACTTTTGAGCCCCATTGCTCTGTGACCTGCATATATCTTTTGTTATTGATCAGCGAGGGATTTTCTTTAACTTTTATAGAGTACTGTTTGAGCATTCTGAGCGAGCTTTCAAAAAATATGAGAAGTCGTTCATTGTTTTCCAGTCCTGATGTTTTTTTCGACAGCGCGATATCGAATTGCTGCATCTCGGTAAGATATTCGTCAGAGTTCAGGTATGTTGTATCGCTCACAGCTTTAGTACTTAGTTCTTCAGCTTTTTCAGACACATCTTCAATTTCCTTAATTCCCGAAGCATTTGTTTTGTTTTTTCCACATTGGCTGAAAGCAAAAACACAAAAAATGCCCAGCAGAAAAATATTAAGATTTTGTTTGTAAATCACTTGTTGCATAACAAAGAAGAAAATTAAACAGAGATTACCATATAGTTTCCTATAGGCAATCTCTGTTAAAAAGTTATTATTGAGCTAAAATATAGTGGAATGTAAGTATTTCATCTTTACTGTCGCCACCGCTTATCGAGTTGGTTACAGCTCCGAGCCAAAAGCCTTTTTCATCTATATTTCCTAAATTAGAATCGCCGTGTGAAGTCAAAAGCCATTCTTTGCTTCTGAGTTCTTCCGTCCAGTATTTGCCTTTCTCGTTGGTAGTATTTAACCATGATGCCGGACTTCCGGTGTAATCTACCAGTGGTATAGAGAATACAATGGCTGATAAATCGGTGTTGAAAGTAACCTTTCCCGAAACCGTATAACCGGCAGTTGCCAGCGTGCCATCTGCATTGTATAAGTCCTGAGTAAGCGTTGCTCTTATCTGAGTACCTACCATTTCGAACTTGAGCGTTGCGCTTTCAGCAATGGCTCTTGTTTTTTCTGTCCATACCCAGCTGTTGGAGGTATAATCGCTTCCGAATGTAGTAGCGCTCGTCCAGCCGCCGCTAAAGTCAAAATTAACCCAGTCGATAAACCAGTTAACGTCAGGCTTAAATGTCTTTCCTACAAAGGCTTTTTTCCATGCTGCTAAAGGATCGGAACTATCGCCTGCTTCAGGAATAAGGTGATAAACCATATATTCGGCTTTGTTCGGGTCGCGTTTACCAACCCACATACCACTAACAGCACCGCTGGCATTTTTTTCGATTTTAGTAATACGCCATTGGTTATCGTCGGTAGTTGATAGCGTTACCCAGCCGCCACATATCACAAAGTTGGGTTTGAATCCATTGAATGTGAAAACTCCTTTTTCGTCGAGAGTGTAACTGCCAGTTGTAGATGTTCCGTTTGGATCTACATAAGTAGCTGTGTTATCTTCTGAATTCAGTGTTAATGAGAATTTTTCGAAGTTACTGGCAGCACTTGCGCTATAGCCGGTCCAACCATCATATTTGTCGGCCGATGTCCATGCCGTATTCATCAGCGAACCATCAAGGTTAGCCCAGTTGAATGGTGTTTCAGGCGATAGTACCCACTTAATGGATGTGGTTACATTTTTCGAAACATCAGTTTGCCAGTTATCAGGCAAGGTTGGCTCCGGTTCTGATGGGGTATAGTTGTCAGCATATTCTTTCGATACGTAGTTGTATATTTCCCACCAGGCTCCCTGTTCCGGATCTGTGCGCATAAATGCCAAACGTAATTGATCTTTCGTGAGCTTTAGTACCTTAATATTTGAACTCCAATTGGTTACTTCTGCTATTCTGGCAGCAATTCTTGGCACTGTTACATCGTTGGTGGTAAGAGTATGCCCGCTTGCGTCTAAATAATAAGTACCTGAGGTAGGTGCACCCGGTTCATTCGGTTTTGAAACAGTCAGGTGTGGGCCGCCAATCAAGTCGAAGGTCATCGTGCTTGATAAATCGGTTTCGGTAACTCCTAAGGTTCCGTTACCCGGATCCCAGTTTACAACAAAGTTCTCATACTCTTGGCTTACACTCGGATCGGCATAAGACATAATTCCGGCTGCAAAGCCATACTTGCCATTGTCGGGCAACCATGTTTTGGATTGATCTACACCACCACACAGGTTTGTCCATAACGGATCGTTCACATATGATAGATTGGTAGTGGTAATATTCACTGTAACAGTATCGGCCTGAACCAAACCTCCTGCACATTGCACACCGTATACAAAATCGTATTCACCGGGGAATGCTATTTTTACAGTGTCTCTTACTCTGATGGATTTTCCGTAAGGGGTAATCCACTGAGGTGTAGCGTTTGGAGTAAGGCTGGTAAGCACAATCATATTAGGATCTGTAGCATCGGGGACGATGGAGAATTTCAGTTCGCTCTTATCTAACACAGAGCCAAGTTCAAATTCCTGGGGTGTACATGCCGAAAAGAGCATTGCCAACCCTATGAATGCATATAGTAATTTAAATTTGATTTTCATACATTTTAGATATTAAGAGATTAGTATTACCAACCGGCATTTTGTGTAAGTATGGCTGAATTGCCAATTAAAGTGATTTCATCCTGTGGTATTTGCGTAAATCCACGGGTTGCTTTTATTTTGTCGGCACTTAATGTTGGGTGCGAACTGTCAAGCAAATTGGTAGACGTGTTTGCAATTAAAGCAGCCGCAAACCCATCGAGGTTGCTCTGTCCGTAATATCGCAACAAATCCCAGTAACGTAGGCCTTCACCCGAGAATTCGAGGCGACGTTCGGCCAAAATGTTCTCTTTGGTTGGAGCTAAGGAGGTTAGTCCCGCACGACCACGAACTTCATCGAAATATGTTTGTGCATTGGCGCTGCCAAGTTCGGCGGCCATAAGCAATACATCGGCATAACGGATAACGAAGTAATCCTGATACTGACTTACCATAAATGAGTTAGTTCCTGCAGCGCCTCCGTTTTTCTGAGCAAGGCTTACACCATCCTCGTCGACTTCCGGACTATATTTTTTCATGAAATAGCCGGTGTACTCACGGGTGTTGCTTTGTTTGGAAAACTCAAGATCTTCGTCATCGATGGCTATTGCCGAACCAAATTTCCGGGTATCTGTTGCGCTAAAAGCGTTGTACAATTTAGGATCGATAGTGCAAAATCCCCAACCTAAGCCATATGGGTAAACACTTTGTTCGCGTAATCCGGTCATAATCAACCAGCGATTTCCGCAAATATTTCCATTGTAATCACCGGTTAGCGTATATTTGATGGAAAAAATCACTTCTTTGTTATCTTCGCCTGCATAGGTTTTACTCTGAGCTGTAGATGCCGCTGGCCAAAGTGTAGTGTAATCTCCAACCAAACCATGTCCGCTGTTTGTGATAACATCTTCTACAGCAGCCAGAGCAGTTGTTTTAGTTTCGCCTCCAATTTCGGCAACACCGTAATACCCGCTATAAAAAAGATATGCGCGAGCCAATAATGATTCGGCTGCCCATTTGGTTACGCGGCCGTTTGGTGTGGCTGAGTAGGTCGTAGCGGGCAAATTATCTGAGGCAAACCGAAGGTCGCTCATAATCTGTGCATATGTTTCTGCTGGTTCTGCCTGAGGTATTCGTTCCGAAGTTGGTTCTGTTACCAAAGGAACTTTTTCGAACAAGCGTACCAAGTCAAAGTAGAAGTAAGCGCGCAGGAAACGGGCTTCGGCTTCGTACTGTGTTTTGAGAGCCGTTTCGGTACCCCAATTTACTTTTTCGATATTTTGCAGCAATACATTACAACGATAAATAGCCTGATAATAGGCTGACCAGTTGGCGTTAAACTGCGAATACTTTGTAGGGGCTATAGATTTATCAAACTGATTAAGCATTTGATAACCGAGTTCGTCTGAAGTGCCACCACCGCCTAAGCAATTGTCCGACATAACTTCAGATGCAAGGGGGAAAGATACACCATCAGCCCATATCAGATTCAGGCCATTGTAGCAACCTGTTAATGCGGCATAGGCTTGCTCCGGTGTTTTGTAATAGTTGTCCGTTGGAGTAGAATCCACCAACTCAGTGGTCAGAAAACTATCGCATGAGCTAAATGATAACAGTGCAGTAAATGCAACAGCTAAATATTTATATGTTTTCATGTTCATTAATGCCTTAAAATTTAAAATTGAATGTTTACACCAACTAAATAAGTACGTGGACGGGGATAATATCCTATATCAACACCCTGACCGAAATTGTACTTTGTATCACTCTGACCGGCAGCGCTAAATCCTACCTCCGGATCCATTCCATCGTATTTTGTAAATGTGAATGCATTCTCTACAGCGCCGTATAAACGTAATTTGGTAATGAATTTTTTGTGGATAAGCTTAGAAAAATCATAACCTAACGTGATATTGGATATGCGAAGATAATCACCATCTTTTACATATAAATCTGAGAATTTAGCCCAGTTGGCATTGTCTTCAGTTACTCTTGGCATGGTGTTGGATGTGCCTTCGCCGTGCCAGCGACCCAGAATGGAGCTTGTCCAGTTTGAATATCTCGAAGCCTGATTGCGGTACGATTGTACCAACTTATTGCCACCCACACCCGAAGCTGTGACTGAAAAGTCAAAGGATTTGTAGTTTAAGGCTACGCTAAATCCAAAGAAATGATGTGGGTTAGGGTCGCCAATGTTGGTTCTGTCGTCTTCGTCTATTACCCCGTCATCATTTATATCTACATATTTTACATCACCGGGCTCTGCCGTTGGCTGCAATACTTTACCTTTGTTGGTATAAGAGCTTACCTCTTCTTCGTTCTGAAAAATACCTGCTGTTTTGTATCCCCAGAAATATCCTACAGGTTCACCATCTGATGCCCGATAGAACTCAGGTGCGTTGTCGAACAAGATATTAGTACCTCCATGAATTATTCCGTCTACTGTAGGAATGTCGTTAACAGTATTTTTATTGTAGGAGTATGAGGCCGACAAAGTGTATTTGAAATCTTTTCCAATACTGTTGTTGTAGCTCAGTTGTAACTCCACACCTTTGTTGGTTACGTTACCTCCGTTGATGTAAGGGTCTGTTGCAACACCTGCTGTGGCTGGTACACTGGCTATTACGAGCCAGTCTTTGGTCTTTTTATTGTAAAGATCAAAATTCAGATTTAAATGTCCGTTAAGCATTCTGGCATCGAACCCGAAGTTGGCCTGTTCCGAAGTTTCCCATTTCAGACCTTTGGTGGCGTTGGTAGATGGATAAGCACCTGTAGTTAGTGTACTCTCTGTTGAACCAAAATTATATTGTGCATTTACCAATGACATTAATGATAAATACTGGTTGGGTTTGATATTGTCATTACCGTTGGTTCCCCAGCTTGCACGAATCTTAAGGAAATCGAGCCAGCCTTTGGTTGATTCCATAAAATTCTCGTTGCTGATAACCCATCCGGCTGATATCGATGGAAAATAACCCCATTGATGGCCTTTGGCAAACATAGTGGAACCATCGGCTCTGAAAATTACAGATGCCATGTAGGTTTCGTTGTAGTTGTAATTCAATCTTCCGAAAAATGATGCATGGGCAACTTTTTGGTCTCTGTTGCCGGTCAACGACATAAGGGTAGCTTCCGTTGAATTGGTTGAGTTCGAAAGATATGCGTTTTCGAGATCACCAAACAGGGTTGCTCCTTTGTTGGAGCCGTAAGTCCATGAACCATTGTATTGACGGATTGATGAGCCTACCAGTACATCGAGGTTGTGATTGTCTTTATCAAAAACATAATTAATTGTATTATCCCAGTTCCACGAATATCCGGTGCTTGTGCTTTGGGTAATGGTTTCATCATCTTTTGCATAAAGCGATAGTTCGTATTGCGGACTGTAACTATGTGCAGTTTTGTTTACATAATCAAGTCCGAGCGAAGTTTTTATTTTAAGATTTTTAGCCGGCTGGAATTCTGCATACATATCTCCCACTAATTTCTGATATTTAGTGTTGTTCTGGTTGGTATATAGCATTATAGCGTACGGGTTGCTTTCGGAGTTTGTCCATGGGCTGCCGTTGTAGAAAGTTGAGTTGTTACTATTGAGGAAGTTCCCATCGTTGTCGTACATTTCAAGAAACGGACTTGTGTTGAATGCCGAACGCAGAGAGTTATTGTACTGGTCGCCATCTTTGATTCCTTTCTGGTTGATAAACGAAAAAGTGAAGTGCTGACCTACTTTAACGTAATCGCCAAGAACTTTATGTTCGGTATTAACTCTGGCATTATACCTTTCGTAGTTCGACAAATCCTGACCACCTACGATACCTCCCTGTTCGGTATATGACAACCCCAGCGAGTAGTTTGATGTTGATCCACCGCCAATGGCATTTAAACTATAGTTTTGAGTGGGTACGTTGCTGGCAAGCATTTCATTCAGCCAGTTGGTGCCTGTCCCCATCGCGTCAATAGCGGCCTGATTAAAGTAAACGGTTTTCCCGGAGTTGATAGCAGCTTCGTTTTGCATGATTGCATACTCTTTGGAGTTTAACAAATCGGCTTTTCGGGCTGCGTTTTGTATTCCATAATAAGCGTCGAACGACAATTGACCTTTGGGTTTTGCTGATGATGATCCTCCTTTGGTGGTAATTAAAACTACTCCATTAGCACCGTTGATACCATAAATGGCGCAGGATGCAGCATCTTTAAGCACATCTATTGACTCGATGTCGGAGTTGTTCAGATAGGTAATGTCACCGGTTATTACACCGTCAACTACATAGGTAGGATTGGAGTTACCTACAGTTCCCACACCACGAATGTTCACTTTAATACCTCCACCAGGTTGACCCGATTGCGAAGTGATGTTAACCCCGGCTGTTTGTCCCTGCATAGCTTGTAATGCGTTGGTTGAGTTTCTTTTCTGCAAATCTTCACCTTTGACCTGAACGGTTGCTCCGGTTACTAATTTTTTCTTCTGAACTCCGTAACCCATAACGATTACCTCGTCGAGCGATGTTGTTTCTTCGTTAAGATTTACAACCAGTTTGGAATTAGTTACTTTTACAAATTGAGTTTCGTAACCAATATACGAAATTTTAAGTGTTTGTCCGGCTTTGGCTTCAATTTCAAATTGGCCATCCAGATTTGTTACTGTTCCCTGAGTGGTGCCTTCGATAACGATGCTTACACCAATCAATGGTTCGCCGTTTGCTTTTGACAAAACCACACCCGAAGCTTTCCCGGAGGGGCTTTGTGCTGATACCAGTCCGAAAGAACATAGTACAATCGCAAGAATAATACACTTGTTTAGCAGTTGTTTTAAATCAATCCGCCAAACATGTTCAATCACGTGATTTTCTTTCATACTTCATAATAATTTAAAGTTAGTAATTATTTCTATTAGATTTATTTTAATCAAGACTAAGCGTTATTTTTGAGCCTGTATAATTCATTGTTTTAAGGTCTTCTGTTTCTGTGTCAAATCCGGCAGGTTTTTTCGGTGTAATGTATACCACTTTTATCTGACGGGTTTTTACCATTCCATCGAAGGTTCCCTTGCGCTTGTCAATGGTTATGGTTTTGTTTTTATCATTGTATATGATGTCGATGGTGCTGTATTTTCCTTTTTCGTAATTGTAATTCACGTTTTCATCTTCGTAGATGGTGAATTTCCCGTTTTTACCGGCATAAACATAAAGTGTAAGGTCGGTTTGGGGTTGCGTGGTGTTTTGTATTAGTTGCCCTGTTGGGATAATGCTTCCGGCAGCTACGTACACCGGCATGCGGTCATAAGGTGCGCTTACATTGAGTTTTTGACCTCCGGTGGTGAGTTTGCCGTCGTACAGGCTATACCAGTTGGTTCCCGATGGAAAATACACTTCGCGTGTGCGGGCTTTGTATTCGTATACAGGAGCTATAAGCATGGCGTTTCCAAACATATACTGGTCGCCAATATTCAGCACGTTTTTATCCCGACCATAATCCATAGCCAGTCCGCGCATGATGGTGTAATCCTCCAAATAGGTTTTTCCGGCCAGTGAGTAAATGTATGGCATCAGCTTATAACGGAGCTGGTTATAATAAAGCATGGTTTTGTAGGCCGGATGTGTGTCGGGAGCTATATTCCACATTTCGCGGAAAGGAAACTGTCCGTGAGTCCGGAACAGGGGCACAAAAGTGCCAAACTGATGCCAGCGGGCATTCAGCTCACGCCACTCATCGCGGTTGGCCGAACCTTCGGGAGCATTTTCGTAGCGTTTTTCTACGCAAAAGCCACCGTTATCCATCGTCCAGTATGGAATACCACTCATCGAGAAATTAATCCCTGCAGGTATTTGCGCTTTCATATCTTCCCAGCGGGTAGCAATGTCGCCGCTCCAGGTGGCTGTTGAGTACCGTTGCAGTCCGGCAAACCCTGAGCGGGTAAGCAGAAATACACGAGTATTATTGTTTTCCCCGCGTTGTCCGTCGTATATGGCTTTGGCATTTTCCAAGGCGTATGCGTTGAAGTATTCGGTAGAAGGCCCCAGCGCAGTAGGTCCACACAAGGCTTTGCGGTAAGGCATATCGGTACAGTCGCGTACATTAGGTTCGCTGGCGTCCATCCACCATGCATCTATACCGATTGAGTATAAATGCTCACTCATTTGCTTCCAGAAAAGCTTACGGGCATCGGCCGAATAGGCATCGTAAAAAGATCCGATATATCCCGGGCCTACCCAGTCTTTAATACTATCTTTGATGGCCTGCATATACATCCATCCGTTTTTCTCAAATTCTTTGAAATGCCCGGTGGAAGCGTAAAATTTTGGCCATACCGAAATCATGATGCGTGCATCCATTTTATGTATGGAGTCAACCATCCCTTTGGGATTGGGGAAACGTTTTTTGTCGAACTCATGACTACCCCAGGCATCTTCCGGCCAGTAGTTCCAGTCCAGTACAATGTTATCTATAGGTATCCGGCGTTTGCGGAATTCTTTTAATGTTCCCACAATTTCGTCCTGGGTTTTGTAGCGCTCACGGCTTTGCCAGAACCCCAAAGCCCACTTGGGCATAATGGAGGCTTTACCTGTGATGGTTCGGTAACCGCTTATTACCTGATCGGCGTTGTTACCACGAATAAAATAGTAATCAAGCATTTGTCCCATTTCAGACCAGAGCGATAGCTTTTGCTGTTCGCTATCGGCTACCGGCGAAAGGGCTTTTAATCCGATATAGGATACACCTCCATCGGGGATCCATTCAACACGGAGTTTGTGGCGTTTGTTTTTATCTAAGTTCAGCGCAAATTTATAACTATTCGGATTCCAGGCTGTACGCCAGCGTTCCTTCACCACCAGTTCGTCGTCGACATACACTTTGGTGTATCCGGCATAATACAGATTAAACCGGAACAATCCGCTTTCTTTGGGTTGAATGTACCCTTCCCACCTGATGGCAGCATTTTGAAACGGGAAATCGCGTGGAAAATTTTTGATGGTTTTAATGTCTTCGTAATCGAGATTGGATTCCTGACGTTCTACAAAGATGTTTTTGGGGTCTTTGTTTACCATATAAGTTGCTGTCAAGCCGCCATTTTCTCCGTTTTTATCGGATATAAGAAATAAGTCATTGAGGTTGGCATAAGGTCGCGGGTCGCCAAAGCGCGACAAAGAATAATTGTCCCAAAGAATGCCATAGTTTTTGTTGGAAAGAAGGAAGGGGATGGTAACTTTAGTGTTGTATTGGAAAAGCTCTTCGTTTCGGCCTTTCCAGTTGAACTCGTCGGACTGATGCTGCCCAAGTCCATAGAAAGCTTCGTCGGCAGGCGACTCAAATACCTGACGGAATGAATAACCACCTTTGCCCTCTACCTGAATGGGTTCAAAGGTTTTTCCACCTCCATGTTGTTCGCGCAAAAGGATATTTCCTTTGGCATCGGTAAATAAAACTTCGCCTGTGCTCAGCAGCAGTTTGGCACATGTAGTGGCGGTAGATAAAATGATGGAATCTCCTTTTTGTGTAACATTCCAGCCTTCGGTGCTGGTTGCTGTGTACGAAGTTATCAGGCTTTTGAACTCAGGAATATCCTTTGCCGGAACGGCGCTTACCCTGATAATATCGTTTGTAATTACCTGAAGGCGGATGGTTTGCCCGGCATTAGGTGCGCCGGATTGTAGCGTTACGGTAATTCCATCCTTATTTTTACTAAACGGAGAACTTTTGCATCCTATCAGCGATGCAATGAAAAAAAACAACACAATGATTCTTAACCTATACATAATTTTTTTCTGGTAGTATTATTTTGAATTGATGTAGTCAACATTTTAAGGCTTACAAAAATAGAAACACTTTACCGTAATGTTAAGTGAAAATGTTCTTGATGTGTGGGGTATATGTTAACCTATAGGGGTCAAATGTAATCTTTAAAGGCCCTTATTGATAACTTGTGCCTGAATTGTGTGATTTAACCCTGTAATTTTTTACTTTTGCAGTGAAAGCTCCTGTGAGGTAACAATCTGGCCAATAGTTTATGTCCGGATTTTTAAGTTTTTCAGAATGTTTTAAATATACCCTGATTCATATCATGAGAAAAATCATTTTCTTCCTTTTTTTGTTTTTTACTTTTTGCCTGCAAGCTCAGGTTTATAACTTTGCCCGTTTGGACAATACTGATGGCTTGTCAAACAATCAGATTGAGTCAATTTTTAAAGACAGTCGTGGTTTTATGTGGTTTGGTACCAACTTTGGCCTGAACAGATACGATGGATACGAGGTGAAAGTATATAAATCGGAAAAAGCCGACAGTGCCAGCCTGAAGTATAATTCTATCCCTGAGATAGAAGAAGATGCATTTGGCCGATTATGGATTAAAGGGGCACCCGACTATGTGGTTTATAGTTTCAGTACCGAAAAATTCAGCAGGAATTTGTCCGAAATTCTTAAGCCTTATGGTATCAATTTCAATCCGGCTTTAGTCGAAATTGATGCAAACAAGAATTTCTATTTTTATCAAACCAATGTAGGCATTTTTAAATATGATATCAAACAAAAAAAACTCTTTAGCTTCCTGCAAAACAAGAATCCTAATTCGCTGAGTGCCGGTACAATTGCAGGATTGCGCGTGTACAAGGGTTGCTTTTGGGTACTTTTCCAGAACGGACTCGTAGAGCGCTTTAACGAGCAAACTAACTCAGTAGATTTCAGAAGCTCTTTTGTGTCCGAAAAATCAATCGGTTCTTTTATTCCCAAAAATTTGTTTGTTGATAATGAGGGTTGTCCATGGATCTTTCCCGGAATTGGCGATGCCGGTGTGAGTCATTATGATTTTGAAAAATCGGAATGGGTTTACTTCGGAAGGAGCAAAACGCCATTCAGTGCTTTTGCTATCAGAAACATATCGTCGGATATTGTACGGGATGTTGTACAGGATAAAACAGGTAAAATATGGATAGCTACCGATCATGGTGGCATCAATATATACGATAAAAAATCCGAATCCATCGCAGTTTTGCTGAATAACCCAATGAACCCGAACACCATCAGTCAGAATTCCACCATCAGTCTTTTTTGCGACAACGATGGAATTGTATGGGTGGGTACGTTTAAAAACGGCGTGTCGTATTATCATCCCGGAATGTTTAAGTTCGAAAAATCACCTTTGTTTTTTTATCAGCATGCCGGATTGGAGAATAAAGATTGCAACAGTCTTTACGAAGATACCCGTGGCAATTTATGGATTGGTACCAACGGTAACGGCTTGCTTAAATATGATGGTAAACGTGGCGATTTTAAAATTTACCGGAATGATAAGAATGACCCTTCCAGCATTTCGTCGGACATCGTGATTTCGTCGATAGAAGATAAGCAGGGGAATATGTGGTTTGGAACTTTTTTGGGCGGGCTTAACCTGATGCAGGGCGACAAGTTTAAAAGGTTTGCTTCGGATGTTAGTAACCCGAACTCACTTTCAAACATGAGCGTATTTGGTCTGGCCGAAGATGCGAATGAAAATCTTTGGATTGGTACTTTAGGAGGAGGGGTGGACAGACTTGATAAGACCAGAACAATATTCGAAAAGCATCATGTGGGTTCTACATCGCAGGCCAATTTTGTACTTTCGCTTCACAATAGCGGGTCTTCTATTTTTATAAGTACTTCGCAGGGAGTAGGGGTGCTGAATACTTCTAACGGTACCATTGAGCCGGTTTTTAAGGATCGTGAGCTGGAAAGCAAATTGACGGATTTGGTGGTATACAACACCTTTTACGATTCGCGCCGCCTTCTTTGGATTGCTACTGATAATGGTATAAACATATATAATGCGGCGAACAATTCAATAGCGTATATTAATGCCTCCAACGGATTGCCAAGTGAGCAGGTAGTGTCGTTTCTGGAAGATAATAAAGGTGATATATGGGTAGGCACCCGCAATGGACTGGCTTCTGTTACCTGTCGGAAAAACAAGAATGGAACATATCGCTTTTCTGTTTTTTCATTCGATGAAAACGATGGTTTAGTCAATACTTCCTTTAATCAAAATGCGGTTTTTAAAAACTCAAAAGGAGAATTGTACTTTGGAGGTACCAAAGGCTATGTTAAGTTTAACCCTGATAACATCCGGTTCAATACCATCGTTCCGGTGCCTCGCTTTACGTCGTTGTACATAGGCACAGAGGAGATAATCCCCGGGAAAAAATTTCATGGCCGCCAGATAGTATATAAATCGATGGCAGATTTGGATGAGATTGTGCTGAACTATAACGAAAACAACTTCACAGTCAAATTCTCCGCATTGAGTTATATACACCCCGAAAAGAACAGGTACAGGTATATGCTTAAAGGTTTGGATAATGATTGGATTGAACCCCGTGCCGGTATAGGTTCTGTGAGTTATTCCAGCCTTGCACACGGGGTTTACGAACTGGTAGTGTATGCCAGCAACAACGATAATGTATGGAGCAAGGAGCCTCTTGTGCTGCGGATTGTTATTAAACCGCCATTTTGGCTGGCATGGTGGGCTATAACATTTTATGTGCTTATGGCTCTTTTTGCTGTATGGCTGATTGTGTACTATAATTTGCGAAAGCAAAAGCGTCAGTTTGAAACTGAGCGGCAAATGCGCGAAGCTCGACAAGTTCATGAAATGGACGAGATGAAATTCCGCTTTTTTACAAATATCAGCCATGAGTTCAGAACTCCGCTTACGCTGATTGTAAGCCCGGTAGAGAAGTTGATGCAAATGAACAGAACCGACGAGGAGAGAAACTTGTTGGATATTATTCAGCGAAATGCCAACGGATTACTCGATTTGGTAAATCAGTTGCTCGACTTCCGCAAGCTGGATGTGAAGAAAGATACATTGAATCTATCGGTGGGCGATGCCGTGTCTTTTATCAAGGATATTTGCTACTCTTTTACTGATCTGGCCAACAGGAAATCAATTAATTTCTCGTTTTCAACGTCAATTTCCGAACTCCGAATTGAGTTTGACCCGGAAAAAATGCGTAAAGTGGTTTATAACCTGCTTTCCAATGCTTTTAAGTTTACCAACAATAGTGGCAGGATAGAGGTAAGCGTAAACATGGTTCAGCAAATAGATTTTGAAAATCAGTTTTTAAAAATTACCATTGCCGATACGGGTTTAGGTATTCCGGCTAAAGATATTGAGAAAATATTTGAGCGCTTTTACAGAGTTGAAAATCCCGGAACCGGGCATCAAACAGGCACCGGAGTAGGCTTGCATATCGCAAGCGAATATGTAAAGCTCCACGGAGGCCAGATAAGTGTTGAAAGCACCGAAGGGAAAGGCTCTGTCTTTACGGTGCTCATTCCGGCCAAACAATATATGGTTCAGGAAATAATGCTGACCAACAACAATGAAAATATGCTGCCGGATACGACAGAAAAGATACTGGACGCTGAAAACGAACTGCACGGTGCCGACGAAAAGAAAAACAAATTGCCACTGATGCTGATTGTGGATGATAATGCTGATTTCAGAAACTTTATTACCACATTATTTATATCTCAATACAGAGTGATAACTGCCGAGAATGGCGAAAAAGCCTATAAAATAGTGCTTGATAAAATGCCGGACTTAATCTTGTCGGACGTAATGATGCCGGTTATGGACGGATTTGAATTTTGTCGTAAACTAAAGCAGGATATACGGGTGTCGCATATTCCGGTGATAATGCTAACGGCCAAAACCGGCGATGAAAACAAGTATATTGGCTTGGAGTCGGGTGCCGAGGATTATATTTCAAAGCCTTTCAATATGGAAATGCTGTCGTTAAAAGTAACTCGTATTATTGAACGTCAGCGAAAGATACAGGAACATTTCAAAAAGAGGATTGATATCAACCCCTCTGAGATTGAAATTACATCCATGGACGAAAAGTTTGTAAAAAAAGCTGTGGCTCTGGTGGAGTTAAATATTGATAATGCCGATTTTCTGGTAGAAGATTTATGTCGCGAGATGGCCATGAGCAGGGTTTATTTTTATAAAAAAATATTGTCGCTCACCAACAAAACGCCTTCGGAATTTATCCGCTTTATCCGTCTGAAACGTGCTGCCGATTTGCTGGAGCGAAGTCAGTTATATGTCAACGAAGTGGCTTTTCAGGTAGGTTTCAACGACCCGAAGTATTTCCGCAAGTATTTTAAAGAAGAGTTTGGTTATAGCCCTAACGAATATAAAAAGAAGTTTGAAAAATAAAAACGTGTTTCCTGTGTTTTTCAGGCACTAAAGCGTAATTCGTATCACGGTAAGTATGCGCCATTTTTCAGCTTGCGTGTGGTCATGGCTGGTGAGCCTCCATACCGACTGTATGGTTAGGAAATGCAGCAGATTGGTTACACCTACACCTACTTCGGCATAAGGTTTGTTAAGAGCCGATGTGGTTTCGGGAAAATCGAGCAATGAGCGATGCTTGTTGCTTAATCCTCCGTACATCACTTTGAAACTAAACATTTCGCGCATGCTCAGATGCTTAATCAGTGGTATTTGATTAAACAGTATTCCATCGAAAGTCAATTCATTGTGCATTGCCATATAGCGGTCTGTGGCAAATTCCATGAATTTTATCATGCTGAGGTTATAGCGTTTAAATCCGGAACTCTCGCTACCTGTAGCAATATTCAACAGCGGATAAGGAACACTTCCGAGCAGATAAGCACCTTCAATCATATAGTCCCACCGGCCATAATCAAACAAAACCCGCTGACTTAGGGTTCCGCTCAGGCGGGCGTAGTTGCCCTTTGTGTTTCCCAGAGCGTAAGTTCCGGCTTCGGCAAGGGCATAAATTACTGGCTTGTAGTTGTTGGCATAAATGCGTTGTAAATGATCTTCGTAGGTGCGTTGGCCAAATGAGAAACGCGTTTTTAGAGTTATTGAACGATTATTGATATATTCGTAAGTGGTTCCGTTTACCTGAAAGGGCAACTGCGCACCCTGATATATTTTGTTGGATCTGAAATACAAGGCAGCTTCAATATCATTGTTCAAATCGGTCGAAAACGATGCTGAAAACTCTTTACGGCCATTCATATGGCTTGCTTCCTTAAACGAGAGCAATGTGCCTGCAATATCTACATCGGCCGTTTCCAGCGGGTTTTCAAGGGTCAGAAAATCGTTGTAATCATAATCTATACGTCGGTAATCATCTGTATAACCAAGGCTGAAAACACTTTTTTGCTTCACCGGTAGGCGATATTGCGCATACACCGAGTATTTTAGTTCTTGGGGTCTGAATGCGTAGCCGGCATACCCACCTATGCAGACATTAGGCCATAGATGTTCGTTGGTGCGTAGCGGTATGTTCAGTCGCAGCCCTTCTGCATCGGTAAGTCGTCCTAATTGTTGAATTTTTCCTATATCAAATTTTCCGGCAGGGATATATCCGGTTAATATAATGTCGGCCAGCCAGTGTGCAAATTTCATGACTGGCGTATTGTTTACGGCCGATAATTTTTCGTCCAAAGTGGCTGAGCTCACTCCCGAGCCGGCAAAGTTCATGTCCGGAATATTCAGCAAGCTGTCGGTATTGTAGGTAAGGCTACGCTTAACAAACAGCTCTGGTTGTGTGTATACACTATCGCCCGGCAGATTATAAGTCATGCTGATGGTCGTGTTCTCATAATCGGGCAGCCAGCGTTTGTTTTTTAAGGTGAATTTCTGGCTGATTCCTAAGTTGCGAACAAAGTTTATATTGGCTTCGTTGGGCAGGTAGGCCGTTATACTGGTCAGAGCCAAACTGGCCGAATCTATAGTCATATCGCCTACGAAGGCCAGATTTTTTGGGTTTTTTGTGTGGAAGCGAATGGTGTATTGTTTGCGTTCGTCGTGCCAAAGGCTGTCGGTCAGGTAAAAATTGTAGTACAAGCTACCTGCAGCCGATAAGGGACTGATAAAACTTTTTCCGTAAAGACTTACAGCATTGTTGTAAAAGTTAATCCTGAAATCGCTATCATCAAGCATCTGCCTGACTATTTCTTCGTTTTGTTTTTCAGAAGAGAATATGTTTTCATTCATGTACTTTCGTTCGTTTTTCCGAATAAGCACATCGCTTTCCGACATAAAAACGGGTATGGCCAATGCCGAGTCATTGTTGCTTGTGTTGCCACGGAGCAATTGTTCGTAAATTTTCCGGTTTACGGAATGTTTATTGACTTTGTTAAGTAATGCAAGTTGCGATGAGCGTGCTGTAGTTTGATACCAGTCGTTGCGGGTTACGTCGTTTTCGGAACGCATAAGGCGTATGCGCCTCATCAGCTCAATGGCCGGATTTACTCCGGGTACCACAAAAACTTCTTGCAACAGGGTGTTTTCTTCGCGGAGCAGCACTTCCACTCCGGCAGCCATTCCGGGTTTTATTTTAATTTCTTTGCGGCGGTAGCCCACGCACGAAAACACCAACACACTCTCCTGACCGTGATACCGGAGCATAAAAAATCCTTCGTCGTTGGTTTTAGTGCCTCCGGTGGTGTTTTTAAAAAATATATTCACATCCGGCACTGGGGTTCTGTCGGTCGAATTGTAAACCTGACCCACCACAATGGTTTCCTGAGCTGTAAGCTTACTTGCCAATATAAGTAATATCAGCAGAAATATCGTTTTTATAAGTGGTGTTTTTCTGTTCAATGCTGTCCTTTTTTGTTCATAGGGTGAAACTCAAGAATTGTCTGTCGCAGATAATTTACATCAATATGCGTATAAAGTTCGGTTGTGGTGATAGACTCATGTCCCAGCAATTGCTGAATAGCTCGCAGATTAGCTCCGTTTTCGAGCAAATGAGTTGCAAACGAATGCCTGAAAGTATGCGGACTTACGCGCTTACGAATACCTGCTTTAAGAGCCAGATCTTTTACAATTTCAAAAATCATGGCTCGTGTGAGCCGGGCTCCGCGCCTGTTCAGAAAAACAATATCTTCACTTCCTTTTTTTACGGTCAGCTGCTCACGGTCGGTGCGCCAGAGCGCTATCTGTTTTATCGATTGTGGCGAGAGCGGTACCAGCCGTTGTTTACTCCCTTTTCCTTCTACAAGCATATATCCCTCGTTGGTATACATATTCGAAATTTTCAGACCAATCAGTTCGGATACCCGCAGCCCCGAGCCGTATAATGTTTCAATAATGGCCTTGTTGCGCTGGCCTTCCGGTTTCGACAGGTCGATGGCTAAAACAATGGCATCTATTTCTGCTATCGAAAGAACATCGGGCAGATGTATTCCTATTTTCGGACTTTCGAGCAATTCTGTTGGGTCTTGCTCTATTTTATTTTTGTAAATCAGAAAACTGTAAAACGATTTTATGCCTGATAATATTCTGGCTTGCGACCGCGGATGCACGCCTTTCTCAGCTATCTCAATAATGAAATCGCGCAAAATTTCCATGGTCGCTTCTTCAGGCTTGATGTGTGCTTGCTCCAGATAAACCATAAGTTTCTCCAAATCGCGCAGGTAAGCCATGACGGTATTCCCCGACAAAGATTTTTCGAGCTGAAGATAATACTTATATTCGTCGGTGAGCGAAAGCATGGCTTTTTCTGCTTTTAACGTGCAAAGATATAAAAAAGTAAATTCAAAGCCTACAACTACCGCGTTTACCAATCAGTTGTACATCATAAGCTCCAAATATTTGGTTGTTAAATAATGGCTTTTAAAAACAAAACCATCATTTAAGCGTTTTTTTAAACACCAAGTTACGAAAAAAGTTATGTCTACTGTTAAGTCAATATATTCTGTTCGTATTTATAAATATCCTGTTTTTAGGCAGATAACAAACTGCTTGGTATAAACTCTGAAATACTTTTTGTTAAAATATAAAATAATAGTGCTTTTATGAAACGATTTCATGTTTTAATGCTTTTGGTTCTCTTCGCTGTACTATCAGCTTTCGGTCAGCAACAAAGTGTGAGTGCTGGCGAGTTCAAAAAGGTAGCCGAATCGGGGCGGGTAATACTGATAGATGTGCGTACTCCGGCAGAGTTTGCTCAGGGGCATATTGCTAAAGCTATCAACATTGATTTATCTGATCCGCAATTTGAGGCCAAAGTGAAACAGCTAACCGTCAAAAACAAAACCGTTGCTTTGTACTGCCGTAGCGGACGACGCAGTAAGGCTGCTATGGGCATAATCAAAAATATGAATCTGAAAGTATATGAACTGAGCGGAGGAATAATTGAATGGCAACAGGCAGGCTATTCGCTCAATCAGTAAGATTTTGGGTGGCGAGTGTGCGAAATTGTTACATCGAAAAGCTTTTTTCTGCATAAAAATTATTTTGTACCCCGGAAATAAACCATTAAGTATGAAATAAATTTGTAATTTTGCCAAAGAGATAAAACGGATATATGTTGCAGGTAGAAGAACACACCCTAACGAACGAAGAAGAACAGATCAAGCAAGAGTTTGAGGCTTTGCTCGATGATTACCGGAATACCAATCACCGGCAAAAAATTGAGCTGATTACCAAAGCGTTTAATTTTGCCAATACTGCTCACAAAGGTATTAAGCGCCGCTCGGGTGAGCCTTATATATTGCATCCATTGGCGGTGGCGCGCATTGTTGTGCGCGAAATTGGCCTTGGTTCTACCTCTATCTGTTCGGCGCTGCTGCACGATGTGGTAGAGGATACCGACTATACGGTAGAGGATATCGAAAATCTGTTTGGGCCCAAAATAGCTCAAATTGTAGATGGGCTAACCAAAATATCGGGGGGCGTTTTTGCTGAAAAAGCTTCGGCGCAGGCCGAGAATTTCCGTAAACTCCTTCTTACCATGTCCGAAGATATCAGGGTGGTTCTGGTGAAAATGGCCGACAGACTGCACAATATGCGAACGCTGGGCTCCATGCCGCCGGCCAAGCAATACAAAATAGCCGGCGAAACTACCTATATATATGCTCCTCTTGCACACCGCCTCGGACTTTTCCGCATAAAAAACGAACTCGAAAATCTCAGTTTTAAATACGAACATCCCGAAACTTATCGTCAGATAGAAGAAAAATTAGCTGTCGATGAAGAAGCGCGCGCCCTGTTTTTTCAGGAATTTTCGAAACCTATCAAGCTGAAAATGGCGAAGATGGGTTATGAGTTCTTTTTGAAAGAGCGCATAAAATCTATCTATTCTATCTGGAACAAGATGTCGGCACGCAATATCCCTTTTGAGGAAGTGTATGACATACTGGCCTTGCGTATTGTGTTTAAACCAAAACCGGGCTTGAGCGAAAAAGACCAGTGCTGGATGCTTTACTCGGCTATGACTGAAATTTACAAGCCTCATCCTGAGCGTATCCGCGACTGGGTAAGTACGCCCAAAGCCAATGGATACGAAGCATTGCATGTGACGGTGATGGGGCCGATGGGCCGATGGGTGGAAATTCAGATTCGCAGCGAGCGCATGAACGATATTGCCGAAAAAGGTTTGGCTGCTCACTGGAAATATAAGTCGGGCGAATCCGAAGAATCGGAATTAGACAAGTGGATGAAAACCATCAAGGAATTGCTCGACAATCCGGAGCCGAATGCTATCGACTTCATGGATACTTTTAAGCTGAATCTTTTTGCTTCCGAGATATTTGTGTTTACGCCCAAAGGCGAAATTAAAACACTGGCCATGGGCTCCACAGCACTCGACTTTGCTTTCGACCTGCACTCCGACCTCGGTATGCACTGCATTGGCGCCAAGGTAAATCATAAACTTGTACCGCTTAGCTACAGACTCAATTCGGGCGATCAAGTCGAAATTCTTACTTCGCGCAAGCAAACCCCTCAACCGGAGTGGGAAGAATATGTTACCACTGCCCGCGCCAAAACCAAACTGAAGGCTTACTTTAAGCGCGTTGAAAAGTCGACGATAATTGATGGACAGAAAAAAATTGAAGATGCCCTCGCGGCCATCAACCTGAAGCCCGAAAACGAAAATATCGTCCGCATACTGAATCATTATAATTACAATCAGCGAAATGCGCTTTATCTGCAAGCCGGTAAAGGCCTGCTCAATCTTGACGATATCAGCAAGGTTATTTTCAAGCAAAAATCGCAAAACGTTTTTGCACGGTATCTGAAAATCCCGTTTGTGGGTAATTCAGACTCCAAACAAAGTAAACCCGTTGGGACTGACACTGTACCGGCATTTAAGGTAGATAGAAACAAGAAGTTTATCCTTACCGAAGAAAATTTGGGGGTGAATTATAAATTTGCCGAATGTTGCCACCCCATTCCCGGCGACGACGTACTGGGATATGTCGAAGACTCCGAAATGGTTATTGTACATAAACGCCAGTGTCCTACTGCCACTAAGCTGAAAACTAATTTCGGCCAGCGATTAGTGTCGGCAGCATGGGAAACTCACAAAGCATTATCTTTCATAGAAGTGCTCGAAATCAGAGGTATTGACAAAAAAGGCGTATTGATAGAGATACTTAAAGTAATTTCTGAAAAATACGGTGGTAATATCAGCCGTATGAATATTGAAACCAATGCCGGAATTTTTGTGGGGCGGTTTTATATTTATGTACACGATACCGAAGATATTGATATTCTCTGTAAAAACATCAACAAAATTAAAGAAGTGAACTCGGTACATCGTATTCAGGAATAAAATCTCTGTGGATAAAGGGTTTATTTGCAAATCCGGATTGCAACCTGACAAATAGTTGTGGAATTCCGGCTTATCCATTCAGAACGGATGAGTGGCAGTCTGATTGTTCGTGTAAATAAATTAAAAATATATCTTTTTGATAACGAGGCATATGCCGGCTTAAATGTTTTATATGTTCAGTAAATAATATTTTTTGGCATAGTAGTTGATTTTATACTCTATGTATATTATTTATTAAACTAAAAAACATGATGAACAAAAAAGTTAAGATTTTATTTGTTGTAGTTGCAGCTTTGGCTGTTTCGTATACCGCTAAAGCTCAGGATTTCCAAATTGGGTATGTTCAGTCCACCGGTGTTGTGGGTGGTGAAAAGTCAGATCCCGTAAATGGTATCAGGGTAGGGATTAATTCATATCAGGGCATTGCAGGGCCTTTGTCGTTGCAGTATGGTTTGCATTATTCTTATTATCAGTCCGATACTAAAATTCTTTCGTTGTTTGATGCAAAGTATAAAGGTCATCAGTTGGATGTTCCCTTGCGCATCGAAGCTTCGTTGCCACTGGCAGGCGATTTGAAACTGATTGGTTTTGCCGGTCCTGATTTTTCGTATGTATTATCGGGTACTTCACAAATAAATGATGCTGATCCGGTAAGCGTTTATGAGGATGAAGATTTCTCCAGATTTAATGTTCAACTTGGGGTTGGTGCGGGTCTTAAATACCGGAACGCCACTCTTCGGTTTTCTTATGACTGGGGCGTTATGGACCAGTATAAATCTGACAACATCTCGTATAAAACAAATACCATGGGTATTTCTCTTTCGTACGAACTTTAAAAAAAGATCTTTTTTCTGATAAACACGGGTACTTCTCTGCGTGAGAAAGTGCCCGTTTTTTTATGATAGAAACAAAATGCCCCGTTTTTTGAATAATATCAGCCTTAAAAACAAACGCTGAGCAAGAGTGCTAATCCAATGTTTTCTTTTATTTTTGTAAATGAAATAATTTTATTAAAACCATATCTGATAATTCCATGATTAAAATCCGAAAACTTCTTATCCTGCTTTGGGCTGTAACCAGCCTACAGGCTCAATCACCCATGAAACCAATCTATCTTGATAACTCACAACCTGTGGAAAAACGGGTTGAAGATGCTTTGTCGCGCATGACGCTCGAAGAGAAAGTGGCTATGTGCCATGCTCAATCTAAATTTTCGTCGCATGGGGTGCCTCGTTTGGGTATACCTGAAATATGGATGAGTGACGGCCCGCATGGGGTGCGTGAAGAAATTGAGTGGGACTCCTGGGGCGCAGCTAAATGGACCAACGATTCATGTACTGCTTTTCCTGCTCTTACCTGTCTGGCTGCTACATTCAATCCCGATTTGGCTCATGCTTACGGTGTGGCCATAGGCGAGGAAGCTCGCTATAGGCGCAAGGATATTTTGCTTGGCCCGGGTGTAAACATCTATCGCACGCCGCTCAACGGACGTAATTTTGAGTATATGGGCGAAGATCCCTATTTGGCAGCACGCTTGTCGGTTCCGTATATCAAAGGGGTTCAGCAAAGTGGTGTAGCTGCTTGCGTTAAGCATTTTGCCCTGAATAATCAGGAGATGTGGCGCGGGCATATCAATGTAGAACTGAGCGACCGCGCTTTGTACGAAATATATCTTCCCGCTTTTAAAGCTGCGGTAGAAGAGGGTGGTGTTTGGTCTATTATGGGTTCGTACAACAAATTCAGAGGTCAGCATTGCTGTCATAACGATTTGTTGCTGAATAAAATACTGAAAGGCGAGTGGAATTTTGATGGTGTAGTGGTGACCGACTGGGGTGGGGCACACAATACCCAAGAGGCGGCGCTGAATGGCCTGGATATTGAGATGGGTAGCTATACCAACGGATTAAGCTCTATGTCGGTTTTTACTTACGAAGATTATTATCTGGCAAAACCATTTCTGAAATTGCTCAAAAGTGGTGAGGTTCCGGTTTCGGTACTCGATGATAAAGTAAGGCGAATTTTACGTATGACGTTCCGTACCTCTATGATGGGTGAGCGCCCCTACGGCAGTTTTGTGAATGAAACTCACAGCCTTGCTGCACGCCGGGTGGCCGAAGAAGGTATTGTACTGCTTAAAAACGATAAACAATTCTTACCTGTACAAGCCGGAAAATACAAAAAAATAGCAGTCATTGGCGAGAATGCTACCCGCAGTATGACCGAAGGAGGTGGCTCGTCGACGTTGAAAGTAAAATATGAGGTTTCGCCACTCGAAGGTTTGCAGCAGGTGTATGGCGCTGCCAATGTGGTTTACAGCAAAGGATATTCTACAGGTCCTTCGGTGTACGGACGGGTTATTGCACCGAAAGAAAATCAGCAAAAACTGTTCGACGAGGCTGTGAAAACAGCCCGTGAGGCCGAAATAGTATTCTTTGTTGGAGGGTTGAACAAAAACCACGAGCAAGACTGCGAAGCTGGGGATCGTACATCTTATAATCTCCCATTCGGACAGGATGACCTGATCAGAGAGATATTGAAAGTGAATAAAAACCTGGTTGTAGTATTGGTAAGTGGCAACGCGGTGGCCATGCCCTGGCTGAAAGAAGTTCCGGCTGTAATGCAGGCCTGGTATCTGGGCTCTGAAAGTGGCAATGCTTTGGCCGGAGTTATATCGGGTACAGTTAATCCCAGTGGAAAGTTGCCGTTTACTTTCGGACAGAAACTTACTGATTATGGCGCACATGCGTTCGATAAATTATCTTATCCGGGCGATAGCATTAACCAGTATTACAAAGAAGATATTCTGGTGGGTTACCGTTGGTTCGATACTAAAAAGGTAAAGCCGCTTTTCCCGTTTGGGTACGGCCTTTCGTATACTACTTTTGAGTATGGTAAAATATCTGCCGATAAAAAGGTTTATGCAGCTACTGATGTGGTGAAAGTTTCTTTTACTTTGAAGAATACCGGTACGATGGATGGTGCTGAAGCTGTACAAATATATGCTTCGCAGCCGAAAGCATCAGTTATTCGTCCGGCTAAGGAACTCAAAGCATTTAAGAAGATTTTTCTGAAAGCTGGCGAAACACAAACCGTAAATCTCGATATTAAGGTGAGCGACCTTGCTTACTTCAACGATAAAACGCATCAGTGGACAGTAGAACCCGGCGATTTTGTGTTGAGTAATGCGGCCTCGGCCGGCGACGTTAAAAGCGCTGTTAAGATTCAGGTGATGCCTTAGGCAGGGATGTCAGCATTTGGTCGGCTCTGTGTGAGCTGAGCCACAAAAAAAACAAAGACGCAATGCATGCAAAGAGTATTATCTCATTGCGCTTTGCGTCTTCGTTTTACACGTTCTTAAGGGTTATTTTTTCAGATATTTTATTTCAACAATAAAAGATATCATTAAACCCAAACCGCCAAACAAAAGTACCGATGCTCCATAGATTACACCAGCCATCTCGCGAACTTTGTAGTAATAATCGTTTTCAAAATTAATTCCACCATAGTAATAGTAGCTGATAAAGAAGCCAATCAGCAGCCCAAATCCTACACCTAATAGCAGGCTGGCAATTTTAAGTGTGCCAAATGTGCTGCCTCCTGTTTGTTTGTCGGGAAACGAAAACTTGTTTTCAATCATAGAAGGGTCAAACTTATCCCCGATTTTTTCAATAATCGACAACCGTTCTTTTTTTCGTACAAATAGTTCAAAAAGTTTGTACACGCCTAAGGTAATAATCCCTATCACCAAAGGGATTGAAATGAAATCCATCATAATTTTTATTCTTTTTAAATGTAAATAATTTTTTAGCTTTGTATGTTTGACGCCGCTGATTGAATATGGTTACAAGTAAGCTGGTTTTTTTGTACGATATGGCCATTAATTCTGAAAAATAGTGCATCGTACTTGTTTAGTGTTTTTTTAAGATGATTTTGAATCAGATAGCTCACTACGTTGTTTTAAGTAAATGCTTTTAGCTAAAACAATATGGATTGCATATTATAAATTATGACTTATTTTTGTAACCTAATCTTCCGGGCTGCGTCATTAAATGTATATGGATCATCAGACCGAGATAAACTACATAAAAAAGATACTGGATGGAGATACAAACTTGTTTTCGTATTTCCTGAACAGTTATAGCCATTCGGTATTTACGCTTATCGTGCGTGTGGTGCAGTCTAAAGAAGATGCAGAGGAACTGACGCAGGATACTTTTCTGAAAGCTTTCAGAAAGCTGGATACTTATCGGGGCGATTGTAGTTTTTCTACCTGGCTTTTCAGAATTGGTTACAACACAGCCATATCGGCGGTACGCAAAAAGAAAATTGTGTTTCCGGCTATTGATGAATATGTGATTGATACTGTGGCCGACGAGGATGTAGACAGATTGCTGGCCGGTAACGATAGTGAGGAACTGCTGATTCATATGGAAAAAGCCATAGAGAAGCTTAATCCCGACGAAAAAGCATTGATTACGCTCTATTATCTCGAAAATAATCCGGTACAGGAGCTGGCTCAGGTATTTGGTATTACGCCCGATAATGTAAAAGTGAAGCTTCACAGAACCCGAAAAAAACTTTACGTAATGATACGCGAACTTACCAAAGCCGATGCCTGATGGGGCTTGGGTGGTAGTTTGGTGTTATAAGATATTGATTTAAAATGATATATAAAAACAGAAAACCATGAGTAGTGATAAAATAATAGGCGATGCGCTGAAACAGCAGTGGCCTGATGAGCTACCTGCGGGCTTCAACAGCAGGCTTATGGAACAAATAAATAAGGATGTGGCGGTACGCAAAAGACGGCAAACCGTGCTGAGCTATCTGCTTGTTGGGGGTGTTTCTTTGCTTTTGGTAGGTTTGGCCGGATTCTTACTTAAGGATGGTATATTGCTTACTTTTTTGAAAAGCGTTAAAAGCATGTTTGCTGTGCAGGTTTCTTCTTCGGCGCTGGGCTTTAGTATTTATATCGCAGTTATTGTTCTTTTCCTGCTGTTTATGGATGGATATTTCAGAAGTTTACGCGAAAAACGTTTGAAACAAGATGCAGAATGATTATTTTTGCAAAAACAATTTTGAAATGAACATGGCAAAATTAAATCATCCCGATAGCTAAGGGGATAAATTTTGTTTTGTGAGTTTCATCCGATCACTAAAAAATAATTATTTATAGATGAAAAGAATCACAATTATTCCTCTGTTGCTTATTTTTTTGGTAAGCAGCTGTGCTGTAAAAGTGGCCTGCGTAGGCGATAGTATTACCGAGGGTGCAGGCATTTCGCGCCAAAGCCGCGATGGCTACCCTGTAGTGCTAAACCAATTGTTGGGCAAACGGTATGCGGTGTATTGGAACTGCAATGAGTTTAGCAATGTGTTTGCGTTTAAGCCCGATATTATTGTTATCAAACTTGGAACCAACGACACCAAGCCTTATAACTGGAAGCTGGCTGATTTTGAAAAAGATTATCAGGCACTCATCGATACTTTTTCGACCCTGAAATCCAAACCCCGCATTCTGCTGTGTAAGCCGGTTCCGGCATTCAAAACCAAATGGGGCATTAACGACTCTACGGTAGTTAATGGTGTGATTCCGGCTGTAGAACGCCTTGCTGTCAGAAATAATTTGCAGGTGGTTGATCTGTATGGCGGACTGAAAAACGACGGTGCTGATTTCCCCGACGATATTCACCCAAACGAAAAGGCGGCGGCAAAGATGGCTGAGATTATTGCTCGTGCCCTGAAGAACAAATAGCTTATTATGCACTTATATAAATTGAAAGCCACTTGCATCTGTGTTTTGCAAGTGGCTTTTTATATTGGTTCAAATTTCTTTTACTATAACCCTATAAAATGCGAAAGGTAGTGAACCTCACGGCCGACTACCAATCTTTTTTGTTAACCTTAAATCTAATACTATGAAAAAATCACGATACAAAGATAAGGCGCATTTTTTGTATATGCAATAGTTTTGATAAAATATTCATCAAAAAAGATGTTTTATAACATTATTTTAGGATTTTGGCGTTTTTTTTCAGAATATTGTGGCATAAGTTCCTTAAAATTTAAGTATTTTCACAGTTTCGGCGAGTACAACTAACCACTGTGATGCGTTTTAATATCCGTTCGTGCCATTTGTTTTTCAAAATCCGATAGATTTTAATGCCAGCCCGGTTTTTTCATCGAGACCAAAAAGCAAATTCATATTCTGAACAGCCTGCCCCGATGCTCCTTTTAATAAATTATCAATCATAGATACAATCAGCAGTTTATCTCCATGTTTTTCAAGATAAATAATTGCTTTGTTTGTGTTTACAACCTGCTTCATATCCGGATTTTTATCTACTACAAATGTGAAGGCTGCATCTTTATAATAGTTTTTATAAAGTTCTTTGGCCTGCTCAATGGTCAGTGGGCAGTTGATGTAGCTTGTGGCATAAATACCCCGGGCAAAATTACCTCGTACGGGAATAAAGTTCACCGCCTTATCGAACTCCGGTTGTAGCTGCCTGAGCGATTGCCCGATTTCATTCAGATGCTGGTGCTCAAAGGCTTTGTAGATAGATATATTGTTGTTGCGCCAACTGAAGTGGGAGGTAGCCGAGGGCTTAACACCTGCGCCGGTAGAACCCGTAATGGCGTTCACGTGCACCTCGTCGGTAAGCAGGCCAGCCGCAGCAAGTGGAAGCAGCGCCAGCTGAATAGCTGTGGCGAAGCATCCGGGATTGGCAATTTGTTTGGCTCCTACTATTTCGTCGCGGTTGAGCTCGGGCAAACCATATACGAAGCTGTGGTCGGTGCGTTTCTGACGATAATCGGTGGATAGATCCACTATTTTCAGGTGTGCAGGTACGTTATTCTCCTCCATAAACTTCTTGCTGTCGCCGTGAGCCGAACATAAAAATATCAGGTCGACATGTTCCAACGGCAGTTCAGAGGTGAAGATAAGACTGGTTTCGCCCACCAAACCACTATGTACATCGGTTACCGCATTGCCTGCATTGCTGCTGCTGTTTACAAACACTATTTCTACATTCGGGTGATTCACCAAAATGCGTAACAATTCGCCGGCGGTGTATCCTGCTCCGCCAATAAGGCCGGTTTTGATTTTTTTCATACAATAATATTTGTTTTTTATGGTCGTATGGAACTTGCACGACAGTACCGATAGTTATCGGAGCTCTTGCTTTGTTGAAGCTTTGCGTTCATGCTTGTTTCATATTGATATATTTCTTTTGGATATTAGCGTTTATAAAGAATAGTTTATTAAATGCCTGAAAATAATGATTATGCTAACCCAGCCAGCCATAATTATCCATGTCCAAATCCAATAGATGAATTTTTTGTTTTTATGCCGCAGGATATACATCAAAATCAGGTTCAAAAACACTCCTCCAGCCAGTTCAAGCAAGTGCAGGGTGCGTTCTGAAATTCGTTTACGCCCGTTTCGGGCTGCGCTTTTGTCCAGCGCAAACAACAACCCGCTCAGGATGTTGATAAACGCCAGATAATACAGCACTATTTCGTTGTCAATCATTTATGCGTCTATCTCTGTTCCGGTAAATGCCCTTATTATTCCTGAAGCAAATCGGGGCGTAGTAATCTGGTACGCTCTACCGATTGCTGGTGGTTCCACTCGTCTACCTTAGCCTGATGCCCTGATAGCAAAATATCCGGCACTTTCCATCCCTTGTATTCTGAAGGCCGTGTATACACGGGTGGCGCCAGCAGGTTGTCCTGAAATGAATCGGATAGCGCCGACTGCTCATCGCCAATGGCTCCGGGAATAAGGCGCACAATGGCGTCGGTCATGATGGCTGCCGGAAGCTCTCCTCCGGTAAGCACATAATCGCCAATGGTTATTTCTTTAGTAATAAGATGCTCGCGTATGCGGTGGTCGATACCCTTGTAATGGCCGCAGAGGATGATCAGATTTTCGTACATCGACATGCGGTTGGCCATTTTCTGGTTAAAGCGTTCTCCGTCGGGCGATGTGTATATTACCTCGTCGTAACGACGCTCGTTTTTCAGATAACTGATGATGCGGTCGACCGGCTCTATCTGAATAACCATGCCTGCACTAAACCCGAAGGCATAATCATCTACCCTGCGATGTTTGTCGGTGGTGTAGTCGCGCAGGTTGTGCACTACTACTTCAACCAGCCCTTTGTCGCGCGCACGCTTCACAATAGAGTGACTGAGAGGACTATCCAAAAGTT
Organism: Bacteroidota bacterium; assembly: GCA_017860345.1. Taxonomy (GTDB): domain Bacteria; phylum Bacteroidota; class Bacteroidia; order Bacteroidales; family Paludibacteraceae; genus Paludibacter. Next base: position 17,527 of record JAFNAV010000015.1, on the reverse strand, counting down.
CGGGGACGGCAGAGATGATATCAATTCGCATCTTATTGAAAAATTATAAGACTACAAAAATACGAAAAAATGTGATACCGTGCCAACGAAACAGCGGGCACCGATGCGTAAACTTCTGCTTGATGACGATTTGTACCTCTGAATCCCGAAGTTTCAACAGCACGGATGGCTTACCATGCATTGCAAAAAAACCAATTGTATCAGTTTATAAATTTGATGCCAGCCATTTCCGTAACACTTCGGGCGATTTACCCGAGCGACGGGCATAATCCTGAAACTGATTTTCGTCAATTCTCCCGATATTGAAATATTTCGATTTGGGATGGTCAAATATCATCCCGCAAACTGAGGCATTCGGAAACATGGCTCCGTTTTCGGTCAGCGTTATGCCCAACTCTTGAAAGCGTATCAGTTTATCCAGCGTAAAAATAACTGATTGATCGGGTAGCGACGGATAACCAACTGCCGGCCTGATGCCCTGATAGTGTGTTTTGAAAAATTCGCTCAGGTTCAGTTTTTCATCCGGGGCATAACCCCATATTTCTTTCCGTACTTTATAGTGCAACCATTCAGCCGTGGCTTCGGCCAGGCGGTCGGCCAGTGTTTTAATCAGGATGGAGTGATACATGTCGTCGTCACGCTCATAGGTTTCGGCCAGTGCTTCGGCTCCAATTACGGTGTTGGCAAATACGCCCACATAATCATCTGCGGTTTTCAAAAAGTCGGCCAGCGAATAACAAAAGCCGTCGGTAGCCGGAATTTGTTGCCTGAGCATGGGTACTACAATCTTTTCATTTTCAAAATCAATCACAATATCCTCGTTGTTGGAGCGGGCCGGGAAAATACCAACCATGGCATTGATGGTAATACATTTCTCGTCTAAAAAACGGCGCAGCATTTCCTGGGCATCTTTATACAGTTTCAGGGCTTCTTCGGCTTTTTCTTGCTCCGATTCCGGGAATTTTTGCAGCCATCCCACGCGGCACGATGTGCAGTCGCATACGGTCTGTATATCGTCATACTTTCCGTTCAGTCGCCAGGCCATAAAAAAGAATGTCCAGTGAATAAATGGGACTATCTCCCGTAAGTTGATATCGTAAAATTGCTTAATTCCGGGTTGTAAAGGCTTCATTGTTTGTAATATTCAGAAAATTATTGTCAATAAAAATAATAAAAAAGAACGCGCTGGATGAATTTCAGCAGAAAATATCATTAAAGTAAGAGCAAACTTATAGCCATTACGCCCATACCGCCTACAAATCCGGCTATGGAAAAATGGTGCTCGCCATACTTTTGTGCTCCGGGGAGTAGCTCATCCACCGAAATAAATACCATGATTCCTGCTACCGATGCCATAAGCAGGCCGAGTGTAAACTCCGACATAAAAGGCAACAGTATAAAATAACCGATTAGCCCTCCGATTGGTTCAGCCATACCTGATGCAAACGAAAGCCAGAATGCCTTGCGGCGCTTGCCGGTGGCATAGTAAATAGGTACCGACACCGCAATTCCCTCGGGTATATTGTGAATGGCTATCGCTATGGCAATAGGGATGGCAATATCCGGCGATACCATGGCAGAGGTAAATGTGGCCATTCCTTCTGGAAAATTGTGTATCCCGATGGCTAATGCCATCATCACCCCCATGCGTTTCAGTTGTTTTTCTCTGGCATTGCCAATGTCCTCTACCGAACGCATTTCGTGTGGATTTTCGGCATTAGGTATAATCATATCGATGATATAAATTATGGCTATTCCCGCAAAAAAAGCCAAAACGGTTAAGGCCTCGGGGGCGCGGGTGCCACTTTGCGTCAGCAAATCATGCGCTTGCGGAAATATCTCTACAAACGAAACGTATACCATCACACCTGCTGAAAAACCGAGCGCCGTTGACAGAAACTTATTGTTTGTTTTGTTGGTAAAAAATGCCAGAGCACTCCCGATACCGGTGCTTAACCCGGCAAAAAGTGTTAGTCCTAAGGCAAATAGTATATTTGAATCCATGATTAATGTAGTTTTTGGGGGTTGACTTTAACTCCATAAAACACAAAAGTAATTGGATTTGTTGAAGAAACGATACCTGTTTGTAGTGAAAATGGCGTTTTTATTGAACTTTACTTAGCATTTGGCGTGTTTTTCTCAGATGATTATCTGTTTATGATGCAATGACTAATGCTGGAAACTTGGTTGGTTTTGATTTCTAAAAAAATGTTCGTGCAAATAGTTTAAAAATTAGCAACATGAGAAATATTTATTTATTTTTGTGAAACAAACAGCCTTCATTTAAAATATTTTTAAACATCATTTTTAGAATTATGAAAAAAATTTTTATTACTACGTTTTTGCTTGTATTTACAGTTCACCTGTTTTCGCAGGTTAATATTTACTCCGAGAGCCGGAGTAGCATCACGGTTGGGTTTTTACAGGGAGGAGGCTCTCTTGTAGGAGCCGATTTTGAAACATTGCTGACGAATAAGTTTGGGGTTCAGATTGGCGCCGGTTTACTGGGCTATGGCGCCGGACTCAACTATCATTTTAGGCCTTCTATCCGTAGTTCTTTTCTATCGCTACAGTATTGGCATCAGGGAGTAGGGTCATCGTACACGCAAAGCATGCTGGGTCCAACTTATGTTTTTAGGGGAAGAAGATGGTTTACCGCTCAGATAGGTTTAGGGTTTGCATTAGGCCAGGGACCGGCTTTTCCCTCGGGCAGAGAACAAACTCCGGTTATGTTGTTATACTCCATAGGTGCTTATTTCCCGATATAGAGATTGTTGGCGGTCATGTTGAAAAAGACTGCATAAAATTCACACCAACAATTAATCAGAATATAAAAAGAGAAAGTTTTAACGCTTTCTCTTTTTTTTCGAATATGTCACTTATTTCAACATTGAAATATACATAGCCAACACAATAGCCGAATAAACATGTGACGGATAAAGCGGCTGAATCTGTTTTTTTACTGACTCTAAAGCCCAGTTATACCGAGCACGAACAGTTTGTTCACTTATACCAAGTTGTTTGGCTGTTTCGGCAGTCGAATGTCCTTCTTTCCAGCGGCGAATAAAAATCTCCCGTGTCAGTTCCGGCATATCCGCTACTGTTTTATCAAGTAGGTCCAATACCTCCTTCATTTCCATTTCCTCCAACACATGCGAGTAACTAAGTTCCTGAGCTTGTTGAAGAAGCAAATCTTCAGTACCTCCTGTTTGCCGTCCAGCAGCTGATTTAAAATAATCGAACACACAAAACGAGAAATGTTTATACAAAAAACTTTTCGCCGAATCGTTCACATCTGTTTTTATCACCGCAGGATTAAGCCAGAGAGCTATCCAAAAGATCTGATTAATTTCATCCGAAACATCCTTATCCCGCGTGTACGAATAGGATAAATCATAGAATATGCGTCGATAACGCTTATACAATTGATTATAAGCAGTCTGATCACGTTGAGTTATTAATGTCAGTAGTTGTTTGTCAGATGCCTCCATGCAGATGAGTATTTCAACGCAAAAATAGGACAAGCATATTACAGGCATATTACATCTGCTCCAAATACATCTGGTAACATAAATGACATGCTTTCTTAATAGTTTCATATATAACATCCATTCCATTCAACTCTTTTTATATATGAGGGCATATTAGTACTTGAAATAATTAAATGTCGTATAAATCTATTTAACTTATTTTTTGAACGCAACGGCACAAAGTAGCTAAAACGCTATGTGTATTTAAACTTTCTGTCTTTGCGTCGTTGCGACTAAGCGTTCAAAATACGACATTATATTTATCCCATTACTTAATAAGTGCAAAATCAATTCAAATAGCAATAGAGAAAAATGGAAGAAAAAAACAAAAAGATGAATGGAAACGACGTAGAGAGCAAATTAGACCGTTTTCGGCTTTTGGCAGGACTACTCCAGCGTTACTACAATGGACAAGCAACACCCAAAGAAAAACAAATTATAGATGCTTGGGATGCTCAATCGGCTTGGGAAAAACACAGGATAAAAGTGAATAACCGTAAAATGGATGCAGCTTGCGACGAAGTATGGAACAATATCAGTTCGCAATTGCATTTTGAGAAAAAACACAAAACCATAAGACCAGGTCAACTTTTCCATCGTTACGCCGCAGCCGCCGTCCTGTTCATTCTTTTGGGCGGAGGCATTCTGTTTCTCACTCAACACAATAGTTTCAACCGATCCGAATATGGCGCAATGGCCGATGCCAACACTTTTTTCCAAACCACCGATGCACAGACAAAGCAAGTTACGCTTCCCGACGGCTCCCGCATTCACCTGAACCGCGGAACAAAAATCAGTTATGCTTCCAACGCTTTCAATCGCCGTCAACGCGAGGTTTGGCTATCGGGTGAAGCCTTTTTCGAAGTAGCCAAGAATCCTGAAAAACCTTTTATCATTCACACCGGCGATATGATCACAACAGTGAAAGGTACTTCCTTTAATGTAAAAGCTTATCCGCAATTAAGTGCTAACGTGGTGACCGTACTTACAGGTAAAGTAGAAGTAAAGACAAAAGATAAAGTGTTGGCAATGCTAACCCCTGACAAACAGTTGGAATACAATAAAAAGACAAATGCAAGTCAATTAATGGATATTGATGCCGACGAAGTTACCGGTTGGCAAAGCGGAGGCTTAATACTGAATTATGCCGACAAAGACGAACTGAAACTCCGTATAAAACAACACTATAATGCCGATATACAGTTCAGAAATAACGCATTAGATAATATTAAAATCAAATCAACTTTTGTAGAAAGTACAACACTTAACGATGTGTTAGGAACTATTGAAGCCCTGTATGATGTCAGATGTACTTCGCAAAGCAACCAGATAATAATTGATAAACAATGATATACGACAAACAAATGAAATGCAACAAAAAGTATGTGTTGCTGATGGTCGCACTGCTGTTAAGTGCAGTTACGACTCTATCGGCACAAAACATAACCCACAACTTCCCGCAGCAAACGCTCGAAAACAGAGTGAAAGAGTTGATTAAAATCAGTAAAAAGAACATTACATTCGATTCAAAAGAAATTGGAAACACCGCTTTACCTGCTTTACAAATAGCTGATGCCACGCTGGAACAGGTCTTGGAAAAAAGTCTGTCCAGAACCATTCTTACATTAAAAAAAATATCCGCGACTTCTTACGTTATAGTTCGTAAAGAAGCATCTCCTCAACGTTCCTCCGCCCCCGGTCGCCTCTCCGGTCTGGTGACCGACGACAAGGGCGAACCCATTATCGGAGCCTCCGTTGTTATTCCCGGCACGGGTAAGGGAACCGTTACCGATGTAAACGGCAACTACACGCTGCAAGCTCCGGCAGGCGAAACCACTATCGAAGTCAGTTTCATTTCGTATCAAAAAAAGAAAATAACGGGTGTGGAAATCCGCCCCGACAAAACCACTAAGTTGGACATTACCCTCAGCGAGGACAACAAGCAACTCTCCGAAGTAGTGGTTACCGCACAGGTGCAGCGTGCTTCGGCAGCAGGCATGCTCCTCCAGCAAAAATCAGCCATTTCCATGACCGACGGTATCTCTGCCGACTTGATTAAGAAAACTTCCGATAATAATGTGGCACAGGTCTTGAAGCGCGTGGCGGGCGTTACCATTAACGATGGTAAGTTCGTTACGGTTCGTGGTATGGGGGAGCGCTACAACAATGTGCAGCTCAATGGATCTTCGCTGCCCAGCACCGAACCTAATCGCCGCAACTTCTCGTTCGACATTATCCCCAGCGCGTTGGTCAGCAATGTGACCATTGCCAAAACGTTTATGCCCGACATGCCGGGGGAGTTCACCGGGGGGTTGGTGGAAATACAAACCCTCTCTGTTCCCGATGAACCGTTTTTGAACATCAGCCTTGGATCGGGATTAAACACAAACGCCACCGGGAAGGAATTTTTGAGTACCAAGCGTTTTGCAGCCGATTATTTCCTCGGTGGAACGGAAGAACGCCAATGGTACACGGGACTCTCACAGGAGGCATTAACTGTTAATGCCACCAATGCGGCCTCGTGGAACCGCTATCCCCTCTACAAATTCACGGCGCAACCCATGCAAAGTTACAGCATTGCCGGAGGATGGCCCTTCAAAATTGGGGAACATCATAAAATTGGGATTGTAGCAGCGTTGACTTACCGCAATGAGCAAACCAAAGAGGAACTTAAGGAAATGATCACCTTCACCAAAGATAGCCTTTTGAAACAGGGAGAACGATACACCATGACCACTTCCGTCGGGGCGATAGCCAATATCGGCTGGGAAACCAAAGGACACGCCATTACCTGGCGCAATCTTTTCAACAACCGGTTTTCACATTCTAATCAAAAGCGATATATATGGAAAACCTACGAAGGATACCCTTTTATGGATATATACAGTGTTGTTTTAAACAGTAGAGTCATGCAGTCGCAGCTCGATGGGAAGCATCACTTCTTGCACAACAAACTGCTTTTCTCGTGGAATGCTTCCATCAACGATATGGAGCGGACCAACCCCGGCGATGCATATTCGTCGGCTACCGTCGGAAAAATTACAGATGCTGTGTCTTACTTCGAAGGTGGACGGGTCGACTGGACACGATCGGTCGGCAGCAGTACGGTCGGTATTAACAATGGGCACTTGATGTATAGTAAACTGCATGAATTGAAAAAAAACCTGAGTGCCGATGTGGAGATACCTTTCATCATACTCAACAACCCGCAACGAGTCAAAGCCGGATACTGGGGAGTTTTGCGTACCGCCAAATACCGCCAGCAATACCTCAAGCTAAACAAAAGCACCAGTTCCTTCCTGAACGGTGCCGATATAAACGATTTTTTCGATCCCGAAAACTTTGAAGGAGACTCCCCTTTACTCTATTATACACGGGGAGGGGCATCGGGGGGAGCCGACTATTATGACGGGCGTTTGGGGGTAAGTGCAGGATATCTTATGGGCGATTTCTCCTTTTTCAGCAAGTGGCACATCACCGGAGGTTTCCGCATGGAAAAAGGGAACAACCGGGTGGTTACCACCTGGGGACGCTACGACACAAGCCTCAACAAATATGTGTTGGTAGAAGACACCGCAACTTTGGTTAAAACCAACTGGCTGCCAGCACTGTCGCTGATATATAACCTCACCGACAAAGCAAACGTCCGGTTCGCCTACAGCAAAACCCTTATCCGCCCCGATTTTCGCGAATTGTCTTATTGCGCTTACTACAATGTCAACGACCGCTTGTGGGTGTATAACCTGAATCCCCTCAAACAAACCGATGTTAAAAACTACGACCTGCGCCTCGAATTCTATCCCGGTGCCGGCGAGGTGATTTCCCTGTCCGCATTTTACAAGAAGTTCACCAATCCGGTAGAAATGATAGCCCAGCTACAGGCAAGCGCACAGGAAATATACCTCTATTCGATGAACCTGAAAGATGCCGAATTGAAGGGGCTGGAGTTCAACATGCGTAAATCCTTAGGCTTCATCGCCCCCCGCACTTTTTTGAATGACATCTACCTGAACGGCAACTTTACGGTCCTGAAAGGTAACATAACCTATAACTACGATGCCATGATGAACCCCATCGAAGGAATCGGAGGACGCGAAAGGCCGCTACAGGGTTTATCCCCCTATGTTGTCAACGCAGGGATTACCTATCAGGGAAGCAGCATCGGCATGTCGGTCAACTACGGGCGCAACGGCCGCAAATTAGTAATCGGGGGCGATTACGCGAAGCTGGACCAGTACGAAAATCCCCGCAATGTGCTGGATGTGCAATTATCGGCTCTGTTTCTGAAAAAACGGCTGGAAGTGAAGCTCAACGCGAGCGATATACTCAACGAAGATGTAATTATATATCGGAATTGTGGCTACACGAATTCAGAGGAGGTAATAGAAGGCGATCCGGGTTACATCAACCGCACCGGTTTGGGCATGGATTACAATCCCGGCGACTGGGTCATGAGCCGCATCAACAAAGGCATTAATTTTTCCGCATCAGTAAGTTATAAATTCTAAAAAGTAAACAATCAAGATATGACACCACATTTTTTGAAATACGCGCTGGCAATATTGTCCGGACTGCTGCTATTCACGGCTTGCGAGCTTGACGGGGTAAAGGAAGAGACGTATTCTTACGCCAGGATATTTAATATCAACTTGGTGTATGCCGACTCCACCTACACCTTCACCTACAACGGCGTGGCCTACGACTCCATCGGAGAATATGTCCTGAGCAAGGATACCATCGGGACCCTGCGTGCCTACCGGGGAGATAAATTGGAATTAGACAGCACGATACACTTTACTCCGTGGAGCACAATGTCGCTTATCCAGCTGCCCGGCGAAAAGATCAAGTTCTACGATGCCAATGCTGCCGAAAGCGAACCTGCGCCCACCGACAGCACCTGCAACAAGGCTCGCTTTATTTACAAGGCGGACTACCACGCCGCCGACTCGCTTCGATTTATCTGGCTCAGCAGCACCAAAGCCAGTCTGACCCTGCCAGGAGCCATGTCGCAGAGCTTCGACACCATAGTGGCCTATAAAAACAAGTTAAGTGCCTACGTGGAGTTTGATACCGACAAGTACAGGGCGGCAGGCAGCAGCACCTATTTTTATTACATGCGCCAGACCTGGAACGGCACGGCATGGAGTGGTACTACCAAAACCACCATGACCAACACCACCATAACCGGGGCAACCTATAAGTTTGCCACCTTCAGGATATTGACTTCGGAATTCTCTTTCCTCTTCGGGACAACATGGAAATAAATTAAAAATTATAAACAATCAATTAATAATCAACGCTTCTTAAAGTCCCCCTCAAGGGGGGATTTAGGGGGGCTTTAACAACAAAAAAATGAAAACAATTCGACTCTTTTTCGCCGTCATCACTCTGACGACATTGTGTAGCCTCACAACGCTACAAGCGCAAACCAATCTGGTACCCAACCCCGGTTTTGAAACCGTAATGGATGGTGTACCCGATAATTGGACAAATTTAAGTCCAAGTACCCTGACTATCCAAGCTGCAACCGATGTTGTGTATGCGGGCAGTAAAAGCTTGAAAGTAATTAGTACTTATGGTTTTGATTTTGTAATAAATTATGTTCCGGTAACTCCGGGGAAAACATACAACTTGTCGGTATGGTACAATATACAATCTTATACAGGCTCCCGCAGTGGAGTTTCCCTTGCATACACATATATAGATGCGGATGGAAATAATTTGAATAATGGAGGGCAAATTGCAGGTGGTGCTATTACTTCAGGAAGTGTTGTCGGATCAACAACAGTGATAAAAGCTAACACAGTCACATTGCAAACATGGGGGCAGCTAACGTTAACTACCAACGAGGTAGTTCCATCGACAGCAGCTTATATAGGAATTTTGCTTAGACCGAATCAAATAACCGCTTATTTCGACAATGCTTCCGTCACGGAAGTCGGAGCCGTTAGCAAGCAGGATCAAACCATAAGCGGCCTGAGCAATTTGGAAAAAACCGTAGGCGATGCCGACTTCTCACTTTCAGCCACCGCTACCAGTGGTCTGGCCGTAACGTACAGTAGTTCCAACACAGCAGTTGCCACCATCAGTGGCAACACGGTGCATATCGTTGGTGCAGGCACTACCACCATCACCGCCTCACAAGCCGGTAACGACACTTACAATGCAGCCACCCCTGTAACTGCTACGCTTACGGTAGAGGAGTTAAAGGTGAGTGCTATCCGTCTCGGGCTTTCACTGGAGCAAGGCAGCACGGCAAAACTCACTGCCACCGTATCGCCCACCAATGCCACTAACACCAACGTAACATGGAGCAGCGACAATACCGCTGTTGTCACGGTTGACAATACTGGCAATATAGCCGCACTCACAGTTGGTTCAGCTATCATTACCGTTGCCTCAGCAGATGGAGCCCAAAGCGTGGAGTTTGAAATAAATGTAACAATTTCTACCGCTAACAACGCTCCTGCTGCCGAAAGTGATTTTGCTCTCCACCTGCAACCCAATCCTGTAGTTAACGAAGCCCGCTTCATTTTCACTTCAGCAGGTAGTGGAGCAAGCATCGTTATCTCGGATTTAAGTGGCAAAACAGTAGTTGCAAAAATAATCGCCACAAATAGCACTGCTGAAACAGTAGATGTGTCAGTCTTAGCCAAAGGTACTTATATTGCCAGATACACAGATGCTGCCGGCAAACAAGCATTTGTAAAAATGATAAAATAAGCTGTTTTTCATGTGGGAGTGCGACTTCAGATCGCGTCTCCACTAAAACAACGCAACTCTGAAAGCCTCCCTTCGGGGTGGTTTGGAGGGGATAAACTAACAACCCAGAAGTCAAAAATTTGTAACCGTCAATAGCCAAATTAGTGCGGCTTTTGGATGTCCATTCTCAAGAGTATGAATAAAACATTTTTAAAGAATCTGATATAAAAAAAAGACAGGTTGCCTGCGCGCTTTTGCAAAGGTTAACCTGTCTTTTTTTTTATGTGTGACTTGAATGAAAAAAATATGTTTTTTTTATAGTTCTTTTATTTTCAGTGGGTTGTACGATACGTTGTCGTCGTAAATGTCAGTGTCTTCCCGTTTTTTTACCCATTTTACCAATATATTGGTTATGGGTAAGGCCAAAACTTCATAGCCGGTTTTCATGGCTGTTTGTGTAAGTATTAGCATTATCAGGTCGTGAACAGACAGAATGCCGCTGAATGCAATGCTGAAAAACACGATGGAGTCGACCCCTTCGCCTACAATGGTGGAAACAATGGCTCGCACCGAAAAACCCCGTCCGTGTTGCAAAATTTTCATCTTGCTCATTACATAGGCATTCAGGAACGACCCAAACAGAAATGCGATAAAACTGGCCACTGTGATACGGGCTGTATTGCTCAGTACAAGTTCAAAGGCCTCCTGATGCGTAAAATTTTCGGAGCCGGGAGCCCAAATGCTCAGCCTGAAAATAAAAACTGCCAAAAAATTCATCAGGAAACCGTTCCAGATAATTAACCGCACTTTGCGATAGCCCCATACTTCGGCTATCAGGTCGTTTACTATATAAGTAACAGGAAAAAGGAGCAATCCGGCAGTAGCTTCGAAAGGGCCGATATGAATCAGCTTTTGCTCCACAATGTTAGAAACGATGAGGCATACCGTAAACAGCATCCCCAGCACCATAAAGGTGACTGACACTTGTTTTTTCATTCTTTCTTGTTTTTTACGTGGTATTCAAGCACACGCTTTTGCTGCCGAGGCGCAAAAATCGACTGCAAAAATAATCAATATCTGCCAACAAGCAAAATAACACCGTCTGATTTTTTATATCAGGCCAGCGTAGTAGTTTTACCTTAACTCATTGAACTTGGGGCATTGGCATAGGCATGAAGCCAGGCCTCTATTTCGGTATCTTCGCTTATGTTCAGGTGTTTTTTTATTCTCTTGCGGCGGGTATACAGGGTTTCCTTGTTCATATTCATCAGTGTGCAGGTGTCGGTAGTGCTTACATCCATGTATATCAGTGCTATTACTATCATGTCGGCCTTAGTTAGGTTTTTATAGTGTTCTCTCAGCTCGTTTAGTTTGTTGTTCAACAAGCTGTTAACCTCATTCTCATAGTAGTCCCATTCATCTTTTTGGAGAATTACTTTTCTAATAATATCGTCGAGTATTTCTTCTTTCTTCTGATTTAAAGTCGGGTTGTTTTGTATTTTGCGGAACTGAAGCGATATTTCTATTCTCTGTTGCAGTTTTTGTTTCAGAAGATCGTACTTGTTTTTTGCTTCCTGAGCTTTAATTTTCAGTTCATACTCTGTTTTCTTATTGCGGAGTTCCAGTTCGGCTTGCTTTTTTCGGTGTATGCCTCTGATGTACAGCAGGAATATAAGTGCCGAAATTACCATCATAGTGAGGCCGCCTATAAGGAGTAATTTGTTTTTGTTAGCTATTTTCAGCGTGGCATTTTCCTTTTCTTTTTCAGTGAAGTCATATTGCTTGTCGATGCTGTATATCTGACTTTTTATTCTGTCGGTCAGTATTTTTTCGTTCAATAAATAAGCGTCGGTTATTTCGTTGTAAGCCAGGTCGTATTGTTTTTTCTGGCTATGTATGCGAGCTTTGCTTATTTTGAGCAGGTGTTGCTCCGAGGTGTTGGTTTGTAATTTTTCGGCCTCTTTCAAAAAATATTCTGCCGAATCAGGTTTATTGAGTACGGTGTAGGTGTAAGCCAAAAATGCTGTATACGAGCTCTTGAATGTACTGCTGTGTTTGTAGGCTGTCAGTATTTTGTTGGTTGCATCGCGGGGGTCCTTCGCGTATATTTCAAAGCCAATATTGCCTATGTTGATATAGTACGATGAGCTGTCTCCTACTTCTTTGGCTAAATCTACCGCTTTCTGAAAATACAAACAACTGCTATCAGGCGGGTAACCGGCAATTGAATAGAAGTCGCCAATTTTTTGATAGGAGTATACCAGATATTTTTTATTGCCTGAAGCTGTAAAATTTTTGAGCGACTGAAAAATATACTTGCGGGCATTTTGAATGTATCCTTCTCTTTGATACTGGTAACTGAGGTTGATTGAAGCCAGTCCGATTAAATCATATTCATCCGTATGTTCAAGCAGGTCTATTGCTTTCTTCATATCGCTAACTCCTTTTTTGTATTCTTGGGCCAGATAGGCAATTGCGCCTGAAAGATAGTATGCTGTACCGCTGTATTTATAAAGTTTTGAGTTGTCGTAATAGTTTACGGCTATGGATATGATACTGTCCGAAGTAATATCTTTGTATGATTTGTACTGTGCATGAGTATATTGCAGGCACCAGGCTGCATAGTCGGCCCGGGAGAGTTTTTCGGGGTTAGGGATCGACGTTAGTAGCTTATAAGCGCTGTCGGGGTAGTTGTTCATCAGAGCTTCTGCCTGCAGTATAACGCTATTGTTAGTGTATCTTGCGCCGCACGAGCTTAACAGAAGGGTAAGAGTCCACAGAATTAAAAAATTATTTTTTTTCATACGTTCATTTTTATTTTTTAATTAGTTGTAGCATGAAACTCGCAATCCCGATAACTTTCGGGAAACAGGCATCGGCCAACCTCCATGCTCATGTTTGTTTCCTAAAGAAATTTTAAAAACGTTGGTTAAAAAACCTGTTTTGTAGAAGTAACAGGTCGTCTGTACCGTAAAAACTTTTTTGGAATTATTTAATGTTTTAAAAAACAGGCATTTGTATTTTTTGTAAAAAACGATGTGTACCGTATTTTTTTTTGCATGTAAAATTAAAAACAGTTAACTTGCAGGTGCAAATATAAAAAATTAATATATATAAAGCTGCTATCGGGCTTTAGTTCTTTGATATTTATAATGAAAAGAGTTTTTGTGTTCTTAATTTTATTGGTGGGGATAAGCATGCAGTTGCCGGCCTCGGAAATTAGTTTGAAACCAACTAAAGACGTAAATGTAACAATACCGCCCCGTTCGCCGGTATATATTCCGGTCAGAGCGTTTCTCGAAGAAGATGAGTTGTTGGTGATTTTTGAATACTCTGTAGGAACAGCAGTGATTGCTATAGAAGATGCCGACGGCAATACCGTTTACAGCGTTACCACCGACACGTCATCTGAACTGGAGATGAGTACCATGGTGGACAATTTGGCTCCGGGCAATTATTTGCTGGTGATTAGTTATGGCTCGATGATTTTACATGGAAATTTTAGTCTGTAAATAATACAGATACAAGTAAATATTTTTTGAAAATAAGGTGAAACAACCTAAGCCGCTTTTTTGAAATCGATATTAACACGTGAATTTGTTAATTTTCGATATTGTGAATATATAGTGATAGTTAACGTTAAACTCAACATTGAGACAACCTTTTGTTTTGTTACAAACGCCGGAGCCAGCTTTAAAAAGTTTGTTCCGGCTGTTTTTTTTTCGTCAGTCTTGCGGAAATAAGGCTGCCAGTTTCAGGCATCAATCCATAAGATGCTGAGGTTTATTGTTTGCTCATACCTACAAGTCTGAACGTCCTGTTTGTATTTGTAATATCCTGTTTTAGGCATATAACATGCTATTCCGTATAAATCTGAATAAAAAAACGGTTTGAGTGTTTTTGAAACTCTCAAACCGTTTAATAGTTAATAGCTAACGCTGATTTTTATTTCAGATATTTGGCAAAGAACCCAAGCATCTGCTGGTAAAGTTCAAGCTGGTTTTCTTCGCGGTGGTAGCCGTGTCCTTCGTTGTATTTAACCAGATAAGGTACTTCAAAACCTTTGTTGCGCAGTGCAGTTACAATTTGATCCGACTCGTTGATGTTTACACGTGGGTCGTTGGCACCCTGTACTACAAAAAGTGGTTTTTTAATTTTATCTACCTGATATATTGGCGACACTTCTTTGGCTATTTTGGCTTCTTCAGGATTGTCAAGGTCGTACCAGATTTCTTTTACCATTTCTTTGTACGGTTTCCAGTATTCGGGGAATGAATTGAAGAAGGTTTCGATGTTTGAAACTCCTACATAGTCGACGCCGCAAGAGTAAAGCTCAGGCGTTTTAATCAGTCCCATCAGTGTAGCATATCCACCGTGGCTTCCGCCGTAAATGGCTACTTTGTTTTTATCTACCCAGCCTTGCACAATGGCGTAGTTTACACCATCTTCTACATCGTCCATCAGTTTACGACCTATTTGTTTGAACCCGGCGCGCAGGAAATTTTTTCCGTAACCGCCCGAGATGCGGAAGTTTACTTGCAGTGTGGCATAGCCGCGGCTGGCAAATAGTTGCGTTTCAGGGTTGAATCCCCATGAGTCGCGTACGCCTTGCGGGCCTCCGTGAGGATTCACTATCAATGGCACTTTTTTGCCTTCCAGGGCAGCTTTGGGTAAGGTTATGTAGCCATGAATGGTAAGCCCGTCGCGACTTTTGAATGAGATAGGGCGCATTTCGGCCATATCAGTTTCTTTGAGTTGCGGCATCAGGTCGTACAGCAAAGTGAATTTTTTGGTAATAGCGTTGTATTCGTAGTATGTACCGTACAGCTTGTCGCTTTGCAGTACAATCAGGAATTTGGTTTCGTTATCATCGTTGTCCACCACATAAAACTCTTTGCCTTTAAATGCTTTTTGCATACGGGCATTCATATCCTTGTAAAATTTACTTACCGGAACAATAACGTATTTGTCGCCTTCGTAGCTGTAGTAATCGGTTTCCCAGTTGCGCTTGCGCGATAGGGATATGCCGTTTACGTCAAAATCCGGATTGGAGAAAATTTTCTTAATCTCCTTGTCGTTTTTCAGGTCGTAAAGCACAATTTCGGCTTTATCGCCATTGAGGTTGGTAAGCACGTACGCTTCATCTTTGTTTTTCGATGCGTAGTTGAAGCTGATGATACCGAAAGAGTCATCCCAATTGGTTTTTTTCAGCAAGCGGAACTCGCCTGTAGCTAAATCTTTGTAATAAAACTCCACCTGAGTACCGTTTACGAGCTTAGAGTAACCACGCAGCTCTCCGTCCTTGTCAAATTCGTATCCCTGAATAGGATTGGCTACATCTTTGTTTTCGTAAAGTTGCGTAAGTTCACCGGTAACCACGTTTAGTTTGTAAGGCTCAAAAATCTGCTTGTTGTTTTTATTCATCTCAACTATTACGTAGTCTTTCTGGTCTTTCAGAATTTTGGAGATATTGGCCCTTACGCCATCAAAAGGAGTGAGGTCTTTGGTGTTCGACCCATCGATGTTTGCTGCATACACATGGTAGTTTTCGTTGCCACCTTTGTCCATCATAAAAAACAGGCGGTCGTCGTTTATCCAGCCATAACCCTTAATAAGTTCTTCTTTTTCCTCAATAGCCCGTTGGATTTTACCTGTTGCTATTTCTTTTACATACACATGGTTTTTGTTGTTGGCATCTTTTTCTTTGTACGACATGTATTTGCCATTAGGCGACAGTTGGAACGATGAGGCCTTGGGACGAGCAAAATAGTCGGACACTTTATACTTAAAGTTACCCTGATCATAGGCCGCCAGTTTGGCCAGTTCGGCAGCCGACGAAGGCAACGAAACATTGCCCGGAAGCTTGTTCTCAAACCTGGTAAGTGTAAGCGGAAAAGACATTCCTGCCTGCAAAAAGTTACCCACAATAGCTCCATCTTTCAACTCGCCGTTGAAGGCAATGCCTGCGGCGGTTACCTTGAACGAGATTTTATTGTCGGCAAATTCGGTTTTGTCTACCGGAATACCTGCTGCTCCCTGAGCTGGCACATCTAATGTGGTAGCATAACTACCTTCCGAACCTGAAACGTGAAAAATCAGTTCCAGTTTTGTACCCTGCACATCTAATGTGCCTTTCCAATCGCCCGAAACCGACTGAGCATTTGCTGTAATAGCTGTCATAACAAACAATGCAATAAGGTTTAATAATTTGAATTTCATTGGCTTACAATAATTAATTGTTTTTACTCCTGATAATTTATCACATAATACGGATGCAAATATAAGAATAACTTAACTGATATATCGAAAAAAGATATATTATTTTTGTAATATGATATAAAATAATGTAAAATCACGAATGAAATCAAAAAAAAGAAACGGTTTTTTCGTTTATTACCAGCTCTGGCAGCTGCGCTATCGGGGGGCTACTCCTGTTGTGAATTTCAAAAAAAAAGACCAAACCCGGTAATACCGAATTTAGTCTTTTTTCTCTAATAAATAAAAATCCAATATCTTATGGTCTTTGTCCGCCGCCACCTTCACGCATTCTGGCTTCGCGCTGTTCTACGTATTTCTGGAATTTTTCTTTGCCTAAAATTTGTTCCAGTTTAGCGTCGTCGGCTTTACGTTGTTCCATGAATTTTTCGCGCATTCCTTCGCGGTTGTCCTGAAATTGGGCTCTTAGCTCTGCGCGGGCTTTGTCCTGTTGGGTGTAAAATTCTTCAAGCTGAGTAGCTTGTTCGGGGGTGAGCTCAAGTTGTTTTACTAATACGGCAGCCCTTTCTTTGGGGGTGCCTCTCATTCCCATAGGACCATTACCCTGAGGATTCTGGGCATTAGCACCAATGGCTAACATAAGTACGAAAGCGAATAATAATAGTTTTTTCATGACATTTGAATTATTTAAAATATAACATTAATTTGTTGTACATATAATGACTGTTTCGCATTCACATAGTTTAATCTCTCTCTAAAAAAACTTTTTAAAAATCGAAACATGAGAGCCTTGGTTTGTTATAGTTTGTCATTATTTTTATTGTAATTAAAACAATATTGTAATAATTTTAGTTGTATAGCTGTAGTACCTGCCAGAAGATACGGGTACTTTTGTTCTTACCGGTTTTAATTCAATATGATTATCCGTAAAACGACCAGTAAAAAAGACAATATCTCTTCAACGAGCGACCTCGTCCGGCGAGCCGAAAAACCAGTGAAGTTGGCGTTTGAAACTGTCCTGTTTGAGCGACGCAGGAGCGAGTTTGGACGGTTTCAGCCAACTGAACGCCAGTTTTTCG
>JAFNAV010000014.1 GCA_017860345.1 Bacteroidota bacterium | reverse complement strand
ATGGCTTGTATACTGGGAGGCTTAATCTCGGGAGCTGGTATTGGTATCGTGTTTTTATCAAACGGTAGCTCGGGTGGAACCGATATCATAGCTAAGGTTATCAATAAATACCGCAATATAACGCTGGGACGTATTTTGCTTTACTGCGATGTATTGATTATTTCTTCGTCATATTTTTTATCAAACGGGAGTATTGAAAGAATTGTGTATGGGTTAACACAACTTGCTGTTACTACTCTGGCAGTCGATATGGTTGTAAATGGGGTGCGTCAGTCGGTACAGTTTTTTATATTCTCGAAAAACTACGAAGAAATAGCCACCCGTATCAATGTGGAAGTACACCGGGGTGTAACTATACTGGATGGTATGGGTTGGTACTCCAAGGAGCCGGTAAAAGTAATCACGGTAATTGCCCGTAAAAACGAGTCGGTTAAGATTTTCCGCATTGTAAAGGATGAAGATCCCAATGCCTTTATATCGCAGTCGTCGGCCATCGGAGTGTACGGTCAGGGCTTTGATGTAATTAAGTCAAAGTGATAATGGCTTAATGATGAATAAATTTTGTTAATGTGAATAGACTTGCAGGAGTCGTATCACGTTAATCGGATATATTTGTATTTATTCTCAGGCTACTCTCTGTTCGGTAATACTCATTTTTATATTTTCAATGAATGAAGAAAATTCTGGTAATGCTTATTGTGAGTTTATTGGTAGGAAGCAGTCTGGCACAGTCTGATATCAGCATGGCTACGCATTGGTACAACAGGGCAAATTATAATCCTGCGTCCATAGCGCGGCCTGGCTATATGTATATTTTTTCAAATATCAGGCAGCAATGGGCCGGAGTAAGTGGTTCGCCTCAGACAATCAATTTCCAAATGTCGGCCTTTCACTACCCTTCACGTTCGGCTTTTGGCTTTTCTTTAGTGTCTGACCGTACGGGTGTTACAACCTCAATAAATCCCATGCTTACTTATGCTTATCGCATAGCCGACGATGATAAAAACTCAGCTTTTTCGATGGGGCTTTCGGCCGGAGTTTTCGGTCGCTTTTTCGATGGCTCAGCTTATGAGCCCGAGCAGGAGAACGATCAGGCTATCAGCACAAATAACCTGACCTATATCAGACCCGATGCCAATGTAGGCATGGAGTATCAATCGAATTTGTTCATAGCCGGGTTGTCGGTTACGCATGTGTTTTCAATATTGAGTACTGAAACTCTTTACCTGAATTCAAGCCACAACTATGGGTATCTGATTTTTAAAATTACAAAACCGGAATTTGCCAGTTATTATTTAGGTGCGCAGGTAGTTAATCAGGGCGGAAACTTTTATTACGAAGGAAATGCAATGGTTCGAATTAAAAAACCTACGGGTTTGAACCCGGGTCCTCAGGAGTTGTTTGATTTGGGTATTTCATACAGAAACACGCGTTTATTTACCGCTTTTGCGGGAATTAACATTAGTCGAAATTTCAGAGTAGCCTATACTTATGGTCGCAGCTTTACGTCCGGATACAGCAGCAACGCAAGTCACGAGATTATGCTCGAATACCGCATTCCGTTCCATTGGGCAGCTTGCATTCCGTGTTTGAATAATGCCCGCGAAGACTGGTACCGATAGAATTTCTTTTTTTTACGCAAAATATGAGTGATAATTTAAAAAATAAAATGATTGGTTCTCTTGCCTGGACTTCGGTCGACAGGTTTGGGCAGCAGTTTATTCAGTTTTTTATCACTATCGTATTGGCTCGCCTGCTTACGCCTGATGAGTATACGCTTATAGCTTTGGTTACAATTTTTGTTACTTTGTCCAATACACTTACCGACGGTGGTTTTGGATTTGCTTTAGTACGCAAGCAGGATGCTACTGACTTAGAGTTTAGTACGGTCTTTTATTTTAATGTATTTGTGTCGGTTTTCCTGTACCTGCTTTTATATTTCCTGGCTGTGCCCATTGCCGCATTCTACAAGCAGCCTGATTTGGTATTGGTGGCTCGGGTAGTATTTTTATCAATTTTATTTAATTCATTCTATTTGATTCCAAATGTTAAATTGGTGAAAAATCTGGATTTTGGAAGTAGTGCCAAAGTAAATATTTTATCGGTTTTTTTAAGTGGTGTCACAGGTATTGCGGTGGCACTGTATGGGTTGGGAGTATGGGCTCTTGTAGCTCAGCAGGTTACCTTTCAGATGTTTCGCGTTATCGTAATTCACTATTTTGTTAAATGGAAACCGGTTCGCGGGTTTTCTTTTCAGATTATTCGTAATTTTTGGTCGTATAGCATCGGATTACTTGGCACTTCGGTTTTAAATAACATATTCAATTACTTGTATCTGTTGGTATTAGGTAAATATTTTAAGCAAGAATTAGGACTTTATTATCAGGCCAACAAACTGAACGAAACCACTAATTTTAGTTTTCAGGTAATATTGGGCAGTACATATTCTGTTTTTGTAAAAATACAGGATGATACCGAACGCTTTGTCAGAGTTTTCAGAGAGTTGGTAAGGCGTTCGTCAATTGTTATTATTCCCGGTATGTTGCTGCTTATAGTTATAGCTCATCCGCTTATTTATACCCTGTTGTCGGCCAAGTGGCTGCCTTCTGTACCCTATTTCCAGATGCTGGCCTTGGCATCAATTTTTAATCCGTTCTACGCTTTGTCAATTGGTGCATTAAATGCAAGAGGCAAGTCCAAAGCAACATTCACAATTGAATTTGTAAAGAAAGCGTTGATTTTGCTTTCAGTTTTTGTTTGTATCGATTTTGGGGTTATAGCGTTGTTAGCAGGTTTTTGTGTGGCCAATTATTTGTCGTTTATCATCACAGTTTTTGCCATAAAAAAAGAGTTGAAGCATTATTGGAGGCATCAGTTTTCCGATATTTTTTATGCAATACTTATTGGCGTAATTGTAGGAGGTATTGCACTTTTGCTTACGTTGATAATTGAAAACCTGTATGTTTTGTTACTGGCGCAAGTGCTAACCGGCCTGGTTGTTTACGTAGCATCAATACGTTTGTTTTATAAAGAAATTTTTAATAGTGTTTATTCAATTTTGAAAGAAAAAATACAAAAATGGCAACTGAAGATAAAAAAACAATAAAGGTATTTTTTGTTGACTTTTGGAAAGGTTTTGACCCTGAAAATAACTTTTTTGTGGACAGAATGAAGCTTTATTTTCAGGTACAGATAGAAAAACAAAGCCCTGATTTTCTTTTTTATTCATGGAATGGATACGAAAATCTGAAATACACCAATTGTGTAAAACTTTATTTTACAGGCGAAAACGATGTTCCTGATTTTAATTTATGCGATTATGCTATAGGATTTCATCATATTACCTTTGCCGACAGGTATTTCCGCTTGCCTCTTTTTGTTTTGTACAAATGCTTTGGCCAACTTCCCGTAAATTATGCCGACACCTTGGATAAGAAAGTGTATCTCGATCGGAAATTTTGCAGCTTTGTAGTGTCAAACTCGCAGGCTGCCGACCCAATACGAGATGAGTTTTTCGCTGCCTTATCGAAATATAAAAAGGTTGATTCGGGAGGCCGTCACCTTAATAATATTGGATACAATGTGCCAGATAAACAAGAGTTTATATCTAAATACAAGTTTAATATAGCTTTCGAGAATAGTATGGTGCCCGGATATACCACTGAGAAATTGCATCAACCACTTGCTGCGAGTACCATCCCTATTTATTGGGGCAATCCACGGGTAGAAGATGATTTTAATAAAGAGGCGTTTGTATATGTGAATGATTACGCTACTTTAGATCAGGCTGTGGCCGAAATTATTAGGCTTGACAATGACGACGAAACATATCTTAAAAAATTATTACAGCCATCATTTATTACCGGACAGCGGGATATGGATGCCTGGTTAGAGAGTTTTGATAATTATATTCAACAGGTTTTTCAAAATGATGTCCCTGACGCTAAACGTTTGCCCATGTTTGGCTATTCGGCCTTTTATCGAAAACGCAGAAAGGTTGTTGAATTCATATGCCGACTTCCGGGATTAAAATACCTCATCAGGAAAGTAAGTTATAATTCGTAATGAAAAATTAACCTAAACTTCTAAGAAGCATTATTTTGATTCGAAAGGCATTTCGTAAGAATAGTCCGTACTGTTTCGACCGCAAAAGAGTTTTGATAAGAAATATAAACAGATTCCAAACTTGCAGGTTCAGAAGCTTTTTCTTTTTCCTGTTGTCAAAATTCGTTTTTTCTTTCAACAATTCATTTCCCACAGTGTATCGATAGTCGATAAGTTTTTGTGAAATAGTTGAGGTCATCGTTGAGTTTGCTCTTATCCTGCGGCGAAAAAAACTGCGCCGGATAAACGAGACCTTTTGGGCAGACAGATACAGGATAATTGTATATAAAACATCTTCGTACAGCACACCCGGATAAAAGCTCAGCGCAATACCATCCAAATAGCTTTTGCGAATAAAGCAAAGGCAGACGCTACAAGTGTAAGCTTTTTTTTGATGTAAAAATTCGGCTAAATCTGCACCCGTATACTGCTTATCTTCAAGCAGAGAAGTGCGCTGGTAACTGGCGTTAAAACTTGGTTTCATGCCATTTTCGTAAAAGCTGATGCCATCAAATATCAGAAAATCGGAGTTGTCGCCATCCATTTTCTGATAACAAAGTTCTAAGCAGTCTGGTTCCAGTATGTCATCGCTATCGAAAAAGTAAATGTATTGACCCACAGCATGTTCTAAACCCGTGTTTCGGCATACGGAAACACCCTGATTCTGCTCGTACGAAATAACTTTTAGACGTGAATCCCCGGAAGCCAGCTTTTGCAGAATTTCGAGCGAATTATCAACCGAACCATCATTTACAGCTATAATTTCGATATCTTTTAAAGTCTGATTCTGAATAGAACTGACAGCCGCTTGCAAATAAGCCGACGTATTGTAAACCGGTATAATTACACTTACTTTGATACTATTCATGATAAAAAAGCTTTGTTGCGAATGGTATGATAAAAGAAACGCTTGGTGATAGCAAAACGTTTAAGAAGCGCCTTATTTGTAGTGAAATTAAGCAGTATTTCCTGCACCGAAGCATCGTTTCTCACCTGTTTGAAGAAGGAGGCGAGGGTGGATGTTTTTTTAAATTTCAGTTCGTTTCTGAACGATGAATAAAGTCGCTTTAAAGTACACTCGGTAAACTCAGTACTGTATTTTTCCAATATATTATTCTCTATCAGGAAATTGTGGATTTCCCGGATAAGTGGTCGTATTCTGGCAATGGAGCGATAGCTGTAATTTTCATAATTGTTTGCACTGGTATTTACATGGTGATAGTAAGTTTCGGGCAGATAAAAAACTTTAGCAGCAAAATGATAAACTTTGATACTAAAAAAAACATCTTCCATGGTTACTACACGGTTATCGGCAAACCATATATTATGTTCGAGCAAAAAGTCGCGACGGTAAATCTGATTCCAGATTACATTCATGTTGTTGAATGATTGTGAGTTACGAATAGAATAACGGGCGCTGATGAGAGCCTCGAAAGCCTGTTGCTGAAACTCTTTGGCGCTGTATCCCTGCGGAAATGCAAAGAAGGTTTGTCCCTCAGGGTTTTCGTCGAAATAGTTGCTGATAACCACGTCAGCCGATTCCTGAACAGCCTTATTGTAGAGCTGCTCAAACATCTCAGGGTCGCAGTAATCATCATGATCGGCAAAACCAAGGTATTGTCCACTGGCGTATTTTATCCCTTCGTTGCGCGAAAATCCGGTGTGCAGGTTTACTTCGTTACGAATCAGTTTTATTCTCGGGTCGGTAGCAGCATAAGCTTCGGCCACTTTATCGCTTCCGTCGGTAGGGCGGTCAAGCACCAGTATTATTTCAATCTCGCGTAGGGTCTGACTGATAAGCGAATTAAGGCATACCTGAAGATATTCTCCGGCATTGTATACAGGTACAATTATGCTTACTTTGGGGTAATTTTCCATATTTATAATGCTCCGCTTATATGTTGTAATATCCTGATTTTCCTTGAAATCCATGCATTGTTCCAAGCAGTATTGCTTTGATTTTCTTCAGTCGGTCTGTTTCAAACACAAGCTTCAACAGGCGATAAATCACTTTGTACTTTATCAACGACACTTTGTCTTTTTTAGTAAATTCTTCAGGATATTCTTTCCACAAAATAATTGTATTCCGAATGATGTAGTACGAACTGATAGCCGGATAGTTGTTGATTGTTAATCCCAATTTGTTTTTTGTAGCATATCCCATTTGGTGATGCAAAACAACGTTTTCGAAACGTACAATTCTATAACCCAATTTACGAACTCTGAAACTAAATTCGGTGTCGATGGCATAAATCAACAAATCTTCTCTGAAATATCCGCTTTCCGTAAACAGCCCGGTGGGATAAACAGCTCCCGATGTATAAGCCAGTTTTAGATTATGAATGTTTTGCGATACTGTTACATTTGTTTCAAACGTTGGTGTAAATATCGCTATTTTATCATCATTATTATTCTCTATTGTTTGTTTGAATACATCGAAATGACCCTCGGAAAAATAACTATCCTGATCCATAGTCAGAATATGAGTAAAGCCATTTTCAATAGCCCAATTGATACAAACATTAAAGGGATAGGCCAGATATTCGTTCTTGCCTGTTGTTTTTATCTCTATTTTAGAATTGTTTATCTTATTTGCAAGAAGATTTAGATTGCTTTCGGCTGATGGCGTATTTTCCCATAAAATAAGGTGGTCGACTCCGGATAAATAGCTTAGAATATTTTTCTCCAAATCGGCCAACGAAGGGCGGAATACCGATACGATACCTAAAATTCTCATTGTTTTTATTGGATTTTTAATAAATCATTTCTGTTTTATGAAGTTTAGCTACTGTGGCTATTTGCCTGTAGGCCATGTCTTTCATTGTGCCTAACGACAGTAACTTCACAAATTTTATCTTCCAGTCGTTTCTGCTGTTTATACCTTCGCTCCTAACAATTTTATACCCCATATTGCTAAAAAGTTGATATATACTTTTTGAAGTAAAGAACCTGATGTGTGTATCGTCAAGTATGCCTCCTTCTGGTCTATATCTGAACTCACCATGCAGCACAATTTCTATCATATTGGCGATAAATCTGAAATTAGGAATTGATGATACAACAACACCACCATCTACAAGAATTTCTTTTGCCATTTCTAAAGTATTCCAGGGTGAATAGATATGTTCCAACACGTCGTTAAATACGATACAGTCAAAATAATTTTTCGGCAAATCATTAAAAACGTCATCAAAATTGCCTATCACTACTTTATCGCAAACCGATGCGGCTTTCAGCGCTGTTTCTTTGTTCATCTCTACACCCCACAACTCTCTCTCTTCTTTTTTTATTAAGGAGCAAAAGGAGCCATCGGAGCATCCGATTTCAAGTATTTTAATGGCATGCTCGGGAATGTATTTTTTCATTTCAATACGGGTGCTGTTTAGGTAAAGTGCTTTGTTTGTGTTGATTGTGCTTGGTGTTTTCATGTAAATCGGAGTTAAAGGTTATTTATTTCTTGAGCTGCTATCTCGGCCGCTCGTCCATTGCCGTATAAATTCAGTTTAAAATTAGCCTGTTGAACAGAAAAATTATCGTAAGCTCTCAGAATATCTTCAGGTACAGTACCTGCAAGCGTATTAAACCCGTTTTCCACCAGTTCTACCCATTCAGTTTCATCCCGGAGGGTAATACAAAACTTGCCCGAAAAGAATGCTTCCTTTTGTAAGCCGCCACTGTCGGTTACCACCATTTCGCAGCTCTTAAGCAGCATAATCATATCGAGATAACTTACGGGGTCAATCACCATAAACTCAGGCAGTACGTAATGATGAGCCAGAATGCTTCGCGTGCGCGGATGTATGGGCATTACCACCGGAATTATTTTATTCAGGTCGTTGAGCGCTTTAACTATATTTCTGAGGTTTTCGGGATTTTCAATATTATTTTGCCGGTGTACTGTGGCCAAAATAAACCTGTTGACACCGGTTTTGCGCAAAATATGTGAACGGAGTTTGGCATTAGCAGCATAAAACTGGTAAGCATCCTGCATTACATCGCCGTTCATTACTATTTTGGCTGAGCTCAGGTGCATGCCTTCATCGGTCAGGTTTTTAACGGCATTGCCGGTAGGGCAAAGCAATAAGTCTGAAATACGGTCGGTCAGTATGCGGTTTATTTCTTCAGGCATAGCCATATTGAACGACCGGAGACCGGCCTCTACATGGATTACCGGTATTTGTAGTTTGGCTGCTGCCAGCGCTCCTGCCAGCGTAGAGTTGGTATCGCCATACACTAAAACGCCTTCGGGCTTTTGGGCTATCAATATGGCTTCAATTTCTTCAAGCATTCTGGCTGTCATGGCTCCGTGGGTCAATCCGTGAACCTGAAGTTTGAATGCAGGTTTTGGAATTTCCAGCTCCTGAAAAAAAATATCCGACATATTGGCATCGTAATGTTGCCCTGTATGAATAATTCTTTCCTCAACATCAACTAATCTGAGTTGCCTGCTGAGGGTAGCTGCTTTAATAAACTGAGGGCGGGCGCCAACTACGGTTATGATTTTTTTCATCGGTCAACAATCTTAATTTCAAATAATTGAATCCAATACTTCGGCCAGCACTCCGCATTGCGCTTTTCGGGAATATTGCTGATACCCTGAGGGCTCAGATGTAAGCTTATTGTTTTTGTAAGCTTCAAATAAGTCTGATATGGCTTTCTTCATTCCTGCAACATCATCAAAATCAACAATCAACCCGGCTTTGGTTTCGGTCAGCAGCGTTGCAATGTCGCTTTTTGATGGCCCTATAGCCAATACCGGCCTTTCCGAAGCCATATATTCATACAGCTTTCCCGTTAAAATCCCATTGGCATTAGGTGTATTGTTAATCAGCAGCAATAATACCGGAGAAGTTTGCTGGTAAGCAATGGCTTTGGCATGCGACATGTAGCCGAGACTTTCAACATGGTTTTGCAGGCTATATTTTTCAATATCAGTAAGTACGCAATCTTCTACATTGCCTACCAGTCGTACTTTGAGCTTGGTTTTAAATTCGTCGTTTTCGGCTATCAATTCGCTAAGCGCTTTCCACAGTACATGTGGGTTACGGGCAGCGTTGATACTACCTATATGCACCAATGCAAATGCTGTATCCACAGGTTCGCTGGTTCTTACAATGTCTTCCTCGTCATACCCATTGTGAACCAGGCTTACGGGTACTTTGCCCAATTCCGAAAGTTCATTGCACCAGGTAGGAGTTACGCTCACTACACGCGAAGCTTCTGTCAGCACTTTTTGTTCCAGCCGATGATGAATCGAATCTGAAAGCTTGCTTAGTTTCAGCTCTCTGTAGAAATCAATATTGGTCCAGGGGTCGCGAAAGTCGGCTATCCAGGGTAAGCCTGTTTTCTTATGTATTTTCCGGGCTATAAGGTGCATTGAGTGGGGAGGCCCGGTACTTATTATTGCATCTACAGGGTTGTTTTCTAAATACTTAGTCAGATATGCTACTGATGGCTTTATCCAAAAACAACGGGGGTCAGGAATCAACAGGTTGCCCCTTATGGCAAGAGCAATTTTATGAATCTTATTTTGTTTTTTATCCCCTCCCGAGAATGACACATTGACCTTCTGACCTTTTTTCCCAATCAGGGTTTTGTATATCTCGTAAGGTTCCCAAATGCGGGTTTTGAGTATTTTCAAATCGGGCGATACATCCTTGAGTAAGCTATTATCTTCGATGGCAAAGTCCGGATTTTCAGGAGTATATACTACAGGTTCCCAGCCATAAAGAGGCAGGTATTTGGCAAATTTAAGCCATCGTTGCACTCCGGCACCTCCCGAAGGAGGCCAGTAATAAGATATAATCAGAACTTTTTTCATGCGTAAATCATTTTTTTTAGAAGGCTTTAGCTCTTCATAAATTATTTTTATATCCCGTTTGAAATCAGCTTCTTATTTTAATCCAAGAAGATAATATCCCGAGCTTGTGTAAAAATTCCGTAAAAGAAGAATATTGAACCAAAAAGATAATTTGCGGGGTTTCAAGCCAAATTTCACCTCATAAGCAGGGTTAATAAAATAAAGCCTTTTCATAAGTAGTTTATAACCATTTTTTCGATAAAGAATTTCAAATCGTTCAAGGCTTATGCCGGTTTTTTTTATATCGAGCAAGCTTTGAATCTTTGAATTATTTTCGCCAAATGCTTTTAAAATTAACTTGTAAATCAATTTCGGCAATAAATGAATGTACGGTGTGTGCGACAAAACAATGCTTTTGCATAGCTGTTGATGACCGCCAAAAGGGTTTTGCCACGGAGGGAATGCCAAAAAAACAACACCGCCTTTCGAAAGTAGATTTTTCATCATGCCCAAAAACTTGTTCTGGTCATGTATGTGTTCAATTACATCGCGAAGGATAATCAGGTCGAATTTGGATTCAAACTCCGTTATTTTATAAATATCCTCGTTAATCAGTTTTAATAGATGTGCATTAGGATGAAGGGCAAAAAACTTTTCGCCCCGTTCAATTTTCGTTAAACTGTAATCCACTCCGGTACAGTTACACCCCAAATCCAAAAATGGTTTTAGGTTTCCAGCTTCGCCGCACCCGATTTCGAGCACCTGCATTTTTTCAATCAAAGGTTTAATACTTCCAATAAAAGGTAACACATATTTCTGTGTACTGATAATTTGTTCGTTAAAGTATTGTTCAGGGTTAGAATGTCGTTTTTGCATGTAAATAATTTAGGTTTGTAAGGTTTTTGATAAATTAACTGCTTATATTTTTAATTGCATTTCTTAGTCTGTTAATGGTTTCGTCTTTTCCTATTAATGATACGATGTCGAACATGTGAGGACCTTTAGGTTCGCCCACTACCGATAGTCTGAATGCATTCATCACACCTCCAAGGTTATATTGTTTGGTGTTTATCCAGTCTTTAACTATTTCTTCGGTTTTTTCAGTACTAAAATCTTCGATAGATTCGAGCACCGAAATCAGTTCTTCCATTTGGTCGGGCGTTTCTGTTTTCCAGCGTTTTTGCACTGTTTTTTCGTCGTATTTTTCTGGCGCTACAAAAAAGAAGGCCGATTGTTCCCAAAGGTCTTTCACGAAATTAGCTCTTTCGCGCACCAGCGAAACTATTTTCATAACCTTATCGGTGTCTTCAATAATGTCTTTTTCTAACAGAATGCGTTGGAATAAATCTGTAATTTCGTCTACAGGTTTTGCTTGTAAATATTTGTGGTTGAACCATTTCCCTTTTTCGTAATCAAACTTGGCACCACTTTTACTTACTCTGTCGAGCGAGAAGAGTTCAACTAATTCATCCATGCTGAAAATTTCCTGTTCAGTGCCGGCATTCCAACCCAGCAATGCAAGAAAATTTACCACTGCTTCAGGAAAATATCCGGCTTCGCGATAGCCTGACGAAGTTTCGCCTGATTTGGGATCTTTCCAGTTGAGCGGAAACACCGGGAATCCAAGTCGGTCGCCATCGCGTTTGCTTAGTTTACCATTGCCGTCGGGCTTAAGCAGCAGCGGCAGGTGAGCAAACTCAGGCATAACGCTTTCCCAGCCCAAATACCGGTACAGGAGTACATGCAGAGGTGCGGAGGGAAGCCACTCTTCGCCCCGTATCACATGCGATATTTCCATCAGGTAATCGTCTACTACATTGGCCATGTGGTAAGTAGGTAGTTCGTCGGCCGATTTGTACAAAACTTTATCATCAAGTACCGATGAGTTGATAATTACTTCGCCCCGGATTAAATCCTGTACTTTAATTTCCTGATCAGGCTCAATTTTAATACGCACCACATATTGCTCCTTGTTACCGATACGCTCTTTTACCTCGGCGCTATCCAGTGTTAGCGAGTTGGTCATTTGCATACGCGTTTTGGCATCGTATTGAAAATTGGCAATTTCGTTTCGTTTAGCATCAAGCTCAGCAGGCGTATCAAAAGCAATATAGGCCAATCCTGCATCCAGCAGTTGGTCTACGTATTTACGGTAAATATCTTTGCGTTCGCTTTGGCGATAGGGCGCATGTTGCCCAGTAGTTTCAACTCCAACTCCTTCGTCAATTTTAATTCCGAGCCAATTCAATGCTTCAACAATATAATCCTCAGCGCCAGCAACAAAGCGTGCCGAATCGGTGTCCTCAATACGCAAGAGCATATCGCCACCATGTTTTTTAGCAAAAAGATAGTTGTAAAGAGCGGTACGAACACCGCCAATATGTAAAGGCCCGGTAGGGCTTGGGGCAAAACGCACCCGTACTTTTCTGTTCATTTTTAGTTAGTAAAATTAAACCTGTAATAAGGCACGCAAATTTACATAAAAAACACAAACAAGTCAACATTGAATTTATGTTTTCGATAGCCTGACTCGATTAACCGTATATTTTATTGGCTGTACGGTAGAGTTGCGCATATTTTCCGTTTTGTTTCATCAGTTCATCATGCGTGCCATGTTCTACAATTTCACCTTTATCGAACACATAAATAAGGTCGGCCCACTGAACGGTTGATAGCCTGTGGCTCACAATAACTGAGGTTTTATGTTGCGTTAGTTCTTTCAGACTTTGGATAATTTGTTCTTCGGATTGTAAATCGAGTGCGCTCGACGGTTCGTCCAGAAGCAGGAGCGGGGCATTGCGGTAATATGCACGTGCAATGGCCATTTTTTGCCACTGACCTATGCTGAGTTCCTCGCCTCCCTGAAACAGGTTGCCCAGCAAAGTGTTGTATCCCAAAGGAAGTTTGTCAAGTACATCGTCGATACCTGCTTTTTGGGCAGCATCTTTTACCAAATCCATATCCGGCTTTTCGTGGCTTTTGCCTAATGCAATATTTTGCATCGCACTCACGTTGTATAAAGCAAAATCCTGAAATACAGCGCTTATATGTTGTCTTATCTTCTCTCCACCTATTTTTTCTGAACTTATTCCATCAAAATAAATATGGCCTGATTGTGGAAAATAAAATCCGCAAAGCAGCTTTATTAGTGTTGATTTACCTGATCCGTTCGGACCTACAAAAGCCACCGTTTTTCCGGCAGGAATGGTTAAAGATATGTTTCTGAGTGCTTTGCGCTGGCTGGATTGATAGCTAAATGTAAGGTTTTCAGCCTTTATCTCTGTTTTTAAACTAAAACCTTCATGCTCGCGTGAAACCTTGTTGGGTTTAGTGGATTGTAAATGGAGAAAGTCGATAAAATCATTCAGGAAGGCATTGTCTTCGGTAATTCGGGTAACAGACCTGAACATATCGTTCAAAACTGAGTAGCCACGCTGAAATGCAAAAAGGAATAAAATTACTGTTCCGATGCTGATTTTTCCATTGATATTCAGGAACAAAACCAGCCCAATTGACCCAAATATCAATAAGGCCGCAAATAATTGAGTGAATAATATCTGTATTAACTCAGATTTTTGGAGCGATATTTTTTCGGTAAAAAGTTTTTGCTGGAGTTTATCGAATTTTGTAAGAAAAAAGTGTGAGAAGCCAAATAGCTTTTGTTCTTTGGCAAAAGGTACGCCGGTAAGTACGCGGTTGTAATAAAACATTTCACGCTCGCCAGGGCTTTGTTCGTTGCGCAGTTTGTAAAGTCGGCGCGAAAACTTTATCCTGACCAGCAAATCAGGAGCAACGGCTACCAACAGTATAAACACCAGATACCACTGAATGGAAGCAAAAATCCCAATCAGAAATACCGAGGCTCCTATGGATTTAAAAGCGGTTAATATTTCGTTGGTTATTTTCATCGGACGGTACGATGCTTCCTGTACTGCGCGGTGAATTTTGTTTTGAAGTTCGGGGTTTTCGTAGTACGAGAGTTCCAGTTCCGTGTGTTTGCGGTGCAGAAGGTCATGTACGCTTTGGTTGACTGAGTGGGTCAGTTTTGCCGAGTAGAATATGCGTAGTTCGGATAATAAACCACTAAGCAGGAACAGAATAGCAATACCCGATAGATAAAAAATGATGTTGGTTAGGTTGTAACTTGCGTGGTTGGTTTGGTTAACTAATGTATCTGTAAGAAATTTAAGAAATATGATAAGGATAAAAGGTAAAATTCCCTGAATGAGCGAGATTATGGCATTAGAGGCAAAAAGTTTTTCGGACGCGGAAAGTATAACCGATAGATTGCTTTTTATCGAACTTAACTTTTGTCTGAGGTTTTGGGCTTTCAGTATCAAATGACCTGATGTAGCGCTAAGTTTTCCAAAGTTCAGAGCCAGCATTTTTTGTAAGCCGTTGGCGATAAAGTATGTTTTGCCAGCTCTTTCGTACGAAGTGATTTTACCCCAAAGCTCACTTACGGAAACTTTTGGGTCATATTGATAATTAAAATCGCCTTTGGTTATTAGAGTACTCTCGTTCTTTTGAATGAGTCGGTGAGCTACATATCCGTTTTTTTTCCTGAATACAATAATGTCGCCCCGATGTATTTCGTCGATATGGCATTTTTCAACAATTCCGTAATCTCCGGCTTTGAACGTAGGGAACATACTGTATCCCGTCATTTTTATTTTTAAATGACGGTCGTTATCGAGCAGCTCTTCAGCCCATTCCCGAATTTCGGCGCTGTTGTTACTTATCTTCATAGTTTAGCACAAAATCAATAACACTCCTGTCTGGTACAAAACCAAGGTCAGATACCGGAGTTTTGGCGCATACACCGCTAATAAATTCCAGGTTGTTATTAATAATGTATTCATTAAAATTATTCTGAATGCAAAAGGCCAGTACTCTGGATACGGCCACTGCTCCTGTAATTTTCGCTATCCGGTTTTCGGGAGCATGACTGATAAGATATATGCTGCTTAGAGGTGCTTTTTTGGGTATATCCGGGTAGTACATGGGAGTGTTGTGTACAAAAAAATCGTTGCCTTCTTTCTTGATTATGAGTCGGTCATCGTTAATAATTAAATCGCCATCCGAAGCCCAAATCTGCGACATGGTACTTTTGCCATTTCCTGAAAAACCCGTAAAAACCCGCCCTTTTTCTCCATCATAAACGCAGGAGGCATGTATCATTACAGCATCATTTTTGATGGTCAGATACTGCATTACGATAGGTCCCATAGGGAAGCTTAGTGGAACAAGCCGTCCCTGAGGAGTGGCTGCGCTATATATTTTCCAATGTTTAAAGTCGGCCGATAAAAAGGCTACCTGCTGTATTTCGGTTTTGTTTTGCTGATTGTAAATAACAAAGCCAAGCGAATCTTTATTTTCGTAAATAGAGTAGAATTTCTGATCGTCGTTTTCGGCTTCAAATACGGCTTTACTATCTGTAAATAATCCTTCGGGAATGCCCTCAAAGCATTGTATGGTAATGTCAGGCTTGTTTATTTTTCCGGTAACAAAGTATTTGTATCCGGTTTCAATCTCAATCGGAAGCGTTTGCGGAATCAATTCAATGCTATATCCGGCAATATTCAGAAAAATGTTTTTCAGGGCCATTTAAATATTTTTATAAGCTACTTTCTTAATTTCCAGTCAGGATGCTGGTGGAGAATAAAAACGGCTGATTAAAAATTATAATTAAAATAAAGTTTCGGATGCTACTTTTTTAGTGTACTGCCAAGTTTATCAAGAAAAGCATTCAAATCTCTTTGAGCTGATTCAGAATCGATATCAAACTCACTCACCAAAGAGTTCAATAAGTTATCAAAAGTTTGCGCATCGTGAATGTTTTCCCATATAAATTTACCTGTTTCGTTGAGCGTGAACAGAGCATTCATTTGCGCCACGTTGCCGGTAAGGGGTACGATAATAAGTTCGTCGCCTACTACGCGGGTAACGAAGTTTTTTTTAAGATTAACGATTTCAGCCAGACTTGTCATAATGCAATATTTTAATATTATAATAGGTATAGTTAAGTGATGAACTACGTTTGGTACAAAAAAATGATTTTCAACTACGTGCCTATAATTATGTAAACGCAAAGATAAAAAAATAATTTCACCTCAGACAGTGTTATAAAAAAATCAAAGCCTCCGAATTTTCAGAGACTTTGTTTTTTAATTCAATATAATCTAAGCCAGTGGCTGATTGTTGAAGGGGTTGTTGCAATTATTTTCGCCTGTGAGCCCTATGCTTTCCGAAGGCCCTCCCGGTGGAGCGGATTCCATAGCAAGTGATATTTCCGAATCCAGTTTTATGGTTGAAATCAACGGTTTCGAATAAGTTTTTTTATTCGCTCTATTATTATTCGTGTCTATTTTCATAGGATATTTATTTCTGATTTAAACATTATTCTATTATGGCCTTCAGCAGGTTTTCAGCAGTTCCGTTTTTTATCTTTATAAAATATATTCCTGCTTTTAATTCTTTACCGATAACTGTTTCGTTGGCCGATATAATTTGTTCGTGCACTTTTTGTCCGGTAGTGTTATAAATAATTATCTGAGCATACCTGCTTTCAAATTCGTTGAGCTTTACTACCAGTTGCTTGTTGCTGTTTTTATACACAAATGTTTGATTATCTACGGGTAATTTGTTTTCAGTAGTTGCGTTGTTCGATTTGAATATCAGGCTGAAACGCGATGTGTTATTGCAATTTCCCGAAGTAAATGAGTAAGTATGACCAGAAAACAGTTCTTGCTCAGCTTGCGCCACTGCGTCTTTTATCACAAGCTTGATATTGGAGTCGAAACCTGCAAATTCGGTAACACTCAATTCAAAACTGTGCTGCTGTTCTGTTCTGAATCCGAGCGGAATCTCTGTGTCAAGTGGTAAGTGCGACATACCATTAATTGCCAGTTCTTCCGAATTAATTTTAGTGAATATTTCCGGTCTCGAAGCGTCATTATTACTCATCTTCTCTGAGTCAAACATATCCAGGTCATTCGAAGCGTTCTGATGTACATAAAGTACCGTTTCGTCGGAATTGATACTATTTGAAACTTTAATACGGGCGATAGACAATATTGGATTGTTTGCTGCTTTGGATTTCAGCAAATTGGTTGAGGTTGCATGACTTCTCATCGCTTTGGTGAAACTGAAGCTTACATTGTTGGCATTAGCTCTCACCCAGAATGCCTGAGCGGGTGGTATCATGTAGCTTGCGTCGGTTGGCGAACCTACACCACTTGCTCCATTTACAGTCCAGAAAGCATAGGCTCCACCGGTATATGTTCTGTACCACATGGTCGAAGTAGGCATTATACTTGTGTTTTGGGTGTATGCTTTAGTCCAGTCGAGATATGACGGATAAGGGTTGCCAATCAGGTTAAAGCCTTCTTTTTCAACTCCGGTAGTTCGTGATAGAGTAAGGCTGGGCTCGCTGTCGTTTATCGTGCCGCTAAATGTAGTATTGCCATTAGCACCCGGTTGTACTACGTAGCCTTTCCCAATGGCGGCAGAGGCTCCTGCGCTAATTGCATTCCAGCCCGCACCTGGCTCATTTCTCTCGAAACCTGCCATTGTTAATGTGCCATTGCTTACAGGACTCGAAATGTACCAATTACGTCCTCCGGTAAGATATTGTTCAATTGTGTAGTTTGTTGTCCCACCGTTAGTAACTACACCTTTGGTTACAAGCGATCCTGTACCGTTAGTTGCGTCAGACTTCAAGGTGAGTGTTCCGTTGTTGGTGAGTGTTCCGTTTACAGTAAGTGACTTTCCGGGTAGAATTTCAACGTAACCACCAGCTTCGATAATAAGATTTTGTATGTCTACATCAGTTCCGTTAATCTGTAGTTTTGAGCCACTTTTCACTGTAATGTTGTTTGAACTCATATCATCACATACCTCTAATGTGCCGGCTTCTACATAAGTGTCGCCCGTGTATGCTGTGACTGATGCGTATTTTACAAAAGTATTGTTTTTAACGCTTAATCCACCTGTGCCCGTGAGGCCTCCTGATATGAGCAGAGTATTTGAGGTACCACCCCAAATGTCAATCCAATACCCATTGTTTGAAATTAAGGAAGTAAACGTTAGGCCTCCTGATACAGGATTAAGCTCGCTGTTAGCTTCCAGCTTAATAGGTACATTGAAAGTATGCGTGGCGGTAGAGTTGTTCTCAATTTTCGGATTTCCATTATTTGCGCTAAGCCAAAGTGTTCTGTTGTCCGACGAGCTTAACGTTCTTGGCGAAGTGGCATTCGAAGTGAAGAATATCCTTCGTGCCCCAAAATCGGTTAATCCATTGAGATTCATAGTTGTAATGGCATTGTTGTCGAAATAAATGTCGTGTTTACTGTAACAGTCAGGACGACTTCTGTTGCCTCCCCAACTATTGTAATACCATTGACCATCGGTACCGGAACCGTCGCAAGTCGACCCATATTCCCAACTTCCATTGCTTGGGCCATCGGCTCTCCAATACACAGCTACTTGTGCCATAGCTATGTAACTAAAAAAGAACATGCTTAAAAATAGTAAGCGTTTTTTCATATAATTTGATTTTTGGGTTAATTAATTCCACAAATATATGGATGAAAGTATTTATGTAGCAGTTTTTACTACATTTTTTGTGGTAATATAATTGCAATCGTTTGCAGCGAGCTTAGTCTGTTTAGCTCAGTTTCAAAGAAACGGACTTGAACGTAAGAAAGAAATATTAATCGCAAATAAGAGGCATAAGTAAGCAAAAAAGCCTTTCGGGATTTTTTCCCGAAAGGCTTTTTTTTCATTAACCACCTAACTGTTAGGCAGATGTATTATTCCTGATTCAGCGTAACGCGTTTAAATGCTGTAGCTGTAGCTTTATTAGCTTTCAGATAAGCCGAAACAGTAACTTTGTTGTCTTTAATGAATGCTTGTTCAAGTAATGTAGACTCCTGAAAAAACTTATTCAAACGGCCTTCAGCAATTTTATCAAGCATGTTTTCAGGTTTGCCTTCCTGACGAGCTTTATCACGTCCGATTTCTAACTCAGTATCGATAACTTTTTGCGAAACAGAGTTGCGGTCCAGCGAAACGGGATTCATTGCAGCTGCCTGCATAGCTATATCGCGGGCAACCTGATATTCAACGCCTTCTTCTGCAAAAGCTACAATGGTAGCCAGCTTGTTGCCCGGGTGGATATAAGAAACAGCAGTTCCACCACTTACAGTTTCGTAAAAATCAAGTTCCATTTTTTCGCCGGTTATACCCGAACGGTCAATTACGAGTTCAGCAATTGTACGACCTTCGAGATTCAAAGCTTTCACATCATCCAAAGTAGCTGCTTTTACCTGAAGAGCAGCGTCGAGGATGCTCTGAGTAAGAGCTACGAAGTCAGCATTTTTAGCTACGAAGTCGGTTTCACATTTCAGAGCAATAATTGCAGCGAAACCATCTTTGGCAGCTGCTAAAACACAACCCTCAGAAGCTTCACGATCGCTGCGTTTAGCGGCCACAGCCTGTCCTTTTTTACGGATAATTTCTACTGCTTTTTCGAAATCGTTTTCAGCTTCGTTCAAAGCATTCTTGCAATCCATCATACCAGCTCCGGTCATGGTCCGCAATTTCGAAATATCTGCCATTGTTACTGCCATAATAATATAAAATTTGGCTCCCTAAATCCCCCTTAAAAGGACTTCTAAGAGCATTATTGTTATTAATTAGTTAAATTATTTTTTACAAAAATGAGTTACAAGCATTATATTAACCCGCAACTCATTCTATTTTGCACTACCTAAAGTCTCCGCCACGGCGGAGAGGATTTAGGGGGCTGTTATTTATTCTTCTTCTTTGATGAATTTTTTAGCTACGTTAGCGTTCAAAGCTTCTTCGTCTTCTTTTTGAGTTCTCGGGCGTTTGTTAACACGCGATTTCTTTTCTTTCATAACGGGAGCTTCAGTAGCTTCGGTATCTACTTTTTCTACTTTACGTTCTTCCAAACCTTCCTGAATAGCTTCAACCATTGCGTTCAGAATTACATCAACCGATTTAGTTGCATCGTCGTTAGCAGGAATTACAAAGTCAATTCCGTAAGGATTAGAGTTTGTATCCACAATGCCGAATACAGGAATACCCAAACGTTGAGCTTCTTTTACAGCAATGTGTTCTTTCATAACGTCAACTACGAAAAGGGCAGAAGGCAGACGGGTAAGATCGGCGATAGAACCAAGGTTCTTTTCGAGTTTTTCACGTTGACGGGCAATTTGAAGTTTTTCGCGTTTAGAGATGTTATCGAAAGTACCATCAGTACTCATCTTGTCGATAGTAGTCATTTTCTTAACGGCTTTACGGATTGTAGGGAAGTTGGTAAGCATACCACCAGCCCAACGCTCAGTAATATAAGGCATCTGAACCGACTTAGCTCTTTCGGCAACAACGTCTTTAGCTTGTTTTTTTGTAGCTACAAAAAGTACCTTGCGGCCCGATTTAGCTATTTGTTTTAGCGCGGCAGCAGCTTCATCAACTTTCACCACTGTTTTGTGCAAATCGATGATGTGGATGTCGTTACGCTCCATAAAGATATAAGGAGCCATAGCAGGATTCCATTTGCGTTTGAGGTGACCGAAGTGGCAACCGGCTTCTAATAATTGTTCAAAATTTGTTCTTGACATTTCTTGTTTCTTTAATTTGTTTACTTTCTTCTTTTGTAGAATTCAATTCCCGGGTAGCCATCCAGTGTCTATGAGTCCCGCGAATTTAGATACTAAACGAATGTGCCAATCAGTCGGATAATTTGCCATTGTTTGTGCAACGAATCGGCACATTGGCATATTGAATAACTGGCAAATTGAGATATTAACGTTTTGAGAATTGGAATCTCTTACGTGCTTTTGGACGTCCTGGTTTCTTACGTTCCACTTCGCGTGGGTCACGAGTCATGAATCCTTCAACTTTCAAAGCAGGTTTATCTTCGGGGTTAATCTTTACCAATGCACGGGCAATAGCCAGACGCAGAGCTTCGGACTGGCCTTTAAAGCCACCTCCATCGAGATTTACTTTGATGTCGTATTTTTCAGCAACACCTAATTTGTTCAACGGTTGTTTTACAACGTATTGCAAAAGGGGTGATGGAAAATATACGGACAGTTCACGTTTGTTGATAGTGATTTTACCGTTTCCTTCGCTTACGAAAACGCGGGCAACCGCTGCTTTCCTTCTTCCTAAGGCATTTACTACTTCCATATTGATTATTTAAGTGTATTTAAATCGATTTGTTTGGGTTGTTGAGCTTGCATGTTGTGTTCAGCGCCACCGAAAACATAAAGATTTCCCAGAAGTTTTGCTCCTAGTTTGTTTTTTGGTAACATACCTTTTACAACTTTTTTGATCAACTTTTCAGGATCTTTGGCCAATAATTTAGCGGGAGTAATTTCACGCTGTCCGCCCGGATAGCCGGTGTGGCTCAAGTATATTCTGTCTGTCCATTTTGTTCCGGTCAGATGTACTTTTTCTGCGTTGATAATAATCACATTATCACCACAGTCAACGTGAGGTGTGAAACTCGGTTTGTATTTTCCGCGCAAAAGTTTTGCAACTTTAGAGCCCATACGTCCCAATACCAAATCGGTAGCATCCACCACTACCCATTCTTTCTGCACAGTAGCTTTGTTGGCAGAAATGGTTTTATAACTTAACGTATCCACTTTTTATAAAAATGTTTTTTTAATTAATTAAACTCTCGTTATCGTATGTTTTAGTCGTTGTTCTCGCTGAGGCTAATCGGCACAAAAACAGGATGTTTACACATACATCAACGATCTTTTACACTGGGATAATAAACGGACTGCAAAAATACTCTTTTTGTTTGGATTACCAAATAGTTGCACTTGTTTTTTTCTTAGCTTTTTCTTTCTATTTGGAATAATATATAATTAACAATAATAAATACGTTAAATTATCATATGCGGATATGCTAACTCATTTGTTCATCAAGTTATTTTGTATCTTTGTTTTCGTTTTTTGTATAAAAATGCTTTTTATATAATTTGAATAAATAGCATTTTGTTGGTCATTTGATGTTATATAACATCAAACTGGGTTGTTTTTTATAAAATTTTTCAAATGAGAAATATTACGCTTTTTCTTTTGTTGTTTTTTTGCACTTACGGCATGTCGCAGCAGACGATGGACTCGCTTGTTGCCGGATATTTTTCGCACTATAGTAATCAGGTAGCCTTGTTTTACGGCAAAGAGCAAGTTAAATATCCGCTTACCATTGATGGTCATCCTTATTATGGTCGTTCATCTTATGTAAATGCACAGTTAAAATATAATGACATTTTGTATAAAAACGTTCCGGTAAAAATAGATTTATATCGTAATGAATTGATTGTACAATCGCCCAATCCACCGTTTAATGTAATACTCGACAATAGCAGGGTTGATCATGTCCGTATAAATGATAGTTTATTTGTATTTATTCCACCAACCGAGTTATACAAGCCTGTAGCCGGATCGTATGTTATAAAACTTACCGATGGTTCGTATAAATTATACAAAAAGCAAAATGTGAGTTACGAAGAAGCTAAAGATAATACTACAGTGAGGCGATATTTTTCAAGATATGTTACCTATTATTTGTATGATGGTAATTCCTACTATAAACTAAAAGGAAAAAACTCATTGCTGAAAATATTTAAAAATCAGAAACGTGCGTTGTCGGCTTTTGTACGTCAAAATCATCTAAACTTCTCGGCTAATCCCGATAAAGCTTATATTGCAGCTTTAAATTTCATCAATAGTAATGAGTAGTTATTATTATCTGTAATTCAATATGTCTGGAGCCAAAGTTTGATGTGTGGCTCGGGATACAATTATTTAAATAATATAACTGAGCGTTTTATTTGCTCATTGTGTAGTAAGTACAGCCTTTTATATATAAGTATTCAAAGATTTTTAATAAAGAAAATAATCAAATTATATAAATGAAG
This sequence comes from Bacteroidota bacterium, assembly GCA_017860345.1. Classification (GTDB taxonomy): domain Bacteria; phylum Bacteroidota; class Bacteroidia; order Bacteroidales; family Paludibacteraceae; genus Paludibacter. Next base: position 29,257 of record JAFNAV010000014.1, on the reverse strand, counting down.
CGTCTATTAATTGGTATATGTTTTATCTTACCTTCAATTTTTTTATTTGCACTTCCACAAAATAAAATAAGTATTCAGCTACATCAGGAAAAGGCTGCTTTGCTATTTGATTTAATTTCAAAAACAACAGGCTATCGCATATTCACTGAAAAACCAGCGATTGACTCCACAATTATTTCTATTGATGTAAAAGAGATTTCGGCCTACGAGGCTTTGGATCTGGTTTTTGGTAAATCCGAATTTTCGGTAGTGGAGTATAATAAAGACTTTTTTATATTCACAAAAGGTGTAATCTCAGCTTACTTACCTGACTTTTCTCAAATTGATGAAAATTTAACGGATGATGCCGATGAATACGGATTTCAAGATGAAAGTAGTAGCGTAGTTAATGCTACTTCTGAGTATAAACTTTACGAAATAGGCAAACCCTCTGAAGGTGTTGGGAAATACAAGCTTACCGGTAAAATTACGCAACTGAAAACAGGTGAGCCCATACCGGGTGTTACTGTGTATGTGCCATTGGCTCAGACAGGTACAGCAACTGATAAAAACGGACGATACGAACTTGTGCTGGCAGCCGGTAAATATGAAATGGAAATACGTGGTGTTGGCCTGCGAAATACGAAAAGACAATTCAGATTAAACGCTTCAGGAGAAATGAATATTGAAGCCGATGAGGAGCAAATAACATTAAGTGAAGTAACCATAACGTCGAGTGCGCGTAGTAATGTGAGAGAAACAACAATGGGAGTTGAGAGGTTTAAAATCAAGGAAATTAAAAACATTCCTATGGCGTTTGGAGAAATGGATATTCTTAAGGTTGTAATGGCTTTGCCCGGCGTAAAATCGGCTGGCGAAGTTTCCAACGGGTTCAATGTAAGAGGTGGTTCTACTGATCAAAATCTGATACTTCTGAATGATGGCACAATATATAACCCTACGCATCTGTTTGGCTTATTTTCGGCTTTTAATCCGGATGTAGTTCAGGATATAGAACTATATATGAGCAATATTCCAGCACAATATGGAGGAAGAATTTCGTCGGTACTTGATGTTAAAAGCAGAGAGGGAGACCGTAACAAGATACATGGTTCGGCCAGCTTAGGGTTGCTTACAAGCCGCCTGAGTGTGGAAGGTCCTGTAGGCAAGAAAACAACATTTTTAGTGGGAGCCCGCTCAACTTATTCCGACTGGTTACTGAGGCTTATTCCCGAGAAAAGCGGTTTTAATGACGGTAAGGCTGGCTTTTACGATATGAACGGAACGGTTATTCATCGTTTCAGCGAGAACAATAAACTGTCGGTAAATGGTTATATGAGTAAAGATCATTATAGTTTTGACCCGACCGAAAAATTCACATATCAAAATATGAATTTCTCTGCCAGATGGGATCATAATTCAGGAAAACAGCTGTCATACTACCTGAGTGCCGGCTACGACGATTATCGGAGCAATATACGTAATACTGATAATGCGGCATCAGCTTACAATCTCGGGTCTGGAGTTTCGCAGTTTTTTCTTAAAAATGACTATCGTTATATTATTAACGATAAACAGATATTGAATTTTGGTATAAATACTGTGATTTACAATTTAAACCCCGGCGCTTATTCCCCTGAAGGTTCTGGCTCAATAGCTCAACATAAAAATCTTCAGCGTGATTTAGGCGTAGAGTCGGCACTGCATATTTCAGATCAATGGGAGGTGACGGATAAGTTATCTGTGAATGGTGGTATCAGATACTCTTTGTTTGGATTACTCGGTCCGCGAACTTACTATCGCTATGATGAACAATATTTGCCTTCCGAAACCACCGTGACTGATACAATAAACGGAGGAAGTGGAGTTTTAAAAACCTATAAAGGGGCAGAATTCAGATTGTCGTTGAGATACGCTTTTAAAAAAGACTGGTCGTTTAAAGCCGGGTTTAATACCATGCGGCAATATATTCATAAAATATCTAACTCTACGGTAATGGCTCCTACCGATACATGGAAATTGAGCGATGTGAATATAAAGCCTCAAACCGGTATGCAGGTGGCGGCAGGTATTTATAAAAATTTTGTTTCTAATACGGTGGAATCTTCAGTTGAAGTATATTATAAAACGATGAATAATTTTCTGGATTATCGCAATGGAGCAGTGCTTGTTATGAATGGGCATATCGAAACCGATGTGCTTGGCACGCAGGGCAAAGCCTATGGTGCGGAATTTATTTTAAAGAAACCAGCTGGCCGGCTAAATGGGTGGATAAGTTACACCTATTCACGTACTTTTCTGCGTCAAAGCGATAGTAGAACGCTTTCGCCTGTAAATGATGGAGACTGGTATCCTGCTGATTTTGATAAACCGCATGACTTTAAGTTGGTAGGCAACTTTAAAATAACGCATCGTTACAGTTTATCGTACAACTGTTTTTATAGTACCGGTCGGCCCATAACTATTCCGGTTTCAAAATACGGATATATGAATGGCGAATATGTTTATTATTCGGATCGAAATAAATACCGCATACCCGATTTTTTTCGTATCGATGCTTCGTTTAATATTGAACCCAGTCATCATCTTACTTTGCTTACCCACAGTACTATTTCTTTGGGCGTTTACAATCTTACAGGGAAAGATAATGTATACTCTGTTTACTTTAAATCGGTAAACGGAGTGTTAAAAGGTTATAAGCTCTCAATATTTGGAGTACCTATTCCTTATATATCGTATAATATAAAATTCTGATGTAAAAAAACTACAACATAAAACGTTTTATTTTTATGATGATGAAAAAACTTACCATATATTTATCAACACTGACAATACTTCTTACTTCTTGTGTTACAGAGTATAATGTGGATTTAAAAGATGCGAAAAGTGGCATCTTGGTGGTCGAAGGTATCATTTCGAGCGACTCTACTGAAATTCAGCTAAGCCGGAGTGTGGCTTTGGATCAGGAGCTTAGTGATGATGATGCTGTGAACGGAGCAGAACTTTTCATAGAAGATAGTAATGGGCGGCTAACAGGTCCTTTTCAACAAAAAGGCAATGGGAAATATTTCGTTCGTACGGGAACATTAGATCAAAATTATAAATACCGGCTTAGAATAATTCTCGACAATGAAGAATATGAATCGGAATTTCTTAACCCGATTAAGACTGCGGCAATTGATTCAATCACATGGTCGAAAGAAGGAAAAGGAAAACCGGTGCAAATTCATGTAAACACTCATGACCCTACCAGCCAGTCGAATTATTATCAATGGTCGTATACCGAAATTTGGGAGTTTCATGCCGAGATATTCGCTAATGCTGGTTATGAGAATGGTAAGTTAGTGGTTTATTCGGACCTTCCTGATAGTATTTACAATAATAAATATTATTGCTGGATAACTAACAAATCGAAAAGTATATTGCTTGGAACCACAGACTTGCTGACTGAGAATATAATTCGTAAGAAAGTAATCAAAGAGATTGATCCAACAGACAAAAGATTGTCAACTTTGTATTATATAGAAATTACTCAAAATCAAATTAGAAAAGCTGCATACGACTATTTCGCAAATATTAAGAAGAATATTGATGAGAGTGGTAGTATTTTTTCTCCCATTCCAACCGAAATGCAAGGAAATATAAAATGCGTTACGAATAAAGATATTCAGGTTATCGGGTATGTTGATGTTTCAAGTGGAGCTAAAAAAGAATTGTTTATTCCATTTAAAGGTGAGCTCTACGAATATAAACCTAATACGACATGTGTGGAGTCAGATAAGCAGTGGTCAGGATATCTTTTGTCAACATACGATCCACTTTTAGGAAATTCTTATGCCCCTGCTCAATGTATTGATTGTAAAATTCTGGGAGGCACAAAAAACAAACCATGGTTTTGGCCTAACAATCACAAATGATTTCTTTTGAATAAAAATTAATATTTTTATCTACTTATTTTTTCGTGCGATGAATAAAAAATATATTAGTATACTTATCTTGATAATTGTAAGCATATCAGTAAGTTTTGGACTAAACAATACTTATGAAAGAATTTATTTGCAAACTGACAAATACGTTTATTTGGCTGGCGAAACAGTAAATTTTAAAATAATTACAACCAATCAGAAAGGTGAACCGCAGGATTTAAGCAAAATAGCTTACATTGAGCTAATAAGCGATTATGACCCAAATATCAAGACAATGATTAACGTGCGCGGATGTCGTGGCGACGGCTATTTGCAACTACCTTCGCACCTTCTGTCAGGAATTTATTATCTTGTTTCTTATACCAGATATATGAAAAATGAGGGCGTTGAGATATATAATCGTAAACAGATTGCAATAATCAATACGCAAGCAAAAAGGTCGTCGAAATCATTCAGAATTTCCGATAGAAGTTCGCGTCAGGAAATCTCTGATAAAAATCTGGACTATAATAAAAGCAATGTAATTTTAAAAACCGATTCTGCTTTTTATAAATCGAGGCAAAAAGCATCAGTTCATATAAGTAATTTACCTGAGGATATATGTACTTTATCTGTAAGTATAGCTGGAGAGGATGTTATAGAATCGGGGGATAAAAATCTGGTTGGTTGGAGTAGGATGATTAAGCAATCGGCTCAAAAATCATTTGATGTGCGGATTATTCCAGAGTACGAAGGTCATGTGGTTGAAGGGCACTTAGTTGGCAAAACAGAAGATTTTAGAATTGCAATGCCCGTTATCTCTTTTGTTGATAATCAGATAAGAATATTTGCCGGGCGTAAAGACTCTGTTGGCCATGTTAGTTTTGTAACTAACAGAATATCCGGGTTAAAAGAGCTTGTAAGTGATGTGACCGGATTTGCTGAGGAGACGAATATTCATGTTGATATACATTCACCGTTTTCCGAAAATCTGATTTTAAAGAGCTTGCCGGTTCTGTATATCGACTCTTTACATCTGAATAAACTAAGCGATAGAAGTATTGGTTTACAGATTCAGACCAGATTAGGAATTGACTCATTACGATATATGACGGAAGCAGCGTTATTTAGTATTGAGCCTAAATGGGTTTACAAATTGGATGAGTATACGCGGTTTAATTCTATGAAAGAGGTTTTTGTTGAGTTTATTAAAAATGCCAGGTTCTCTGATTTTGGTGGTAAACATCGGTTAGAGGTACTTTCGGAAGAGGCAGTTAGATATTCTCTCTCAAATACTTTGGCCATCCTTGATGGGATTCCTGTATTTGACCACGAAAAAATTTATACTTACAATCCGTCCAACATTCAGCAAATCGATGTATATTCAGGTAAAATGGTATTTGGAAATAACTTTTATGATGGCATGGTTAGCTTTCACACCTATAAAAACAATTATCCGGGATTAGTATTTGATAAAAACATGACTTTGATTGATTATCCTTCTATACAGGCGAAGCGTATAGAGCCTACTCCCTCATGGCTTGTAAATGGGCTTGGCGATAGGAAACCTGATTTCAGACATACATTACTATGGCTGCCCGAGGTGGATAGCAAGCAGGGTAAAGATATTTCACTTGACTTTTTTACTTCAGATTATATTGGTAGATTTATAATTACGGTAGAAGGTGTTACCAAAAGTGGTGAAATTATCCATGTCAATTCTTTTTTTGATGTGGAAAAATAAATGACAATCACGGGTGTATTTCAACCGTATAAATGATTTATTTAGTATTCACGAAATAATGAAACTCGAAACCGGATTTTTTACACGTGATGCTGTAACTGTAGCATCTGAGCTTTTAGGAAAAACACTTGTCAGAACTTGGGAAGATGGTACGCAGACCCGATATACAATAACCATTACCGAAGCTTATATGGGGACTGAAGATAAAGCATGCCATGCGAGCAAAGGAAGAACTCCACGTACCGAAATCATGTATGCTAATGGTGGCTATGTCTACGTGTATCTGATTTATGGTATGTACTGGATGCTCAACTTTGTAGCTGGCCATGTTGATTCCCCGCAAGCTGTATTGATATGTGGGCTCGATAAAATTAAAGGATCGGGCAGGGTAGGCCGTGAACTCAGAATTGACAAAAGTTTTTATGGTGATAATTTGGCCGAGTCTGGCCGGATTTGGATTGAGGGTGGCGATGAAGTTTTTAAAATAAAGGCCGAACCCCGGGTGGGAGTTGCTTATGCCGGTGAAGAGTGGGCAGGGAAACTTTGGAGGTTTAGTCTTGATGCTTAAATCGCCAATCAAAAAAAAATAACCCGGTTGCACAGCCTCTCGGCTGACAACCGGGTATCGGTTTTTCATATGTGAAGATTAGTTGATGGTGACAAATAAATAAAATTTAGTAAACGAAAAAAGTAAACAAACAAATAAGAGATTTCATACTTATACATTAAAAAAAGATTTAATGTATTTAAGCAAGCTTAGTTAAATTACAATTTTATTCAATATCTGTCATTCCGTTAAGGTTTTACGGAAGGATGATTTTTTAAAGATAAACCTCACCTGTTACGTTTGTACCGGTAAAATTCTTTCTTTAAACTCAACACAAATATAATGTGTATTTTTTATTCTAAGTTATTTTTATTCACTACTTTATCTATACATGTAGCTATACTTTTTCTGAACAAAATTTACAATTTGCTGATTTTAAATATGTTACTAATGCAATTTTTTTCATGTACTCATCTAAAATAATTTAAGTGAATTCAGCGTTGTATACTGGATTGTTATACTTTAACACTTTTACTTCGTTTTTTTAAGTGATACAGGGAGGGTTACAGTGATTTTTGTGCCTTGCCCTACTGTACTTACAACATTTATACTCCCTTTGTGATTTTCAATAAACTCTTTACAAATAATTAAACCTAACCCTGAGCCGCTTTCGTTCTCGGTACCTTTGTTGCTATTGTTCTTATCCAGTCTGAAAAGCTGATTGGCTTTATCTTCGCTCATACCGGTGCCTGTATCGGTTACAATGATATAAAGCTGTTTTGATTTTATGTGCGATTCCACCTTTACACTTCCGCCTCGTTCAGTAAATTTTATGGCATTAGTTACAAGATTTTGAATCACTGATCCAATCATATTTTTATCAAAGTTGGCTTGTATATCGTTTTCAACCTGCCATTGTAATTCTATATTTTTATTTTCAGCTATCGGGTTAAGAATCATGTTGCATTCCAACATGAAATCGGATACGTTGGTTAGCTGTGGCGAAAACTCAATTTTCCCGTTCTGCAAGCGCGACCATGTAAGTAAACTTTGAAGCAAATGGTGGATTTGTTTGGTAGATTGTTGTATGATGTTGGTATATTCCTTTACCTCATCTTTATTGTCTTCTTCTACCGACTCATGAAGCATGGAGCTGAATCCGAGTAACAGGTTAAATGGATTCATGAGGTCATGACTTAAAATGGAATAGAACTTGTCTTTTTCAATCGAATCTTTAGTTATTTGTTCGTTAAGAACTACGATGTTTTTCTGAAACTTATAAATACGGTATGCCAGATAAATAATATAAATAACAAGTATAAAGGCTAACATAACCAGTATGTATAAAATGCTTTGTATCTGTGAGGTAGAGCGCGAAACCGATTTTAAAAAATTGCTGTTTTGTTTCATTTCATCTTTCCAGATGTTTTTCTTGATATTAACCAGAATGCTTTCAAGTTCTCTGATCAGCTTGTTGTTTATCTCAATCAGTTTAAGCTCGCTTTTTTTCATTTCCAGAGCATTTTTAATCAGCGCAGGCATATTATCGCCTTCTTTCTTGTTCAGATTTTTGATTTTAGAGTCTAATTCCTGCGATTTGGATATGCCGGGGACAACTCCTGCAAGTTCTTCCGACGAATTTATTACCACTTTAGTACTGGTGCTTTCTTTCGTTTTTTCGCCTGCCACAAATGTTTTGAGCTTGCTGAAAATTCCTTTTTTCTTTGTTTCTACAGTCTTGGTAACGGATAGTGTGTCCACTTTTATTTCTGATATTTTCTCGATATATCTTTCCAGACTATGATGTTTCTTGTCGAGATTTGCAGTAGAAAAAATAAGCGAGTCAGTCAATGATCTCAATTTTACATAAATTTCACTTTCTTTATTTTTTTCTCCAAAAATGTGCATAAAACGTTCTTTATTTCCATCGTTACTGTTAATTGATTTTTGAAGATTTATAATGCTTTGATTCAGATTTTCGATTCTTTCGTTGTATTTTTCTAAATCTTTTTTCTTGAATGTGGTACAATATTCCTTATAGCTGACTTCTACAAGAAAAAAAGACTCGGTAACTTTTTCTGTTTTAAGTAAAATGTCCCGGTTTTGTTGCGAAATAACCAGCGCTGAGTATATTTTGTTTTTCTCGTTGACCAGGTTTTTTATTGAAACGACAATAAAAACCAGAATGAGCGACATGAGAATTGTGGTTATGATGAGTTGTATTAATCCTTTGTATTTCATAACTATTTATTAATTATTGTTTAAAAACTCTGTATGTCAGTTTGAAAAATTATGTAGGTCTGAAAAATGGAGCCGGTATAGTCATTTACATATTTATTTACTACTAATTATCCGAGCCTACTTTCAATAAAAAAGCCAATAGATTATCATCGGGGCCAAGATTAAATTTTTTTCTCAGTCTGTATCTGGCTACATCTACGCTTTGAGGGTTCTGCAGTGTCAGTCCGGCTACTTCTTTCGATGTAAGTCCCATGCGCAACAATGCGCAGAGCTTACGTTCTGTAGACGTTAGTGCGGGGTATTTCACCATTAGGGTCTGATAAAACGAGTCGAAGGCATTCTCAAAGCGAATTTCAAAGTCACTCCATATTTGTTCTGTCAGGTTGGCTTTATATCTCGATGTGAGATCCTGAATTATTTTGCGCCCTTCTTTTGATGCAAAAGGTAGTACTTTAGCCAATTCATTAATCATGGATTCATTCAGTTCGTTTACGTGCATAAGCTGAAGTGCACTGGCTACTAATTCCATTTTTTTTGTGTTGATAAGCTCTTCATTAGCTTTTTTTAGTTTAGATATATCTGTATATACGCTGATGATGCCTATAGGACGCATTTTATTGTCTCTAACCACATTTTTAGATACTACATAAGTTTTGTTTCTATCAAAAACATGGGCTTCGTAAGGTTCGATATGTCCGGTTTGAATAACCTGAACATCGTTTAGCGCATGAAGCCCTATCTCATTGTTCAGGAAATATGTGTATATGGTTTTTCCTGCGAGTGTTTCTGAATCGGTTTTAAGGCAATCGCTTAAAAACTTATTACACAGTAGTACTGTTCCGTTTGGCGAGTGATAAACAACCGGGTGAGGTATACTTTCGATAAGCGAAGTGATGAATATATTTTTGTTTTCAAGACTTCGATACTGTTCTTTGAGTATTTTTATAGATGATGATAAAAGCAGCGTATTTTTAATTCTCGCATTCAGTTCAAGTTTTTCGAACGGTTTGCGTAAAAAATCTGAAGCGCCAAGTGACATGGCGAGCGCCAAATTCTCAGGAGTGTTCATTACTCCTGTAATCATAATTACGGGAATATCTTTCAGCTCCTGATCATTTTTCAATATCTCAAGAGCTTGAATACCATCCATTACAGGCATATTCCAGTCGAGTAGTATTAAGTCCGGTACAATGGCTCTGGCTCTTTCTATACACTCACGACCATTACTGGCAGTGAATACTTCAAAATCGAATTCTTTGAGCATTTTACAATAAAGAAAGAGATTCATCGGCTCATCGTCTACCATAAGTAGCTTAGAATTATTCATCATTATTTTTTTTATAGTCAATTTTCTGGTTTTTTTTCTCGTTTCTGCCTGTGCAAATCAAGCGCACAGAAACATAGGCAAACGCGTTAATCTGCTGAGAAGTAGCTGATTTTGCATTTGGAAGCGCATACAGAGTTGTTCTGCATACGTTAACTAAGAAAAAATGTTAGATTGTTGTATGGTAGCGTTGTACTTTGAAAGTAGTATCAAAGTTTACGCTGTGAACTGGATCAATTCATCCATACAATAACAGAAAAGAACCTGCTGGAAACTAATTACTTCTATCAGCGGTTGCCAGAGGTTATAATGAATAATATACCGAAAGTAAAACTACATAAAATTATTGGATTTTCAAGTTAAACCCGATAATTTTTTAAATTTTATTAAATGATGCTTAATAGGTGAGGTGTTATTTATTACCGTCTTTCAATCCCCTCAGGTTTCTGAAGTTCTTTATTTGCTTCTGTTTGGGTGTCTTGTTTTTCTTTGATAAGTTCTTCTTCTGTAGTTAGTTTGTTGTTAACTAATACGTCTTTAGCCATTACAATAAAGAAAATGGTGGTAGCGCAGAGTAGCAGCACTTTGGGCAGTGCTTTGCTTTGATTCTTCGATTTTAGAAATGCTGCCACAGCAGCAATAATTGAGAGTGCGGCTGGCAAAAACGCAATAGTCCCCATTGGCAAAAACAGAAATATAATTCCTGTTACTGAGGCTACAATACTTAGTATGATAAACGTTTTTCTCATATATTATTTCCGATTATAAATACGTTAACCGGGTTTATGCTTCGCCACCTCCAAAACTCATTGGTACAGGAGGAATAGGGCCTTCGGGTACTTTTATTTTACCATTCTGCATTTCGTATTTTACAATGTTTTCCTGCAGGGCAAAAAGTAATCTTTTGGCATGTTCGGGTGTTAGTATAATTCGCGATTTTACATTGGCTTTAGGAGTTCCCGGCATGATACGGATAAAATCCAATACAAATTCGGATGTTGAGTGCGAAATAATGGCCAGATTGGAGTAAATGCCTTCGGCTATTTCAGCCGATAGTTCTATGTTTAGCTGGTTGTCTTCTTGTTCCATAAGTATTGTCAGTTTTTTTGTAGCGCAAAGTTACAATAAATATTTTACGTAGTTTTCCGTATGGCTAAAAATAAGCCATAGTACATTCATTTTGCCTTGTTAGCTGCTAAAATGTTTTTCTTATTATCGGACTTTAAAAGTCGTAGTCGGCTTTTGTGTAATTAACATAGTTGGCCAATGTTGCGGGAATGTCAGTCATCAATGTTTTGTACAATACGTTAGATAAGTCTATTATTCTCAACCAATCCGACTGACTATTTTTGAATATCGGGAACAAACTATAATAAGGGTAACTGTTTTCCGAATCGTACGATGATACATAATACCTGAGTTCACTTATATCATATTTAATTTTATTGTCTTTTATTGTCAGAGTCAGCAGGTAATCTATCTTGGTTTTTGTTGAGCTTATTTTTGAATTACGTTTGGTTATAGTGCCCGTTTTATGAGGAATTACAGTTGTGGCCGAGGCTATAATCTTACCGCAGTCCGACTTGGTGTACATAATCTGGAAATAAGACAAAATCAGCCACTGCTCAGCTCTTTCAAAAAGCGTTTTTTGGCTCACGCTGTCAAATTCTAAAACCTGATTATAAATAAACAAGCCCGTTGCCTTGTCGGTAGGAATTTTCGGGTACTGGTAATAATTCACAAAATCCTTCCACAGTACCTGAGGGTTGGCGCTTTCGTCAGCATAAGTCACAGTTCGTATTACCGAGTCAGCATACGCCTGCTCCCGGGCCATTGTCTGACCGTTGGCAGATAAAGCAACAAGGCAAATTGCCATCATCCCAAAACATAATTTTTTCTTCATATCCGATGTGTTTATTGAATAAGTTCATATAAAAAGCGATACGACAAAAACTATGCTAAATATTTAAAATTTAACCCCTGTTTTGGTTTTTGCTGCCATATATACATCTGCCACTCGGCCACACAACTCATTTTTTCTGTTCTTCCACCCCAAAAATACGCTATTCCCAGCTCAGTATCACCTTGCCGCACTGCCCACTTTCCATCACATCAAATCCTTTCTGGAAATCGTCCACCGTAAATCGGTGCGTAATTACCGGCGTAAGGTCAATACCTGTAATAAGCATTTGTTCCATCTGGTACCACGTTTCCCACATTTCCCGACCATAAATACCTTTCAACGTAAGCGCCTTAAAAATAATTTTATCCCATTGCACAGTAGTCGTGTTTGGTAAAATGCCCAGTAGGGCTATCTTCGAACCATTGTACATATTCTCAATCATATTTTCAAACGCTTTGGGCGACCCCGACATTTCCAGTCCTATATCAAAGCCTCTCATGTGCAAGTCTTTCATCGCAGCCTCTATAGTTTCACCCTTTGCCGGATTTACAGTCAGCGTAGCGCCCATTTTTTTAGCTATATCCAATCGGTAGTCGCTCAGGTCGCTCACCACAATATTGCGCGCACCGGCAAACCTGCATACCGCCGTTGCCATCGACCCTATCAGTCCGGCGCCGGTTATCAGCACATCCTCGCCTATCAGCGGAAACGACAGAGCCGTATGCGTAGCATTACCAAACGGATCCATAATCGAAGCCATCTCATCGCTAACCCTTGAGTCCAGCTTCACCACATTTTCGGCCGGCAACGACAGGTATTCGGCAAACGCCCCGTCTCTGTTCACACCCACGCCCACCGTATTTTCGCACACATGCAGCTTGCCGCGCCGGCAGTTGCGGCAATGCCCGCACGCAATATGCCCTTCGCCGGTTACCCGGTCGCCAATCTGGATATTTTTCACCCCACGGCCTTTCTCCACCACCACACCCACATACTCATGACCTATGGTCATCGGCGTTTTTATGGTTCGTTCCGACCACTCATCCCATTTGTATATATGCAAGTCGGTGCCACAAATGGCAGTTTTCTTAATTTTAATCAATACATCATTAATTCCCACATGCGGTACCGGAACATCTTCCATCCATATACCCTTCTCGGGACGAAGTTTTACCAATGCTTTCATAGCTTATCTCAGTTTTTTTTATTCATAAAACACACAAATATCATAATTTTCTTTTGGGAGTGCCCCTCCTGCGGTCGGGTCGGGCTTTCCATTCCAAGTCCCTCGCCATCGTCGCGGCCTCCGGCTTTCGGCTGCGCCTCAGCCGGTGTCAGCTCCTCAGGCTCAGGCCTTTCCTTTCCAATCCCTCACGCGCGGGGCGCGAAGTTTATGAGCGTCCACTATCAGCAACACTAAATAACCGACAGTTTTTTACCCACTTTAGTAAAAGCCTCAATACATTTATCCAAATGTTCCTGCGCATGAGCCGCCGAAATCTGAACGCGGATTCGCGCCTGACCTTTCGGTACAACCGGGTAATAAAACCCCGTCACATAAATACCCTCATCCAGCAGTTGAGCCGCCATATCCTGCGACAATCGCGCATCATAAAGCATCACAGCGCAAATAGCCGATTCGGTAGGCTTAATATCAAATCCGGCACCTTTCATTTTTTCCACAAAATAAGCCGTGTTGCGGTGTAACTTATCCTGAAGCGCATTCGTTTCGTCCATCATCTCAAACATCCTTATGCCGGCAGCAGCCACCATCGGAGGTATCGAGTTCGAAAAAAGGTACGGGCGCGAACGCTGACGCAGCAGCTCAATAATTTCTTTTTTCCCGGTGGTAAATCCACCTATAGCACCTCCAAAAGCTTTGCCCAGCGTACCCGTAATTATTTCAACTTTTCCACGCAGGTTATATCTTTCAGTTACGCCACGTCCCGTAGTGCCTACCACACCAGCCGAGTGCGACTCGTCCACCATTACCATAGCTCCATACTTTTCAGCCAGTTTATAAATTTCATCCAGCGGCGCCACATTACCATCCATCGAGAACACTCCGTCGGTTACTATCAGTTTAAACCGTTGTTCATGAGCGGCCATCAGTTGCTTTTCCAAATCCTGCATGTCGGCATTGGCATATCTGTAACGCTGTGCCTTACATAGCCTTACACCATCAATTATCGAAGCATGATTTAGCGAGTCCGATATAATTGCATCCTCCTCGGTAAGTAGTGGTTCAAAAACACCACCGTTAGCATCAAAGCATGCCGCATACAAAATAGTATCTTCGGTGCCAAAGAACCGGGCAATAGCCGCTTCTAATTTTTTATGAATATCCTGAGTGCCGCAAATAAACCGTACCGACGATACGCCATATCCATGGCTGTCTAAGGCTGTTTTTGCGGCATTAATCAGTTCGGCGTTGTTCGACAGTCCCAGGTAGTTGTTGGCACAGAAGTTCAGCACTTCTTTGCCATCGGCCACACGTATCGACGCGCCTTGTGGTGAGGTGATAACCCGCTCGTTTTTGTACAAACCGGCTTCGCGTATCGATTGTAATTCGGCCTCAAGGTGAGATTTATAATTCTGATACATAGTAAGTAAAGAGTTGATAAAGGTTTAATAAATAGTTGGTTGTTTGGAGCTGTATTATTACAATACAATCCCGAACAAAATTAGTAGTTTTTTGTAATAAAAATGCAAGATTTATATTTTTAATATATATGTAGTAGCTAAATACATGACAAAAAAAAGAATAGAAACGCGGATATAACGGACTTAGCTGATATACACTGATTTATTGTAGTAATAAAACGGATTTTAATTCTGATTTATTTACTACGTAAATGGCGGATTAGTTTTCACCGCTGAAAATCAGCCGACTTCACTTGTGAAGTCAAAATCTGTCATGTAATCCGTATTATGAAAACTTTTGAGTTTACAGTGAAAATCTATTTAATCCGTTATATCCGCGTTTCTATTCACATGAATCACTATTCACATCCATGAATTATAATCAAAATAGAATTTTTGTCATGTACTAAAGTGTAGTAGAATAAAAAAAGCCATCCCCTGTTATGCAGCGGGATGGCTCTACTATAAGAATGCAGTTTTTTGTCAGACCTCTCTTAGTATTGTTGCCTATAAACAAGTTTGTAAAAGAGTGGATAAATTTTACAAGCCACACAAAAACCAATAGTAGCTTCGAGTATGGCGCACAATGCGAAGATTGAGGCTAAAACTATGGCAACCTCGGAGATGTTGAGAGCCGAGAACAACAGAATGCCGGCATTAAAAACAACACCTATTCTGGCTGCAAAAATTTTAGGTCCTGCATTGATAAGATTAGGCTTCGCTTTTGTAGCTTTAAGTATGATTTTTGAAAGAATGGCTAACGGGCTATATGCCGGCAGGCTTATGCTACGCAGGATAAAATCAACCAGCAGAAATGCTATGATTAAAACATTGGCACTCAGTAAATAATAAATTACTGATAACGAAACAAAACCAGCAACGATACGAGCTGTGTGCTCGTCGGTTCTTTGGTTTGAAATAGGGCAGAATGTATTTGAAATCATTGTATGCTTTTTTAATTAAATGTTTTTATGCAAAATTAGTACATTGTACATGCTTGGTAAATACCGTTACCGCAGTATATTTTATACCATATTTAGGGTATTTTCAGGATGAAAAATCGTCTTTTTGAAATTCATAATAAAAAATGTACTTTTGTAATTCAAATTTTTTAGAAAATGGAAAATGAAGGTATGGTGCTTCGCACCGAGAATCTTTATAAAAAATATGGTAAACGCACTGTGGTAAATGATGTGTCGATACACGTTAAGCAGGGCGAAATTGTAGGCTTGCTCGGCCCTAACGGAGCTGGTAAAACTACTACCTTTTACATGACTACGGGGCTTGTTACCCCCAATGCCGGCAAAATATTTCTCAACGATATCGAGATTACCGACTACCCGGTGTATCGTCGGGCTCAAAACGGAATCGGCTATCTGGCGCAGGAAGCTTCGGTGTTTCGCAAAATGACGGTCGAAGACAATATCAAATCGGTGCTTGAAATGACTAAGTTCAGTCGCGAAAGCCAGAAGGAAAAGTTAGAAACCCTTATCTCGGAGTTTAATCTTCAGCATGTGCGTTTCAACATCGGCGACAGGCTGTCGGGTGGCGAACGGCGCAGAACGGAAATTGCACGCTGTTTGGCCATTGAGCCGCGTTTCATCATGCTCGACGAACCTTTTGCCGGGGTCGACCCTATTGCCGTTCAGGATATTCAGGATATTGTGTGGAAACTTAAAGATAAAAATATCGGTATTCTTATTACCGACCACAATGTAGACGAAACCTTGTCGATAACCGATAGAGCTTATCTGCTTTTCGAAGGTAAAATATTATTCAAAGGTACATCGCAGGAGTTGGCTGATAACCCTTTGGTACGCGAAAAATATCTGGGACGTGACTTTGAATTGAAAAAGAAAACCAGAATATAGAAGAAATAAATCTTTGGCAGTTTAATACCGCGAAGTTATGGAAAGCAGAGTAATTGTAGTCGACGAAGATATCCGGCTTTACGAACTCAAACCTGAACATGCACAGGAAATATACAATACCATTGACAGCCAGCGGGAGTATCTGGGCGAATGGTTGCCTTTTGTTGAGCACACAAGGGAAGTGGCATTTACGCAGGCTTTTATCGATGGATATACTTTGTCCGACCGACAGAACCTCACTTTTGCCATCTACTTTCAGGGGCAATTTGCCGGCCTTACCGGTTTGAAAGATACCGATTTGGTAAACAGAAAAACGGAACTGGGTTATTGGCTTTCGGAGCCATTTCAGCACAAAGGAATTATGGCTCGCTCCTGTTTATGGCTTATCGAACATGCCTTTACCAAAATGGGAATGAACCGGATTCAGTTAAAGGCTGCAACCGGTAATGCCAAAAGTTGCAGGGTGGCTGAGCGTCTTGGTTTTACGCTCGAAGGTGTTGAGCGCGATGGCGAACTGCATACCCGTGGCTTTGTCAATCTGAATGTGTTCAGCTTGTTGGCTACCGAGTTTGATGCTGATGCAAGGTGATGCCTTTTTTGTTTGCTTTTTTACAGTTTACTCAATTTTTGATTTTACAAATTAATCAATTACTTCACTGAAAACAACTCTTACCATATTAGGCTGCGGTTCGGCGCTTCCTACGAGGAGCAATTTTCCTACGTGTCAGATACTGGAAATGCGCGATAAGCAGTTTATGATTGATTGTGGCGAAGGTGCGCAAATACGCATGCGCCAGATGAATGTGAAAACAGCGAGGCTCGGCCATATTTTTATATCGCACCTGCACGGCGATCATGTGTTTGGTCTTATCGGTCTTATTTCGTCGTTTGGCATGCTCAACCGTACTGCCGATCTTCATATACATGCTGCCGCTGCACTCGAAACAATTCTAAAACCTCAGTTGAGTTTTTTTTGCGAAGAACTTCCTTTCCAAATCATATTTCACGTGATTAACCCTTCTGTATACGAGCTTATTTTCGAAGATCGTACAGTGTCGGTCTATACCATACCGCTCAAACACCGGGTGCCGGCCTGTGGTTTTCTTTTCGAAGAAAAGCCAAGAGACAGAGCAATTCTCCGCGATATGATTGATTTTTATAATGTACCGGTATGGCGCATCCCGAAAATAAAACAGGGCGAGGACTTTATTACTGCTGAGGGCGATGTGATAGCCAATTCTGTTTTTACCAAAGCTCCCGAACCGCCCAAACGTTATGCTTATTGTTCGGATACGGCATATTCCGAAAAAATACTTCCATTTATCGAAGGCGTTGATTGTCTGTACCACGAAGCCACTTTTATGAACGACGAAAAAGTAAGAGCGTCCAAAACTCTGCATTCGACAGCCGAACAGGCGGCAACCATCGCTTGTAAAGCCCGAGTTGGCAAGCTTATAATTGGTCATTATTCTGCCAGATATAACGACAAAAACGGACTTTTGCACGAAGCAAAATCCGTTTTTGAAAATACTTTTCTGGCCGAGGATATGAAAAGCTACGACATCTGAGACAGGCTCTCTTAACACATATCTCTGGTGGGTTTTCCTACAATCGCCAGTCCGCCTTCGGCAGTTTCTTTATACAGACTTGGCAAGTCCTGTCCGGTCATCTTCATGGTTTCTACCACTTTATCAAAACTTATGATGTGTTTTCCATCCGAAAGCATCGAAGCCAGATTAGCATCTAAAGCCCTGAGAGCACCAAATGAGTTCCGCTCAATGCATGGTATTTGCACTAAGCCGCAAACGGGGTCGCAGGTGAGCCCTAAATGGTGCTCAAGACCCATTTCGGCGGCATATTCTATCTGCTGAGGCGACCCACCAAACATCTGATTAGACGCAGCTGCGGCCATAGAGCAGGCCGAGCCAACTTCGCCCTGACAGCCAACCTCGGCACCCGATATTGAAGCATTTGCTTTAATTATATTCCCGAAAAGTCCGGCGGTAGCAAGAGCCTGAAGGATGTTTTTGTCCGAAAATTCATGGTAGTTTTTCATGTGATACAATATAGCAGGCAGCACCCCTGCCGAGCCACAGGTGGGCGCTGTCACCACTCGGCCGCCACTTGCGTTTTGTTCCGATACCGCCAGTGCGTACGACATAATAAGACAGCGGTTTTGCAAACTTACTTTATAGCTTTTGGCTTTTACCCAGTACGAGGCGGCTTTTCTGCGCAAATTCAGTTCGCCGGGCAGCACACCGTCGTTTTCAAGGCCGTCGCGCACCGATTGTTGCATGGTTTTCCATACTTCATTCAGGTAATCCCAAATGTCGTTGTCTTCATGGTCTTGTACATATTCCCAGTAGGTTTTTCCCTGTTTTTCTACAATGGGCAAAATTTCCGACATGGCATTGTGTGCATATATGTGTTTTTCAGTAAGATAAGAGTTTTCGTCGGCTATTTTACCACCGCCTACGCTATAAACCACCCATTCGTCAATACTTGTATTTTCAGTTCCAAAGGCCTCAAATTTCATCCCGTTGGTATGGTACGGAAGTACAATCTCGGGAAACCACAAAAAATCTGTATGGATAGGTTTTAAGGCATCAGTTATGGCCACGTCGGTAAAGTGCCCCTGACCGGTGGCAGCCAGGCTGCCGTAAAGCGTAACGCGGTATCTTACGGCTTGTGGTGTACGTGCTTTAAATTGCTCGGCCGCTATTTTAGGCCCCATCGTATGACTGCTTGAGGGGCCATTGCCTATGCGGAATATCGATTTTATACTTTCCATGAATGCTTCTTATATTTTACGCAAATATAAGAAACAGTTTTTAATTGCCTGCTACAAAAAAAATCTCCGGAGCATATATTTCCGGAGATTTTTTATCGTTCAGTTTTCTTTTGGCTTTACATCAGTTTAAAATTTACAGGCAAGGTATACTTTACCCGTACCGTTTTACCATTCATTTTGCCCGGTTTCCAGTTTGGCATCGATTTGATAACCCTGATAGCCTCGGCATCCAGGTATTTATCTACTCCTTTTATCACTTCAATATCTACAATGGATCCGTCTTTGTTAACCACAAACTGACAAACCACTCTTCCCTGAATTCCATATTCAAGCGGGATAGCCGGGTACGAAAGATTTTCGGAGAGGTATTTAAATACATTGCCTTTAAATTCGGGCATTTCTTCTGCTGATACAAAAATCACATTAGGATCTTCTTCAGATTTAGTGGTATAGTTCATGTTGATAATGTCCGGCAGGTTAGCCAGCGGAGTAGCATCTGTAACGATGCTTGTTTCGTTGGACGGTTTAATCAAATCATCTATAACCTTAATTTCGTCGGAAATTTTTTCGGGTGGTGGTGGCGGTATTATCTTGTCCGGAATCGTAATGGGTGGCAGCTCCGCTATTTCGGTTGAGCCGGGTCCCTGCGATATTTGATTGAAATTAAACTCGTTTTTCGACCACTCAAAAGCAATAAACAATAATGAAAGAACCATGATGAAACCCATGAAAACAGGAATGCTTTTTTTGTTTTCGAGGTTGGCTTGAGGCGATTTTTTTGCTACCATAATGATTATTATTAAAAGGTTGAACAATTTAAATCTGCTATAAATACTCCGTTATAAATCCTCTTTTATTATTTAACGCTTGAGAACGAAAAATTATTATAAAATTTCGGAATAAAAATAGTTTTTTTTTGTTTTTCTTTAAATAAAGAGAATAGTCTGAAAGAATTAAGCTGTTTTTTTGAAATTTCTTTTATTAAATAGTGCGTGAAATCGCGTAAAATAATAATTTTGCATTCTCTACAATTTTTATTCAATTCTGTTACATCCGATTTTTGTTTTTTGTTGGCATTCTCGTCGGTCGGATGAATGTATCCATTGTTTATATCGTATTTTATATCGCATTTATTTTTTTAAATAAAATGCCGGTTTTTTTATTGAAATAGAAATTAAACATAATATCTAAATCATTATAACTATGTTGGTAAAAACTTTTGGTGCTGCTGTGCAGGGTATCAATGCTACTTTGGTAACCATAGAGGTAAATGTAAGTCAGGGGATTAAGTTTTTTTTGGTAGGCTTGCCCGATAATGCTGTGAAAGAAAGTCATGAGCGCATCAACTCAGCTCTTGAATACAACGGGCATAAACTGCCCCGGAAGCAAATTGTAGTAAATATGGCACCTGCTGATATTCGCAAAGAAGGTTCGGCCTACGACTTGCCGCTGGCAATAGGGATGCTGGCTGCCGATGAAAAGATACATTGCGACGATCTTGAACGCTATGTAATTATGGGCGAGTTGTCGCTCGATGGTAGTTTGCAGCCAATAAAAGGAGTTTTGCCCATAGCCATTAAAGCCCGGGAAGAGGGTTTGAAGGGTTTTATACTACCCAAACAGAATGCGCGTGAAGCAGCCGTAGTGAATAACCTGGAAGTATACGGGGTTGAAAATATTGCCGATGTCATTAGTTTTCTGAATGGCGATAAAAAGCTGGAACCTACCGTAGTAAATACAAGGGAGGAGTTTTTTTGTAACCTGAATTTATTGGAGATAGATTTCTCGGATGTAAAGGGGCAGGAGAGTGTAAAAAGAGCTTTGGAAGTAGCTGCGGCCGGAGGCCACAACATAATTATGGTAGGGCCTCCCGGAGCCGGAAAATCCATGTTGGCTAAGCGTATACCTACTATTTTGCCTCCACTTACTTTGCACGAGGCTTTAGAAACTACCAAAATACACTCAGTAGCAGGTAATATCGACAACAATACATCCCTCATATCGCAACGGCCGTTTCGTAGTCCGCACCACACCATCTCAGATGTTGCATTGGTTGGCGGGGGTACTTTCCCTCAGCCGGGTGAAATATCACTGGCACACAATGGAGTGCTTTTTCTGGATGAGTTGCCCGAGTTTAAGCGTACAGTGCTCGAAGTAATGCGTCAGCCGCTCGAAGATAGAAAGATATGTATTTCGCGGGCTAAATTTGCTACCGAATATCCTGCCAGTTTTATGTTGGTGGCTTCTATGAATCCATGTCCGTGCGGTTACTACAACCACCCCGACAGAGAATGTGTTTGTGCTCCCGGAGTTGTACAGAAATACCTGAGCCGTATTTCAGGGCCTTTGCTCGACCGCATTGATATTCATATCGAAATAGTGCCGGTACCTTTCGAAAAACTATCGGAACTCAGGGAGGCGGAGAGTAGTGATGCTGTAAGGCAACGGGTGATTAAAGCACGACAGATGCAGGAACTACGCTTTAAAGATGTGGATGGGGTGTATTGTAATGCTCAGATGTCGTCGAAACAAATGCGTACTTATGCGCAAATTGACAAGGCCGGCTCCGACTTGCTGAAAAATGCCATGCAGCGGCTTAACTTGTCAGCACGCGCTTACGACCGTATTATTAAGGTAGCTCGCACTATAGCCGATTTGGATGACTCGCAAGACATTTTATCCAATCATATTGCCGAAGCAATTAATTATCGCAATCTCGACCGTGAAGGATGGGCAGGTTGATGCTTGTGCACAGTCTTTGTTGGGTGCTTGGTTGCTGAAAATCAGCCATAAAAAAAGCTGCAACAGAATAACGTTGCAGCTTTTTTGCTCTCCCTCTTGGACTTGAACCAAGGACCCTCTGATTAACAGTCAGATGCTCTAACCGACTGAGCTAAGGAAGAATTTTTTTTGTTTTGGTGCACAAAAGTAATACAAAAATATGAATCTTGCAAGAAAAATATCGAATGCATAGGAATATCTTTCTGCTAAAGCTCAATTCAAATATTTTTTAATAATATAACAACTATGTACTGGCCTGATTACTATCTGATTTAAACAAAAAAAACTGCAACATAACGTTGCAGCTTTTTGCTCTCCCTCTTGGACTTGAACCAAGGACCCTCTGATTAACAGTCAGATGCTCTAACCGACTGAGCTAAGGAAGAATTTTTTTAGTTCATTTTTATCAAATGCGGTGCAAAAGTAATGGCTTTTCCTGAAATATGCAATATCTTTGCACAAAAATAAATGATAATTTTGATGAAGAAAATTTTAGGAATGGGTAATGCCCTGACAGATATTTTGTTGCCGGCTGCTGACGATCGTTTGCTGGCTCAACTTAATTTACCTAAAGGCAGTATGCAATTGGTAGATATTGGTAAATCCAAAGAAATAACCACTCTTTTGTCGGGGGTACAGCCTGTGATGGCAGCTGGAGGATCGGCCTCAAATACGATCAACGGAGTTACCCGTTTGGGCGGTAAGGCCGGCTTTATCGGAAAAATTGGTAAAGATGCAATTGGTGATTTTTTTAAAACTGATATGATACGCAATGGGGCTATCACCCATTTACAGTATAGTGATATACCCTCGGGAAATTGTACTGTGTTGGTTACCCCCGATGGTGAGCGAACAATGTGTACCTATTTGGGCGCAGCCTGTGAGTTGGAGCCTACCGATTTGGTTTCGGAGATGTTTCAGGGATACGATATTTTTCATATTGAGGGTTATCTTGTTCAAAACCATGAGTTGATACGTACGGCAGTGAAGCTGGCGAAAGAATCGGGACTACTGGTATCGGTGGACTTGGCCAGTTATAATGTTGTAGAGGCTAATCTTGATTTTCTGAAAGAAATTATTGCCGAATACGTAGATGTGGTATTTGCTAACGAAGATGAAGCTAAAGCCTTTACCGGTAAGCAACCAGTACAAGCCTTGGAGCATATTGCCAACCACTGCGATATTGCTGTGGTGAAAATAGGTAAGGACGGTTCTTATGTGAAGTCAGGTAAAGAGGAAGTAACGGTTGATGTACGTGTGTCTGATTGCATTGATACTACGGGCGCAGGAGATTTGTATGCAGCCGGATTTCTTTACGGACTGGCATGTGGATATTCGTTGGAAGTTTGTGGCAAAATCGGAGCTTTGGTTGCAGGCAATGTAGTAGAGGTAATAGGAGCTAAAATGACCGATAAGGTTTGGGACAAAATAAGAAGTGAAGTAAATGAAATTGTAGCCAGCGCCAATTAACATGCCGAAACAAGCCAAAATTTACATAGCAGTTGTACTTGCCATGATTTTCTGGTCGGTATCGTTTATCTGGACGAGGGTGGCTATCGAATCGTTTCCTCCGGTGATGCTTATTACCTTGAGGTTGTTTATCGCGTCGGTATTGTTATATCTGTTTTCAAAATTGTCAGGCAAGTTTCAGAGGATTAGAAAAGAAGATCGTAAATGGTTTGTTCTACTGGCATTTTTTGAACCATTTATGTACTACATAGGCGAAACTTACGGACTTACCAGAGTTGAGTCTACGCTGGCATCGGTTATCGTTTCTACAATACCTTTGTTTGCTCCTGTGCTGGCTTTTGTATTGCTTAAAGAGAAAATAAGCTTTGCCAATATACTTGGTATCTTGGTTTCGCTTGCCGGAGTTTTTCTCGTTATTTATCAGCCGGCTACCGGTTTTAGTGCCGATCCGTTGGGAGTTGCTTTGTTGTTTTTTGCTGTAGCATCTGCTATCTGCTATACTACTACCTTGCGTAAAATATCAACGCATTATTCCACTATCAATGTTATTTTTTATCAGAGTTTTATAGGACTCGGATTTTTTATACCTACTTTTTTGCTGACTGATGTGGGTGCTGTTTCCTCTTTGCAGGTAAGTGCTAAGTCTGTAGGGGCTTTACTTATGTTATCTGTTTTTGCATCGGTTATAGCTTTTGTGCTGTTTGCCGATGTGGTAAGAGCCATCGGGGTTACCAAGACGAATGTTTTTGTTAACCTGATACCGGTTTTTACAGCCATTTTTGCATGGCTTTTTTTAGGCGAAACGATTACTGTTACCAAAATGGTGGGAATTATGATAGTGGTAGCTGGTTTGTTTGTGAGTCAGTTAGGAAAAGTGAAGCTAAGATTGAGGCGGATACGCGGTACAGAATATTGAACATCAGATATTAAAAAAATACAATATCGGGAGTGTTTCTTAGAAAACGTTTTTTTGAGTACGTTAACGTTAAGTTGTTGTTTAAAAAATTCCATACGATACAAAAAATCTGAAATCAAAAATAATAGACGTATGAAGAAGGCCAGTCTTTTTTTTACTATTTATCAATGGGTTATAGCCTTTCCTGTATTGTTGGTGCTAACCATCTTAACTGCGGTTTTCACAATTGTTTTGTCGCCTTTGTTGCCTAATAGCCAAATATCCTACTTTCCGGCCCGATGGTGGGGAAGGCTATTTTGTTATCTGCTTTTTGTTAAAGTTCGCCTTGTTGGGATAGATAAGCTCAATCCCAAACAGTCATATGTTATTGCATGTAATCATCAGAGTATGTACGATATATTTGTTATATATGGTTGGTTGCCCATGTATTTTAAGTGGATGATGAAAGCAGAATTGCGGAAGATACCACTCGTAGGAAAAGCTTGCGCGGCAGCAGGCCATATTTTTATCAACCGTTCCAATGCTATTGCGGCCAAGCATTGTATTGAAAAAGCCGAAGCTCAGCTTCAGAACGGGGTGTCGGTAGTAATATTCCCTGAAGGAACGCGTACCTACAATGGCGAAATGGGTCCCTTTAAGCGCGGAGCCTTTCGCATTGCTACTGATCTTAGTTTGCCTATTGTTCCGGTAACACTGCGTGGCTGTTTTGAAGTAATGCCCCGGAATAGCTTTAGGATAACGCCCGGTATTATTGAAGTTATTGTACACGACCCCATCGATGTAAATACATATTTGCCTGACAATGCGCAGGGGCTTATGAACAAAACCTGGCAGGATATTCATGCCGGACTGTAGGAGAGGATACGAACATACTTTTTACATCACAGTTACCCGAAAACACAAATTCCAGCCAGCAAATTCAATGGATTGGCTGACTGGAATTTGTGTTTTATTTAATATCACTGTTTTTATTTAAAAGCGTAATTTTTATTGTCACTTTCGCTGACTTTATTTAAAAAATCGCGGAAAGCCGGGTAGTCGCTCACCGGTATTGTATCCTGCTTGCGTTCAAAGTGGCGCGTAACAATATACGAACCTGCTTTTCCGGGACTGAAACTTAATGTAAATACAGCAGATGGACATTCGTATCGGATGTTTTGTGGAGCCTCTACAAACTTTTTACCCTGCGGTAGCTCAATAGTTAGTATCTCGGTAGTATTGTCTTCTATCTGATAGTTCCAGTATTCCATGGGGTACTGACGGCTTTCGGGCGATACAATTTTAAGCGAATTTTTATCGGTCCAGGGCAGTCTGAATATCTTCATGCCTGCTACATCTTGAATTGCGTTTTTTACCTCTACCACGTAACTCTCAGTAACGCTGTCGGTAAGCGACTGTAACTCGCCAAACACAAGCGCCGATGCTTTGGCTGAAACATTAAACTCATCGGCAACGGTTTGATTCATGCTTTTCATTTGCTCTTCTGCTCCGATATTTTTATAATCGCTGCGTTTGTACGACGCAATAGCACCATAATAACTGTTTGCACGGCCGATATTCATATCGTTGCCTGCAAAATTTACGGTTTGCCGGCGTAACGAACTGTTGGGAGTGCGGTCGGGCATTTGCATTTTAATAAGTGCACTACCTGCTTGCTCGTCGGCAAAAGGAATAGGCAGAATTTGTGCGTTGATATCTTCTTTCAGCGCAGCGCCAAAAGGTAAGTGGTTGTCGGTAAGTTCCAGATAATAGGTACGATTATCAATAATCAACCGGGCAATACAATGATTAAATCCAATGGAGGGCAAAGGTAGCGTATTGTTGCCTCTGTCGCGGGTAGAAATAAGTACTAAATTGGCGTTGATACCCGACTCGCGACACAGAGCAACGAACAGGGTTGATAAATCTTTACAGTCGCCCAGGCGTGTAGTAATTGTACGTGAAGCACTTTGAGGTATAAAGTTACTTTGCAGAAAACTCACGCTCGAATAGGCAAAGTTGCTTAAGATATATTCGTAAAATAAGCGGGCTTTAGCCAGTTGCGACAGGTTTTCTTTACCGCTAAGTAAGGTGCTCAATGTTTCTTTTACCACATAATCAGATTTAAATTTACTCGTGGTAATATCTTTGTACCAGTCGCTTACATATTGCCAGTCGGGCATGCTGCTCAAATGCAGGGTAGGTGCTATGTCTACCAAACTACTCATGTGAGATTCATCTTTTACTGCAGTTTGGTTATTGAGCTCCCAGCAGTAAAGTTTCATGTTTTCTATTTTTTCAATTTTGGGCTGCACGTTTCCGTTGCTTACAGTATACTTAAACTCTTTAGAGTCCGGTACAAGAATACTGTAACGGCTTATCAATGTGGGAATTGAATATTTAAAAAGAAAATCATCGAAAAAATGATTCGCTAATTTTCCGCTCGACATATCCTGAATTCTGTATTCCAGATGCAGCACATCATTGACTTCCAGATTGGTGAAAACTACCTGATTATCATTGTTTGTTTCTGCTTTTACTGTTGTGCCATTGGCCTTTATTACTTCAGCTTTGTCAATTATCAGTTTTTGGTAATAGCTATAACCGATTCCATATTCTTTCCATAATTCTATACCCGACTGATTCAGAATTTTGGTTGCAATTTCATAACGATATTCCTTAGCTCCTTCAGGATAAATAATGTGTTGATACTCATTAAGCAAAATCACAGAATTATCTTCGGGATAATCAGATGCTCCCGGAGCTTTACTAATAAGCTGTTGCAGATCGGTTTTAGGAAACAGTTCGTAAAATTCTTTCTTGTTGTCCAATAAGCGCAACTGATTTCTCGATTCGTAAGAAGTGGGGCCGTAGTAAACGGATTTTTGAAAATTTTCACGTGATTTATCCGTCTGATTCATGTTTTTATAAATGAAACCACGTGTAGTATAAAACGCGGAAATATACGGCGCCAGTAGCAATGCTTTGTCCGATAGCTCAATGGCTTTTCCATATTGCTGCATATTGAACAGCGTGGTGATAAGCTCCGAATAATACTCCACAGCGTAAGGGTTATTCTTAATGCGGTCGTATAACAGCGCCAGCCCTTTTTCCGAATCGCCCAAATTGATATAAGCGTTGGCCAATACACCATTTACATCATTGTCAGATATACGTTTAGCATATTTCTCAATAACGCTTATGGCCGATTTGGGATTTTTACTCATGTTCGACTCTATCAGGTAGTTCAGTTGCATGTAGTTGGCCTTGTTAGGGTACTTCTTATAAAGTTCCTTAGCCATAGCAATCATATCGTCAAAACGTTTCTGATACGAGAGCAGGTTCAAATCCCAGTTCTCAGTAACCGAACTTTCGCCATACAGTGACTTTACTTTTTGGCAAATTTCAGCAGCTTCGGTATATTTTTCCGATTCAATTAATTCATCAAACTTTGCCTGTAGGGCGAATGAAGAGTTTGGGTCGGTATTTTTAATCGTTTCGAGTTCTTTCTCCTGATCGGTTTGATTCTTAGCCCGATAATAGCCTTCGTGTAACCGATACGAGCTCAGCGTAGATTTTCCAAAAAGAGCTTCGGCGCTCCGCAAGGTTTTTATAGCTTCGTACGACTTGTCGTTGCGAAGATATACTTCAGATAATAGAAAGTAATTCAGTGGGTTGTGCTTGTTTGCGGCAATCTTGTCGATAAAGAACTTCTCTGCAAAAAACAACAAATCATTGTTGAAGAATTTTTCGGTAGAAGGGGTATATTCTTTATTTTCCGATGTCGATGTCAGGTTACTGAGTGGATTTGCGTTTTCATCCGTCAGCCTTAGCATGAAATTAGCCTGATTAATTTCGCTGGCTCCTATTTGTACCACAATGCGGTTGTAGCCTTTGTTTAATTTTACCTTGTAACCGTATATGTCCAAATCGCAGTTGCGCTCTTCTACTACAGAGCCTACCAGTGCGTCGTTAACCCAAATTTTGACCGAACCTGATGTTCCGGCACGGAGAAAAACCTCTTTGTCGTCCGGACTGTTTACGTACGTTTGGGCGTACATAATAGCGTTATTCAGATAGAAATAATAATCAAAAGCAAACCAATTGTTCGGTTTGTTGAAAGGCGGTGTGTACCAGGTAATATCAGCATTTACCTTGTTTTTGAAAATATCTCCCGGTTTTTTATTGCTTATAGCGCCCCAGTCTTTCGAAAATCCACTGCCCGATGTATTATCAAAAGTACCCAAAACCTGCCAGTTTTTGAGCGCTCCCATTTTATTGTAATACTCATCAGCTTTTAGCGTGTTTTTTACTTTGGTATAATGTTCGCCCAGATTTTCGTATAGCATGGTGCGTATGGTACCGTTAGTTTTGGGGTTGGCAGCGGTTTTTTCAAAAAATGCTAACACGTCCGGATTGAATATCTCCGAGGCGCGGGGCATCAACGGGAGAGAACTGAAAGCATACAGGTAGGCATCTGGATTTTCAGTGGTTTCAAAGGCTAAGCGAAATTTATCAAACGCTTCCTTGTTGTGCTCTTCATTCCAGTCGAGCAGGGCAAGACTGAATAAGGCATCGCATTTTGTTTCAGGGTTTTTTAAGGCTAATTCAAAGTTTTTTCTGGCTTCAGCCCGTTCATTTTTAGAAAAATTTTCCCAGCCTTTTTCATAATCATTTTTGGTTTCGGCACCTAAGGTATATGTAACTACGAAAAGAAGGGTAAAGAAAAAGACAATTTTTTTGGTCATAATACTCGACTTTTTGAAGAGTTTTTAAACGAATAAATTAAATAAAATCACCAGGCTTTTAACCTGAATACAAACATATAAAAAAGATGTTAACAATGCAATTTTTAGAGATGCAAATTAATAAAAAAACGCATTGATATATAATTTATTCTCAATCTGCATTCTGTATATTGATACTTTAAAAAGCAAAGATTATCACTGTAAATGACTTTAGTACATGACAAAAATTCTATTTTACCTATAATTAATGTGAATAGAAACGCGGATATAGCGGATAAAACAGATTTTCGATGTAAACTCAAAAGTTTTCCTCATACGGATTACATTACAGATTTTAGACTTCACAAGTGAAGTCGGCTGATTTTCAGCTGCGAACACTAATCCGCCATTTACGTAGTAAATAAATCAGAATTAA
>JAFNAV010000042.1 GCA_017860345.1 Bacteroidota bacterium | reverse complement strand
GAACCTTTTGCTCCATATATAGCGGTGGCGGCTGCGTCTTTCAGAATCTGAACCGACTCAACATCGGCCTGATTGATAAGTGATGTACCGGCTGGTACTCCATCAATAATATATAAAGGTGCTGTGCCCGCATTAATAGAGCTTAACCCGCGAATTAAAACAGTAGCCCCACTTCCCAGGCCACCATTTGAGGTCTGTACGCTCACACCTGCAGCTTGTCCTTGTAACATGGCAGTAATGTTTGAAGAATTGGTAGTCTGTTTGAAAACATCAGCTTTTATGGTTTCAAGGCTTCCGGTTACATCTCTTTTCTTTTGTGTTCCGTAACCGATGGCAACTACTTCAGACAGATTTATAGCATCGTCGGATAAACTTACAGATAATTCTGGTTTTCCGTTCAAGACTAATTCTTGCGTTTTCATCCCTACGTAAGAAACTACCAATGTTGCATTGGATGCTACATTGCTTAATGAATAATTACCATTCAAATCAGTTACCGTTCCATTCTGGGTGTTTTTTTCCACTACGGTAGCTCCGATAATCGGGTCGCCATTTGAATCTGTAATTGTACCTTTAACTGTACGTGATGATCCCTGTTTTAAAGCTTTAGTGTCATTCAGCGCTTTTTTTACAACTATATGATTGTTGCTGAATGAGTAGGCGTAGTTGGTTCCTTTTAATAGTAACTCTACCGCTTCACCTACCGGCATTTCTTTGGCAGACGTTGTTACAAGGTCATTTAAATTAATTGTTTTTGAATCATAGTCAATAGAAAGGCCTGTTTGCTTTTCAATTTGCTCAAACGCTGATTTTAGCGTAATTTTACTTCCGGATAGTTTTACTTTCTGACTTTGAGCATACAACCCAAGTGGAAATATGAGAAGTAATGTGATAAAGTAAAGAAGAATTGATTTTTTTTTCATAAATATTAGTATTACGTATTTTTAACTATGCAATTTCTTGATTCTTTTGAATGATTACATGTAAATAAAATTTAAAACTTGCAAAGAGGACTTTCTTCAGGTTAGCCTGATGTTATAGTCGAAAATTTTCATTTTCTTTACATTGACACGGGCATAAGATGATTTATCACCCGATTTTCGTCAAAAAAAACTAAATTGCTTAATTGCTTATAACTACTTATGTCAATTTTTTCTAACCATTGACATTGTCAAGCTACATAAAGATTAACCGTACCGAATGTGTTTCATGTGATTTTTTTTTTAAAGTTAATAAATAGGATTAAAACGTAACTAAACACCACATCTCTATAAATACCTTAATAATCTATAGTCAAGTTAAAATGTGCAATAAGCACCAAGGTCTGCATTCCATTTTTTAAGAACAGGATGTTTTTAAGTCCTGCAGACATTTCAACGCTAAAATTTCAGCGTTATAATAAAGTAAGTCTGATTTCGAGAAACACACAGTTGTAATTTAATTTTTTTGTTGGGTGAGGAGTAGAGCCCGGATATTAGCTCTTAGTCAGGTGGGCCCGACGAGAAAGGATTTTTTTAGATTCAATATATTGTAATGAATAAAGACCTACAAGTATGAATAAACATCATGCTTTTAGGTATCTGACAAACTGTACTGCGAATGAATTCTGTGATAGCAAATGAAATTTGTTTAACGGAAGTAATCAAATTTCATTTGCTTTTTGGTAAGAGAGTTTTTTTATTACTTTGAGGTGATGCTATAATAATCTAATTTCAAGGTCGTTAGCTCTTTGTGTAATTGACTTGAATTAGCTTAAATCAATAATAATTTGGCAATGAAACATTGCAAATTATTATTTTAAATAAAAGAAAATAGTTGTGCCTTGGATTTTATAATCTGAGTTGTTTATCAATAAAGTTAGAATTTTCATCACATCATCGATAGTTTCATTCGGATCAAATCTGACATAATAGGTATGCTGATCCAGATTTAATCCATCATAGTTGATTAAAACATTGTATTTCCTTTCGATGGTTTGGGCTATCTCATCGAAATTTGCTCCCTGAAACACCAAATATCCATCTTCCCAGGAGGCAATTTTACTTGCATCAACACCAAGTACATCTACTGCGTTGTTGAGGTGAGAGTAGCTCAGCTGCTCGTTTGGTTTCAGAATATAGGATTTTGAAGTATCGGTATCCACGTCTATCTTAATACTGCCTTCTACTAAAGTTGCTTTTGTGAAATTATTGCCGGGGTAACATTGCACACAAAACCGGGTGCCAAGAGCCGTTACGTCTATATGTTTTGTTTTCACAACAAATGGCTTTTCAGGATTCTTTGCCACATTAAAATTGGCTTCGCCCGAAAGATAAACTTCTCGTTGCTTTGCCGAAAATTTTTTGGGATAAATGAGTGTAGAACCGGCATTTACAGTTACAACAGTACCATCTTCCAGTTTTATTTTCTTACTTTTACCATACTCAACCGAAAACTGGGTATAGTCCAAAGCGGCAGGTGCTGTTAATTTATGTGTTAAAAACACAGATATTAATACGCTGAAAATTATAATTGCTGCGTATGAAGCAACAGTTTTGTACAACGAAAACCGACTTGGTGTTTTTGTTTTGTTGATTCTTTTTATGATTTTGGAATAATCTTCCATTGTATTGGTACTTACCTGATTTGGAGTGTTATCCCAGATTTCTTCCAAAACATTACTATTCTCTATTTGTTCTTCATGTATTTTATACCACTTCCAGAAAAGAAATGTCGTTCGTTTTGAAGTAGCTGTATTGTAAAATGATTGAACAAAAAGCTTTATTTGATTTAAATCCATATGTCTTTTTTATACCTTATTTATTTAAGTAAGTTACATTGTTGTTTACACACAAGACTACCAGAAAATTTATATAAAAAAGGTAATACATAAATTTATAGTTTTTCTTAAATCCGCTAAGGCTGCGGTTAAGTGATTCTCAACCGTACGCTTGTTTATGTTAAGTTGTTCTGCAATCTCGGAGTTAGTTAATCCATCAATTCTGCTCATGATAAAGATTTTTCTCCGCTGAGATGGCATCTGACTTACTGCAATGTCAATCATGCTCTGGAGCTGATTGGCAAACATCGTATCTTCTAAGTTTTCCACCTCTGTACTGCGCAACAACTGACCAGCAATGTACTTCTCATTTACTGCAAGATGGTCAAAATAATTGCAGATATTGTTTTTGGCGATTTTAAATAAATAGGAATTAAATGATTTTACTTCCTTTAGTTTTTCTCTATTGCTCCAGATGGTCATAAAAATATCCTGAGCCATGTCGCGTGCACGCTCCGAATCTTTTATAAAACCGAACAGAAAATAAACTAATTTAGGGTGATAGCGTATAAAAAGCACTTCAAAGGCTTTTGAATCACCATTACTTAAGGCTTCAACGTATTTGTCTTCTAAGTTATTCATCAAGGTTAAAGAAGCTGTATTATATTAAGGTTGTATAAATTCCGTTTTGCTGTATAGCAAAAAAATAAACTTATAAAAAGCAAATCTTAAATTATTATTTGAATTGATATAAGTCTGATGCTAAAAATTTTTATTTTGTAAA
Organism: Bacteroidota bacterium; assembly: GCA_017860345.1. GTDB lineage: Bacteria > Bacteroidota > Bacteroidia > Bacteroidales > Paludibacteraceae > Paludibacter. The sequence continues at coordinate 22,029 of JAFNAV010000042.1, read as the reverse complement.
ATCTTAAGATTGCCAAGTTTCAAAACTGGTATGAAAACTTTTTAAGTTCTTTTTTGTACACTTGACAGATATTTGAATTTTAAGAAATTACCAAATTTTTAGCTGACAAATTTACAATAAAGTATTTAAAAAACTATTTTTTGGTAAAAAATATAATAAAAAGTAATAAAAAAACATAACTAAAAAGCCTGGCAAGATATTTCCTGCCAGGCTTTACCACAAATTATTAAATCAGAAATCAATATCTTGCCGATACAATATTCCAGTCAACCAAATCCCACAAAGCGGTTACATAATCGGCTCTGCGGTTTTGATAATCGATATAGTATGCGTGTTCCCATACATCAAATGTAAGTAGGGGTGTAAGCCCTTTTGTAAGGGGATTGCCTGCGTTGCTTTCTTTTACAATAGAGAGCTTGCCATCGGCGTCCTTAATCAACCATGCCCATCCCGAGCCAAATACACTTACAGCAGCTTTGCTGAATTCATCTTTAAAGGCATCGAACGAACCAAAAGCAGCATCAATAGCCTGTGCCAGTTTATCGGCAGGTTTGCTGCCTTTTACCGGAGTGAGCGAAAGAAAATAGAAGTTGTGATTCCAAATCTGAGCCGCATTGTTGAAAATCGGGCCTTCAGATTTTTTTACAATGGTATCCAAATCGGCATTTTCAAATTCGGTTCCACCTACAAGCCCATTCAGGTTGTTCACATAAGTTTGGTGATGTTTTCCGTAATGGAACGAAATAGTTTTTTCGGTAATAACCGGCTCCAGCGCATTGTGCGCATAAGGCAATTCGGGCAATGAAAATTTCATGTTGTTTTAATTTTATTTTTCTATTAAAATGAATTAGTTTGTATAGTTGTTTGTTTAACGGATAATGAGGCCGTTTTGTTTTCCATAATCGTTGTTTTTTATTAAAAAGATGGCTTTTTTTTGGCTAAAGATTTTTTTATTAGCATATTTGCATCACAAAAAAAATCTGTTTTTCTAAAAATTAATATTTGTAGTTATGAAGAGGATAATCTCATTTTGTCTTATTGTTGCGGCTATCGGCATATCGGCAACCGGATGTAAATCTAAACAGAAAGTGGCTGAGATAAGTGGAGCCAATGTGGTGGTGGGTGCTGAACAAACTCCGGTGGCAACTCCGCAAGTGCCCGTAAGTGCGCCTGTGGCGGTAAGTTCTGAACCTGAAGTTACCCGCAACGAGTCGTTTACGCTTTCGGAAGGTGATGCTTCGGCCATGAGTCTGAAATATCATGTTGTAGTAGGTAGTTTCAAAAGCCAGACCAATGCTAAAGGCCTGCAATCTACCTTGGTGAGCGAAGGAAATAAAGCTCTTGTGGTAATCAATGAACAGGGCATGTATCGTGTGTTGATAGCTTCGTTTAATGAATATTCGCAAGCGCGCAACCGCATCAATGCTATTAAGGATCGCTTTGCCGATGCCTGGGTGCTGGTTCAGAGATAAATTTTTTTAGAATTAGGTCATAGTTCGTATCATAAAGAAAACCGCAGTTTCGGCTCAGAGTCGGAATTGCGGTTTTCTTTGCTTGTTGATAGTGGATAAATACTGAGCTATAAAGTTTTACGTGGCGTTGTGGCCTGAAATTCTTTCAGATAGAAAGGTTCGAAATAGGCCACATCAGCAAAATCGGCTTTTTCATAGGCTTCGGTAGCAAAGCGTATCATGTTGGAAGCCAGGGGAGCTATATTGTCCAAAAACAAGGCATTGGGGTGCGTAATTACGGTTTTGCACTTATCAGCTCCGTTGCCAAAGAAACAAACTTTATTATTGGAGAGTAAGTCTGCGTATGAGTCAGTTGTAATGATTTCGGCCAATATATCAGTAGTTCGTACCAATGCCGCGTTATAAACAGCTGTGTAAACTTCCATGCGGCGTGCATCAATCATTGGACAAAGAAGCAGGCCAGAATCCTTAGCCCTTGCGGCCGCCTCAGCAGCCATCACTGCAAGTGTATCTACGGCTATCAGCGGAATTTCATAACCATAACACAAACCTTTAGCTGTAGAAACTCCAATGCGTAAGCCTGTATACGAACCCGGGCCGGAGCTTACCGCTATGGCATCGGGCAGTTTGCCGGCTGATTTCAAAAAGTCAAGAGCATCGCGTACAAAAAGACTAAGCAGAGCGGCATGATTCATACCCTCGTCGTTCATTTTGAAAAACACACACTCAGAGCCTTCACTTACAGCTACGGAACACACATTGGTGGAAGTTTCAATATGTAGTATTGTCATTAAAAAAGCAGATTGATTATTTTTTTGCAAAAATACACATTTTTAGCCGGAAAAATGGTTCGTACTTCAGACTTTATTTATGGATATAGTTCAGGAAATACTTCGGATTACTTCATCCAAATATTGCTTTTGTAAAAAAATACCGGAAACAGAACGAATTTTAAATTACAATTTATACATTTGTAGATAAGATTTTTTTTTTGCTTCTGAAATAATGAATATAAGTGAGATTATCGGGCCGGAATATTGTAGAAGATAATAGCATGAAACGAGCATCCCGATAGCTATCGGGGTATGTGTTTAAACCAAAGACCATGTTCACTGCGAGTTCCGTACGACAATTAATAAAAAAAAAGAACGCATGAAACGAACATAAATCAATTTACTTATACAAGAGAATGATTAACAAATCCGACATCACCTCAATCAGTCGGAAAACCTCTCCTTTGGGGAGGTTGAGGCGCTTATAAATATTATGAAAAAAGAATATAGTTTTGAGGAACTGCTGCATAAGGCGGCTTCATATTGTTCGATATCAGAACATTGTATTTCCGAAGTTGATGAAAAACTTACAGCCTGGGGTATAGAGCCGGATAATAAGGAAAAAATTATTACCCGGTTGCTGAGCGAGGATTTTATCAACGAAAAACGCTATTGCATTGCTTTTGTAAAAGATAAATTCAGGTTCAATAAATGGGGAAAGATAAAAATATCGTTTGCGCTGAAACAAAAAGGTTTGCCTGCTGAGCTGATAACGCAGGCGCTTAAAACGATTGACGAAGGTGAATACGAAGAAATGTTGGCCGAATTGCTCAAAAGCAAACTTAAAACCATTAAATGGGAGTACGAATACGAAAAAATGGGCAAGCTCTTCAGTTTTGCGCAGAGCCGTGGTTTCGAAAGTGCGGTAATCGACCGTGCGGTGAGAGGAATCTGAACATAAGCCAGTTTGAACTCTGAACTGAGTGGGACTTTATGTTTTCCCCGTTTTTTGCATCATTCTCCAATAATTGTAGCTACAATTTTTCTGCCCGAAGCCCTGTTGCGAAATTCGCACAGGTAAATTCCCTGCCAGATGCCCATGTTTAGTCGGTGGTTGCTGATAGGGATGCTAAGACTTGCACCAACAATGGTTGATTTGGCGTGCGCCGGCATATCGTCGTCGCCTTCAAAAGTATGCTCGTAGTAGGGTTCGCGTTCACGTACCAGCCTGTCGAATATGCTGCCCATATCTATCTGAACGTCGGGGTCGGCATTTTCGTTGATGCTGAGAGCAGCCGAAGTGTGTTTTATAAACAGGTGTAGCAAACCCTTCTGCGGCAAAGCCGGCAGTTGTGCTGCAATTTCGGGAGTAACCAAATGAAATCCACGGGGGTAGGCTCTGAGCGAAAATTCTGTTTGTATAATCATGTTTGTGACCGAAAAAATAATTGGCAGAAATAATTTTTTAGATGTTGCGTATTTTTATTTGTAATGAAAATACTGCATTGATATTGACTCTGTTAGTTCAAATATCGGAATAGACGCAAAGTTACCAAAAAATTTGCAAAGGTTTGTTTTTAGGCGAACATTCAAAAAAATAATGTTTCTTTGTAAGAGCAATAATTATTTTTAAGAATTTAGCAGGGTTAGTAGAAACCAAAGAGTTTGAAAATCTACAAAAAGAACATTTATTTATATATATGGCTTTGGCAACAGGCATTTATACAATTTTTATATAAATACATTTCAAACCTTAACGTTATTTCCGAATTTAATTGCGTGTAATATCAGTTTTTAGTGTTAATTTTGTGTCCGGAAAAAGAATAAAGCAGAAATAATGGATAAATTACGTTTTCAAAGTTTGGGGAGTGGGAGTAGTGGTAATTGTTATTTCATTGGTAATGCTGCATTTGGAATTCTTATTGATGCCGGAATTGGAGTTAGAACTATTCGTAAGAATCTGAGGAGTATCGGGCTTGATTTTGAGAATATCTGGGGCGTTTTCGTAACACATGATCATGCCGACCATATAAAAGCAGTTGGTTCGCTGGGCGAGAAGCACAAAGTGCCGGTATATGCTACCCGTAAAACACACGAAGGTATTTATCGCAGTTATTGCGTTACCGAAAAGCTTTACAACAGCCGTAAATTTATTGAGAAAAATGAAACTGTTGAATTGGGCGATTTCAAAATAACATCTTTTGCCGTGTCGCACGATGCCTCCGATAGCGTTGGTTACACCGTTGAATATAAAGAAAAAAGATTTACCTTTGCTACCGATTTGGGCTATATTGGCGACGAGGCATCGGAGCATCTCAAGCAGGCCGATTATATGGTTCTGGAGGCCAATTATGATACGCAAATGCTCGATAACGGAGCGTATCCGCCGCATCTGAAAAACAGAATAAAAGCGCCTACAGGGCATCTGAGTAATGATCAGGCGGGTGAGTTTCTGGCGCAAAACTACAACGACCGTATGAAATATGTTTTTTTGTGTCATTTAAGTCGTGAAAACAATATGCCCGAAATTGCCTATACTACCGTTGGTAATTATCTTTCTGAAAAGAATATAAAGCCCGGTAAAGATATTGAAATTATAACTCTTGAAAGATATATTCCTTCGGAGCTATACGTTTTTGACTAAAAATAACCAAGTATAAATTATTAGCGATCAACCGAAAACAAATAACATGTCGTCCAGATTAGTCATTATCCCAACCTACAACGAAAAGGAAAATATAGAGAATATTATCCGTGCTGTGTTTAATCAGCCTCTCGTTTTTCACATCCTGATTATTGAAGATGGTTCGCCCGATGGTACTGCCAGCATCGTAAAGGAGCTTCAGGCAGAGTTTCCTGAAAAATTATTCATGGTGGAACGTCAGGGTAAACTTGGGTTAGGGACGGCTTATATAGCTGGTTTTAAATGGGCGCTCGAACATGGTTACGAGTATGTTTTTGAAATGGATGCCGATTTTTCGCATAACCCTAATGACCTGCCACGGTTGTACGATGCCTGTGCCAATTTGGGCGCCGATGTGGCTATCGGTTCAAGGTATGTAAGCGGTGTAAATGTGGTTAATTGGCCTATAGGACGGGTGCTGATGTCGTATTTTGCTTCGAAATATGTGCGTTTTGTGCTCGGAGTGAATATTGCCGACACTACAGCCGGATTTAAATGTTATCGTAGGCAGGTGCTCGAAACGATTGAACTTGATAAAATTCGTTTTAAAGGATATGCGTTTCAGGTAGAAATGAAATTTACTGCTTACAAGTGTGGTTTTAAATTATATGAAGTGCCTATTATTTTTATAAACAGAGAATTGGGTACTTCTAAAATGAGTGGTGGAATTTTCGGTGAAGCTTTTTTGGGCGTTATACAGTTGAAGCTGAATAGTTGGGTGCGAAAATTTCCGCAAAAAAAATTGTAAAATAAAATAATAAAATACAGTTGATTCTTTTGAATCAATCCGGTTAACTCCCTTACCAATTATCAATGAGCCAGTTTCTGATAAAAAATGCAACAATTATCAACGAAGGTAGAGCCTTTAAGGGGGCAATACTTGTTGAGAATGACATTATAAAATCCGTCTATGCCGAGGGAGATTTGCTTCCTGATGCAAGTGGATTGTCGGAAGTAGTAGATGTTGAGGGCAAACTGCTAATACCCGGTGTAATTGACGATCAGGTGCATTTTCGTGAACCCGGACTCACTCACAAAGGTAATATCTACAGCGAATCACGGGCTGCTGTGGCCGGAGGCGTTACCTCGTATATGGAAATGCCTAACACCATGCCGCTTACTACAACCATTGATGCCCTTGAGGATAAGTATGCGTTGGGTGCCGAAAAATCGCTGGCCAATTACTCATTTTATATGGGCGCCACCAATAGCAACTTGGATGAATTGCGTAAGGTGGATGCTGCTAAAGTGTGTGGCGTAAAAGTATTTATGGGTTCGTCTACCGGTAATATGCTGGTTGACAATACTGAAACACTAAGCGCCATTTTTAGTGAAATACCTATGCTGATAGCTACGCACTGCGAAGACGAAGCTACCATTCAGAAAAATAAGGCATATTATAAAGCTTTGCTCGGCGACGATATTCCGGTGCAGTATCATCCACTGATACGCGATGCGGAAGCTTGTTACCGCTCGTCGGCCTTTGCTGTGGAGCTTGCAGGTAAATACAATGCCCGCTTACATGTGTTACATCTGTCTACCGAAAGGGAAATGAGCTTGTTTGATAACTCCGTGAAGCTGGCGGATAAAAAAATAACTGCTGAGGTTTGCGTACATCATCTGTGGTTTTCGGATGCCGATTATGCCAGCTATGGAAATAGCATCAAATGGAATCCGGCCATTAAAACCGAGACCGACAGGCAAGCGCTTATTGCTGCGGTACTATCCGATAAGGTTGATGTGATAGCTACCGACCATGCACCGCACTTATGGCGCGAAAAGGAGGGCTCTTGCCTCAAAGCTGCGTCGGGAGGACCGCTGATACAGCACTCGCTGGTTGCTATGCTTGAGCTGGTACGTAAAGGATTTTTTACTTACGAAGATGTGGTACGCAAAATGTGTCATGCTCCTTCTGAGCTTTATCGTGTGAGAAAACGGGGCTTTATCCGCCCCGGATATTATGCCGATTTGGTTTTAATAGACGCTAACGATACGTGGACGGTAACTAAGGAGAATATCCTGTATTTTTGCCAATGGTCACCTTTTGAGGGACAGGTGTTTACACACAATGTTGTGTCTACCTGGGTAAACGGACAAAAGGTTTACAATCGGGGGACTATCAATGAGTTAGTTCGCGGTCAACGATTATATTTTGATATTTAACAACTAATTAATAATAATGAAGTTCAATAAAAAAGCAATCGGATATAGCCTGGCAGGGATAATATTTATCGTCTATGCTCTTGTGTTTCATTCTCCTTTCAAAAAAGAGGCTCCTTATGTTCATAATGAAGGCAAAGCTCAGGGAACTTACTATTCTGCAACTTATCAGCAGCCCGATGGCAAAGATTTACAGCCCGAAATCGATAAATTTTTCAAAGAATTTGACCTTTCGCTTTCAACATACAATCCGGAATCGGTTATTTCAAGAATCAATAAAAACGATGCGTCGGTAAGTACTGACTCCTGCTTCGAAGCTATGTTTTACGAAGCTCTGAAGGTGTCCGAAAAAACGGGAGGTGCTTTCGACATTACCGTTGCTCCTTTAGTGGAAGCTTGGGGTTTTGGTGCTTCTATAGCAGATACTACGCATTTGCCGGATATAAATAAAATTTTACCGCTTGTGGGTTATAAAAAGGTAAAAATTGTAAATCATAAATTGATTAAGGAAAATCCTGATATAAAAGTAGATGCAAGCGCTATTGCTCAGGGTTTGTCGGCCGATTTGATTGCCCGTTTGCTCGAAAGCTACGGTTGTAAGAACTACATGATTGATATTGGCGGCGAGATTTTTTGCAAGGGTGTGAATCCGAAAGGTAAAAACTGGCAAATAGGCGTAGATAAACCTGTGGATGACCCGGAAAATACCAATGGTGAGTTACAAACCATTATCAATGTAAGCAACGTAGGCTTAACAACTTCGGGGAATTACCGTAAGTTTTATTATAAAGGCGGAAAAAAATACGCACATACTATCGATCCGCATACAGGTTATCCGGTTCAGCATAATTTGCTGAGTGCTACAGTAGTAGCTCCTACGGCTATGCAGGCCGATGCTTATGCCACAGCTTTTATGGTAATGGGTGTGGATAAGGCCATGGCTTTGTGCAAAACGTTTAATGATATGGATTGTTATCTGGTATATACCGATAATGATGGGAAATATCAGGTGACATATACCAAAGGATTTGAAAAATACATCAATAAATAAGTAGTGCCCGGCATTGAACTTAATTGTAAAAATTCAAAAAAAAATCATATTATTTTTTTATTACCAATATATTAACTACTTTTGCAGTCCAATTTTTAATATGAAAAAGTACTCATTCATATTTTTGCTAAGTTTATTGTTACTCTCATCGTGTGGCGAATATCAGAAATTGCTTAAAAGCAACGACCCTGAATTAAAGTACAACAAAGCGGTAGAGTATTTCGATAAAAAAGATTTCATGCGTGCCACTACCTTGTTTGATGAGGTTTCCACGTATTACAAGGGCACAGAACGCTCTGAAACTGTTCTGAACTATCTGGCAAAATCTTATCTGGGTCAGAAAGATTATTACTCGGCCAGCGAGTATTTTAAAACATATGTAAAAACCTATCCTAAAGGTAAATATATTATGGAGTCAAAATACATGATTGGTTATTGCTATTATCTTGACTCGCCCGATGCCCGTTTGGATCAAACGGCCACATTCAATGCAATAGATGCTTTACAGGAGTTTATCGATATTTTCCCTGAAAGCGAAAGAGTAGGAGATGCGGTGAAGCTGCTTGATGAAATGACCAATAAGCTGGCTTATAAAGATTACCTGAACTCAAAGCTGTACTTTAACTTGGGAAACTATTTGGGAAACAATTATGAATCGGCTGTAGTGACGGCTCAAAATTCGTTAAGAAAATACCCGTCTTCAAAATATCGCGAAGAATTATCCCTGATTATTCTGGAAGCAAAATATCAGCAAGCTGTTCAGAGTATACAGGAAAGAAGAATGGACAGATACCGGAATACCATTGACGAGTATTACAACTTTACCAATGAATTTCCCGATGGAAAGCTGCGTAAGCAAGCTGATAAAATTTTTAATGAAGCAAAAAAAGTAGTAAACGATTAATAATATAAAAAAGCTATGGACTTTAAAAAAGTAAATGCACCGTCGAATACCATTTCGCGCGACATGAACTCGATGAGCGTAAATGTTGGGAATGTATACGAAACTGTGAAAATTATAGCCAAACGTTCTAACCAGATCAGTGCGGAAATTAAATCGGAACTCGATAAAAAACTCCAGGAGTTTGCATCGATGAATGAAAATATTGAGGAAGTATTCGAAAACCGTGAACAGATTGAAATTTCGCGTTACTACGAAAAACTTCCTAAGCCAACGCTTATTGCAACTCAGGAATTTATCGAAGATAAAATCTATTATCGCAATCCGGCTAAAGATAGTAAGCTTAAATAAGTTAGCTGAATTTTATCGACTGATAAACAAAACTTTTGTAAAAGAACAAGGTTAGTTTCCTGAAACTATCTTTGTTCTTTTATCTTTTTAGTAGTTTGTTAGTATTGAATATCTCGGCTACATGCCTGCGAGCTGACATTTATGCGGACAGGTATTTTTCTTTTTGACAATAAATTAACTCAACCGCTGATAAGTTTTTTTAGGTTCACAACATTTTTGTATTTTTGTCGTATACTTTAAAGCCGGGTTCCGAAATTTATAATGTTTTCACCGGCACTGAAAGAAATATTATGTTACAGGGAAAAAAAATAATATTAGGAGTTACAGGTAGTATTGCAGCCTATAAATCGGCTTATCTTATCCGCTTGCTTGTAAAAGAAGGGGCAGAGGTTAAGGTGATTATGAGCGAACTTGCTAAAGAGTTTATCACACCTCTTACCTTGGCAACTTTATCGAAGAATCCTATTTTAGTAGACTTCTTTAATCCTGAAAACGGCGATTGGAATAGTCATGTTGATTTAGGTTTGTGGGCCGATGCCTATGTGATAGCACCCGCCACTGCCAATACAATGGGTAAAATGGTAAGTGGAGTGGCCGATAATTTGCTTGTTACCACATATCTTTCGGCACGCTGTCCGGTTTTTATAGCTCCGGCCATGGATTTGGATATGTTTAACCATCCATCTACGCGTCGGAATATCGAAATCCTTAAATCCTATGGCAATCAGATTATTGAGCCGGCATCAGGCCAGTTGGCCAGTGGCTTGGAGGGTAAAGGCCGTATGGACGAACCGGAGAATATTGTGGCATTTATCGACCAATATTTCACTCCCAAAAAAATGGCTGGCAAGAAAGTTCTGATTACTGCCGGACCCACTTACGAAAAAATTGACCCGGTACGTTTTATCGGTAATTATTCCACAGGAAAAATGGGATTTGCCATTGCCGAGGCATGTGCCAATCAGGGAGCAGAGGTAATACTTATTGCAGGGCCGGTAAACCAGAGCCTCAAAAACAAAAGTATCAAACGCATTGATGTGGAATCGGCGGATGAAATGTATAGAAATGCGATGACTTATTTTGAACAGGCTGATGGCGCTATTTTGTGTGCCGCCGTGGCCGATTTTACGCCTGTAAGTCCGGCTAATCATAAAGTAAAACGCGAGAAGGAAAATCTGCAACTTGATCTTAAACCAACACGTGATATTGCTGCGGCCTTGGGGGCTGCAAAACGGCACGAGCAATTTCTGGTAGGCTTTGCTCTCGAAACTGACAATGAAGAGGCTAATGCTTTAAGCAAGATGGAACGAAAAAACTTTGATTTTATCGTACTTAATTCTTTGCAGGATCCTAAATCCGGTTTTGGTTTTGATACTAATAAGGTTACTATCATGCACCGTTCGGGACTTCAGAAAAAATATGAACTTAAATCAAAATTAGCCGTTGCTAATGATATAGTAAATGAGATAAATACATTGATATTCTGAGAAATGTTTATAACTCAATAAAACTTTAACTCTATGGCGAAAATAAAACTGCTCGTGGTTTTGTGTGTAGTTACAACATTGGCTGTAGCTCAAGAGCTTAACTGCAATATACAGATTAATTCGGATCAAATTATTGGTTCTAATAAATCTGTTTTCAATACATTGCAGAAATCGATGTCGGAATTTGTAAATAATAGAAGGTGGACTGAACTTGCATTTACCAATACCGAAAAAATTGAATGTACCATGACTGTGATTGTGAAAAAGGTTGATGGTGACAATTTTACCTGCGAAATTCAGGTGCAATCGCGACGCCCGGTTTTCAATTCGAGCTATTATACTACATTATTCAACTTTAGAGACAATACCTATAACTTTCAGTACAAGGAGTTTGACCTGCTTGAACTGAATGAAAATACCATCACGTCCAATCTTACGGCGGTATTGGCATATTATGCTTATTTAATTATTGGTTATGATATGGATTCGTACTCGCGGTTTGGTGGTACGCCTTATTTTTTGGCTGCCGAAGCCATTGTAAACTCGGCGCAAGCTGCTAATTTAGATGGGTGGAAAGCATTTGAGAGCGATAAAAACCGTTACGCTCTGATTAATAATCTTACGGATGAAGCTTTTAAAAAGTTTAGGAATTATTTTTATGAATATCATCGGCTTGGTTTGGACGAAATGTCGCAAAATTCAACTAATGCCAGAGCCCGGATTGTGTCGGGAATACCGGTTTTGAAAGATGCTAACCGGGCAAGACCATCAGCTATTGTAATTGCCTCGTTTATGGATGCCAAAACTGATGAGTTGATTAATATCCTCTCCAAAGCTACCGAAGCTGAGAAAAAGGAAGCCGTGGAAATACTCACAGATGTAAGGCCTACACAGGCTGATAAATTCCAAACTGTGTTTAAATAAGCTATCATGATTTGTTTTTCTTTATGTAGTTTTTAATCAGAATAAACATTGAATGTTAAAGTCACTTTATATATTGAATTATGCGCTCATCTCAGAACTGAAAATAGATTTTGAGGGCGGTTTTTCGGCTATTACGGGCGAAACCGGTGCCGGTAAATCCATTATCCTGGGTGCATTATCTCTTATTTTAGGTCAAAGGGCTGAACTTAAGGCTCTGAAATATGATGAGGATAAGTGTGTAATTGAGGCAGAGTTTGATCTGAAAGGATATAAAAAAATTGACGATTTTTTCAAATCAAATGATTTGGATTATGATGGCAAAAACTGCATTATCAGACGTGAAATGACGGGTTCGGGCAAATCACGGGCTTTTGTTAACGATACCCCTGTGTCGCTTACTATATTGCGTGATCTTACCAACAAACTTATCGATATACACTCGCAACACGACAATCTGCTCTTGTCTAATACCAATTATCAATTGGAGGTAGTGGATACCATCGCCTGCAATCAGGACTTGCTCTTGGTATATCAAACTGCTTACAACCAATGGGTGCAGTTGCAAACCGACCTCAGGAAAATGGAGCAAAATGCCGGTAAACAGGCTACAGAACTTGATTTTATAAGATTTCAGTTTACGCAACTTTCCGAAGCTAATTTATACGAAACTGAGCAGGAAGAACTCGAAACTGAGCAGGAAACGCTTACGCATGCCGAAGAAATTAAAATAGAATTGCTCCGGGTTACAAGTTTGCTGACCGATGAGAATGCAGTGGTTCCGCTCGTCAAAGAGGCACTTGGTGCAGTCAATAAAGTAAAAGCCTATCTGGCCGATGGGGCCATTTGGGCAGAGCGTTTAGAGTCGGCTTATATTGAGTTGAAAGACATCAATAATGATGTGATGACCTTTGCCGATAAGGTGGAATATAATCCCGAACGGCTGGATTATGTGCAAAACCGGCTTAGCGACATCTATACTTTACAAAAAAAATATAAAGTATCGTCTGTGGCCGAACTTATGAGCCTGCGTGATGAGTTGGATGTGCAGCTACAGCAAATTGAGAATTTTGATGAAGAAATTGATAAGCTGCGCAAGGCTGTTGAGCTTGCTTTGGCAGAGCTTGAAAAGGCCGCTGCTAAGCTGACTGCTTCCCGGAAAAATGCCGTAAAACCCATTGTTGATTATTTGGTGGAGCATTTATCTAAACTTGGGATGCCTAATATCCGCTTTGATGTGGATATAAAACCGGCAGCCAATTACAGTACAGTAGGTATTGATGATGTCCAGTTTATGTTTTCGGCCAATAAAAACCGCGATTTACAGCCTGTACAGCTTATAGCATCGGGAGGTGAGGTGTCGCGGCTTATGCTTTCGGTGAAAGCCATGACGGCTAATAAATCTGATCTGCCTACAATTATTTTTGATGAAATTGACACCGGAGTGTCAGGCGAAATTGCTCACCGTATGGGCGAAATAATGCACGCAATGAGTAGCGGTATGCAGGTAATTACAATTACGCATTTACCGCAGATAGCAGCCAAAAGCGCTCAGCATTACCGCGTTTATAAAGATGATACAGGGCAACAGTCCGAAACATTTATAGAACGTCTTACTCCGGAACAGCGGATTCAGGAAATAGCTCAAATGCTGAGTGGTAAAAATCCTACCGAGGCGGCCTTGCTCAATGCCCGCGAACTGCTTAACTTGCGATAATACAACATTATCTTCTATATACAAAAACAGGAAGACAAACTCTGCATTGAATTAGTCTTCCTGTTTTTTTTATTACTTCACTTTGGGTTATCCGTTAGTGCTACGGGTATCTTTTACCACCACATCGTGCGCACCACCTTCTATAATGCTGGTTGACGAAACGAGGGTAATTTTTGCGTTGGTTTTCAAATCGTTCAAATCCATCACACCACAACTACTCATGGTCGATTTGATTTTGCCAATTGTAACATCCAAATTATCTTTCAACTTGCCTGCATAGGGAACAAAACTATCGACACCTTCTTCAAATTTCAGGTTTTCGCTACCTCCCATATCGTAGCGTTGCCAGTTGCGGGCGCGGTTAGAGCCTTCGCCCCAGTATTCTTTCATGTAGTTGCCGTTTACCAGCAATTTACGGGTAGGACTTTCGTCGAAACGGGCAAAGTAACGCCCCATCATTATAAAGTCAGCCCCCATGGCCATAGCCAATACCATGTGATAATCCTGCACAATACCACCATCAGAACAGATAGGGACATATACACCGGTTTTCTCGAAATACTCGTCGCGCGCTGCAGCTACCTCAATCAGTGCAGTAGCCTGCCCACGACCGATACCTTTCTGCTCACGGGTAATGCAAATAGAGCCTCCACCAACGCCAACTTTTACAAAATCGGCTCCTGCTTCGGCCAGATATAAAAATCCATCACGATCCACTACGTTTCCGGCACCTACCTTTATGTTTTCGCCAAAAGTTGATTTGATGTATTCCAGAGTTTCTTTTTGATATTCCGAAAAACCATCCGACGAATCAATACACATCACATCTACACCAGCCTCAATTAGTCGGGGTACACGCTCTTTATAATCTCTGGTATTAATGCCGGCTCCCACAAGCAGCTTCATGTTATCGTCGGACAACTCGTTGGGATTAGCTTTGTGATTTTCGTAGTCTTTTCTGAATACAAAGTATTTTAAATGTTGATTTTTATCAATAATAGGTAAGCAGTTGAGTTTGTGATCCCAGATTATGTCGTTGGCATCGCTTATGGAAATACCGAAATCGCCTGTAATAAGTTTTGAAAACGGAGTCATGAACTCTTTTACTTTTTTGTTAGCAGGGTCGCGTGTTACTCGGTAGTCGCGGCCGGTTACAATGCCCAGCAGTTTGCCATCCGAAGTACCGTCGTCGGTTACTCCAATGGTGCCGTGTCCCGAAAACTCTTTCAGAGCCAGCACATCCTGTAGGGTATGTTCTGGGGTGAGGTTGGCATTGCTTACCACAAAACCGGCTTTGTAGGTTTTTACGCGGAACACCATTTCGGCTTGCGACTCAATGCCTTGCGAGCCGAAAATAAAGGATAATCCACCATTACGTGCCAGCGCTATAGCCATTTTATGGTCGGATACCGACTGCATAATAGCAGAAACAAACGGAACATTCAGCGATATCGGTGCTTCTTCACCTTTTCTGAATTTTACAAGCGGAGCTTTCAGGGTAATATTGGCCGGAGTACATGCCTTGGAGGTCAGACCTGGAATCAATAAATACTCGCTGAAAGTTCTGGAAATGTCATTTAAGTAGTGTGCCATACCGTGTAGAATGATTTTTGAAATAAAATTTTGCAAAGGTAGCCAAAAAACGCATATAAGCCAAACATAAAAAGCGCCCGAAGAAGCCAAAAAGTATTAAAGTAACAAATGTGTACGTTTTTTCACTTGAGGTAAAGAGGTACAAATTTTAATATTGAATAGAAGTGATGAAAATTTTATTTTCTTTGTGCTTTGTTGTGTTGAAATCTTTTCTCTTTTGTCCGTTTTGTTTGTGAATAATTGTCTATTTTTGTTTTGAAAATCACAATTCTCTGGAAATAAAGACAAAATGCAATGATTATGGCTTTCGTAAAGAGAATCAGATAAGTAAGAGGTCGTAAGAAGCCTGATGGCATGTAAAACATAGCTAATTAACAAAATGAACAACAGTGAAATCCTGATCTATCAAAATTCCGAAGGTAGCATTAAAATAGATGTTCGTCTGGAGGAAGAAAGCGTTTGGCTTACGCAGGCTCAAATGGGTGAGTTGTTTGGAAAAGACAAAAGAACCATTTCGGAGCACATACGTAATGTATTTAAAGAAGGTGAATTAGATGAAAAAGTGGTTGTCCGGAAATTCCGGACAACCACTCAACACGGTGCTATAGCAGGAAAAACGCAGGAATCGGAAGTGAATGGCTATAATCTTGACGTTATTATTTCGGTTGGCTACCGTGTAAAATCACCTCAGGGTACACAATTCCGTATCTGGGCTACTCAACGGTTGAAAGAATATATCATTAAGGGATTTACGTTGAATGATGAGCGTTTCAAGTCTGGTAGTTCGATGAACTATTTCAACGAATTGCAGGAACGTATTCGCGAGATACGCATTTCCGAAAGATTTTTCTATCAGAAAATTAAAGACATATACACCACCAGTATTGATTACGATGCAAAAGACGAACGAACCATTGAGTTTTTCAAGGTGGTGCAAAATAAATTACTTTGGGCTATTAGCCAGCAAACGGCAGCCGAATTAGTATATCGCAGGGTAGATGCTTCCTTGCCTCTGATGGGTATGCAGTCGTTGGATAAGAAAAATACATTGGCGATAAAGAAGACTGATATCAGCATTGCCAAAAACTACTTAAAAGAAGATGAAATAAAGTTGTTGGGTTTATTGGTTGAACAGTATTTGGCTTTTGCCGAAACAATGGCACAACAGCACCAACCCATGTATATGAAAGATTGGATTCAACGTTTAGATGTGATTCTGCAACTGAATGGCAGAGAGTTACTCACCCATGCAGGTAAAATCAGCCACGATAGAGCGTTGAAAAAATCAAATGAGGAATTTGAGAAATACAAAATAGCTCAACAAGCGATAGAAAAGGAGCAAAGCCTGAAAGAAATTGAAGAGGATATTAAGAAAATAGCTAAGGGATAAAATGGATAATGAATTACACGAACTGGCAAAGAGCATTGTCGCTATACAGAAGCAAGCTGCACTGCAGACGCTCAACTACTGGAAACCCGAAGCAGAGAATATCATTGTTTCCCAAAGTAAGGATATTGAAAGGATTGAGTACACGTTGGATATGCTTTGCGAGGTTGCTTATGACGATGAGGTTCTAAGAATATTCAAAAGATTATGCCGTTATTATTACGATATTGACCCGCTTGCCACAGCTCAACACGTTAATACTTACAGGGAAATGTGGGACAACAAAGAAGATAATAGTGATATAAGTTCAAAATAAAATCAGCCTTATGCCCGAAACTCAAAACATAGAATACAAATCCGTTTGGAAAGACGAATACCTGAAATGGATATGCGGCTTTGCCAATGCCCAAGGCGGTACGCTCTACATTGGTAAAGACGATAACGGCAATGTAGTAGGCGTAAAGAATGCCAAAAAGCTATTGGAAGAATTGCCCAATAAGATAACAACCATTCTTGGAATCGTTGCTCCTGTCAATCTGTACCAGACCGAACAAGGAGACTATATCGAAATCATTGTCGAGCCACACCCCAATCCGGTAAATTACAAAGGTGAGTACCATTATCGTAGCGGTAGCACCAAACAAGAACTCAAAGGTGCGGCGTTAGATAAATTCCTTTTACAGAAATACGGCAGAAAGTGGGACTGCGTACCAATTCCAACCGTCAGCATTTCAGATTTAAAGCAAGAAACAATTAATTTCTTCAAAGAACGTGGCATTGACAGCAACCGTCTTGATGAAAAGTGCCGTAAGGACACTCCCGAACAATTGCTCGAAAACCTGAATTTGTTTGAAAACGGTCTATTGAAACGAGCCGCCTTACTGCTTTTCCACCCCGACCCTGAAAAATTCGTTACAGGAGCGTATGTTAAAATTGGCTATTTCCGCACCAATACCGATTTGCGGTATCAGGACGATATTCACGGCAATTTGTTCGAGCAAGTCGAAAAAACGATGGAACTGCTTTTGACAAAATATACACGAGCATTGATAAGTTACGACGGACTCCACCGTATCGAAACCTACGAATATCCCAAAGAAGCCTTGCGCGAAGCACTTTTGAATGCGGTAACACATAAGGAATACTCAGGCGGTGCGCCCATTCAAATCCGTGTTTACGATGACAAAATAATGATTTGGAACGAGGGACGATTACCCGAAGATTGGACAATCGAAAAACTTCTGCAAAACCATTCTTCTCGCCCTAACAACCCCGATATTGCCAATGCTTTTTTCCGCAGCGGTTATGTAGAGTCGTGGGGGCGGGGCATTTCCAAAATCGAAGAACAATGTGTCGCAGCAGGTTTACCCGCACCGCAGTTTACTCCCCAAGGTTCAGATTTTTGGGTAACTTTCCGAAAAGACATTTACAATAAGGAAGATTTGAGCAAGTTAGGACTAAGCGAAAGACAAATAAAAGCCGTGCTGTATGTGAAAGAGAAAGGAAGAATTACTAATAGTGAATACCAAGAGTTAAACAATATTTCGAGAAGGACGGCAACGGATGAATTGGCAGAATTGACGAATAAATTCGGAATGTTTAAAAACACAGGTTACGGTGCAGGTAGTTTTTATGAATTAATTGCGCATTAATTGCGCAATTTGCGTAGTAATTGCGCAATAATTGCACAAATTGCACTGTAATTGCCTCACAATTGCCTCATAATAGCCTCAATCGCTTCATGCTGAAAGCGTGCATTGCGTGCAACGGGCGTGCAATTCTGATGGTGGTTTGTCTGGAGTTGCCGATAATATAAAATTGAAACTGCCGATAAACGACCGAAACAACCGGAAAGATACGAAAACCCCGTTGATAGGAATGGGGCAAAAGGGGCAACGATTGGGCAATAATGGGGCAAGTTGGGCAATTAATAGTCATTTGTTAGTCAATATGGTCAATCAAAACATGTAGAACTGATCTTCAAGTCCCCCTTTGGGGGATTGAGGGGGCTTTAAATCAATTACCATGGATCAACCCAAACTCGAACGCCTGCTCAGGTTAATGAAAATGCTCATAGCCAACAGCTCATTAACCGTGGATGAAATTGCCGACAAACTAAGCATTTCGTCCCGTTCCGTATATCGCTATATCGACACATTTCGGGATGCCGGGTTTGTCATTAAAAAGACGAATAACTGCCCAAAACTCGACAAGTCCTCCCCATATTTCAAAGACATTAGCGAGTTAATTCATTTTACCGAAGAAGAAGCCTATATCCTCAAATCAGCTATTGAGAACATAGACGAAACCAACCTGCTCAAACAAAATCTTAAAAAGAAGCTCTACACCGTTTACGACTACAATATTCTGGCTGAAACCATTGTAAGCGGCAAAAACGGGCGGAATGTCGGGCAGTTAGTACAAGCCATAGAGAATAAAAAGCGGGTCGTACTGAAAAACTATTCCTCAGCTCACGGCAACGATATTCGTGATAGGGAAGTAGAGGCTTATGCTTTTACCACCAATTATGTACAGGTATGGTGTTATTGCCCGGAAGAAAATAAAAACAAACTCTTCAAAATCTCAAGAATCGGAAGTGTGGAGATACTGCCCGAAGCCTGGCAATACGAGGCTAATCACCAATCCGGCTATATCGATGTGTTCCGCATGAACAGCAACGAAACCAAACCCGTAAAACTCAAACTGGGTTTACGGGCCGCCAGCCTGCTAACGGAAGAATTCCCCTTAGCTTCAAAATACCTCAACAAGCTATCCGACAACGAATGGATATTTGAATCCGAAGTTTGTTCTTACGATGGTGTAGGTCGTTTTGTAATGGGATTACTGGACGATATTGAAATTATCGACACGCCGGAACTGCAAAAACACATTGCCACACACCTAAAAAACATTCAAAATAAATTTTAAGATTATCCGCAAAGCGACCTGTTTAATGCTCAAAGTCTCTCAACCGACCGACCTCGTCCGGTGAGCCGAAAAACCAGCGAGAGAAGCGTAGAAATACCCACTGTTTGACGACCAACGGGAGGAGTTTGGGGATTTCAGCTTCTCGAACGCCAGTTTTTCGAGTGAAGCGGGCGCAGTCTTGAATTTTTTGCTGACTTTTTGTTTCAAGACAAAAAGTTAGTCCGGGTTTGGGGCAGAAGCCCCATTACTTCAACTTTCTGAAAATCTATGATTTCAGAAAAACTTTACTTTTATTTGGTACTTTTTTTCTCATTGTCATAAGTTGTCAAAAACTCCCCGTTTTTTTGTATCATAAAAAAACATATCCAGCGTTTAGATTTTCAACCGGATATAAATGATAAAAGTATAACATTTTTACACCCCCTCCTTTGGAGGGGTTTGGGGAGGCTAAATTTATGAAAACAAAGAAAAGACATTACATTAACTTCGACATTGCCGGCTTCTCTTATTGGGATGGATGCGAAGTTTTCAATGAATTGAAAATCGGCACTGAACTCACACTCAATCGGGAAGAAGACAATAAGTTCGACCCCTATGCTGTAGCCATATACTACGGCGAATCCAAACTTGGATTTATTCCCCGCACTTCCAACCACGAAATCAGCAAGTTTCTTGAACTCGGTCATACCGACCTTTTTGAGGTGCGGATCAACCGTATTACACCCGATGCACACACAGAGAATCAGATAGGTGTCATTGTATATATTAAACCGGTGACAGTTGGATAACAGAACACCACTTTTAGGTTTTCAGAACCTGTAAGATGATGTTTAAAGAAAGATAGAAAATGCAACAAGACCGAAACATAGAATTATTTATGGCTGCATTTTATGCAGATTTGAATGTTCTTCAGAAGCTGATTGGAAATAAGGTTGATATGCAGGTCAGAATCCCAATATTATCCAAAGAATTAGAGGATTATTGGGGAAATGAATATGTTGAGATCAATGTTTTAGATATTCTCAATTGGGCGGCTAATGGATTTTATGAATATTTCGATGAGGATAATTTATGTGTTATTCATAGTTATGCTGATGAAGATCAGGATGTAAGGACTTGCATAAACCCATCCGAGTACTATTCTAAAGTGCTGGCTTGTATAGTTTGGTTATGTGATAATTTCAAGATAAATAACTTTACAATTAAAGATTATTCCCGTTACAGGCTTCTAAGACATGTGATTTGTGATGATGAAAATTGGTTGGATGCAGATGAAATTAAAGAAGCGTTAGAAAAAGGATACAGGGAAATTGACCTGAACCTGATTAACGAAGCCGAGAAAGGCAATGGCATTACTTGTTATAGTTTAGTTCAAAAAGGAGCTGATTATAAGATTGATCCTGTAGATTTTACAGAGGAGAGTGCTGTTGTCGATATCTTAGGTAGCGATATGTCTTTTCATAAATTAGAAATGATTAGTTATTTGTCTGAAAAAGAGAAATGGGATGAATCAGATGCATACGATATGATCTCCAGCATGTATCAAGTCGGTGTAAGTAATTATATTTTGGATATTGTCATGATGAATGAATCTTAGAATGCAACAAATAATAGAAACATACTTGTAACTCGTAACGATTTACTTGTAATTAGCATAATATTTTAAAATTCTCACGTATCTACTGGAAACCCGTCAAACAGCAAAATTTGCCCGTTACCATAAAATATCCCTCAATGATTGCCTAAATGATGCCACACTTCAACAATGCAAGCATTGACAAGGCACCTTTGGTTTCTGTATGAGCACCAACAGTTTGCTGGCTATCTCGACCTTCGGGGAACTCGTTGTGATTTGCTTTCAATTTTTGGTATCTTTGACATCACTAACAGCAAAGTGAAAGCACAGTACAAAGCATTGATAGTTGTGATTTGCTTTCAATTTTTGGTATCTTTGACATCACTAACAGCGCGGTCCAAAAGTAATCAATATTACTGTTCGTTGTGATTTGCTTTCAATTTTTGGTATCTTTGACATCACTAACAGCTACACAGTAGTAGAAGTGGGAGAGAGGCTCGTTGTGATTTGCTTTCAATTTTTGGTATCTTTGACATCACTAACAGCTTGTATCATGCTAATCATTATGAGGATTGGGTTGTGATTTGCTTTCAATTTTTGGTATCTTTGACATCACTAACAGCGAATTAAACAAAACTTAGCAATGGCGTACCGTTGTGATTTGCTTTCAATTTTTGGTATCTTTGACATCACTAACAGCAATTGCGAGCGAAACACTTTAATAAACGTAGTTGTGATTTGCTTTCAATTTTTGGTATCTTTGACATCACTAACAGCGAATATTAATATATCCGGGGATTTGTAACTGTTGTGATTTGCTTTCAATTTTTGGTATCTTTGACATCACTAACAGCCGTGTTGCCGATTGAGGAATATGACCGGCTGTTGTGATTTGCTTTCAATTTTTGGTATCTTTGACATCACTAACAGCTTTCAAATTCATTAAAGCTAAAAGAGCTAAGTTGTGATTTGCTTTCAATTTTTGGTATCTTTGACATCACTAACAGCGAATGGGTAAATTGCCAAACG
>JAFNAV010000069.1 GCA_017860345.1 Bacteroidota bacterium | reverse complement strand
TATGACATTTCCTTTTTTGTCGTATAGCGTAGCTGTAAATGTCAGGGCTTTACCGGTATTGTCGCCATAGTTTTTAATTTTTGCCAATACTTCTACAGTAGCATTTTTATACTCATTGTCAAGATTTTGCTTTACAAAAAAATCGCGGATATGAACCTGAGGAGCGCTCCAAAGGGTGACATTTCTGAAAATCCCATGTAGTCGCCACATATCCTGATCTTCGAGCCATGTACCCGAACTATATTGATAAACCTCTACTGCCAACACATTTTTCCCGGCTTGAAGATAGTTGGTCAAATCAAACTCGGCTGCATTCCGACTATTGACACTGTATCCCACTTTGTGGCCATTTACCCAGATAAAAAAGGCACAATCTACACCATCGAATGTAATAAAAGTACGGCGACCACTCCAATCGGCAGGAACTTCAAAATTGCGACGGTAACTACCCACCGGATTACGTTCGATATATGCGGTATAATTTTTATCGGGTTCGCTCATAATGTTCGGAAAATCTTTTTTGATTGTATAGCCATTGTTGCGATAAAAAGGTGTGCCATATCCATGAATCTCCCAGTTAGATGGTACCGGAATCTCTTTCCATGCTGAAACGTCGTAGTCGGGCTTATAAAAATCGACAGGTCGCTTTTCAGGACTTGGTACCCAATTGAACTTCCAATTGCCATTTAAACTTTTACAAAACGATGAGGCATGTCTTTTGGCCATCAGAGCTTCTTGCAAATTGCCGTATGGCATCAATGTGGCATGATAAGGTTCTTTGTTAATGCCCAGACAATCGAGAATCTCTATTTCGGAAGGATAATCCACGCCCGGAGTCAATTTTACCGGACTTTGAGCTAAAGTCAATTGCGTATTGTAAGAAGTAAAAAACAAAACTAATACTGAAAAAACTATTCTATAATTCATGTTTAATCTTTAAATAATTTATATTGATATGTTATTAACTCAATTCTACATCAATTACCTGAGGAAACTTAGTTTGCTTTGTAAAAACTACATTTATATCATATCCATTTTTATTTTTAATAAATTTCAAGGGATTGCCAGTAGTTAAATTCACAACTTTTCTTATGGTTAAGGAGCTTCTATAGTTAATCACTTCTTTGGAGTAGTTTTTGAACACAAACAAATAGCGATGATTACCTTTGGCTGTAGCCGGAACCGAAGCCGTCTCGGTATCAGGCAAGGCAATGCAGTTATCAATTGCTTTCCCGTATTTTTTTATCCACACCGATAATATGGCTAAGTGTGATCGCATTTCTGTGGAGAATCGTCCATCTTTATCTGGACCAAAATTGAGCAAAAAATTGGTATTGACCGACCGGCATAAAACAAGCATTTCTATTAGTTGATCAATCGGTTTAAGCGGCGCTTGCGTATAGCCCCATCCATTTTCAACGGTTGAGCATAATTCGGCCCATTCGCTTTGTTTGTTCGTAGGTAAGTTGATATCCCCTTCGTAGGTTTTAAAGTCACCGTAACCAAAAAAGCGAGGGCTTACCACTATGCCGGGTTGAAGCTCACGAATCTCTTTCATACTAATACATTTGCTCCATGATGATTTTGATATTGACGGAGAACCATCAAACCAAATCATATCAATTTTGCCGTAATTTGTGAGTAATTCTTTCACTTGTCCCCTAATGTAAACAGCCATAGAATCAGAGTGATCCTGTTTCTGTTGCTCAGTCCATGGCCTTTGCACAGGTTGTAGGTTTGCGTCCAAAACCGGTACGTTTTTGTATTTTTTCTCAATGCCCGGATAAAGAAATGTCATAAAATGTCTGTTAACATACCAATCGGGGCCAGAGTAATACAAACCAACTTTCAAACCGTATTTGCGACATGCCTTTACAAACGAAGCCACATAATCAGTTCCGTTTAAATAATTCAAAGTACTGAAATTACCAAATTTACTGGGCCACAAAGCAAAACCATCGTGATGGCGGGTAGTAAGCACCATGTATTTCATTCCGGCGGCTTTGGCCAGCTTAGCCCACGTATCAGGATTATAATGTTTTGGAGCAAACTGTTGGGCAAGACTCCAATACTCATTCGGCGTAATACATGAATTATTCTTTTTGCAAGGATGACCTGCAAAGTAGTCTCCTTTTTTCAAATACATATCTATTGAATCTTGCGAATATTTATATCCGTTCCAGGCTATTTGAGTACCAGGCATCATAGGCCACGACGAATCAATAGTACGTACCGAGCATATTCCCCAATGAATAAACATTCCGAAACCGACAGTCTCGAACCATTTTGCATCCTCATGTGTAGTAGCCTTGTATGTCGATTTGGTATCTTCAGTAATGCCGATAGCTTCATGTTGTTTTTTTGCAATTTCTGCATCATTAGGTTGATTTTGAGCGGTTACAAAGTAAGTAGCCTGAGCAATGAACCATATCTCTAAAAAAACAATCACTTTTTTTGATTTCATAATTGAGAACTATTTATTATTTAAGTTTGTTTTTTTAGATCAAAGAGAAAAATATGTTCTTTCAATTGCTTTTTTCATAGTCGTATTGTTTTCGAGTTTTGCTCTATCCAGCAAGTCTATCAGCAAATAAAACTTTAACCAATATCCTTGTGTATATTGCTGACGTGTCGATTTTGGGTGTTTAAGCAAAGCATACCAGCTGGTATTCATTCCTGAATTTTCAGCGAATTTTAAAAAGCTAAGTGCATTTTTCCATGTTTGCAAAGCCACATTCTTATGCAATTTTACAAAGTCTTTGTATTGCATTTTAGAAATGTCATACACAGTCGTTGTATCGGCAATACCCAATTCTTTTAACGAAAATGAATAATCAGAGATATGATCACCATTCAAATCGAACTCAATTTTGTCGAAAAAACCATTATTATCAGTGTCGTAGTAGCTGACAAGAGGAAAAACCGTAGGATCTAAGGTTTGTCTTCCCGGGCCATACCCGTCGTACAAACCTCCCATGCCCTGATAATAAAAAGCATTTTGATCTACCCTCCAGAAACCTTTCTCGGCACCATAAAGATGAATTTTTCCATCCAATGGGCTGATATATAAGTTTCCTTTGCCCGAATTATCCAAATCCCATTCTCCCCGGTCGCCTACAGGGTCAGCTTGTGGGTTGTCGTCTAAGCCACCCGCTTTGGTTCCTACTATATACGGGTCTTTAGGTTCGAGCAATTCAACCCGTTCCCAACGTTCGCAATCATCGTCTTCGTCATATACAAACCATGTTTCTTTCCATGTTGCTTTGTTGAAAACCAGATCCGGGATCTGATTTTTATCCGGATAAATCAGTTCGGTCAGTTGCCTTATACGAGGATCTAAAAGATACTTGTCGGCCTCAGGCAATCCTCTCAGATTAGGAATTTTATGTGTCTGATTCAGGTAGTCAAAACCTCCGCCACGGTAACTTACAGTTATATCAAAATCAAATGGATTAGCGGGAGAGTTATCGTTATCCAAATCGTACGACATGGTTATATAGTCAATCTTACCTGTAAGATTTGTCAGGTATTTATCTCCGGGCTTACCATATACAGGGCGATCGAGAAGCCTGAATGCGTATTCTGTCAAACCATCATTGTCACTATCAAAAAAAAGAAATGGATTTTCCCAATTCAAGCGTAAATCGTTGATATTTTGAGGAGACGCGTGTATTTTCAAAAACATGCTGTTGCCGGAATAATCTTCAAAAAAATCGGCTTTACCATCGTGTATCCAACAACGTAAACGGAATGTGCTCCAATCAATATAGTTCATAATATCGTCTTTGTCTAAGTCCATATTTACCATAAAATGACCCGGACCCCACGGTTGATTTTTCTCAGCTTCTGTGGCAAATTCAGTGTAAAGTTGCATATCGGCTTTCCCGTTATTATCGGTATCTACCCAGTCAATTATTACATCCGAATAACTGCCGTATTGTCCATCGTTGTTCATATCCACCATCAAGCAATCGTTGTCTGTATCGCCACACGTATCTGTCCATTTCATATCATCGTCATCGTCAATCCATTGCACATGAAATCCATTAATGGTTGTATATTTCATCACATCAGCGTCGCCGTCATTATCCAAGTCGATCATTTCAGGTTTCGAGTCAGGTTGTATGGAAAAAAGACGATAACTATTTAATAATCCATAGGGAGATACAGATTTAATTTGCCCCGGTGCCACCTCAGCAGGCAACAAGGTATAAGCGGTTAATAGCAAAAGAAAGCTTTGCCTGTTAATGAGAAATTTACTTCGAACTTGCTGGTTCATATCTTTTTAAGTTTAATTATTTAGATTTGAATTTATCTAATTATTATTTCGAAAAACTTTAAGGGTGATGTGTCAGGAGTTCTTGATTTATTTCTTGGATTTCATAATTTGTCTATTCTCAATTCCTTTCAAATCAGACTGAACCTTAATAATTCCATTTCCAGGTACTGTTACCGCTATAAAATCTTTGTTTACAGCTACAGAAGAGGAGGTTTTGAGTGTGATTCTTTTGCCATCCACGCTATTTTTGAGTAGAGTCATTTTTCCGGGCTGATTAAACACGCAATTGGACATGTTGATGATGGTCTCTAAATAATCGTTCATAGCTTTGTTGCCGTGAAAGTTAATTCCGCCTGCACGTAAACTGGAATTGACAATGGTAACCACGTCCATAGGGGTGTTTACAGAGAGAAAGTCGATGGGTTTGTTGTGCAACACCCTAATGTTGTCAAAAACTAACTGTTCTTGCTTGGGTACTTCGGCCCCGGGATAGTAAGAACGGCTGAATCGGTCATTGTCGAAATGTACTGAAAATCCGATGCGTGGTTTTTCAAGATAAATGTCCCGGAATGTTACATTGCGTACCCCACAGGTATAAACCGGATCATTTTGAACGAGTACCCAATTGATGCTATCTAACGTCATTTGCCTATTACTAAAATCCGGACGTGTTACCGATTTATACGTTTTACCATCAGCTTTCATGCTTACCCGGTATATTTTCCCATTCGACACTACTGCGTCAGATTGCTGCACCGTCATGCCGGGCTTCCAGTCGAGCCAGGCACCAGCCAAAATACGACAGAAAAAACCGGTTGTTTTTTCGGCATTCAAATCATGACAATTTTCCACCACACCGTCTTCAATCCAACCCAGTTCGGGATTACCTACAGCGTAATCATGCGCATTCAATGCAATGGCATCGTCAAAGGTTTCAAAAACGCCATTGCTTATGGTAAACCTTTTTCCTCGTCCCAGGTGTACTCCATCTTTTAATCCTTTAATAATTACATCGTTAATTACAATATCTTCGAAAGTGCAAACGTGTATTCCGTATTGTGCCGGTCCGAGGTCGGGGCATCTGAAGTGTTCAATCCTTAAATCCTTTATATAGAAAAAAGCCAATTGTCCGTGCAATCCGTAAGCTTCCTTAAATGTGCGGGTATCAATACCGTTAACAATAATACTTAGTCCATCAATAACAATATGTTCGTCGTAAGTTTTTGTTGCAGCTCCCTTGTTTATAATTACATGAGAAAAAGGACCTTGTTCATTTACTTTTTTAAGAATTACTCCGTTGCCAAATTTTACCGTTGTATTACTTCCTACGTATACGGTACCAGCTACATGGTACACCCCCGGAGTACTTACGATAATAGTTCCGGTTTTATCTACTGCCTTTTGTAAGGCATTCATATTTTCGATACCGGAAGCCTGCGGAGAAAACCCGAAAGTAGCTGCATTGGTAAAACCTTGTTCTGAATTGTTTTGATTTCCTGATTGTGTGTTTTGACTATGAGCAAAATTGACTGAAATAGCTATAAAGAAGCTAATAACTAAAACTGTTTTTTTCATTTATTTGATAATTTGTTTTTTATTTGTTATAATGAGTATATGGTTGAAAATCTGCATTCTATTTAGAAATTTTTTTCTTGTTGAATGACTATTAAAACATCACCATGAAAGTTTCTTTACTTATCTTTTCATTCGATTTTAAATCACTGCCATTTCCTGCATATTGATTGTTTCTTATTACTACAGAGCGGGCAGCATACGATTCCACCCCGTAACCGGCATTATAATGAATAATGTTATTGGAGATGTTAATTTTATTTACTCCATTATAAAGAAACTCGGCCATTACTCCGCTACGGTCGTTTCCTTCGATGAGATTATCCGAAACAAGTATGTTGCAGCTCTCGGCAACTTGTATCCCATATAAACCATTTCGGGCAATTTCACAACTGGCAATAGTAACATTCCCGCTTTCGGATATGTGTACGCCACTTCCGTAAGGAGATGTAGCAAGTCTGCAGTTTTTTACAACTACTGTAGAGCAGTGATTTATAAGCAGGTTATGCTGTGATTTCTGACCAGGAACGGCACGAGCACCGTTTTCGTCAAAATTACATGCGTTAAAAACTACTTGCTGAGCTCCACTGATAACAACTCCACTGTAGGTGCAGTTTCTTACTGTCACATTCTTGAAAGTCAGGTTTTTCAGCTGCTTAGTATCGGTACCTCTCATCACAATTCCACCTCGATTAATTGTACTTCGGTACGAACGATACATATTAGGGTCGACATGGTTCTTATTATGAGGAGAAACCACCGAATTAACGTTTTCGGAGCCGTCAATCACTAAATTGCAAATAGTTATATCATGTAAATCGTCAGCACCGTTTATCATAATATCTCTAACATTGGTTGAGTCGAGGCATAGAATCGTTGAAACTCCTTCGCCAGTAATGGTGATACCTGACGGAATCTTAAGCGTGTTTTTTAATCGATGAATACCGGAAGTTAGGACTATTTGCTTGTTTTCATGGGCTGCTTTATCAATAGCCGCCTGAATTGACTCCCCTGGTTGTACTTTAATGGCATTGTCCGAATCAATTTGACTTTCATTCTGCAGTGCTCCTGCCGGATAGGCGATAGGAGAGGGTGACAGAGTTCTGAGTATACCTTTCGGAATCGAGCCCGGCGTTCTGAATGCAGTTAAAGTGTTTATTGAGGATTTTTTCCGGGCTGTGTCGGCAGCTTGTTTTATAAACGGTACATCAACTCCCATAGCCGAGTAATGACGGTAAACATATTCATAATCATCTGTAACGCGTTTAGCTACCGATGAAATAACTCCGTAACAATGAGGTGTTTTGCCAAGTAAGAATTGTGCGGTGTATTCAAATGCTAAACCAAGCCTGTTGTTTGCAATTGAAAAAAGGTCGACGCCCTGCGAATAAGCAACACGGGCTGCACCGGCAAAAAGTCCGAGCCCCATTTGCACATGCCCCTGATCTCGGGTAGATTCCTGACACTGACCACTTGGATAAACATACTTAAATAAACTTCCATTGAGAGGAGCATGCAGAAAATGATGAATTGCATTATTGAACATCTGTCGGTTATCGGTAAATACTGCTATTGAAAGGATGGTATTAATCATAGAACCATCCCAATTACCGTTAGCTTCCGAAAAATAATAGCGAATCAATGGATAGTAAACCGTCATCAACATCTGTATAAAACGATTTACATCAGGTTGCTTCCATCCCGAATTTGAGTATCTCAATATCTCAGCTGCATTACAAAACTGGCTGCCGGAAATTCCGGCCAGCAGTTTTGCATTGTTGTAATCAAAACTCCATAACTTATGCGACCATTCATTGAGGATTTCTATTGCTTTGTCGGCAAATTCCTGCTTATCGGTAATATACCAGAGTACAGCATAATTGTATGCCCATTTTGCATCTTTCAGTAAATCGCCTCCACCAATATCGGGTATTCCGTAAGGCCCTTGCATAACGTAAGTTGTGGCCTTGATTTCGTTGCTGGCCGGGACTGACTTCAGTAGCCGTTCGTATGCATCTTTCCATGGTTGTTGCGAGGCAAGTACTTGTTGCTTCATGTATTTCATATCAGCCTGGGTCATATCAATGCCCGGATGAATAAATTTGCCTGCATGACATGGGATATGTGTTGTAAGAAACAATATCGCGATTATTGTTATCCACCTTTGATAATTTAAAACTAATTGTTTTATCAAGATTTTGTTAATAATCGTGATAGTATTGTTTGAATAATATGAATGATACATATCCGTAAAAATTTATGAATGATGAGCCTGTTTCTATAAGTGTCTTTAAGATAACAGACCTGATTTTTAGAAAATTGACATAAGTATATGGAGCCCGAAAATCAATAGCCTATATATGCTAATATTACTTGACTTAGTTTGAACTTTTCATGATTTGGTTTTAATTTTCAGTACATAAATTGGAACCTGTTGTTTTTGCAGCTCCCGAATATTTATTTGCATTCCATCTCTTGAGAAACTCCATGCAACTTTGGCTTTTTGTCCTAACAATTCAATGCTTTTAATGTCATCGTCAGGGCGAATTGCTTTTAGGATAAAATCGGGTTGGCTTATACTTCTTGCAATAACATAAAGATAATTGCCCTTGACGGTATAGCGAACATCTGGAATTAATCCTTTAGGAGTAGCATCATGTATTGCATCTTTCATCGCATTATTAGTCGTTGCTTCAGGCATGTCTTTGTAAACAGTATTTAGCACTTCACCAGAGATTCTCCATGGATGGGTATCGTAAATGGCTTCTCCGTTTATTTTCAACCATTCGTGCAGTCCATTGAATACAGTAAAGCTTTCTTTTGGAAAAACGCCCTTATCGGTAGGACCTACATTAAGTAACAGATTTCCTCCCTTGCTCACAACGTCTGATAAATATCTGATAATCATTTCAGGGCTTTTATATATTGTGTCGAATCGGTTGTATCCCCAGTTTTTACCCATTGTAATACAGGCCTCCCAAGGTTTCATGCGGGTTTCTGACGATA
Organism: Bacteroidota bacterium; assembly: GCA_017860345.1. GTDB lineage: Bacteria > Bacteroidota > Bacteroidia > Bacteroidales > Paludibacteraceae > Paludibacter. Next base: position 3,251 of record JAFNAV010000069.1, on the reverse strand, counting down.
ATTCCTGCTCCAGGATATTGTAATCGGATATGTATTTGCCTACGCTGTCATTACCTACCCGGTTATTGATAATACACTGAGGCTGCAAAGAGTGAATAAGGTTAATCAAATCTTCGCTTTGTTCTCTTGTAATTAATTCAGGTGTGTCAAACCATAGCATGGCAATTTCGCCATAACCGGTTAATAGCTCCTTCAATTGCGGTTTTACCTTGCGTTCAATATATCGCGAAAGTACTTTACCATCTTCATCAGGAAAATCCCAGGTATTACTTCTCCCGGCTTTAACAGGATAGCAGGTTGGTACATCGGGATCTTCCCAGTCGCGCCCCAACGAATAATAAAGTCCCAGCTTAATATCGGCTTTTTTACATGCTGCTGCCAGTTCTTTCAGAGGATCGCGCTTGAACGGGGTACGAGTCACTATATTGTAGTCGCTACACTGAGAGTTATACATAGCAAATCCTTCATGATGTTTGGTGGTGAATACTATATAGCGCATACCAGCTTGTTTAAGTGTATTTACCCACTGTTCTGCATTAAATCCTGTCGGATTAAAGTCATTCGCTCTCTGAGCATATTCTTTTACCGGAATACGTTCATACAACATAAAGTGTTCGCCTCCTTTAGGTTGATGTCCTTTCCACAATCCGGCCGCTTGCGAATACAAGCCCCAATGAACAAATAAACCAAACTTGGCATTAAGAAACCATTCCATATTTTGTTGCTTACTTTTTGGATATGGTTCGCTCTGCCCTTTAGCAAAGCCTGAAAGTGAAACTGTTAAAGCCAAGGTAATTAAATACTTAAAAAATGCCATAATTAAATTATTGATAATATTAATAAATTGAGTTTGTAATACTTTATCTTAATTAGCCTCAGTCAGTCCAAAGGCATCCACATAGCCGAAATAATTACCCCCAGTTTTCGAGATGTAAATGGTTGCCGAGGTACTGTTTGCTCCGGTTGTAAATATCAAGGATGATGGAGTTGATGCAAAGGTTCGGTTGGTAACATTAAGCGTAGTAGTACTGCCGCTCGAATCGTTAACTCCCATAACAAAACTATCGACCAACGTGCTGTTGGTAAGCCTGAAATTGCTAAACGTGCACATACCGGCAGCGGGAAAAACAAGGTAAACATCATGCGTACCAGTTACTGCGGTAAGCCCAACGGCATTTCCCCAACTCCATGATGTTCTAAGGGTAGTGCCAACAGTATAAGTACCTATTTTTGTTCCGCCTTCAGCCACCGATGGTTTATCGATGTATATATCTATTTTTTTTCCGCTCGAACCACTGTTTTCGGTTATCAACAAGTACATTTGATTATACAGTGCAGTGGTAGTTCCAAAATTGATTCCGCTGAACTTAAGAGATAAAGGGTTAGTCTGCGATGTTACAAGGCCACCTCCATTGGCATATAAGCCCTCCAGTCTGGCCCAACAGGCAAGCTTATATGTAGTATTAGGTTTCAGTTCAGAAATGGTTTGGCTAATCATATCGCCGGTTGCAATCTTTGCCCCATAAACACCAAATTTGGACGACACGTCTGTAAATGGCCATACATTTATCTTCAGAAGAGTAGGGGAGCCGTTTGTTGTCCAGCCTCTGAATGTACCTTCTTCAAAACCAGGATTTACAACTCTATTACGATATTGCAACTGTGTGTTAAATATTAATTCAGGGTAAGGTGGGTTGTCGAAATCATGCCCCGCTTTCCATGTTACACCTCGTTCAATGGCACCTATATCGGGGGTAGAACTTTCAGTTATACCTGTCAATGTACGCCCTCTATTATTGGCTAAAGAAGAGGTACTCAACCGAAAATCGAGTGCCGCTGAGTTTTTCCAATTGGCAGTAGTTGCATTGAAGATATTATTTGAATTGATAATACTGTTCTTTGCTGCAGGTCCTTGATCTCCCGATGCAGTCCAACCTAAAGTAAAAATGTTATTGTAAAGCCTCGTTCCGGTTTGAGCATTCACAGGTCCATAATTATGAAACCCTGTTGTTCCTGTCGATAAAACGGTGTTGTTGTACCATAGTGCATACTCACTGGGAGTGTTACCTAAAATTCCTTCAGTTGCATTCCAAACCAAATTATTGTAAACAATAAAATTAAAAGTAAAATTATCAAAATAGATACCCGTACCTACTACATCATGAAACAAGTTATGATGTAGTTCAGATGCACCATAATCATTGCCTGATGCATATATCAGGCCTCCATCCTGTGAAAGTTTCATCCCATCAAACAGATTGTTATACTGTATAACTGACTCTTTGTAAGAACCGCCTACGCATGTCCTACCTGCTCTGCAAATTGTATTGTGGCTTGCCAACAACCTTCGTCCGACCAGTCGCACCCCGTCAGCATAATTATGCAGATAATTAATATCATGCACGTAATTATTAATAGCGTTGTTGTTATCGCCATCCAGAGTAATTCCGGGTCCAAACATCTGCATTACTTCACAATCGCGGATTGTATTATAGCTGCCTGTAAGGGTAATGCCAACAGTTTTTCCTACAAGCCCACCCATTTTAACCGGGTTGTTATAATCACAGGTTCTTATCACCCCTTTGGAGATTGTACAATGAGAAGCGTTGGTAAAATTAACTAGTGCGGCCAAAATTTCAAGACCAACTATTTCAATGTCTGACTTTCCAGTCAGGTCAAAGGCATAAACCCGTTTACGGGCTTCAACCATAGCGGTATTGGGGTCTACACCGCCCGGTGCATAAAAGTACAACTGTCCCGCAGCAACGTCCTTGTACCATTCGGTTGCAACATCCAATAAAGCCAAACTCCTACAGATATAATACATATTGCCTGCCTTTGGAGAATATGCACTACTGGGTATCGGGTAATCTATATTCAATGTACTGCCATTGTTCCCGGTTATTAGCCCTGTAAGGCTACCGTAAGCAAGCCCACCAGCACACCAAATCAAACCATTGGTTAAAGAATTGGGCGCAAAACCGGCACTTCCCAATGCCGCATCTGTAATTACCGTGGGACGTAACGCATCATTAGTAGCATCTATTTTAGCATATTGAGTTCTGTTCAAAAAATCTTCAACCGCAATATTCGGCCACGAGGCTTCCCTCATTAGTATGTCGTTGAAAAAAAGAATATTACCGTTGCCAGAATACATATCCCAGTTCATGGGAGCTTTGTATATATTGCCCGAATGGCGTGTCCATCCTGTTATCAAATCACAGCCAGAAACCACAGCCTTTTCACCTTTA
>JAFNAV010000041.1 GCA_017860345.1 Bacteroidota bacterium | reverse complement strand
GTGGTGTGGCCTGAGCCGCAGGCGATGGCCATGCCGGAGCGGGTGGACTTGGAGCGGATAGCCCGACCCGACGTAGGAGGGGCACCCCCAAGAGATTGAAGGATTGAAGGATTGAGGAACTGAGGAACTGAGGGACTGAGGGACTGAGGGACTGAATAATTGAATGTGAACGGGGTGTGGGGAAATTTAATGGGTGTGTTTCTGTCATTTTATTAATTATGGGCTGATAATGCTTTTATAATTGGTGAAAAAAGACTACTTTTGCAGTCAAATTATCAAACTATAAATTATCAATCAATATGGTACATTATTCAGAACTCGGTTTGGTAAACACCAACGAGTTATTCAAAAAAGCAATTGAAGGTAAGTATGCTATTCCTGCATTTAACTTCAACAACATGGAACAGATGCAAGCTATTATCGCCGCTTGTGTGGAAACAGAATCGCCTGTGATTCTTCAGGTATCGAGCGGAGCACGCAAATATGCTAACCAGACTTTGTTGCGCTACATGGCTCAGGGAGCTGTGGAGTATGCCAAGGAATTGGGTAAAAACATTCCTGTTGTTCTTCACTTAGACCACGGCGATAGTTTTGAGCTTTGCAAAAGCTGTATCGATTCGGGTTTTTCGTCGGTTATGATTGACGGTTCGCACTTTTCGTACGAAGAAAATATTGCCCTGACTAAACAGGTGGTGGAATATGCGCATGCGCATGGTGTAAGTGTAGAGGGTGAACTGGGTGTGCTGGCTGGCGTTGAAGATGACGTAGTGGCTGAGCATCACACATATACTCGTCCAGAAGAGGTGGTTGACTTTGTTACCCGCACGGGTGTTGACTCGCTGGCAATATCTATCGGTACTTCGCATGGTGCTAACAAGTTTACTCCTGCTCAGTGTACACGCGACGAGAATGGTATCCTGATTCCGCCTCCTTTGCGTTTCGATATTCTTGAGGAAATTGAAAAACAGATTCCGGGATTTCCTATTGTGCTTCACGGAGCGTCGTCGGTACCACAGGAATATGTGGCTACTATCAATAAATATGGTGGTGCACTGAAGGATTCAATCGGTATTCCGGAAGAGCAATTGCGTCGTGCTGCTTCGTCGGCTGTTTGCAAAATCAACATCGACTCTGACGGCCGCTTAGCTATGACGGCTGCTGTACGCGAGGTAATGGCTACCAAACCGGGCGAATTTGACCCACGTAAGTACCTTGGCCCTGCCCGCGATGAACTGAAAAAGTTGTACTCGCACAAAACTGTAAACGTATTGGGAAGTGCCGGAAAAGCATAAGCTCATTGCGAAATAATGATATGACACTGACAGGTTGTTGCCCACTGAGGTAGCAACCTGTTATTTTTTTGGGCGCAGGGCGGCTGTAAGTGGAATTAGGTGGTTTTTTGACAAAGAGAAAAAATAATGTGTGGATTTGTTGAAAAATGTATTTTTTTTAATAGATTTGTAGCCAAAAGAAAATTACTTCTAAAAAAACAAGATAAACATGGACTACGACAAATTAAAAACGCTGCTTGAAATGCGCGACAAGGGAGATATTACCGAAGAGGAGTATCAGCGCGAAAAGGCCAAACTGATGGCCGAAGACGAACCTGCATCTGCTCAGGGAAAAAGTGCTACACAGAAACCGTTTTTCGGTCTGGAAGAAAACAACTACATCATGCTGATGCACCTGTCGCAGCTGGCAGGCTGGGTAGTGCCGCTGCTGGGGTATATATTGCCCATTGTTATGTGGATTACCAACAAGGAAAACAGCAGCAATGTGGATATGCACGGTAAAAATATTGTGAATTTTACCATCAGCTTTTTGATATATACTACCATTGCAGGCTTGCTTGTAATACTGCTGATAGGTATTCCGGCACTGATAGTTTTGGGTATTTTATGGCTGATATTCATCATTATGGCCACCATTAAAGCTGCTGCAGGCGAGTACTGGAAATACCCGATGACCATACAGTTTGTAAAATAAGCACAAAAAAAGGCTGCGTCAGACTGATTTGATAACGTAGGTAACAATACCCCATATTGTAAGGGTATTGCCGTCGTGCAGCAATAGGGGTTTGTATTTTTCGTTGGCCGGTACCAGCCACACACCCTCTTTGTTGATGCGGATGCGTTTTACGGTAAATTCGCCATCGATATAGCAAATGGCAATTTTGCCGTCGATGGGGTCGAGACTTTTGTCTACAATAAGCAAGTCGCCGTCAAAAATTCCGGCATCGCGCATAGAGTCGCCCTTGGCACGGGCATAGTACGTAGCCGATGGATGTTTGATCAGGTGGCGGTTGAGGTCGATAGAAGTATCGATAAAATCGGCAGCCGGCGAGGGAAACCCTGCCCGCACGCCCTCCATCAAAGGCAGTTTAAGCTCGGTGTCGGTGTGAGCCGAATAGATATCCAGATTTTCGGAACTATGCAAATGTAGTGCAGCCATATATAAAATATTGTTATCTTCAGAGTAAGGTTTTTCCCCGCGAGTGGGGAAAAACCTTTTTTTGTTTCAGGGGGTAAAGTTACAATTAAAAATAATTTACCAATCAGGTGGAGCCATAAAAATCATGTTGTAAAACATAACAATCCTGTATTGCGGGTTAAGTAAATATCCATATTTTTGTTGAAAATAAGTGTAATGCGAACACTTAAAATAAAAATAAGACTTTAATTGCTGATAATAAGATTATTGCAAGAAGCAGGAAAGATATATTGATTATAAAAAATACATAATAACACGATGTTAGAATCATTAAAGGAAAAAGTATTTCAGGCTAATCTGGATTTGGTAAAACACGGATTGGTAATTTTCACCTGGGGCAATGTAAGTGCCATCGACCGCGAAAGTGGCTTAGTGGTGATTAAGCCTTCGGGTGTATCGTACGACGATATGCGTGCCGAACACATGGTAGTGGTGGATTTGGATGGAAAGATAGTGGAAGGAAATCTGAAACCGTCATCCGATACAGCTACTCACCTTGTTCTTTATAAGGCATTCCCTGAAATTGGAGGAGTGGTACACACCCACTCTACCTATGCCACAGCCTGGGCACAAGCCGGATGCGATATACCGAACATCGGAACCACGCATGCCGATTATTTTTCGGAAGCCATTCCGTGTACGCGTATGATGACACAGGCCGAGATAGAAAGTGCTTACGAATTGGAAACAGGTAATGTGATTGTGGAACGTTTTGAAGGCATCAATCCTGTACATGTTCCCGGTGTATTGGTGTGCAATCACGGACCATTCTCGTGGGGAAAAGATGCGCACGATGCGGTTCACAATGCAGTAGTAATGGAACAATGTGCAAAGATGGCTTCAATCGCTTATCAGGTAAATCCGCAGCTCAAAATGAACGGACATCTGATTACTAAACATTTTATGCGCAAACACGGACCTAACGCTTATTACGGACAATAACCCCCAACCCCTAAAGGGGCTTTATGTAACTAAGTATTCACGTTACATAATTGAAGGGGGGAACAATACATCTTATTTCTTTTATTCTTTTTGGAATTAAGAGAAATTAAAAAATAGTAAAATGCAATACTAACTTCTCTGGCTCCCCTTTAGGGGCTGGGGGTAAATTTATTAAAATTATGATTTTTGATAATTACGAAGTTTGGTTCATTACCGGAGCACAACTTCTTTATGGTGGCGACGCAGTAGTAGCTGTAGATGCACACTCAAACGAAATGGTAAAAGGATTGAATGATTCAGGAAATCTTCCGGTAAAAGTAGTTTACAAAGGAACTGCAAATTCTTCGGCTGAAATTTCTGAAATTATGCGTGCTGCCAATGGTGATCCGAAATGTATCGGTATGATTACCTGGATGCACACTTTTTCTCCTGCTAAAATGTGGATTCATGGTTTGTTGGATTACAAAAAACCATTGCTTCACCTGCATACTCAATTTAACGAACAAATTCCATGGTCGGAAATTGACATGGACTACATGAACCTGAATCAGTCTGCTCATGGCGACCGTGAATTCGGTCACATCACCAGTCGTTTGCGCAAACCACGCAAAGTGGTGGTTGGATTCTGGAAAGATGCTTCAACCCATGCAAAAATCTCGAACTGGATGCGCGTTTGTGCAGGTTGGGCTGACTCACAGGACATGTTGATTATCCGTTTCGGAGACAATATGAATAACGTGGCAGTAACCGACGGTGATAAAGTGGAAGCTGAAATCCGTTTGGGTTATCATGTGGATAATGCTCCGATTGCCAAATTGGTTCCTTATGTTGAAGCAGTTACCGAAGCTGAAATTGATGCTTTGATTGCTGAATACGAAAAAATTTATGATTTTGCTGATGACTGTAAGAAAGGTGCGGAAAAACACATTTCAGTACGTCAGGCAGCTGCACAGGAAATCGGTTTGAAACGTTTCCTCGAAGATAAAGGAGCTAAAGGTTTCACAACCAGTTTCAACGAACTGGAAGGAATGAGCCAGTTGATGGGATTTGCTTCTCAACGTTTGATGGCTGAAGGTTACGGTTTTGGTGCCGAAGGTGACTGGAAAACAGCGGCTCTGGTTCGTACCATGTGGGTGATGGGTCAGGGACTTCCCGGTGGACAGTCATTCCTCGAAGATTATGTATTGAACTTCGATGGCGCAAACAGCTCTATCCTTCAATCGCACATGCTTGAAATCAATCCTCAGATTACAGGAACGAAACCACGTATCGAAGTTCATTTCCTTGGCATTGGAGATGCTGGAGTTTGTGCCCGTTTGGTGTTCCAGGCTCACAAAGGTGAAGGTATCGCTGCTACTATTGTGGACATGGGTAACCGTTTCCGCATGATTGTCAACGAAGTAGAAGTAATCGATCCTCAGCCGCTTCCGAAACTTCCTGTTGCATGTGCATTGTGGATTCCACAACCAAATCTTGAAATAGGTGCGGGTGCTTGGATTCTTGCAGGTGGAACTCACCACTCCAGTTTCTCATTTGCTATCACTACCGAAATGATGGAAGATTATGCAGAAATTGCTGATATCGAAATGTTGATTATCGATAAAGATACCAACATCCGTCAGTTCCGTCAGGATATCCGCAACAACGAAGTATATTACATGTTGAACAAAGCATTGAGATAATTTATCAATATGCCAATATGCTAATATGCCAATCATTGGCTCATTGGCATATTGGCAAATTAGCACATTAAAAAGAATGAAATACGTTATTGGATTAGATTACGGTAGCGACTCGGCACGTGCCGTGGTGGTGAATGCCGAAACAGGCGAGGAATTAGCTTCGTCGGTGAAATACTATCCCCGCTGGATGGAAGGTAAATACTGTGTCCCAACTGCCAATCAGTATCGTCAACATCCACAGGATTATATTGATGCTTTGGAATTTACAGTAAAAGATGCATTGAGTAAATGTCCTGCTGGTACAGCTGAAAATGTGGTAGGTATTGCTTTTGATACTACCGGAAGTACGCCTGTTTTTACAGATAAAGAAGGTACACCATTGGCTTTGTTGCCCGAATTTGCTGAAAACCCGAATGCCATGTTCGTGTTGTGGAAAGATCACACAGCGATAAAAGAAGCTCAGGAGATTAACGATCTGGCTGCCAAATGGGAAATTGATTACACTTCCTACGAAGGAGGTATTTATTCTTCGGAATGGTTCTGGGCAAAAGCATTACATGTTTTACGTGCCGATGAAAAAGTACGTGCAGCAGCTTATTCTCTTGTTGAACATTGCGATTGGTTACCCGGATTGTTGGTTGGAAAAACAAATCCGCACGAAATTTGCCGTAGCCGTTGCGCCTCAGGTCATAAAGCCATGTGGTTGGAACAATGGGGTGGACTTCCTTCTGAAGAATTCCTGACAGCACTTGATCCGCTTTTGGCTGGTTACCGCGATAGATTATATACCGATACTTGTCCGAGTGATAAAAGATCAGGTTACCTGACTGAAGAATGGGCAACGCGACTTGGCCTGACTACCAATGTAGCGGTAGCGGTTGGTGCTTTCGACTGTCACATGGGAGCTGTGGGTGCTGAAGTGAAACCGGGTGCGCTGGTACGCGTTATCGGAACATCAACCTGCGACATCATGGTATCGAGCTACGAAGAAATGGGCGACAAGCTGATTCCGGGTATCTGCGGACAAGTTGATGGTTCCGTTATTCCCGGTATGATTGGTTTGGAAGCCGGACAATCCGCTTTTGGCGATGTATATGCATGGTTCAAAAACGTGGTGGCATGGCCTGTTGTAAATGTTCTTGCCAAAACCACTTTGGTAGATGAAGCAACCAAACAAAAACTGATTGATGAAACGGTAGATCAGATTATACCGGCTCTTTCGATTGAAGCAGCAAAAGTCCCTGTATCAGAATCTACTATTCTGGCAACTGACTGGATGAATGGCCGCCGCACACCGGATGCTAATCAGTTGGTCAAAGGCACCATTACCGGGTTGAATCTGGGAAGTTCTGCTCCTTTGATTTTCCGTGCTTTAGTCGAAGCTACTGCTTATGGCTCAAAAGCTATTGTGGATCGCTTTATCGAAAACGGAGTGGAAATCAAAGAAATCATCGGAATTGGTGGTATCGCTTTGAAATCGCCATTCGTTATGCAAACTCTGGCCGATGTGCTGAATATGCCCATCAAAGTAGCTAAAGCCGAACAAGCCTGTGCATTTGGTACTGCTATGTTTGCAGCCGTAGCAGCAGGCGTATACACCAAAGTAGAAGACGCACAAGCCGCCATGGGACTTGGTTTTGCCAACGAGTTTTACCCCAATGCCGACAACCACAAGCTATACGCCCTGCTGTACAAAAAATATCAGGCCGTAGGCAAATTCACCGAAGAAAATCTCTTCAACCAATAAAAAACTGATTGTGAAATCAGCCATGTTTAAATAATTTTCATTTACAATAACTAAAACCGGGTACCAACAACAGTATCCGGTTTTTTTCATTCCTTCATTTTTTTGGGGGTGCCCCTCCTACGTCGGGTCGGGCTATCCGCTCCAAGTCCACCCGCTGCGGCATGGCCATCACCTGCGGCTCAGGCCACACCACCGCGGGTGTCCTTTCCGCTACTATCCCTCACCCACGCGGCGCCATAGGCATTTCCGTAATCCACCATACCTACAACGCTTCACCGCCCCGCACAATAATTTACAAACCAAACAAAAACCCACCCTCGCACCTTGTTCAGTAAAAAAACTTTATTAACTTTACAGCCATAATTTAAGAACTTTAAACCCAAAGAGCAGAACAAGCTGGTAACAAAGGGTAAGACCAACGGATAAGATAGAAGAATTTTGAATTAACTTATTGGATATGTGCACCAGTAGTATTTCTTGCATTAAAAAACAAACATAGTTGATATAGGTGCACATACACAGATGTTAGCAGCAGGTGTAAAAAACAAAACAGCATTTATAACAATAAAAACAAACAAAATATTCAATTAAAATGAATCCAAAAAGATTACCAATTTTAATAATAATCATTGCGATTTTACTATATATAGCTTATAATTATTTACCGGTCAAAAATACTGAAACTAAAAATCCTAATAAAAACACATTTATAGGAAATTGGGTTGGTGACAAATATGAGAATAATAGTTATGTGACCTGGATTCAGAAAAGACTTTCAGATGGGACTTATACAATCTTTTTTGTTACAATAAAAGGAGATACAATAATTAGAGATATTGAAACTGGGAAATGGTGGATAAAGGACGGTAAATATTATGAAATCTCACCAAATGCAAATACAGAGCCAAGCATTTACGATTATAAGATAATTACAAATGACAGCATAATGTTTAGTAGTGCTTCGTCAGATTATAAGTTCGTTGACAAAAGAATTGAAGAAAATAATTTTGACTCGACCTTAATAATTGAGCCCTCAAAAACAATTAATAATACAGAAAAAGAGATTAAGATTAAATACGACAAATTTGAATAAAATACACCTAACCACTAACACCCGCCTATGCGCACTTGTCTGGCTGAGCCCGACAAATCGGGACAAGCTGTGCACTTAGCAGCGGCTGACAGCGAACGCTGCCTCCGCCAGCTGGCGGACAAATGTTCATAGCTTCGGGCGTTAGTCAGAATTGTAAAAAAATATACAGCATATGAAAAGACACGCGAAATTGACAATTTTGGGACTGACATTTTTATTGTGTCAAACTTTTGGGCAAGGGTTTCAAAAACAGTTTTACGATCTGGTCTCAAAGAAGGACACTGTAGGGCAAATCGAGTTACTTCAAAGATGGGAGAAAACGGAAAAAGAAGACCCTGAATTATATGTTGCATACTTCAACTATTATGTAATGAAAAGCCAAACAGAGCAAATTACTTTGGGACAAAATCCAAAAGGTGAAAAGGTGCTTCAGATTATGAACACGGACACAACAAAAAAAGAACCTGTTGGCTATATTTATGGAGACACATATTACGACACGAAACTTTTAAACAAAGGATTTGGCTACATTAATCAGGGCATTGACAAATTTCCAACTCGACTTGATATGCGTTTTGGAAAGATTTATATGTTTGGAAAAACAGAAAATTATGAGAAATTCACCCAAGAAATCGTTAAAACGATTGACTTTTCAGCTGTAATCAAGAACAAATGGACTTGGACAGACAACAAACCAGTTGATGACCCGGAAAAATTCATGTTGAGTGCTGTGCAAGACTATGTATTTCAATTATATAACACTGAGAATGATGCTTTATTGGACAATATGAAAAGAATTGCTGAAACTGTTCTAAAGTATTATCCCAATCAGGTCGAAAGTTTGTCAAACCTTTCAATAGTTTACCTTCTCAAAAAAGAATATGATAAAGCTTTAGAACCATTATTAAAAGCAGAGAAGATAGACAACCAAGACTATATCGTATTGAGCAACATTGCTCAGGCATATAAACTAAAGGGTGACTATAAAAAAGCCATAGAATACTACGAACTGACAGTAAAACATGGGGACGATGCAGCGAAGAAGTATGCAAAAAGCCAAATTGAAGAACTGAAAAAGAAATAAAAATTACTGGCGCTAACACCCGCCTATGCGCACTTGTCTGGCTGACCCCGACAAATCGGGACAAGCTGTGCACTTAGCAGCGGCAATCGGGAACGGTCGCATTAGCTTCGCTGATCTTCGATTCACTTTGTCCGCCGCGACTGACAGCGAATACGCCCTCCGCCAGACAAGTGCCCATAGCCTCGGGCGTTAGGGTCTATAGTAAAAAAGGGAAAAGACGGATTTGTTGGCTGAAAATATTTGACAAACTGTCCGCTTTTACTCGGCTTTTTCACAATTCAGTAACAACGGAATTGCTGAATCTCGGCTTTTGCTTGGTGGGTAATCCATCGCAGATTTTCTAAGAGAAAGAATATGGCTTTTATTATTTCGACTTTGACGTATCACAACTATAAATTTACGAAACCCTGTATTAACTATTTGAAAAACAAGATATTATAAAATGAGACTATTTCTATCATTAATTTTGCCGACAATTATAATCTTGCTTCCATGTATTTTATTCGTAGTATTCAGACTAATAATAAAAACAAAAATTCTCGTAAATATCCTAATTGCCGGAGTATTACTTTTCATAGTAGGATTTTTTGTTCCCTGGATTGCTCTGGGTATTTCAATAAAAGGACTTATGATGGGAATGCCTGAAGGTGGTTGTGTTACAGGAGCTACAGTATTTTGCTTTTTTGGATATGCGATTAATCTAATAGGAATTCCAATGCTTGGATTAATATTCTTTATTTTGGAGAAAGTAAAAAAACGTTGAATTTATAATCGACAAAAATAACAGCAACTCAAAAACAACAGAACTACGACCGCCTAACACTCGTCTATGCCAGCCTGCGGTTAGGCAACTTGCCCCGTATTTATCGGGAGACTTCCGTTAGTACACATAAAAAAATAAGACAACATGAGAGTTTTTTTTATAGTAATTGTTTCAACTATTGTTCTCGGATTGATACTAAATAACGTAATAGATAATCCGAAATTTAGCAATCCAATTGAAGAAATTGAATATGCTCAAAAAACTGATAATGTCTATCTAGCCGAAAGGATATTCTTAAAGGAATTAGTTAATGGCAAACACAATATTGACCTTAATTATGGCTATGTTATAAATCATTTTAATATTCCAGAGAAAACCAAAGTTGGTAAGCATTCTTATAAATATCGTGACGATAATACAATATTTGATTATTACGAAAGATTGATTAATTCTAAAGACAGTGTTGATAATGATTTTGGATATTATTGTAAGGGTCTTATTTTTTTGTGCAAAAATGATTATTCTCAAGCAAATGTAAATTTTAAACTCGTAAAAAATCAGGAGCTAAAATATTTAAATAATTCGATTGGGAATATTTTTAAGAATTCAAATACAAATTGGGCAATTTCGTATTATGAGAAGGAGATTAGATTAAAAGGGAATATCAATGGTGCGGTGCAAAATCTTTCAGATGTTTTAATACGAATTAAAGACATAAAAAGATTTAAACAGTTATTAAGCAATAATGAAACCAAACAACACATTAGTTTAAGCAAGCAAAGAGAATATTATTATATCATCGGAGATTATAAAAGTTACATTTACACACTATGGTTAAAGTTTATTAATTCGATAGATAAGTATGGATTTTTAGGAGCATTGCTGATTGCTTTTATTTGGTTAATTTACTTGAGGTTTATTGATGTATTTGAGAAGGAAAAATGGTATAATATTGCTGTTCTTTTTTTAATAAGTTCAATATTTACATACTGTTCATTTTTTCTTTATGATTTGTACAATATTACTATGAATTTTGATTTAAACGGTGATTGGCTAAATGATTTATTGTATTGCATTTTTGGAATTGGATTTATTGAGGAAACAATAAAATTAGTACCATTTATCATTTTTCTAATTTTTACACGAGCAGTTAATGAGCCAATAGATTATGTTATTTATGCTTGTGTCGCTGCAATTGGATTTTCATTTACCGAAAATATCTTATACTTTCAAAATGATAGTTATAACATTATGCACGGTCGTGCTTTAGCGTCAGTAGTTGGACATATGTGTGATAGTTCCATTGTAGCCTATGGATTTATAATAAGCAGGTATAAAAATAAATCGCCTATGTTTTTTACTGTTTTATTTTGCTTGTTATTAGCTTCAATTGTTCATGGTTTGTATGATTTCTGGTTAATAAATGATGTAGTGAAGGTTTTTAATATATTTGCGATTGTAGTTTTGATCTCGAGTGTGTTTATTTGGAACTCGATAAAAAATAATGCTTTAAATAATTCCCCGTTTTATGATAAATCTAAAAAGTTAGAATCTGCAAGAATTTCTATATACTTGTTTATATCATTGAGTTTGGTTTTTATATTTGAGTATTTCATTATTTCTATAAATTATGGACCTTCTACCGGCAATAGATTACTGTTAAAATCGATTTTGTCAGGTACTTTTTTGATGATTTTTATGACAGGAAGATTGGCTCAATTCGAATTAAAAGCAGGAGTTTGGGATAATATAAAAATATGGAGTTCAAATAAAGAAAAATAATTATGTACGCTATCACACGGCCATAAAGTATTTCGATTTAATTGGTTTACCAAATATGGCATCCACTGGCAGAGTTCTTTTTGATTGATAGGTTTGCAGTTCCGAAACTCCAACAGTTCAGACCGTCAAACAGCGCAAAAACTAAAAATGATTTGCTGAGAATTGTATATTTGAAATTTTTCTCAGACCGAGGCACCAATAAATTAAGGAGCAGTTGGGTTTTTGCGCAACTTGTCCCGTCCAATCGGATCTACCTTCATTTAAATGAGTAAAAGTTGGCGGTGTGGTGTGATTTGTAGTCCCAGCGACGGCAGCGCGCAAGTTTCCATATCCGGCGCAGATAGTATATCTTATGAATAATCTTTCAATACAAGATTAATATTGAAATAATTTAATATTTTATTTTTTTAAAAATTACATTATGAAATGCTTTGATGAATTTTACATTATTACTTATTTTATACTTAAAAAACTTGGTAGAGATGAAGATGCTGCGAAATGGAGTGCTATGTTGCACACAGGTGCTATAACTGGTATTTCTTTAATAACTATTGTTGGAATTATTAGTGTTTTTAGTGCAAGAAATTTTGCAAACATTCTTTGGAACAACATTTTATACTCAATGCTTGCTTGGTTTTTTTGTTGTTTTTTGTTCTACTTAAGATATTTTGTTATTAAGTCAAATCTCACTGCAGATAAAAAATACAAAAAACTAAGAGAAAATAATTTTAAGAATAAAGTAATATGGTATCTCGTAATTAATGTTGTTATAGCTGTATTATTTGTTGCTTCTGCAATTATCAACAAGAATGTACATGGTTAGTATAAAGTCTACCAGCCTCCCACGCTGGCGCAGGTCTCCATATCTATGCGGAGGGTTATGCCTAACGGCACTATGATTCCCCAAAAATATAAATAATTTGTAAGTTCGTATTGATAATTAACAACAAAATACTAATGAACGGTAATAATAATGTGTCTGCTGATGACTGGAGAAGACACGGACAGGAACATTTTTTAAAGGGTGTATCTTTAATGTCAAGTAGATACTATCCATATAATGAAAATTGGGAACACGATCACTGCGAATTTTGTGGTAAAAAATTTTCTCTATGTACAAATGATTTGAATGAAGGATATTCTACAAAAGATGGTTATCATTGGATATGTAAAGAATGTTTTAACGACTTCAAGGATGAATTTGATTGGTATATTGAAAACAATAATAGCTCTCCTCTATCAGGAATGTAATCGAGAAAGGCCATTCGTTTATAACCCCCTGATAAGCGTAGTGTGTCAGAACAATGCGATGAGTTCGGAGTAGGCTCTGCCTACTTCGTGCTAAAACCAAGGCTTTGCCTTGCATATTCAGAAGCAGAAAAGATACAAGTTGTTGTGTCTTTTCTGTTAGAATAAAAGATTATATTTACAAACAAATATGGAAAGCAGGTGGCACATACCGATGTATTGGTGAGCTTCCCTTTTAGCTTTGACATAGCGAGACGCTATGCCAAACATCGGGAATATGAATATTTATAAGCTACGGCGAACTGGGGTGGTTTTATGACGAATTTGGTTTTCAATAAAAGAACAAAGTCAAAATATTTAAATTTATGAAATCAAAAATATTTATTGCAACATTGTTTTTTATACTTGGATTTATTGTTCATAGTTTTTTGATTACGAGAAAACAAAATAGAGAAAAGGAAAATTTTAATTTGTACACGACAAAAAGTATGAATGAACCCGTACATTCAATTGGTGAATTGAACGACTCTATTCTAAAAGCTGGAAGAAGAGATTATTATGAAGAGTTGCAAATATCTTATTTAGATAGAAACTCTTATGAGTTCCTTCCTTGGGCACTTCTTATGGCAAATAAATACAATGATACAGGTGCTTATTTAGATGTATATATTTGTCTGTTTGAGTTTAGCAATTTGTATGATTCAACAGGATTAGAGAGTTGGTCATTAGACAATTTAGATAAGAAAACACAAAAAATGGCAATTGAATATTTAATCAAAGCTGCAGAGAAAGGACATAATCAAGCTAAAGAAATTTTAGGTAGATATTATTTGGAAGGTAGATATATCGAAAAAAATATAGCATTAGGAAATAAATTAATAAAAGAATCAAAAAAACCCACGTGTAGGTTTAGGTGATATGATTGATAATAGTAATTGGGGAAAATCTAAAACAATAGAAATGTATGAAGGATTATATTAGAAGTAAATTCACAAAAGACACAATTTTTTGGAGTGTATTTGGATTAATTTTACCATTCCCTGTTGGAACTTATTATTTATATAAAATATTGATTGATTTTTTGTCAAACAATATTGCTAGCATTGGTGAAATATTACTATCTCTCTTATTTTTTTTAATTTTCATTTTTGTGTTGAATTATTTCAAAAACATTAGATGTTTAATAATCAGGAAAAATAAATTAAAGTATTATTCTATTTTAATGCCTTTTGGAAGAGTTGTTAATTTCGACAAGTATATTGGAAAAATTGAAACCTCTGAAACTGGAAGTGGTGGTAGTTATAAAGTAGTGTATTTTGTTGATAAAAACAATCGTACAACATTCAAAATAATGGGATTGCATTATAAAAAGTTTGGTGAAATAATCAATGCAATCCCATTAAGAACAATGGATTTTTCACCAACTACAATTCAGTATTTCAAACTCATGTTTTTTGAAAGAATAAAAATCACTGAAACTGGAGCAAATAAAGAAAACGAAAAAGGAGTAGGTAGCGCACAAAAGATTATCCAAATAGTTTCATTAATCGGAATTAGCTTGTTTGTTATTGGAATTATCGTTAAAACACTTACAAAATTCGGTTGAGCCTCCCACGCTGGCGCAGTTCTCCAGACCTGTGCCAAGCAGAGAAAAAGCGAAAATGAAATTAAAATAATTATATAGAATAAATGTCACGGGTCAGGAGACCCGCGCATGCATACGAACAAGGGAAGTAATAGAACACCAGGGAGTAATTTTCCACATGTTGAAATTCGAGATGAACATGGAACGCGTATTGATCCTTCTACATCTCAACCAACAACAAGAACTAATCCAAGTAATCATACAGAAATAGAATACGATATATAATAATTTTGAATATGGAAAATTATTTTGAATGGAAACATTTCAATGATATTTATCTTGAAGATAGTTATGTCTTAGAAATAATTGAATCAGACACCAATTTAGTTTTTAAAATGGAATTAGTTTTATTAGAAAACAATCCATTATACACTACCCCGTTACCTAATGAACAGTATTGTTACTATTTGGGTAAAATTGAGTTCCGTGAAACAGATATATTAATGTGGATTGATAAGAATAAGATTTCTCCTTCAATTGATTTAAATAATGAAATTGATTATGGAAATATTGATGCATTATACAAAGAGGGCGATATTTATTTTATTGAAGGTGATTTTGGTAAAATCTCACTTCGATGTAAAGAGCTTTCTTTGATTTATCTCTCTCTTTAGATGCAAAAAGAATTGAATATGGCAATGAAAATATTTTAAATAGACGAAACCCTGTTGGAGGAAGACCAGATTTAAGAAATATACCTGTAGAAACAGGCAGAACGTTTAATTTAGAATAAAATAAAAGTGTTATGGCAAATGAAATAATGGAAATCAATGGATTTAAAGTTAGAAAATCAAACTGGGGTAAACTATTGATATTAGATTACAATAAAATAAATGACTCCTTGGAGTTTATGAAAAAACATAAAATTACAGGGATACATATAAATTACACTGCGAATAACAATAGGACTCTTGAGGATGTCTATTTTTTAGAGGCTTTTGATTTTCTAGAGAAAGTTGAAATTATATTCACCTCAGTAGATGATTTCACTGGAATTTACAAATTACCAAACCTGAAATCATTATATTTAGGTGATATTACGAAGAAAGAAATTGATTTTACTAAATTGCCAAATCTGGAAGAATGTTTGTTTCAATGGAGAAATAATGTAAAGGGATTTTTCGATCTTAGAAAACTTAAAAAACTAACGGTTTTCAAATATAGTAATAAAACTCTTGAAGGGTTCAATAGATTTACAACGCTTACAGAGCTTAATGTTTTTAATTCGTTCTCCATTGCATCCCTTAAAGGAATTGGTGGATTGAAAATATCAAAACTAAATTTAGGATTATTACCAAAGCTGGAGTCTCTGGATTATATTGACCAATTGTCCGAATCCCTTAAAGAAATTGAATTAGATACATGTAAAAAAATAAAATCTATAGAAATTATTAGTAAACTTCCAAATTTAGAGATATTTAATGCTTATAATTGTGGAGAAATTGATTCAATCAACTCAATTCGAACTCTTAAAAAGTTAAAAGGAATCTGTGTGGGGTTCACTGTACTTGATGGTGATATGTCACCATGTATAGGGCTTAAAAATGTAACATTTGTCAACAAAAAGCATTATTCTCATACATTAAACGAAATAAGAACTCTTAACGGAGAACCATTACCCTATTCAACGTAATATAAATTCCCCCACGCTGGCGCAGGTCTCCAGACCTCTGCCAAACAAAGAAAAAGCGAAAATGAAATTAAAATAATTGTATAGAATAAATGTCACACGTCAGGAGGCCCGCGCCAGCGTACGTAGGTTGTAAAAATGCAAATGGCTCGGCGAAGCGTTTTTCGATTCGTTTCCGAAAGCCGTCACGGTAGGGTCGGGTCTATTCAATAAAGCTCCGTCTTTCTTCGAAAAACGAATGGCAATGTTCAAAATGTCATTGGCAACTTTCATTAAGCCTTTGGCACTTATCAATAAGCCTTTGGCAATGTTCAATAAACCCTTGGCATTTATCAAAAAGCCTTTGGCAATGTTCAGAATGTCTTTGGCTAAATCAAATATATCAATGGCACTCTTGAGAATGCCTTTGGCAAAACCATTAAAAGCTTTTTCTTCAATATGCCTTAATGCTACGGACTATCTCTTAACCCATTTCCTGACTGCACTTTCGCCTTGAGCATTGTATAGCTTCAGCAGATAAATAGATGGGTTTAATGCCGATACATAAATGGTATTGTCGTCATTCAGGTTCCCAACAAGCAGTTTCTTGCCTGTCAGGTCGGTAATCTCGTAGCTACCAAACCTTTGGTTCGATGCAACAATCCTAATCCTGTCGGTTGCCGGATTCGGATAAACCACTACCTGCCATTCCACGCTTACTTCCCGGTTGTCCGTTGTTAGCCTTGTGGCAGCAGTCCAGTTGGCAGCCACGCTGTTATCTGCACTAAGGTCGGTTAGTTGCAAAAAAGCCCCATTCCCGTCAGCCTCAGTCAGCCAGGGTGCCGCGTCCGAATATTCTACCTGATCTATTATATTCCCGTAAGCATCAACCAGCATTAAGTTCTCCGAGTGGTTCGATAAGTTTCGGGCATATTGCCCAAAAGCATCTATCCCGTAATAGGCTTTAAATAAAACCGAGTCGCTGGCTAAGAATATCTTTTGGTGTGCCAACAGCGATTTCTGATACGGAAAACGGTAAGTAAGCCCTAACTCACGAAAATAGATACCCGTCAGGTCGGCCGTTTTATCGCTGTTGTTGGTAATTTCGATAAATTCCAGTTTATCTTCCATATCAGGATCGGTGGTTGTAGGGTGGTAATTAATTTTCGATATTACCAATTGAGGCACCGACACATTACTACAGTCCACAGTAGAGGTGAGTTGCGTATTCATCCACGCTATTCGCTGGTTCATAAACGTTTGCAGGCTGGCTATCGCCTCTTGCTGACCGGGGTAAACCGACCACAGTTGCGCATCGCGGGCAGCCGCCTCCGACGTAACGGCAGCTATCGCATTTATTCGCTCCATCACCGAACTTGCATTCAGCTGCTTACCGGTAGCATTCAGCTCTTTCCATCTTTTGGTAAAGTAGCATTTGAATATAGCGTTGGCAAACAAATTTCTGAAAAACCTCGGACCCCAGTTATCAGCATTCTGAAACTGCCATTGGTTGGTCACACTCCTGTTTGGCCACCCAAAAGGGTCAATCCCAAAAGTCAGATTAAAATCCCAAACAGGCCCGGCTCTTAGTTTCCCTTTTCGGTCTTTATGCCAATAGGTACTTATCTGGTAGCCATCGCAGTTCGATGTAAACTCGTTTATAAGCATAAAATCAATAAAAGTAGGAACGTCTATCACGTTAGGATAGCCCGTTGTAACCGACGAAAACGACGATCGGCTTTGCAGGTTATCAAACACACTCTTGATATAGCTCCCCTGCGCCGAAGTAATATCGGCCGGTTTCGGATAATCGTAGATAAACTCAACAGCCTCGTTATTTACGTTGTCATAATACTTCCAGGCCACAGGGTCGCCACCCGTAGTTTTATCAGCCTTTATTATATATCCCCCCGTAATGTCGGGGTATGCGTTGTCCGTAGATTCAATTTTTGTAATATCCACTCTGTTTTTATCCACCTTTATTTTTTCGCCCAAAGCATAAAGCCCTTTGTATACCCCGTTTATAACCACCTCGCAATATCTGCTGTGCGGAGCCCAGTGACCCAGGTCGTTGGTTATACCATAAGCAATCATGTCGCGCATATACGTAGCATCGTAGGCAAACGAGTTCAACACCCAATCGTTCTCCTCAGGCATACCTAAGAGGCTAACCGAATTTTTCGTTTTCAGGTCAGAACTATAAGTTGTAAATCCATAAGGCTTTTTCTCGAAATACCATTGCGACGACGAACCTCTCTTTTCTATCATAATCTTACCATAGTAGTTCTGGTATAGGCCGTTACCCGCATCAGTCAAATAATTACGGCTACCATCCTCATGGTAAATAATCGTCATCGTAGCCGGTACTTTAGGCTCGTCAGGTATCACATACGGGTTATTCGTCGATGGATCTACGTCGGTGGCAATCACCACAATAGGCAGGTTGCTACTTGTGAACGTTTGGCTATAAGCGCCACACATACAAAAGCAAGCAAACAAAAACAAGGCGAGGTGTTTCATCAGATATTAAGATTAAGCAACGCACAAAGATATAAAGATTTAAGCTTCCTCCCAACCCCCCGCACAACTTTACAACTCCCCCAATCCCTCAATCCTTCAATCCTTCAATCTCTTGGGGGTGCCCCTCCTACGTCGGGTCGGGCTATCCGCTCCAAGTCCACCCGCTGCGGCATGGCCATCGCCTGCGGCTCAGGCCACACCGCCGCGTGCGTCCTTTCCGCTACTATCCCTCACCCACGCGGCGCCACGGGCATTTCCGTAATCCACCCTATCCATACCGCTTCACCGCCCTAAGCCACCATCCCATCTCCCTGACAACAAACCACATACACCCCACACAATAATTCGCAATCCAAACAAAAAACCATCTTCACACCTTGTTCAGTAAAAAAACTTTATTAACTTTACGGCTATGATTTAAGGAGTTTAATCCAGAGAGCAGAAGAAGCCTTAAAAGGCAATATGAACACAGCAACTATTCCACTGAAATAGATGGTACAGTTACAACATAAGGATTTGAAACGGATAAAAAACTGTTGGGTTAGTTTGATAATTAATAAATTGGATATGTGCATTAAGCGCATTCTCTGTTAATTAACTCGTTTGACTAAAAATCAATAATATAGAACACACATCAACAAACCTAAACACAAAATAAGTGTGACAGCGTTGCGCATACACAGATCTTAGCTGTCATAATAAAAAAAGACATGAAAAAATTTATTTTTAACGCATCATTTTTGGTTATTCTTACTTCAAACTGTTTTAGTCTAAAACAAACTAAAGACACCATTTGCTTAAGTGATACTTTAACTATATAGGTAAAATATAAAAATAAAAAACATGAAAAAATTATTTCTTACTCTCTTATTGATTATTTTGACCATTAAAGTTAGTGGTCATGAATTTAATTTTAAGCCAAGTATTGTTGGCATTGACTCTGTTGTAGAAGTCGACGGAATGAATTTTTTTAAATATTTAGCAATGAATATAACATATCCTGTAGATGCTCAAATTAATGAAATCGTTGGAATTTATATTGGAAGAATTAGGCTTGATCCAAAAGGAAATCTTATTGAAGTTTCTACTATCAATTCAATTTCTAAATCTATCGACGAAGGATTTGTTAAGCTAATAAATGAAACATGGAGAAGTCATAAAGTCTCAATTTACAATATATCTGATACAACTGATTTTATTATTCCTGTAAAATATATGTTGAGTTCTGGCTATATGCAACCAGAAATTGAGTACTTTGTGAATTATGAACAGAAACCCAAATTCCTTTCAGATGAGGTAAGAGTTGTTGGATTTAATTCAGATGGGACAGTATCACAAACAAAAGATATGACATTTATAAATAAAGCAAATAATTTATACAAAGCGGGAAAATATAAGAGATCTATTAAATACCTTAATAAATTAATTAATAGAAATCCATACAGTGAAGATTTGCTTTGTATGAGAGCTAATGCCTATAAAAATATAAATGAGACAATTAATGCCTGTAGGGATTATCAATATTTAAAATACTTTCTAAAAAGCACTAAATTGAAAGGTCTAACTCAATGTGAATAAAACACTTTGCCTAATGTCGTATTATTTATTGGCCAACTGCGTCCCGGCAAATCAGGACAAACAGAGCATTTCGACAGTCCCGATAGGAATCGGGGGTTCTCGCATTAGCTGCGCTGATCTTCGATTCACTTTGTCCGCTGCGGCTGACAGTGAACGCAGCCTCCGCCAGCTGGCGGACAAATGCCCATAGCCTCGGTCGTTAGCGGGCAGCTATAAAAAGAAAAAAGACGACAAAAGTTTCAATATATAGAAACATTATCTATCTTTGTACGTTATAACTTTAAACCAATTTCATGAGATATTTCGAAACCAAATTCTTAAATGAAGCTGAAGATTTTTTAGATAAACTCGACCCAAAAACGACAAGGAAAATACTTTACAACATTGATCATGCAGAACTAACGAATGACCCGAAACTTTTTAAAAAACTTCAAAATGACATTTGGGAATTTCGGACAAAATTTGCCGGACTTCAAATAAGACTTCTTGCTTTTTGGGACAAAACAGACAACAAAGAAACCTTAGTTATTGCAACACATGGTTTCATTAAAAAAGTTGACAAAGTACCAAGCAAAGATATTGAACGTGCAGTTCGACTAAAAGACAATTATTTCAACAACAAACTAAAAAAGTAAAAACATGGAAACTAAAGAAATAAAAACAAAAAGTCTTTCCGAAATGAAAGATAAATATATCGGAAAAACAGGGACAAAAGAAAGAGAAGAATACGAATACGAACTTAGAATGGACGTTTTGGGCAAAATGATTAAAACGGCAAGGCAGGAACGACATTTAACTCAAGAAGAATTGGGAAAATTAATTGGTGTTCAAAAATCTCAAATATCAAAACTAGAAAACAGTGCTAACAGCGCAACAATCGATACAGTAATTAAAGTATTCAAAGCACTAAAAGCTGAAATAAATTTCAAGGTTAAAATCGAAGACAACTTTGTAGAACTCGCCTGACAAATAGCCGACCCCCTAACACCCGCCTATAGTCATTGGCTGGCTGCCCCCCCCGGCAAATCAGGACAAACAGAGCATTTCAGCAGTCCCGATAGGAATCGGAAGTTCTCGCATTAGCTACGCTGATTTTCAATTCACCTTGTCCGCCGCGGCTGACAGTGAACGCGAATAATATAGTAAGTGGTATTTATATAATATACAAAATGAAATACATTCTTCTTTTTACATTTTTTTTATGCGTAGAATATTGTTCAGCGCAAATTAATATGAGTGACAAGCAAAGGCTTATTGTCACTACTGACCTTGGCGGAACAGATCCCGATGATACCCAATCCATGATTCACCTTTTGGTTTGTTCCAATGCAATAGACATTGAAGGGCTTGTAAGCTCACAGGTCTGGATGGACGACCCAAACAAGACCACTAAGATAATTGAGGTTATCAATTGGTATCAAGAAGTATTACCCCGCTTGAAAAAACAAGCAATGGGTTATCCGGATGCAGAGTATTTAAGGTCAATCACAATGCAAGGACAAGGAAAATCCAATATGTCTGGTGTGGGAGAAGGCAAAGACTCGCCGGGGTCAGAATTGATAATTTCAGCAATAGACAAGAAGGGGGACAAGCGCCCAGTATGGATTGCCGGATGGGGAGGCATGAATACTGTGGCACAAGCTCTCTGGAAAATAAAGAATACAAGAAGTAAAAAAGCATTAAACGCATTCGTAAAGAAAATACGAATCTATGATGTGCTTGGACAAGATGATGCAGGTGCATGGATTGTGAAAAACTTTCCTGATATTGTATACATACGCAACAAAGAAATCTATGGATGGGCTCCATCTGACGATTGGACGAAGAACAACGTACAGAATCGTATGCCTTTAGGGAGTCATTACCCAAATAGAATTTGGGCAACAGAAGGCGACACTCCTTCATTTCTTTATGTTTATGCCAATGGTTTAAACGTACCGGAACACATCGACTTCGGAGGTTGGGGAGGACGATTCTCCACAAACAAGGTAAGTGGTATACGCGGTATGGATTTTATTGTTAAAAGTGGTAAGAATGAAAGCCAATATGACCCTTATTATATGTATGGCAGTACAAAAGAGGGTATTGCAGCCATAAAGAAATGGGAACAACAAATCTGGAATAATTTTGCAGCTCGTATGTTATGGACTACAACAGATGATTATTCTGCTGTAAACCATCACCCGGTAGCCAATGTAAATGGTGATAGTTCCTTAAAATGTTTATACAAAAGAGCTAAAGCTGGAAATACCTTAATTTTTGATGCTACTGAATCAAAAGACCCTGATGGAAATCAATTAGATTATAAATGGTTTGTTTATAATGACCCAAGTACATATAAAGGTGCAATAACTATAGAAGAGAATTCTTTCCCTAAATGCAAAATACTTGTACCTACTGATGCCGCAGGTACGACAATACATCTTATTTTAGAAATAACCGACAAAGGTATTCCGGCATTGACTGTATATAGACGAATTGTAATAAATGTGGACAAAGAAGAATAGCAAAATACCAGCCCATAACACACGCTCTTAGCATTTATTGCCCACCCCCCGGCAAACCAGAACAAGCTGTGCAACTTGCGGGCTTTGCTCCCGCATTAGCTACGCTGATTTTCAATTAGCTTCGCTGATCTTCGATTCACTTTGTCCGCCGAGGCTGACAGTGAACGCTCCCTCCGCCAGATGGCGGACAAAGTCTGGGTTGTTAGCGGTTATTGTTGTATAAAAAACGAAAACTTACAGTATAAATGAAAAATGCGATTATAATTGGAGCAACTTCCGGAATAGGAAAAGAACTGGCAAGATTACTTGCTGACTACGGATTTAAAGTTGGAATAACCGGCAGACGAACTGAATTACTCGAAAGTTTGAAAGCGGAAAATCCTGACTCCTATTTCATAAAGACTTTTGACGTGAAAGACACAAAAGTTGTGGAAGAGAAATTGCTGGAACTAACGTCTGAACTTGGCGGACTCGACTTACTTGTTTTGAGCTCCGGAACAGGAGAAATCAACAACAAGTTAGATTTTGAAATTGAATTTCGTACAATTGAAACAAATGTAATTGGGTGGACTTTCATAGCTGACTGGGCTTACAAATTCTTTGAGAAACAGAAATATGGACATTTGATTGCAATAAGTTCTATCGGTGGACTTCGTGGAAACAGGCAATCCACGTCTTATAATGCGACAAAAGCATATCAAATCAATTATTTGGAAGGATTAAGACAGAAAGCGACTAAGCTCAAAGAACAAGTTTATATTACAGACATTCGTCCGGGACTTGTTAATACCGAAATGGCAAAAGGCGAAGGGCTTTTTTGGGTAATGCCTGTTGAAAAGGCTGCCCAACAAATTTATGAAGCGATAAAAAAGAAAAAGAGAATTGCATATGTAACAAAAAGATGGAAGCTTATTGCGGCAATTATAAAACGAATTCCGGGACGACTCTATGACAGCATGTAACGAAAAGAAAACAACAAACCGCTAACACCTGCCTGTGTTCGCAGCCGCGGCCTACAAATGCCTACTGTTTTCGGTCGTCAACAGCATGCCGAACAAAAACAAAGCAACACAGAAGATATTAAAGCCAGGAAGATATGGTAAAAAAAGTAAATATACCCACTCATAAACATATTGCGGATAATAAAAACATAAACTTTTTATTGTACCATATCACTGACAGCGACGTACAGAATATATCCGATAACGAAAAGTTCTCGGCTTTGAATTATGACCATAAAGATGATTATTTTGTGTTTTTCCTGTTGCAGGAAGGAACCATAAAAGGCCGAATCGATTTCAAAGAGATTGAAATTAACGAACGTACGATTTTTTGCACCATACCCGGACAAGTACATTCGATTACAGAAATTTCCGATATTAAAGGCTGGGTGTTAGTTGTTGATACTGTGTTTGTGAAAAACGAATACAAAGAAATTTTCAACAGATTACCTTTTCTGAATATAAATCCCCGCCCAAGTCAGGCAGAATTGGATGAATTGTTGCTGTGCATTTCACTTGTAAATAAAAAACAGGCACAAACCAACGAGTTGGCTGGTCAAAATATTCTACACGATTTAGTATCCGCTTATATCGGCATCATGGCGGAAATATATCAAAAAAGTTTTCCGGTCGTGAAAAACAATCGATATATGGAAATCACTTCTCAGTTCAAAACCATATTGACGGCAAATTACCAAACCATGAAGCGTCCAAATCAGTATGCTTCCCGGATGCATATTTCTTCTATTTATCTGAACGAAGCTGTAAAAAACACGACCGGTTTTTCGGTAAGCGGCTGCATTCAAAACGAAATCATTCTCCAGGCTAAGCGTTTGTTGTATTATACCGACTTGCCTATAAAAGAAATTGCACTCAAACTCGGCTATGACGATTGGGCTTATTTTACGCGCCTGTTTACAAAATCCACCCAGCTTACCCCAAGCCAGTTCCGAAAGACCAACCTTAAATAGTCCAATTTATACCCAGCTCTATCCATTTCCCGCATCCTTAAAGGTCAGTACATTTGCAAAAAAAACAATGCCCAACAATGAGCATTGCTTTACCAACGAAATATTGCAAATGAAACGAGCATGAATACGAGTATTCACCAAAGACAGTGAAAATTTGACATGCGAGTTCCATACGACCTTTAAAAAACAATTATTTACGCATGAAAATTATCATAATTTCAAGCCTGGTTCTTGTCATTTTATTTATTATAAAAGAAATCTTCCGCAAAAAAAATAAAGCCACTAAAATGCTTTATCTTAATCAGGAAAGATGTACCGGATGCGGTGCTTGCCTGAAAAAATGTCGTCGTAACGTATTGGCTATTACGGATAATAAAAGCAGAAAGCTTATCGAAATTCAGAACCCTATAAACTGTACTGTCTGTAACGATTGTGTCCGCGCCTGCAAATTTAAAGCATTATCATTGGTAGATAAACCCATTAAATAATTCATCGAAATGGATAACTCTATTACACTCAGCAAAACCGAAAACGGAATTTGTGCTTTCATCGTATGTTTGTTTGACGACTTAGGAATACCCGCCAACGAACAAATTATCCTTTGGAAAATGGTCAAAGATACAATTAGTTGCAAAGAGCTGATGTATTACTTGTTAAAAGTAAAGGAGATGATAAAAAAATGAAAAGACTATTTCAATCTAAAAAGGCCAAAATAATTATTGATATTTTATTGTTTACAGGAATTGCGGGACTTGGCGGCACAGGCAAAACATGGAGCTCTCCTCACTGCATTGGTGCATCAATATGGCTTGTGCTAATGCTGATACACATTGCACAACATTGGAGGCATACCAAATCCTTCACACGTTGGAGCGTGATTCGAAAAAACAAGATAACTGCGCTGACGATTTTCGCTTACGCATTAATGTTGTCGAGTGTACTATTGTTCGTTTTTGATTTTAAGGACTCATTCATAGCATTTCATCACGTTGCCGGACGGCTTTTCCTACTCATAATTACCCTACACGTTATAGATAAATTCAAGCGACTTAAGTCTTTGTTCAGGAAAAATTAGTTGATATACTAAAGTGCGTTTTGATAGAAACAAACAACAGGACAATGTGAGGTTTTTTATATCTTTTCTGCTTTGCATAGTTTCCGTTTGCAGGAAATTATTACGAGACTGAAAGCGTTTTTTGTCAGATCTGCCGAAACGCTTATATCTGCATTATCTGTCAGCCGGTTGATTCCTATAAGTATTGGCAGTTTCAACTCTTTTATTCTAATTGCCCCGCTCAGCAGTAACAATATAAACAACTGTCTGTTCACCTTAACAGGTACCTGTTAAGGTATTAAACAGGTACCTATTAAATGACTTAACAGGTACCTGTTAAGGTGCCAGTTCAACGTTATCCAGCCTGCCAATGGACATACGTGCGTTAGCGGTTCGGTGTTTGTTTGTCAGTCTTATAATAATTCGTTGCGTTATTTTTCCTTATTAACGCTATTAGGTCGTCTAGTGCAAATTTTTCTCTTTCAAATACGATAAATCTTATTAAATTTTCAACATCCTTTATTGGGTAAAATAAATACATTGTTTTCTTATGACTGAAAATTCTTATTTCAGGATTTATAGATTCAATGTAGGCTTTAAAAATCGGAAATTCAGAGAATACTAATTCAGATAAATAAATATCGGTTTTATTGTCTGTTATAGCAACTAGTTTTTTCTCTTGCATGTTTAATAGATAAATGCTAGTCGATAAAGGAACATCCTTAGTGTATAGATTTTCGTAGTTATCAACTCTATTCGAGTTTATATATTTTTTTGAATCAGATATAAACCGTTTTATCTGTCTCTTGTCATAAATGACATAGATAATAACAACTACAATTATTAAGATTGGAAATTTAAGCATTTTGAAAGATTGAGTTATGTTAAGTTGTTCGTTATTTAATAAACTCAGTTTCTATGTTTCTTTGTTGAATATGTCTGCAAGTTCAATCACTTAAAATCATTCGATCTAATTCCAGAATATTTTCCTACAAGATTCAGTTTACACCAAACTCTTTTTATTTTTTTACACTTACTGCTAACGACCGAGGCTATGGGTATTTGTCCGCCAGCTGGCGGAGGCTGCGTTCACTGTCAGCCGCGGCGGACAAGGTGAATTGAAAATCAGCGAAGCTAATTGAAAATCAGCGAAGCTAATGCGGGCGCTCCCGACTCCTATCGGGACTGTCGAAATGCACAGAACTAAAATAATATACTCTCCACAGTTCATTGTTTTTTTCTTTCAAAACGCACTTCAACTGTCTTAACGAACAAAAAAGCAATGGACTGTGACTGCTTTGCCATATTATAAAAAGCTACTGCATGATGTTTGAGAATAAACACTTTCTTGCTGTGTTTTTTTTGCTTTTTGGGCGATTAGTATTTAATGGTTAATCAAGTTCAAAGTCTTTCGAATTATTTTGTGATTCAAGTCGTTTTTTATTTTGCTCAATAGTTGCATGAAGTTTTTGTTTTAGTATTTTTTTGTCAGGTAAATCTGTTAGATATTCTGCTATTTTTATTCCTGCATTTTCAAGTTGCAACAATTCAACTTGCTCGTTATTTCCCTCTGCACAAAGTATTAAACCCAATGGGGTTTCTTCACCCGATTGCATATCATATTTTTCAAGCCAACGTAGGTATAGTTCCATTTGTCCTTTGTAAGCAGATTTAAATTTGCCTAATTTTAAATCAATAGCTACCAATCTTTTCAATTTCCTATGGTAGAATAGTAAGTCAAGTTTAAAATCTTCACCATCAATAATCATTCTCTTTTGCCTTTCAACAAAAGTAAATCCGCTTCCAAGTTCTAAAATAAATTGTTCAATTTCACGCAGGATTGCATCTTCAAGAGTTTTTTCCGAATATGTGTCTTTCAAACCTGTAAAGTCAAGAAAATAAGGGTCTTTAAAAACTAAATCCGGCGTTAAGCTGTCAGTTTCTTTTAGTGCTTTTAGCTCTTCTCTTATTAAGTCATCTGGTTTCTTACTTAGTGCAGTACGTTCAAAAAGCATACTGTCAATTTTATCTCGAAGAGTTTTTACATTCCAACCCTCAATACGGCACATTTGCGTGTAAAAATCACGTTGCAATTCATCTTTTATTGGAATTAATGCAATAAAATGTGTCCAACTCAATTGTCGTATCAGCGATACGACAATTTGTTCGTCGTTAAAAACTTGAGCAAATTGCATCATTCTACGCAGATTCTTTTCTTCAAAACTTCGACCATACTCAACTGTCAATTGTCGTGCTACGGATACGACAATTTGTTTTCCATATTTAGCACGTTGATTAGCAAGAATTTCATTGTTTATTCGTTTGCCCACATTCCAATAAGTTAAAGTCATGGTGGTATTAGCGGCATAAGCCAATTGATTTTTGCCTTTCTCAATTAAAGCAACTAAATCATTTATCAAAAGAATACTTGATTTTTCAATTTCCATAAATTTTATTTTTGAATATGGGTTAAATATTGTTCATTAAAAGAACAAAGTTACCAAGATATTTCTTTAACGCTCCACAGTTCTTTTTTTTCTTTTTATGATTTGTCTGTTTTGATACACTGCTTTTGTCTTATTTTTTCGGCTTGCTGCCAACATCCGTGTATGTACACTTATATCGACTATGTTTGTTTTTAGATACAAGAAATACTACAGGTGCACATATCCAACTTGTTAATTCAAAATTCTTCTATCTTATCCGTTGGTCTTACCCTTTGTTTCCGGCTTCTTCGGCTCTACGGGTTTAATGTTCTTAATTTCTGCTGTAAAGTTAATAAAGTTTTTTTACTGAACAAGGTGTGAGGATGGGTTTTGTTTGGTTTGCGAATTATTGTGGTGTGGCCTGAGCCGCAGGCGATGGCCATGCCGGAGCGGGTGGACTTGGAGCGGATAGCCCGACCCGACGTAGGAGGGGCACCCCCAAGAGATTGAGGGATTGAGGGATTGAGGGACTGTGGGGTTGAACTAAAAAACGGTATCAATCGGGTTGATTGATACCGTTTTTTGTACGTGTTATGCCCGGAGGGCGGGGTTGTTTGCTGCTGTATGGCCGTTTAAAGGTTGTGCAGGGTTACATGTCCCATTGCTCGCAGGAGTTTACCAAGTCGTCAAAGGATTTGATTTTTGATTTGGCTTGTACTTCGGCTATCTGATTTTCGACGGCTTCGTCGTAACTTTCGGCTGCTACGTCGCGGATAACTCCTAAGGCTACCGGAAATTCGGGGCCTTCCATCATGGCTAACTTGAGCTGTAATGTAGCGTCATCGCAGTGTGCATCGTGTACGAGGATGTCGGCTTCGGTTATTCCGTTTTCGCCAAGGGTTACTACTTTCAGGTTAAAGCCATCGAGCACAAGTCCTTTGTCGCTGTTTTTTCCAAAAATCATGGGTTTGCCATGTTCCAGAATAACGACGCGGTCGTAGCGGGTTTCTTTTTCGGATAGCCAACTGTGTGCGCCGTCGTTGAAGATAACGCAGTTGACAAGGCACTCTACCACCGATGTTCCCTGGTGACGGGCAGCGGCTATCATGGTCATTTGCGACGATTTGAGATCGACATCGAGTATGCGACCGAAGAATGTGCCACGCGAACCGAAGGTAAGTTCGGCCGGGCGGAAGGGACGTTCTACCGTGCCGTAAGGCGATGATTTGGTTACGTAGCCTTTTTTGGTTGTTGGTGAATATTGGCCTTTGGTAAGTCCGTAAATCTGATTGTTGAACAGCAATACGTTGATATCCACGTTGCGTCGTACGCTGTGAATAAAGTGATTGCCGCCAATGGCCAAGCAGTCGCCATCGCCTGTAATTTGCCATACGGCCAGCTTGGGGTTGGCAACTTTTACACCGGTGGCCACGGCAGCTCCGCGTCCGTGTATGGTGTGAAAGCCGTAGCCCGAAGTGTAATAAGGCAAACGTGATGAACAACCGATACCAGAGATAACGGCCATTTGATGTGGCGCTACTCCAATTTCGGCCATAGCTTTCTGCAGGGTGTTGAGCACGGCATAATCGCCGCAACCGGGACACCAGCGAACGTACTGATCGCTTTTAAAATCTTTAGCAGTATATTGTAATGTGGTAGTTTCCATACTCCAAAATTTTTTGTCTGAATTACTTCAGCAGTTCTTTAAAATCTTCTTCAAGTTCGGCTACCGTAAATGGTTGCCCCTGAACTTTGTTGTACTGTAAATACTCTCCGGGCACTTTTGACCGCAGGTAAGTGGCAAACTGTCCGCTGTTGAGCTCGCAAACCACTACTTTTTTGTAACGCTTAATTACTTCGGCAGTGTTTTTGGGTAGCGGGTTGATATAGCTGAAATGTGCTAATGCTACTTTGTGTCCTTGCTTGTTGAGCGACGAAACGGCCGTCATCAGGTGTCCGTGTGTAGAGCCCCAGCTAATAACCAGCATTTCGGCATCGGGGTCGCCTTCTACCTGTAGTTCAGGAATGATATGGCTGATGTAATCAATTTTTTCCTGACGGGTGGCTACCATTTTCTCGTGGTTCAGAGGATCGGACGAGATGGCTCCGGTAATGTAATCTTTTTCGAGGCCTCCGTTGCGATGTCCGAAACCTTCCATGCCCGGGATACTCCAGTAGCGGGCTTTGGTTATTTCGTTGCGGGTGGTTACTTTTACGTCCACCATATCCGGCTGTACAAAATTAGGTTTAATATCGGGCAACTGAGCCAGTTTAGGCAGTTTCCATAACGAGGTACCATTGCCAATAAAGGCATCGGTAAGCAGTATTACGGGAGTCATATGCTCAAGTGCAATTTTGGAAGCCATATAAGCATAGTGAAAGCAATCAGCCGGAGTGCTTGCTGCCATCACTACGGCAGGGCTCTCGCCATTGCGTCCGTACAAAGCCTGTAGCAGGTCGGTTTGCTCGGTTTTAGTAGGTAAGCCTGTTGATGGGCCACCGCGCATAACGTCGATAACAACGATAGGCAATTCGGCCATCACTGCCAAACCGATAGCCTCAGACTTCAGAGCCAAACCGGGGCCTGAAGTGCTGGTGGCAGCCAATGCTCCTGCAAAGGATGCTCCCAAAGCAATAGTAATACCGGCAATTTCGTCTTCGGCCTGTACTACCTTTACGCCAAGACTTTTGTGAACGGCCAGCTCGTGCATAATGTCGCTGGCAGGCGTAATGGGGTAACTGCCCAGGAAGAGTTCAAGGCCGGCCTTTTCGGCAGCGGCTATCAATCCCCACGATGCGGCTTTGTTACCGTTGATGCTGGTGTAACGGCCTTTCGGTAATTCGTGCGATTTTTCGATGGTATAAGTCGACACCGAAAGATGCAGATTATTACCATAATTATATCCATCGGTAAGTACCTTAATGTTGGCTTCGAGTATCGAAGGTTTCTTGCTGAATTTGTTCTGCAAAAAATGTATAGCCTGATCAATAGGCCGGTTGAACAACCAGCAAATAAGACCGAGAGCAAACATGTTTTTACTTCTCAATACCGATTTGTTGTCAAGATTGTAACCCTCCAGACTGCTCTGTGTGAGCGTGGTGAGTGGAGCCGGTATCAGTTGTATGGTATCTGAAATGCCGATTTCTTCAAATGGGTTTTCTGTTTTAAATCCGGCTTTATCAAGGTCGGATTTCTGAAAAGAATCTTCGTCGATGATGAGTACTCCACCCCTTTTTATGCCGTTGGCATTTACCTTCAGCGCGGCAGGATTCATTGCTACAAGCACATCGGCATCGTCGCCCGGAGTATAGATTTTAGAGGCTCCTAAGTGAACCTGAAAACCAGAAACACCTCCCAGTGTACCCTGAGGAGCCCGAATTTCGGACGGAAAATCAGGGAATGTAGATATCTCGTTACCTAAAATTGCCGAAAGGTTTGAAAAAAGCGTACCGGTAAGCTGCATTCCGTCGCCGGAATCGCCGGAGAAACGCACTACTACATTTTCAAGTTCGGTCTTCTTTAAATTGCTCATTATTTATTTTAATTGAAATAGTGATTTTTATGATACGGTCAACAATTTGCTTAATATAACCGCGGCTTTCAGGCCTTTGTTTATAAAAAGCAAATCGTTCATTACAACAAATTAAAAGTCTGCATTGTTCGGCGTTCTTGGAAAAGGTATTACATCTCTGATGTTGGACATTCCTGTAACGAAAAGCAACAGGCGCTCGAAGCCCAGACCAAAGCCCGAGTGAGGGGCTGTTCCAAAGCGACGTGTGTCCAGATACCACCAAATGTCTTTCTCGGGAACTTCCATTTCGGCAGCACGTTTTTTCAGCTTTTCGTAGTCTTCTTCACGTTGCGAACCACCAATGATTTCGCCAATTTTCGGGAAAAGTACATCCATGGCACGTACCGTTTTTCCATCTTCGTTTTGCTTCATGTAAAACGATTTTATTTCTTTGGGGTAATCAGTCAGTATCACCGGTTTTTTGAAGTGTACTTCTACCAGATAGCGTTCGTGCTCCGACTGTAAATCGGTTCCCCAGTCAACCGGAAATTCAAATTTATGCCCTTTGGCTACTGCGGCCTTTAGTATTTCTACACCTTCGGTATATGTCAGGCGTTTAAAGTCATTGTTTACCACAAAGTTCAGACGGTCATATAATTCCTTATCGTACATTTCGCACAGGAAATCCAGGTCGTCTTTACAGTTATCAAGCGCCCAGCGTATGCAGTACTGAATAAAATCCTGAGCAAGCTGCATATTTTCTTCAATTTCGTTGAAGGCAACTTCGGGCTCTATCATCCAGAACTCTGACAAGTGGCGTGGAGTATTGGAGTTTTCGGCACGGAATGTTGGCCCAAATGTATAGATAGCACCCATAGACATGGCTGCCAATTCGCCTTCGAGCTGACCGGATACCGTCAGACTGGCCTGTTTGCCAAAAAAATCATTATCATATTTGATGGCGCCGCTTTCGTCTTTTTTCAAGTCGTACAGGTTCATTGTGGTAACCTGAAACATTTGTCCGGCACCTTCGCAATCCGAAGCGGTGATAATGGGCGTATGGAAATAAAAAAATCCGCGTTCATGAAAGAAACGGTGAACCGCCATGGCCATGTGGTGGCGAATACGAAAAACCGCTCCGAAAGTATTGGTACGTGGACGCAGGTGGGCTATCTCGCGCAGGAATTCGAGCGTATGTCCTTTTTTCTGCAAAGGATATGTTTCGGGGTCGGCAGTACCATATATTTCTATTTCATTGGCCTGAATTTCCACAGTCTGTCCCTTGCCAAGCGACTCAACAAGCTGCCCCGTAACGCTAATACAAGCGCCCGTGGTGATTGGTTTCAGATATTCTTCGCCAAATTTTTCGTTATCGGCTACTATCTGAATATTATTTATGGTGGAACCATCATTTAATGCAATGAAGCTTACATTTTTATTACCCCGCCGGGTTCTTACCCAGCCTTTTACATTCACTACGGCACCTGCATCGGTACGTTTTAAAGCATCAGCAATAACTGTTCTGGTCATAATCTTTGTTTGTTTTGATAAAAAAATTCCTGTCATTGAAACAGGACTGCAAAATTACAAATTTTCGGTGATATACAGGTACAAAAAAGCACCTGATTTTGATTTAATCAGGTGCTCTTTAGTATGTTGTTCAAAAAACCATTATTTCTTATTACCCTGGTTCATATCTCCAACCATACTCATGGCACAGCGGAAACCAATGTCGTTAGCACATTTATCCTGTTCGAGGTAGCGACGTGTAGAGGGGTCGAGCCAGTATACACGGTCTTTCCAGGAACCTCCTTTATATACTCTGGTTTTGTTAGATACCACAGGGCGAAGCACATCGGTAATATCCAAAGTGTCGTTTACAGCCTGTAAGGGGTTGGCTAACTTAAAGTTTATTTGCGACTGAGGATCGCCATCTTTGAAGTTGCGCACATCCACAATACTGTCGTTCTGTATTCTTCCCATTTCGTCGATCCGGTAAAGGTCAAGCCCTTTTTCGTCTTTACCCGATGGCTTAGGTAACAGGTATACATTGCCACGGTAAGAGTTATATTCGGCTACCTCATCATAGCTGGTTGAGCGGTATACATCAAGCACCCATTCATTAACGTTACCGGCCATGTTGTAAAGTCCAAAATCATTCGGGTAATACCAGTCTACCGGAGCAGTAGTGATGGCTTTGTCATTCAGCTTGCCCGATGTACCCATCATATCACCACGGCCACGTACAAAGTTGGCCATCATCTGACCCAGTTGTTTTTTATTAGGGTTACGCACCTGAGCGCCCGACCATGGGTAAATTTTTCCCTGCGGCACCAGTCCGTCTTTGCCGGCTTTGAGTGCATAGGCTGCAAATTCCCATTCGGCCTCAGTAGGTAAACGGTAGTCTGAGAACAAAATACCATCAGCCATGTCCACCTTGCGGGCTTTGCCAAAAAGGTCGGTTTTCGGTTTTTTTCCAACCGGCGGCTGGTAGGTCGATTGCAAAAGATATTTTTGAGTATTGAATACAAAGTTTGTTCTTACTTCGTCGTGACTCAGGCCTGAGAGTTTCGCGAAATCGGGAGCTGCAATAACGCCGGCTTCTATCAGAGCACGTTCGTTTACACGGTCGGTACGCCACGAGCAGTAATCCATAGCCTGCTCCCAGGTAACCCCCACAATAGGATACTGGTTGAACGCCGGATGTGTAAAGTAATTGCGCAGGTAAGGCTCGTTGTAGGCCAGTTCTTCGCGCCAGATTGTTTCGTCGGGTTTGGCTTTTTTTACAAGCTGAGGAGCCGAGTTACCAAATACGAGTTGCATCCAGTTGATATATTCCTGCCAATCCAGATTACGAATTTCGTATTGATCCATATAAAAAGAACTTACTGTAATTCTACGACGCTTGTTGTCGCGCGGAGCAGTAACATATTCGCCTTTTTCACCAATCGTAAACGAACCTCCTTCGATAGCAACCATGCCCATAGGGACATTGGTTTTGTAACCCGGCTTTACGATGAATCCGGTACCTGCTTTGTCATTGTATTTCCAACCGGTTACCCTCGATACCTTTTCGCTCTTTTTTCCGAAAGCAAAAATCAGAGCAACTCCTGCAAGTACAAGTGTAAACCTGGCTATTGTTTTTATTTTCATAAGTAGATA
Organism: Bacteroidota bacterium; assembly: GCA_017860345.1. GTDB lineage: Bacteria > Bacteroidota > Bacteroidia > Bacteroidales > Paludibacteraceae > Paludibacter. The sequence continues at coordinate 10,822 of JAFNAV010000041.1, read as the reverse complement.
TGATTGTATTTTTACTTTATATTGAAGTATTTAAAACAACTTTGCAAAAATAGTATTTTTTTCTTTTACATCGTATTGTTAGCGGGCTTTTTTTAATAGTTTACGCTTAAAACACCATTTATATAACTCATTTTTTTTAAATAACGTATATGAGCAAATAAATTTTTATCAAAAAAAACAGAAACACCAAATATCCCGTTTATTTGCAGGGGCTGCTTTGTTCCTTTTCCGAACTATCATTTTTTTAATGTTTTATTAATTACCTGAGTCGGGGCTATCACTATTTTTCTTACTTTTGTAAACAGATTAATCAATGATATAATTATTGTGATTCAATCTTTTATGTTTAAACATCAGATAAAAATAAACGGAAAACTACTCGACTTAAGCAGTCCGGTAGTTATGGGTATTGTAAATCTTACTCCTGATTCGTTCTTTGCCGAGAGCAGGTATCATGCGGGCAGGGGGCTTTTGCATACGGTAGAAAACATGCTGGCTGACGGGGCCGAAATTATCGATTTCGGGGGATATTCCACCAGACCGCAGGCCGAGGATATATCGCCCGACATGGAGATAAAGCGCTTGTCCGAAGGGATTGAAGCGGTTGTCAAAAGATTTCCTGACCTGATCATGTCGGTAGATACCTTCCGCGCCAATGTGGCTCAGCATGTGGTTACCAACTACGGCGTGGGCATTATCAACGACATTGGTGGAGGAACGCTCGATAGGCTGATGTTTGAAACTGTTGCCGGACTTGATGCGGCTTATATACTGATGCACACGCGTGGAACTCCGCAAAATATGCAACAAAATACTGACTACACGGATGTGGTTTCGGAGGTAATTGCTTTTTTGCAGAAACAGATAGCCCGACTCAGGCTGCTGGGGGTAAATGATATTATTGTTGACCCCGGATTTGGTTTTGCTAAAACTACTTTACAAAACTTTGAATTGCTGAATAAGTTGAGTTACTTTAGCGAGCTTGGAGTTCCTTTGCTGGCTGGCCTTTCAAGAAAGTCAATGATTTGTAAAACCCTGAATATAAAACCGGAAGATGCGCTAAACGGTACCACTGCACTAAATATGCTGGCACTTGCCGGTGGTGCTTCTATCCTGAGGGTGCATGATGTAAAGCAGGCTAAAGAAGCCATACAGTTATTTCAAACGTATAAACATGCAGGGAACGAACCAGATATGGTGTTATAAATATTTTTCGCAAAAAAAGGAATTAACCTGTTTGATTTTTTCAAACAACTTTTTCATCTAAAAAAACTAATTCACTATGGGATTTCCTATCGGAATAAAAGATATAATTGACATTTTTCTGGTTGCTATATTGCTGTACCAGATGTTTAAACTACTCAAACGCACCGGAGCAGTCAATGTTTTTTTTGGCATAATGGCTTTTCTGATATGCTGGATTCTGGTTTCGTATGTATTCAAGATGGAACTGCTTGGCAGTATCTTCGACAGGGTAATCAGCGTGGGGGCATTTGCACTTATTGTGCTTTTTCAGGATGAAATACGCAGGTTTTTTTCGCGCATTGGCTCCAAGAAAAACTGGAAGCTATTTAATTTTCTGAAAAAAATATTTGGTAACACAAGCGTCGAAGCCGAAATTACCGACCACCGCATTGTGCAGTTGGTGCTGGCATGCCGGAATATGGCCAAATCGAACACCGGTAGCCTGATAGTACTAACCCGCGAAAACGATTTGGAATTTTACGCGCAAACCGGCGAACAAATCAATGCCACTGTCAGCTCCCGTTTAATTGAAAATATATTTTTCAAAAACAGCCCTTTACATGATGGTGCTATGATCATTACCAAACGCAGCATTAAAGCTGCTGCTTGCATACTGCCAATATCCAAAAACCAGAGTATTCCCAAACGACTCGGACTACGTCACCGCGCAGCGCTGGGAGTAACCGAGCATTCCGATGCCATTGCCATAGTGGTATCGGAAGAAAGCGGGCACATCTCCTGGGCTATAAACGGACAACTCACCCTCAACGTAAAGCCGGAGCAGCTGGAGCATTTTCTGTCGCAGGAAATGTCGGGTTTTCAGAACTAAGCCTTAAGTTTCCAATCAGGACATGCGGTTTTTATAGTCCTCGTAACCAAATTCGCGGATTAACTTAAACTCATTGTTTGTTGTCCACATACCTATTGACGGATGCGACACACCATTGAACATGGTGGTTTTTACCATTGTATAATGAATCATATCTTCAAACACAATGCGGTCGCCAATTTGTAATTCCTTATCAAACGACCACGATCCGTAGTAATCGCCCGAAAGACAACTATTTCCTCCCATCCGGTATGCAGGCTTTCCCTCTGCCACATCTGTTGCGCCGACTATGGCCGGTTTGTATGGCATTTCCAGACAGTCGGGCATGTGGCACGAAAACGACACATCAAGCATTGCCGTTTTTATTCCTTTGTTTTCAACCACATCTACCACCGACGACACTAACACACCCGTACGCCACGCAAAAGCGCTACCCGGCTCCAAAATGAGTTGCAGATGCGGATGTCTGACTTTAAAATTTTGAAGTAAACTAATCAGATGTTCTATGTCGTATCCCTCGCGGGTCATCAAATGCCCGCCACCCATGTTCAGCCATTTTATCTGGTTGAAATACTTTCCGAACTTTTCTTCCACCACCGTCAGGGTTTTTTCCAAATCGTAGGATGAAGATTCGCAAAGCGTATGAAAATGCAAACCTTCCACTCCTTCGGGCAATTGATCGCCAAGCAGCCCGGCCACCACACCCAAGCGCGATCCCGGTGCACAGGGATTGTAAAGGTCTGTTTCTACATCCGAAAATTCAGGGTTGATGCGTAGTCCGCACGAAACGTTGTAAAACTGCGTTTGCGGATAAAACCGCTCAAACTGCGACAAGGAGTTGAACGTGATATGACTGCTGCATTTCACTATTTCAGGAAACTCACGGTCGGTATAGGCCGGCCCGTAAGTATGCGCAGGGCTACCCATTTCTTCGTAAGCCAAACGCGCTTCGGCCAGCGAACTGGCTGTAGAATAAGGAATATATTCGCGCACTATTGGAAAAACGCTCCACATGGCAAATGCCTTAAATGCCAGTATTATTTCCACTTCGGCTCTGTCTTTTACCGATTTGATAAGCTCCAGGTTCCTGCGAAAAGCCGACTCATCGAGCACATAACAGGGCGAAGGTATTTTATTATAATCTATCATAAATATTTTTTACGAAAATAACGATATTGAATGTAATTAATTCCGGACAACTTATTTTAATTCTCTGGCGCCTCTTAATTCGGCCGATACCTCGTTAGTCCATCCGGCTTGTTGAAACACAGCAGTCTGTATTTTGATAAAACGGATATGCGTAAGCTCAACCGGATTGCCGGCAGCATCTACAGCATTAGAAATATCTAATTTATTGCCCCAGGATGTAGCGTCGAAATCGGTTCCGTAATTGTTTTCGGCATAGCCCCATGTAAAGCGGTCTTTGGGCACAGTCCAGTATTGCGAGCCATTTACCGGATTGTTTTCATACGAATCGGGCAAACGGGTACCGCGTAATGTTATATCGTTGGCAGTAGTACCGGGCCACCACCATCCGGCCGAAGTCGCCGTGCCGTATCCGCTTATAAGCTCTCCGCTGGCACCCTCGCTATCAACCCAGGTGATATTTGACTCTGCATTGGCAGCTTTAGAATACTTTACCCAATAGTTTCGCTTTGAGTTCTCAAACTGGTTTCCTTTTAGTTCGTACCAGGTGTCGTTAGGGTAACCGTCGGCATTGGTATCAGGCATAACATATACCACGGCGGGTTCGGGCATTGCTCCCTGTAATGCCAATACCTCAAAATCGGCACCGGTATGATTATAAATATTGTGGTCGAAACCTGCCACCACATATCCACCAAAGCCACCAAGATAAAGCCAGCCATTACCGGGTTCGCCGGTGAAATTAGCTGTATCGGTACTTTGTGCAATAACTGCATGCTGCCCCGGTCCGTATACATACTCAAACACCTGAGTAATGTATTCCGAATAGGTAAGGTCAGAATCAGGCACTTCTGTTTTGCACGAATTCAGAAAAAACATAACAGTAACTATGCCAACAGGTAACCAACTTTTTGAAAACTCCATCATACTAACTTATAAATTTCGACTGCAAAGTTATCTTTTTTTTCTCAATCATTCTATGGAGCAATATTTTAAGGGAAAATACATAAAACACAACGCGTTGATTTATAGGTATATATAATTGTATATAAAAATATTTTATTGGATTAACGTTTATTAACATCAAAAATATTGCGGGAATCAAAAAGTCGCCATACTTTTGCAGTGTACTATTAAACTAATACACTAATTCAAAAACACAATAATAATTTTACTTTAAACAAGAGAATTTTTGTTACCAATTAAAATTTATTGCGTCAAACAAAAAAAATATCGATAAACGATGTAATATTATTATTTTTCAATCGTCATAAAAATAAACACAAGAAATAAAACAACAACAAATGAAAGCAAAAATTTTTAATCGCTTATTTATTCTCAGTTTGATAATCATAGCCGGAATTGGCCAGGTGGCCGCAAACACTACAACGGTAAAAGGAAAGGTTACCGACAGTAAAAATCATCCTATCGAATTTGCAACTGCCACATTGATTAGTCCGTTAACCAACGAAATTGTGAAAGGGGAAGTTTGTAATGAAAAGGGAGAATTTGCCATTGCCAAAGTTGAACCGGGCGAATATATCCTGTCGGTTAGTATGCTTGGGTACAACAAGTACGAAACAGAAAAAATGAAGCTTAACGGAAAACCGGGCGTTATTGTAAAAGAAATTATACTGAAAGAAAGCACTGAAATGCTTCAGGATGTGGTAGTAACCGCCAAAAAGCAATTTATCGAACAATCGGTAGATAAGATGGTGATTAATCCTGAAGCATCCATTACATCGGCGTCGGAAAACGTATACGACATACTCAAAAAACTTCCGGGCGTTACTGTCGACAATAGTGATAATATCAGCCTGAAAGGCATGCAGGGAGTAAAGGTACTTATCGACGACAAACCAACTTATGTGTCGGCTTCGCAACTGGCTTCTCTGTTGAAAGGCATGCAGGCAAAAAATGTAGACAAAATTGAAATTATTGAAAATCCGTCGGCTCGCTACGATGCTGAAGGCAACTCAGGTATTATCAATATAAAAACCAAACACAATAAAACTCCGGGTTTTAACGGAAGCGTAAATGCGGGTGTAACCATGGCAAGCAAATTTGGCTGGAACGGAAGCCTTGATTTGAATATGAAATACGATAAATTCAACCTGTATGGCAACTACTCCAATTACAACTGGGCTGGAACAAATTCTATGGATGCTTCGCGCAGATTTACAAGCACTTCACTGGCAGGAGCATATCAGCTGATTGATAATGATGGTGAATATGATGGAAGCTCACATAACTATAAATTTGGCCTGGACTATTATATTGCTAAAAACCATGTATTAAGCGCCATGTTCAGAGGCAATAGCGGAAGCAATGAAAACACCGACAAAAGCTCCACTGACTTTGCTGATAAATATAAAAACATTGACTCTACGTTGATTAGCAGCTCCACATCCGAAAATCGCTGGAGAAATGCCACTTATAACCTGAATTACAAATGGGATATCGACTCTACCGGTCAATCATTATCGTTCGATGCCGACTATGCATGGTTTAAATTCAATAGTCCAGATAATCAGGATGGTAAATACTATGATTCGCAGCAAAACGACTTACATCATGACCTTTCGGTTGAAAAAAACCAAGGTAGCGATATTAAAATCCTTACCTCAAAACTCGACTATGTGTTGCCGGTAGGTAAAAATCTGAATTTTGAAGCCGGATTAAAAGCAAGCTTTGTAAATACCGACAGCTATATGGACATGAGCGGATATATGAATCAGCACGACCACTTTACGTACAAAGAAGATATACAGGCTGCCTACATCAATGCACGTGCTCAACTGAAAAAAACTACCCTGCAATTGGGTTTGAGACTTGAAAACACAATTTCTAAAGGAACATCGGTATATACAAATCAGGTAAATGATACTTCGTATCTGAAACTATTTCCATCGTTTTTTGTGCAACAACAGCTGACCGAGAAACACTCGCTGAACCTGAAATACAGCTACCGCATCGGACGCCCGAGCTATCACAACCTGAACCCTTTCAAATGGATGGTAGACCCCTACACGTACAATGTTGGTAATCCTAACCTTCGGCCACAGTTTACACACTCGGCAGGTATCAGCCATAATTATAAAAATGCTCTGATTACTTCGGTAGGTGTAAACTATACTAAAGGCATGTTTACCGAAATAATCCGTCAGAACGATGAGGAAAAAACCGTATACCAAACCAACGAAAACCTGAGCAACTCAGTAGACATGAATATATCAGAAACATTTCAGTTTCAGCCTACTAAATGGTGGCATCTGAACGGAACTATTACCGGAATGTATAAAACCATTCGTTTGGAAGATGGCAACACCGAAACGCTGGATATGCCAAGTTTTATAGCCAATATGAGCAACAACTTTAATCTGCCATACAAAGTAGATATGGAAATCTCGGCCAATTATATGTCAAAGCAACTTATTAGCAACATTATAATCTTGCCAAGATATACAATTGACTTAGGATTCCAGAAGAAAGTTCTGAAAGATCAGGGTATTGTGAAACTGTCGGTTTCGGATATTTTTAAAACCGCCAACGGAGGAGCTTATGCCCGTCATGACAACGTGGACATAGACGTAATGAATCATTGGGATTCCCGAAAGGTTAATCTTACCTTTAGCTACCGCTTTGGTAAAGACAACTTCAAAACCCGCTCGAACCGCTCAACATCATCGAGCGAAGAGCAAAACCGCAGCAACAAATAAGAAACGACAATTTAGTGACGATAAACGCATGAATTAAACATAAGAAAAACAAACATTAATTATTAAAATAAAATTTATTGAATATGAAAAGTATAAATTATTTAAAAAACAAAAAAATCCTGTTCGCATTAGGATTAATGCTTACATTTGGTTCAAATATTGTGAGTGCAGCCTCAGTAATTAAGGGCAAAATACTCAACCAGAACAACGAAGTGGCTCATTACGCCACAGCCATGATTATCAACCCTGAAAACATGCAAATTGTAGAGGGCGATATGTGCGACAATAAAGGTAATTTCGAGATAAGTAATATACTGCCAGGCACTTACATTCTTTCGGTACGCATGGTAGGTTATCAAACCGACGACACCAGAGTGATTACCGTAACGCAGGACAATGAAATTATCGAGACCGGAAAAATTTTACTGTTCGAAAATACGATTCTGCTTGGCGAGGTAAATGTGTTTCCCGAAATTAAATCAGTAAAGAAATCATAGATTTTTAACTCTATTTTGTCTAATAAAAGAAGGCTTTAGTTTTTTCAGGATATATAAAAAGAAGTTTAGTAACAAAGAAAAAAGAGGGGTATCTGCGCGATGCAGAGAAAAATACTGAAAAGTGGGCGTTAGTTTCTCGTTTATTTTGATTTAATTTGCGCTTTCAAAATATGAGTCCCATGAGAAAAATTTTCATCAGTATTTTCCTCTTTTTTATTTTTATAACCACAGCCGGTGCACAGGATTTCAACAACTACTTCACTGACAAGGCCTGTCGCGTTGATTTTTTATTCTGTGGCAACAAAAACAACACCTCCGCATTTCTGGATAAAATAAAAGAAGAACCCTACTGGGGCGGACGACGCTCACATCTGTCCTCTGATTTGAATTTAGGCGAATACCGTTTCAGGGTTACCGATAGTATCTCGGGAAATCTAATCTATACCGACGGATTCAGCACCTTGTACTTTGAATGGCAAACCAGCGACGAAGCTAAACACCTACAGAAAAGCTTTGAACAATCCATACAGTTTCCTTATCCAAAAAAACCGGTGGTAGTAAGTATTGAAAAGCGCCGGGGCTTTACCACATGGGAACCCTTGCTGCAGTTTAATCTGAACCCATCAGATAAATTGATACGACGATACAACCCGCCCACTGTTCCCGTAAAAGAAATATACAAAACAGCACTTCCCGAACGTGCCATAGATATAGCAGTAATTGCCGAAGGATATACTGCTAAAGAACAAAAGAAATTTTATAAAGATGCTTTAAAGCTTGCCGAAAGTTTGCTCTCACACGAGCCATTCAAATCTTACAAATCGCGCATTAATGTTTATGCCATAGCCGCCGTATCCGAAAACTCGGGCATAAGCATGCCGCACAAAGATGAGTGGAAAAACACGGCTGTAGGTTCGCATTTCTACACTTTTTACGAACCCCGATACCTTACTTCGCAAAACGTTTTTGCTATCCGCGATTATGCTTCGCTGGTTCCTTACGATGCCATTTACATTTTGGCCAATACCGCAACATACGGTGGTGGTGGCATTTATAACTTTTATGCTTTGGCCTCGGCCGATAGTAACCGGGCTCAGAAAGAGGTAGTGGTACATGAGTTCGGACATTCTTTTGCAGGACTGGCCGACGAGTATTTTTACGACAAACCCGATGTGCTGGACGATATGTACGACACAAAAGAAGAACCCTGGGAGCCTAATATTACATCGCTGGTGCATTTTGAAAAAAAATGGAAAGAGCTGATTCCTGAAGGAACTCCAACGCCAACACCGGTGAATGAGGATACAAAAAAGATTCCTGTAGGTGTTTTTGAAGGGGCAGGATATATGACCAAAGGAATGTACCGGCCTGCCTACGACTGCCGAATGCGCACAAACAACGCTCCGGCATTCTGCCCCGTATGCGAAAAAGCTGTCGAAAAAATGATCTTGTTTTTAACCGAAGAATAAAAATGGAATAAACATACGGTTAAATACCACACAAATTACTCATTACGACCCTTTTCGCTGAACCGAATGGGGTCGTATTTGTTGAAATAGAGTTATCTTTGCACACCTAAATAATAACAGTTCGTGTTAACGTGCTAATTTATCACTTTATGCTGAAGTATATGGATGGTGATATTTTACTTGTTACGAACTAATTGATACAAAAAAATGAATCTCAGAACCGAACTCGAAAACCGCATCCTGATACTGGATGGTGCAATGGGAACCATGATTCAGCGCCATAAACTGGCCGAAGCTGATTACCGTGGTTCGCGCTTTGCAAATTGCGAAATTCTTCAAAAAGGGAACAACGACCTGCTGGTACTCACCCAACCTGACATCATCCGTGGTATTCACCGCGAATATCTTGCGGCTGGCGCTGATATTATCGAAACAAATACTTTCAATGCACAACGTGTTTCGATGGACGATTATGGCATGAGCGAATTTGTCAGGGAAATTAATTTGCAAGCAGCTAAACTTGCGCGCCATACAGCCGATGAATTTACGTTGCAAAACCCTGATAAACCGCGTTTTGTAGCTGGTGCAGTAGGCCCAACCAACAAAACGGCTTCGATGTCGCCCGATGTTAATAACCCGGCTTACCGTGCTGTGTCGTTCGACGATTTGACAGAGGCCTATCTGGAACAGATCCTTGCCCTTATCGAAGGTGGTGTGGATGCCCTGCTGATTGAAACCATTTTTGATACTCTGAACGCAAAAGCAGCTGTTTACGCTGCCGAAAAAGCAATGACTATGCTAAGCAAAAGGGTAGAACTAATGATATCGGCTACTGTGGCCGACACAAGCGGACGTACGCTATCGGGTCAAACCATCAGGGCTTTTCTGGCGTCGGTTTCGCATGTCAATATGCTTTCGGTGGGGCTCAACTGTTCCTTTGGCGCCAAGGATCTGAAGCCTTATCTGCAGGAAATAAGCGAGCATGCCCCGTGCTATGTAAGCGCTTATCCTAATGCAGGCTTGCCTAATCAGTTTGGCGAATACGACGAAACTCCTGAGACTATGGCCGTTCAGGTGAAAGAATATTTTGATGAAAAATTGGTCAATATTATTGGTGGGTGCTGTGGTACCACTCCTCAGCATATTGCAGCATATGTGAGCTTAATTGCCCATGCTGAAATAAGAAAGCCAGGTCAGGCACCTGCCGACCTTCAACTTTCGGGTCTTGAGGAGCTTGTAATCAACAACGAAACATTGTTTACCAACATTGGCGAACGTTGCAACGTTGCCGGCTCGCGCATGTTCCTGAAGCTTATCAACGAAAAAAAGTATGAAGAGGCGCTTACTATTGCGCGTAAACAGGTTGAAGGTGGTGCTCAGGTAGTTGACATCAATATGGACGACGCCATGCTTGATGCCAAACAGGAAATGACAACTTTTCTGAACTACGTAGCTTCTGAACCCGAAATATCCCGAGTTCCGGTTATGATCGACTCATCAAAATGGGACGTGATTGAAGCTGGGCTAAAATGCGTACAGGGCAAATGCATTGTAAACTCGATAAGCCTGAAAGAAGGCGAAAAAGATTTTATCGAAAAAGCCCTGAAAATAAGAGCTTACGGAGCTGCCGCTGTGGTAATGGCTTTTGATGAAAAAGGGCAGGCCGACAGTTTTAAGCGTAAGAAAGAAATTTGCAACCGAGCATACCATTTATTGGTTGAGAAAGCTAATTTTCCACCTCAGGATATTATTTTCGACCCCAACGTACTGGCTATTGCCACAGGTATTGAGGAACATAATAACTATGGGGTTGATTTTATTAACGCTACCCGATGGATTAAACAAAACCTGCCTTATGCCAAAGTAAGTGGTGGGGTAAGCAATCTTTCGTTCTCATTCAGGGGAAACAATGCTGTG
>JAFNAV010000013.1 GCA_017860345.1 Bacteroidota bacterium | reverse complement strand
AGCGGATTAAACAGAGTCTCGCTGTAAACCCAAAAAGTTTTCCTGATACGGATTACATGACAGATTTGGACTTCACAAGTGAAGTCAGCTGATTTTTCAGCTGCCAATACTAATCCGCCATTTACGTAGTAAATAAATCAGATTGCTTATCCACATTAGTCAGGTTATATACATATTCGTTTCAAAACTTTTGTACCCTGCTATCAGGGTAAAAATCTATTAAACCACAATAGGCACAATAGAAAGAAAACTAATATGAAAATATATAATATAGAGCACAATAGGGCAAATGCCTATTGGCATTTAATCTAATGAAATTGTAAAATCTTAATCAACAAATCATTATTCTAATGTGTCTATTGTGGTTAAAATCTTATAGCTTGACCGAAGGGATAAGCAGTAAAATCAGAATTAAAATCCGTTTTATTACTACAATGAATCAGTGTATATCAGCTAAATCCGCTACATCCGCGTTTCTATTCTGTTTTTTGCCGTGCACTTAACGAAATTGTAAAATCTTAATCAACAAATCATTGTTCTAATGTGTTTATGGTGGTTAAAATCTTACAGCTTAACCGAAAGAAGTAGGCAGTTATTCGTATTACAACGAACCAAGGTATGCAAAAATGCAAATATATTCCTTGATGCACGCCTCCGATGGTATTTGTTTGATGAGGTTTTTATCCCGAATAAGGGATTTTTATCCCTGAATCCTTGTTTCTGCCCCTGATTTAAACCGGTTTCGCAATATATAGTTTCTTTTGCAAAGTTTTTTTTGAAATAAGATATTTCACAGGTATGATAGAAAAATTTCTTACACAGACAGAATTTGCCGACTTCAATGATTTTACGGCAAATTACAAACTTCAGGTTCCTGAACAGTTTAACTTCGGGTACGACATTGTAGATGCATGGGCTGAAAAGGAACCCAACAAACCGGCTTTGTTATGGACCAATGACAAGGGCGAATGCCGTCATTTTTCCTTTGCCGATATCAAGGCCTACTCCGACCGTACAGCCTCTTACTTTCAAAGTCTGGGCATCGGCAAAGGCGATATTGTAATGGCGGTTCTTAAACGTCGTTATGAGTTTTGGTTTACCATAATAGCGTTGCACAAACTGGGCGCAGTAATTATTCCGGCCACGCACCTGCTCACCAAAAAAGATATTGTATACCGCACCAATGCTGCCGATATCAAGGCTATTGTAGCAGTAGGCGAGGAACCCGTAATTACGCATATCAACGATGCTATGCCGGAGTCGCCCACCGTAAAATCTCTGATTTCGGTGGGGCCGATAGTGCCCGAAGGCTGGCACGATTTCCATCAGGGTATTGACAATGCTCAACCTTTTGTAAAGGTTGAAAATGCCAACCAAAACAGCGATCCGCTTATTATCAGTTTTACATCGGGTACTACAGGCAATCCTAAAATGGTAATGCTGGATCATGTATATCCGCTGGCACATATTATTACCGCCAAATACTGGCACAACCTGCACGAAAACAGCCTGCACCTGACCATAGCCGATACCGGTTGGCTTAAAGCCGTATGGGGGAAACTGTACGGACAATGGATAGTGGGGGCTTGCGTATTTGTGTACGACCATGACAAATTTACTCCGGCTGCCATGCTGGAAATGATACAGAAATACCGCATCACCTCGCTTTGTGCACCTCCTACGGTTTTCAGGTTTCTGATTCGGGAAGATATATCGAGTTACGATTTATCGTCGCTGGAGTATTGCACCATAGCCGGCGAAGCATTAAACCCTGCCGTGTATGAGCAGTTTTTGAAACTAACGGGTGTGAAACTGATGGAAGGCTACGGCCAGAGCGAAACCACGCTCACCATCTTTACATCACCCTGGACACAACCCAAACCGGGTTCGATGGGTTTGCCCAACCCGCATTACGACATAGACCTGCTAACGCCCGAAGGACGTAGCGCCGAGGCTGGCGAGCAGGGGCAAATAGTAATTCGCACCGACCGCGCTTATCCCGTGGGCTTGTTCAAAGGCTATTACCGCAATGCCGAGCTGACCCGCGAGGCCTGGCACGATAATATTTACTATACGGGCGATGTGGCCTGGCGCGATGAAGATGGCTATTTCTGGTTTGTGGGCAGGGCTGATGATGTAATCAAAAGCTCCGGTTACCGCATAGGTCCATTTGAGGTTGAAAGTGCGCTGATGACGCATCCGGCCGTAGTGGAATGTGCTATCACGGGTGTTCCCGACGAAATTCGCGGACAAGTGGTGAAAGCTACCATAATACTGGCTAAAGAATATAAAGACAAAGCCGACCATGAATTAATCAGGCAAATTCAGGAACATGTGAAACAGGTTACAGCACCATATAAATATCCACGCATTGTAGAATTTGTGGACGAACTGCCCAAAACAATCAGCGGCAAAATACGCCGCACCGAAATCAGGGAAAAGGACAACAGCAACCTGTAAAAAACAGCATGAGGATACTCCGGGAGCGAAATAAACGCAGGAGTATCCTCATTTTTTATGTGTGTTTGCCTCAGGGCTAAATATCATTCCACATCCACGTCGTACAGCAGGCGGGTTTGTATGCGGTCCTGTTGCTGCATGTTGTTCAGTTCACGAAACAGGTTGTAGTATCCGCCAAGCGTATTGCTCAACAGCTGCTCTTCCACTTTGGCCTCGATGGCTTTCATCACAGGCGAACTTCCCGGCTTGGTTACAACAGCCATAACCTGATAGGATGGTAATTTGGCCAGTCGGGCTGCCGAGTTTATTGCATCGTAGAGTCCACCCAGTTCATCAATCAAACCTGTTTTAAGGGCGTCTTCACCGGTCCACACCCTACCCTGAGCTATCAGTTTTATTTCGTCCACGGATTTTTTACGGCCATCGGCACATCGTTTTATAAACAGTTCGTAGCCCCGGTCTACGTTGGCCTGCATCAAAGTTCGTTCTTCGTCGGTAAAAGGCCGGTCGGTTGAGAAGGCATCACTTAGTTTGTTGGTTTTTACTCCGTCGTAGGTTAAACCCAGTTTTTCGTTCAGTCCCTTCAGGTTAGGAAACATTCCGAAGATACCTATCGACCCGGTAATGGTGGTAGGTTCAGCTATAATTTTATCGGCCATGCACGAAATATAATATCCGCCCGATGCAGCATAATTGGCCATGGACACTACCAGCGGCTTTTTGGCTTTGAGCTGCGATAAGGCACGCCATATTTTTTCGGAGTCGAAGGCGCTACCACCGGGCGAGTTTACCCGCAACACCACAGCCTTTATGCCCGGATTCTTCTCCAAAGCCCTGCAGGTTCTTATCATAGCATCGGCATCTATGCCGCCCCGGCTGCCACCAATTTCGCCATTGGCATACACAACCGCTATTTTATTGCGGTCGCGCGGACTTCTTCTGTTCTTTTTTGTGAAATTATAATGCCCGGTAAAGGCTACCTTTTTGCCCGGAAATAATGAGTATGAGTTCAGGATACTGTCGGTTTGGTCGGCATATACCAGCGTGTCCACCAGATGCGAGGTCTTGAGTTTGCCAGCGGCTTGCATCAGGGTATATTCGTCGGCATTGGCATTGATAGCGTTCGTTGTAAGTTTGCGCGATTCGGCCATTTCCGAGCTCAGGTTTTTCCATAACGAATGCAGGTATTCCGTTACCTGCTCTCTGTTCTTTTCGCTCATAGCCGTAGCGCTGAAAGGCTCTACCGCCGATTTGTACTCGCCTACCTTTACTACCTGCATTTCCACGCCTGCCTTATCCATCATGTTTTTATAAAAAGTGCTGCGCGATGCTAATCCTTTCAGATCCACACTGCCGTAGGGATTAAGCATTATTTTATTGGCTACCGACGCCAGATAATAGTTGCTCTGACTGTAATTATCGGCATAAGCAATAATGAATTTTCCGCTGCGCCTGAAATCCTCCAGGGCATCGCGCACTTCAGCAAACATTCCATACCCGCCTTTTAGTGTACCACCTACCAGATATATGCCAATGATGTTCGGGTTATTACGGGCTGCTCTGATGTTTTTAATCAGGTGATTCATTCCCAGCGTAACATTAGGCTTAAACCCCATCAGAACGGGGATTATGTCCGAAAACTTATTTTTATCCTTATACTCTATCAGCGAACCTTTCAGGCTAATTACATACACGGTGTTTGGTTTTATCCTTTTTGCCAGAGCAGTTTGTGGAACTAAAAACAGCATTAGTAACAACGCAAGCATCCATGTTTTTGGGTGAGAAAAGCAGGGTTTCATAAATGTGTTTGTATTTTTTTTAAAAGTAAATGTATCGGCATCTATACAAAAAACAACGAAAATCAACAATATAGTATGGATACAAAAAGCTAATAAAGCTTCACCTCCAACATAATGGCGGTAAAAATACATCATTAACTTTTAAAACAAACCAATTCTAATATACTGAAAGTTTTTTTATAGATTTTTTCGCTTACGCCATACCTGATAGGAGTTTACAATGTTTTGCCAAACCACATATGCGCCCGGGCCGATGGACGATAGCGGATTCAGATACATTTGCGACATCCAGATAGCGAGTACGGTGTTTTTCTGGCCGAGTCCCTGTCCACCGGCCACGGTGTCATCGTGCTTGCGCCCTATTTTTCGTCCGAAATAAAACTGCATACCGCACACCACAAAGGCCAGCGCAGCAATAGCTATTTCTACACCTATATGCGACTTACCCTGGTCAATAACAAACTGCACAGTGCGTCCGGTCACTACAGTGAGCGCTATGCTCCAGAGGTAAAATGAGAGTCCTGATTTGCTTTGCAGAAATGCCGATGTTTTGGGTAGAAACTTGTTGAGCAGTATGGTAAGCACAAATGGAGCAATCAGTAATAAGCCCACTCTTTGGGCTATTTCCAGCAGCGAGCTGAAAAACGGTAACTCATTGTACCCGATGTACGAGAAAAGCAAAGGGGCAACCACCGCCACCGACAAGTTGCTGATAAGGCTGTAGGCGGTGAGACTGGCTACATTCCCTTTCAGCATACCGGTAATTACCGGCGCCGAGGTGGCCGTGGGAGCCAGCACGCAAATCATAACTCCCTGTGCCAGTACGGTATTGATGGGGTTGAGAATAAAATAAATGCCGATGCTTCCTGCCAGCTGGATAACGATTAGCCACAGGTGCATCCGCGTAAACCTGATATCGCGCCACGATAACTTGATATAAGTAAGCAGCAGCATAACGAATATCAGGTAGGGAATAAGCGGGCTCAATATTCCCACATATTGATGCAGGATGATGCCCATCGTCATGGCAATGGGCATCATATACCCTTTTAATTTTTTTAGCATTTTAGTGATATTTAAGCAACTTTCCGGCTATCGGCTTTGCGCGTAACGTATCCGTAAACAAGTAATGCCACTGCCGATATAAGTCCGATACCCACAAACACATACCAGATGTAGTGTGCATGTTGTGTGGCTGTAGCATAGGCCTCGGCCGACGCAAATGTACGTGGATCGGGGCAATATTTATCCAACAGAAAACCTGAAAGTCCGAAAGCAAAAAGATACGAGAAAAACGAATGTAAATGGCTGAACCCGAGATACAGCCCTTCCTCGCCCTTAGGCGATTGCAGCGAGAAATACTCCAGAAAGCGCGGCGATATAAAACATTCGGCCACCGCCTGCATGGCTATACCCACAATCATCATAAAAGCCACCGGATGCAGTCCCAGTATGGAATCGCTTCCTACCTGTGTGCCCAACGACATAACTAAAGCCGAAAGCGGAATAATGAGCATCCCAATGGTCATGGAAGTCAGCGCTTTGCGTTTTTTCATCCATGAAGTAATAAAATTGACCAATACAAAAACCACCAGCGGATTTACGTTGGCATACCATCCTGGCGAGGCGTCTTCGCCAATCATGCGAATTACGTACTTAGGCATGGTGGCATACATTTGGCTTTGAATCATCCAAAAACCGCTGATAATCAGTATTAATACTAATAGTCGGACATTGCTCATCACTTTGAGCAGTCCGCGGCCAATCTCGGCAAAGCTTTTGCCCTTTCCCTCCGTTTTGACCGATTTGTATAATATGGCAACAATAATTAAAGCAAGCAAGGTCATCGAAGCCGCAAAGAAATTGAGATAAACCAGCCCTTCGTCGCCCATACTTTTGCGCAATGGGTCCACCACCGTTTTCCCCAAAAAAGCGCCGATATTCACCATCATGTAAAACAGCGCATATCCACGTGCGCGCGTTTCCGAACTTGTTTCGCGGGCTACAGTACCCGATATTACCGCTTTGATAAACGAACCACCAACAACAATCAGCAGCAACACCGGCACTATCGACCAACGCAGGTAACTGCTTTCGAGTCCGGTGAAGGTCGTTGTCATTTCGTAATGTACCAGTCCGGCACTCTCAAGCAATGTAGGCAGCAGTCCTAACCCACCATAGCCCAGCGTGAGCAGCAGGAAAGCCAGCATAATAGAAGTTCTGAAGCCAATTTTATCGGCCAGCGCTCCCACAAAGGTTGGCAGCAGGTACAAACAAGCCGAAAAAGTACCGGAAATCAGTCCGGCTTCGATATCGGAAAAACCCCATACATTGGACAAATAAAGGGTGATAACTATAAATACACCGTAGTAGGCCAGTCGCTCCAGCAGTTCCACTGAGTTGGCCACCCAAAAAGCTTTAGAAAATTTCACCATGCAGTTTTCTGAATATAAATTATACCTTAAAAAAATCAATTCTGACAAAGATAATAAATAAAATATTCTATTCAAATTTAAAACTATGTTAGCGCGCCCCGTAAATGTAAAATGTGTAATCTGTGTATCAATCACATAATTATATAAAATAAACACTTTTTTACATAATACCGGGCAATTCCAAACGATAATAATGATTAAGTTTGTTGAAATTAAAAGATGATCAGACAACGTAATCTGACTGAAAAGTATTATACTATTTGTTGCTGCAATAACAAAAATACGCAAAAACATGATATACAACATGTTTTTAAGCGCACTCTATAATACAGCCATATAAAGTTGTCGAAAAAGTATTACATTAGGATAAAAAAATATGTTTATTCTTTTTTTATTGATACTATTTTTGCAATGTCGAAGTGTATCATTTCGCAAGTATAACTAACCGTAAATATAAATTCTAATTCCATGAAGAGAAAAATCTTTTTTCTGACAGTACTTCTTCTTTTCGGAGTGTACTTCGTTTCTGCACAGCAGAACCTTTCTGTTTCGGGAGTTGTAACCGATGCTTCGGACGGGAGTCCGCTTTTGGGTGTATCGGTACAGGTAAAAGGAACATCGACAGGTACGGTAACCGACCTCGATGGCAAATACTCCATAAACGTTCACCAGGGTTCGGTTCTTGTTTTTTCGTACATCGGTATGGAAAAACAGGAAATCTCTGTTAAATCAAGAATTGTTAATGTAAAGATGCAGCCCGACGCCAAGATGCTCGACGAGGTGGTAGCCGTAGGTTACGGTACCATGAAAAAGAGCGACCTCTCAGGCGCTTCGGTTACTGTAGGCGAAGACAAACTTAAAGGTTCAATTATCACCAATATGGATCAGGCGCTTCAGGGACGTGTAGCTGGTGTTACAGCTGTACAAACTTCGGGCGCTCCGGGCTCTTCGGTGTCAATCCGCGTACGTGGGCAAAGTACCATTAATGCTGATGCTGAACCATTGTACGTTATCGATGGTGTTCCTGTTCAAATCCAGGGGCGTTCGGGAGCTGATTTTGGTTTGGGCGATGCACTGGGTAATGGAGCAGTATCAACTGTTTCTCCTCTTTCTACTATCAATCCTTCGGATATTGTTTCCATGGAGATATTGAAAGATGCGTCGGCTACTGCTATTTATGGTTCTCAGGCTTCAAATGGTGTTGTGCTTATCACCACCAAACGGGGTAAAGTCGGCGAAGCAAAATTTACCTACGAAGGCATGTTTGGATTTCAGCGTCAGGCTAAACGTCTTGATGTAATGAATCTCAAAGAATTTGCTGAATATAGTAATGATATGGCTGCCGAAACGGCCGGACGGGACATTCGCGTTGAATTTCGCGACCCATCACTGTTGGGCGTTGGTACCAACTGGCAGGACGCTGTATTCCAATCAGCCCCAATGCATAGTCATACCGTAAGTGCTTCGGGCGGTAACGAGTTTATGAAGTATTATGTTTCGGGATCATATCTGAATCAGGAAGGAACGGTAATCGGAACTAAATTTGAACGTTTCTCTTTCAAAAGCAACTTGGATGCTCAACTAAAAAAATGGTTGAAAATGGGCGTTAACCTGAGTTATTCATCTACCGACGAACGGTTGGGACTGGCTGATAGCGATGAGGGAATTATCAATATCGCTCTTTTGTCGACACCTGATGTTCCAATCAAAGATATTGATGGTAATTATACAAGCGTTAACCGCGAAGGAGTGGCAACAAGAATAAACCCTATAGCAAAAGCGCTGGATGAAGATAACCTGCTTAGCCGTAGTAATCTGAGTGGAAATATATATTTTGACGCCACACTGTACAAAAACCTGATTTGGCATACCGAGTACGCTATTAATAAATCGGGTTCAGATGCCGAAAGATTCCGCCCTACTGCTACATACGGTAGCTGGAGCCGCTCCATCAATAGCGATACTAAACAACACAATCAAAGTACATTCTGGCAAATTAAAAACTACCTGAATTATTCCAAAGATTTTGGATTGCACAAAACCACTGCCATGATTGGTAACGAAATTCAGGAGTCAAGCTGGGAATACCAAAGCATTTCAGCATCGAACCTCCCCGACAATACGATTCATAATCCAAGTTTGGGTAGCGATCCTCTCATTACCTCCGGATTTGGAAGCAGCTCTATGGCTTCAGTTTTTGCCCGTGGTACGTATAACTACAACGATAAATACTATGCTACTTATACGTTCAGGTACGATGGATCGTCAAACTTTGGGCCGCTAAACCGTTGGGCGCCGTTCCATGCTGCTGCTGCTTCGTGGCGTTTGTCTAACGAGAATTTTATGGCCGATTTTAAGCCTGTAATTTCAAATGCAAAACTTCGTTTAGGATGGGGACAGACAGGTAATCAGGCAATCGACGGGTATCGCTGGGGAGCATCTATCTCAAGCATGGAAACTGGCTTAGGAGCTGGTTATCGTCAAAGCAATATTGCCAATCCGTACATAAAATGGGAAACACAGGAGCAAGTTAATCTGGGATTGGACTTAGCTTTGCTTGATAACAGAATAGAGCTTAATGTAGATGCTTACCGTAAAATATCTAAAGACATGTTGATGCAGATGGATTTACCTTCGTACATGGGTACCGATGGAAATGTTTCGAGTGCATTGGCTGCTCCCTGGGGTAATTATGGGTCTATCGAAAACAAAGGGCTTGAATTCTCTTTGAATACTCATAATATTAAAACTGCGGATTTTCAATGGGATAGCGAATTGCAAGTTTCGTTCAACAAAAACAAATTACTTGCATTAGACGGAACATCCTCAACCTCTATTGAAGGTTACGGACAATGGACTGATGTAGTATCGCATACTGTGGTTGGACAATCGTTATATAACTTTTATGGATATGTAGTAGAAGGCATCTATCAGGATAAAGAAGATATTGAGAACAGTGCAACTCCGGATCATAATCCTACTGATGGAGTTTCTTATAGCAGAACCAATACAGTATATCCCGGAGATATCAAGTATAAAGATGTTGATGGCAATGGATATATCGACGAAAATGACCGTACGAACTTAGGATCTCCACTGCCAAAGTTTACTTTTGGACTCAACAATACGATCCGCTACAAAAATTTCGATTTAAATATCTTTGTAAACGGATCTTATGGTAATAAGGTATTGAACTATTCTTCGATTAACTTAACCAGCATGGAAACTTTATGGAACAACCAGTTGGCAGTAGTTACCGAACGTGCACGCCTGACGCAGATTGATGCATCGATATCTTACCCTCGCACCAATTCAACCGGGACTATAGTTTATAACTGGTACGATGATATTGATAACGTAAAAGTAGCTAACTCCGGCGCAAAACTGCCACGTGCTATTCAGAACGACCCGAATGATAATGCCCGTATTTCCAGCAGATATATTGAAGATGGATCTTACCTTAGAATTAAGAATATAGCCTTGGGTTATAATTTTAACAAAAAGCTTTTGAAACCACTTCATCTGGAGACGTTACGTATTTATGCCAATATTCAAAACCTATACACCCTGACCAAATACTCAGGTTTCGATCCTGAAATTGGATCAAGTACGGCCAGTTCGAATGTTATGGGATTAGATAATGGACGTTATCCTTCGCCACAGGTATATTCTTTCGGATTAAATCTATCATTCTAATTTATTAAAGCTAATAATATGAAAATACTTAATATAAAAAGTCTGGCTGTTGCCACCATACTTTTGGTTGGAATGACTTCTTGTGATGACTTTTTAAATCGTCCAACCGAAGATAGCTACACCATCGATGGGTTTTATCAAACCGACGCCCAATGCTTTCAGGCTGTTAATCCTATTTACAACTCGCCATGGTACGATTTTCAACGTGGCTTTGTAAAAATAGGCGATGTTCTTTCAGGGAATATCTATTACGGAACTGATAATGCATATCAAGCTTTTGTGCTTAAATCAAGCGACTCAGACCTCAAGAATGCTTCGGCATCACTTTGGTCGGTAAATGCTTATTGCAATACTTTGATTGAAAACATTAAGCTTAAAGCAGGCCCAGATGTAACTCAAACTACCAAAAATACCGTTGAAGGCGAAGCGCTTACATGGAAGGCGATGACATACTTCTACCTTGTACGTTGTTTTGGCGCTGTGCCTATTATTCACAACAATAGTGAGATTATTGCCAATAACCAGTCGAATAGTTTATACCGAAACAAAATAGAAGATGTTTACACTTACATCATTAAATGTCTTGATAAAGCTATAGAATTGCTGCCGGCCGAAAACGCTACAGGCCGTATTGACAAATACAGTGCTTATGGACTGTTGGCTAAAGTATACCTCACAAAATCCGGTTATGGTTCTACCGATGGCACACGCAATGCCGAAGATTTGGCTAAAGCCGCCGAATATGCCAAAAAAGTAATTGACGAAAGCGGACGGGTGCTTACCCCTGAATATTCTGATATTTTCCGTTTGGCAAACAACTTCAGCGACGAAAGCCTTATTGCATGGCACTGGACTATTGGTACGCACTGGACCTGCCAGAATACTTTTCAGTCGGACTTAGGGTTAAATGGATTTTCCGAACTTGGCGATACATGGGGTACTTATGTAGGCCCGACGGTTGATTTGCAAACTGCTTTTGGCGAAAACGCTTCAAGCTTTACGCGTATCAACACCGATGCCCGTCGTAAAGCCACCATGATGATGCAGGGTGATCATTACGATTATTTCTGGGCCGATAAAGGAGGTTTTGATTATGATTGGAATAAAACTACTTCGAGCGATAATGCGCTTACAGTCACTTTTGCCAGCCCAACAGGATCAAACTGTGTGAAAAACATAGTTGGCGATAATCAGGATCACATCAACGGTGCAAGTGTTGGACTTTCGCGTATGTCCACAGCACTGAGCACTCACCTGCTTCGGTTAGCCGATGTGTATCTGGTGTATGCCGAAGCTGTTTTGGGAAATAGTTCATCTACTTCAGATGCAAGCGCTATTGACGCTTTTTATAAAGTTCGCAGTCGTAGCGTAGCAAGTTACGTAAAACCGGCATCCATTACTTTCGACGATATTTTCAAGGAACGTAGGTTAGAGTTAGCCTGTGAAGGAGACTATTGGTATGATTTTGTACGATTGAGCTATTACAAACCAGCAGAAGCAAAAGCTCGTTTGGCTGCTCAGGAAAGAGGCTACTGGAATAATCTGGCTGCTTATTACAAAGGAAACATTGATAACTCTACCGTTACCGTTGGATCATGGAAAGTTGCAGAGAGCGTGATATTCTTTGAAATACCGTTCCCGGATACGGACTTATCGGCCAATCCTAATTTAAAAAAGGAGCCAGTCTCTTTTGACTTCAGTTCTATCAGTTTTTAAAAAATTAAAGAATATCGTATGAAAAATATTTTTAAAACATCAATACAGATCTTTTCGTTACTTATGACACTGGTTACGGTAGTAACATTGTCGGGGTGTGAAGATTATCCGGATGCATACAAAACTACCAGCGGAGTGCCTGAGGTTTATTATGCCCGTATTCCGGATGCCCTAAGCTCAGATTCGTTGATAACACATGCTTACATGGGAACTACAATAGCGCTTGTTGGTAAAAACCTTACAAGTGTAAAAGAGCTTTGGTTTAATGATAAAAAGGCTGATTTGAACACAAGCCTGATAACCTCTGAGGCATTAATCGTGATTGTTCCGGAAAAAATACCGGATAATGTTACCAGTAAAATCTACCTCATCAATGCAGTAGGCGATACAGTGAAGTTCGATTTTGGAGTTGACGTGCCTAATCCTTTACTCTCAAGTATGGATTGCGAGTATGTGGCTGATGGAGATGTTGCTACAATCAACGGAAACTATTTCTTGCCTGTTGATGGGTCTGAGGTGCCGGAGGTTACTTTTACTCCGAATATCAAAGCTACTGAAATTGTTTCGTTCACGCTTAATCAAATTAAGGTAAAGGTTCCTCAGGGAGCAAGCGCTGGTCCGGTATCTGTTACAAGTCGTTACGGTACAACGCGCTCTACATCGTTCTATTTCAGAGATAATCGTGGAATTATTCTCGATTGGGATAATACCAATGCAAGTGGAGGCTGGCGTGCTGGTAATCTTGCTTCGGATGGCGGTATTTCCGGAAACTATGTAAAATTTAGTGGCAGTCTGGACGATTCGGAAGGTGCTGGAAGCAGCTGGAATGAAGATGGGTTCTCTTTCAATCTTTGGGGTGTAGCCAACGGGCGTGCGCAGGGAGACTTATTCTCTACCGACCCGTCAACTTCTGTTTTGAAATTTGAGATTAATGTTACCAAGGCCTGGTCTTGCTGTGCTTTGCAAATGATATTTACACCTTGGGCTACTGCCGGTACCAACTCGTACATTGCCGACGGAGTTACGCCAAGAGGACTGTGGAGACCATGGGAATCTACCGGAACTTTTACCACTGATGGTTGGATTACCGTAACTGTTCCTTTAAGCGACTTTAAATACACCCAGACCGGCAGCGAAATTAAAGCAGCCAGTGCAGGTAATTTTGGAGGGCTTACGTTCTTTGTATACCATGGTGGTATTAAGGGTGATGCTTGTACACCAGAAATGCATATTGATAACATTCGCGTAGTTCCAGCTAATTAATCGTAAATAAACCCAGCCCAACCCGCAATAACGGGAGGCATTATAAAAAATATAATTATGCGACATATATTTAACAAATCGATATTTGTAGGTTTTTTCACCTGCATATTATTGTCAGGGTTGTTTATGACCGCTTGCGATGACTCGTCGGATGTATCAACCACCCCTGAATTGAAAGTCTTTGGTCCTTCACCCGCTTTAAGGGGAGGCGAACTGAAATTTATCGGATCAAATCTGGATAAAGTAACTGCAATTGTTTTGCAAAACAATGTGGAGATTACAAGTTTTGTAAGTAAAACATCTTCCGAACTTATTATTACTATCCCGCAGGATTCCAAACCGGGAGTTGTTATTCTAAAAACATCTTCGGGAGATATTACAACCAAAACTCCGTTGACGTTTACAGAACCTATCTCAATTAGTACTTATACAACTGCCGCTGTAAAGGCAGGTGATTTGTTCACTATTGAGGGCGACTATCTGAATAATATTGCTCAGGTTATTTTCTTTGAAGGAGCCTCTGTTGATAGTGCCGATTTTGTAAGCCAAACACGAAAAAAAATCGAAGTATACGTACCTAAAGCTGCCAAAACCGGTAAATTCTCAGTGTCTAATGGTGCCGAAATTCCTGTTTTAGTATACTCTACTGACCCAATAACGGTAACCGACCCTACTACACTCGGAATTATTTCTCCTGATGTTGTAAAACCCGGTCAGGATGTTACTTTGGCTGGTACATATCTGAATTTGATCGAAACGGTGGTTTTGCCCGATGGCAATAAAATTAGTCATACGGATTTCACACTGAACGAATCGAATACTCAAATTACTGTAAAAACACCCGTTACTGTTAAAGAAGGTGCTATCAAAGTTATTACCTATTCAGGAAAAGAAATAAGCACCGATGGAACACTTCAATTGGTAGCTCCTGCTATTACGGCAGTAGCTCCCTTGTTAATTAAAAATGGGGACGAATTAACTATTACAGGAACTGATCTTGATTTAGTTACAAGTGTTGACTTTGCAACCAGCAGTTCAGGAACAGTAGTTACAGGAACGATAGCCGAACAATCGGAAACGAGTATTAAAGTTACAGTTCCAATGACTGCTTATGATGGCCCAGTGGTAGTAAATACAAACTCAGGTTTAACTGCTACAAGCGATGCTATTTCTCTGATTAAGCCTGAAATTACAGGGCTGAGTCCATTGTCATTAACAGCTGGGGAAACAGTTACCATTACCGGAACTAATCTCGATTTGATTCGTAAAATATCGTTTACGGGTGGTTCTGTTGAGCTTACACCTGCAGCCGGAGCTACATCTTTGGATGTAGTAGTGCCAATGACCTGTGCCGGAACTGACTATGTAGCTTTCACTACAGTGAATGGGGCTACTGTTAATTCAACCGATCAGTTGGCTATAAAAGCAGCTACTACACCAGCTATTGCCACAATTACGACTTCGGTTCCTCATGGAGGATTGATGACCATTACAGGCAAAAATCTGAATTATGTGGAGGCCATATACTTTGAAGATAACGTGAAAGCAGTTCTTTATGGTGCTCGTACTACAACATCGATAGAAGTTTACATACCCACTACAGCTAAGCATGGTAAAACTACCTTCAAGATGGTTTCATTTGATGGTGAAGAGGTAACCTCTCCGCAGTTTGCTTACGGTACTGATCCAATTCTTAGTTCTACAATAATGATTACTAATTTTGATGGTGGTGGAAACTCACAATCGACCTGGGGAGGTTCATTTACTTTCGGTACACCAGCCGTAGATCTTAATGGAACTGCTGCCATGATTGGTAAATCGGGTGTTTCAACCTCATGGGACTGGCTATGGGCTGCCAACTGGGGTGCAATACCATCTTTGGCTAACGCCGGAGATTATGTGCTTAAGATGGACATTTGTATTACCAAACCGGTAACTGGTATTACTGCCGGAATGTGTCTTAAAGGTTGGGATGTAGCTGTGAATCTTGGCGATATATTCAGTAGTTCCACCAATGGACAATGGGTAACGCTCACGTTTGATGTCTTGAATTCGACTATGGTTATTGATGGTACTAAAGATTGGGGTATGTACATCAGCGGCGCAAGCGCTACATACGACTTCTCGGGTATTATGATAGATAACCTCCGGTTCGATTTGAAGAACTCTTCTGCTTCAGGAGCACCAAAATTATTTGGTTTTTAATTTTATCTTTTGAAAGGAGGATATTTTCCTGAACTGAATATCCTCCTTTCTTTTCCCAAAAAAGTACTTCATTGTTAGTGTACAATAATTCTTTTTCTCTGATTGAGGTGTTAGTTTTTTAAGGTTTTTCAATGTAATTGAATGAAAAACAATTATTTTTATCGTGTTCTTTTATCATTTTTTTTATTATGCAAAGAAGTATTTTAAGGCTATTGATTGTTTCCTTGTTTTTTTTACTCTTTTCGTGTACTCCTGACGAGCCCGACGACAGTATTGCGCCGTCGCTTATGGAAAGTACACCGGCCGACAACGAACTAAATGTTAGTACATCTACTACAATTACACTCAAATTTACAGAGAAAATAAGCTTATCAGCCAATCCACAGATAAAACTGAATGGGATAACTGTAACGGCTTCCGTTTCGGCACGAACTATTACTATAAACGCCTCATTGGCTGCGGGGACAGAGTATGTCCTGACGATACCTGCGCAAACGGTTTTTGACGATGCAGGCAATTCGGCTAAAGAGATTACAGTATCTTTTTCAACGGCACAGGCTATTTCTGTTGATGGTACACTTTACGAAGCTGAGAGCGCCACGCTCACAACTGATGCTGCTACCGCAAATTCCGTTACGGGATACAGCGGCACAGGTTACGTAAATACCAATGCCGGTAATGTAACTTTTACGGTTCAGGCTACCGAAACAGCCTATTATGATGTTTATTTCCGCTTTACGTCTTCTGCACAAAAGGTAAATACTTTGTATGTAGATGGTACGTATGCTGTCGATGTTACTTTCGCAACAGCTACTGCATGGACCGAAGTGAAAGCAGCTATGCTTAAACTTACTGCCGGTACGCATACCATTTCTTTAAATAAAAGCTGGGGATATATTCAACTTGATTATTTGCGTATACTTAAAAACAATACAGGGCCAGTGGCATTTAACATTGCTGCTTCGCCCGTAAGTGCCAATGCGTCAACGCAAGCGGTAAAGTTGTATAATTTTCTGAAAACCAATTTTGGAACAAAGATTATTTCGGGCACTATGGCAGCGCACAGTACCAATATCACCGAAGCTACCTGGGTACACACCAATACCGGAAAGTGGCCGGCGCTTACTGGCTTCGACTTTATTGACCATACAAACCTGAACCAAAACTGGGTAAACTATTCAGGCCCTTTTACTCTTGGGCAGGACTGGTGGAACAACAACGGTATCGTAACCATCTCCTGGCATTGGCGCGATCCTCTTAATAAATCGGGTAGTTTCAACACCTATTCCACAACTTATCCAACAGGAACAACCTTTGATGTGTCGAAAATAAACGATACCACTTCGGACGAATATAAGGCGATGATTGTGGATATTGATGTTATAGCGGGCTATCTCAAGCAATTTAAAGATGCGGGCATTCCTGTACTCTGGCGTCCGTTACACGAGGCCGAAGGTGCCTGGTTTTGGTGGGGTGCCAAAGGAGCTGCATCCTGCAAAGCACTCTGGCGCTTGATGTTCGATCGGCTGGTGAATTATCACGGTCTAAACAACCTGCTTTGGGTATGGACTACCAGCGCATCTGCCAATGCTGCAACCTGGTATCCGGGCGATGATTATGTGGATATTCTGGGAATGGACATTTATCCCGGCGAAAACCAACATGGTTCTCAGTATATCGCATTCAATGCTGTACGCGAAATGTCGGCCGGAAAAAAAATAATCACCCTGAGTGAGTGTGGATCCGTACCTGACCCGGCACTGATGCTGCAAAATGGCGACACATGGTCATGGTTTATGCCCTGGAACGGCGACTATACCGAATCGGCTTCGCACAATGGCGTTACCTGGTGGAATAAATTTTTTAGTTACGATTATGTAATTACAAGAGATCAAATGCCATCACTGAAATAAGCCGGTGGTTAAGTGATTTTTTGTTCAAACAGGCCGATTGTAGCCTAATCAGATTTTTTGAAAGATAAACAATCAAGAATATTAATTAATAATTCCCTGAAAAGGGATTGTGAGTTATGAAAAACATACGAATTTTTGCCTTTATAGGTCTTTTACTCTTAGCTTTGCCAATGCAGGCTCAGGAGCTGAATGTAGATAATCAGTGGAAATTCTCTATCGGAGACGATGCTCAATGGGCTTTACCCAAGTTCGACGATAGTAGCTGGAAAACAATTTCGTCGGTTTACCCCTGGGAAAGCCAGGGATACGTGGACTACGATGGTTTTGGGTGGTATCGCAAGCAAATTATTATTTCGGCAAGCGAGGCAGGTCAGATAAAAAAATATGGTGGACTGATGATTAAGTACAATAATGTGGACGATGCTGATGAACTATATTTCAATGGATATAAAATAGGCAGTACAGGCGGTATGCCTCCTCATTACGAAAGTAAATACGGAGTCTTACGTAAATATATTGTACCCGCTCAATATATCAAAGGAGGACAGGCCAATCTTTTGGCTGTTCGCACTTATGACGGCGGTGGTGGTGGCGGTATTGTGAGCGACAAAATCACAGTTCGCTCCATATCCGGAACCGATAAGGTGAAATTTACCTACAATTTCCCGGCTAAAGAATGGGTCTTTATGCAAGGCGACCCTCAGTTGGTGAATGTGAGTATAACCAATACTTTGGGAGAAAGATTAAAATGTAATGTTGTTTTGAAAATTACAACCGACGATTATAAACCTGTTGACAGTATTTCGGTGTCGGTAGCGTTGGCCAAAGGGGCCGAATTAAATAAAGAGATTCCATTTCAGTTACCCGCTCCGGGTTTCTATCGTGTGTCATTATATCTTGAAAAAAATGGCATTGCAGGCGATGTGCAAAAAATAAATATCGGTTACGAACCTGAAAAGGTAATATCCGTACCTGATGCCAAAGCCGATTTTGAATCATTCTGGAAACAGTCGCTGGCCGACCTGGCCAAAACGGCTCCTGATTTTCGAATGACGCTGATTCCGGAACGGTCTACCGGAGCTAAAAACATCTACCATGTAGAAATGATGTCGTACATGAATACTAAAATTGAAGGATATTATGCTGCACCCAAAGCCGAAGGAAAATATCCGGCTATAGCAGTATATATGGGCTATGGCTCCGAACCTTATTTCCCGCATACTGATGGAAATCCCGGTTTTTGTGAGTTTATCCTTTCGGTACGTGGTCAGGGTATTCAGAAAGCAAAAAGTGCTTATGGCAATTGGGATACATGGGGATTGGCCGACAGGGATACTTATTATTATCGTGGTGCATTTCTGGATTTGGTGCGGGCGGTCGACTTTTTAGTTTCGCGGCCGGAGGTTAACGCCGAACAAATTGTTGCCGAAGGTGGTAGTCAGGGAGGTGCCTTTACGCTGGCTGCTTGTGCGCTCGATCACCGAATTAAAGCTGCGGCGCCTACCATTCCTTTCTTGAGCGATTATCGCGACTATTTCCGCATTGTCAGCTGGCCACGCTCCGACTTCGAGACCTATCTGGCTCAGCACCCTGACGCCAACTGGGAAAAGGTGTATAACGTGCTAAGCTATTTTGATATAAAAAATCTGGCTGGATGGATTCAATGTCCGGTATATATGGCTGCCGGTTTACAGGACGAAGTTTGTCCTAATCATACCAACTTTGCCGGATTCAATAATATTAAATCTGAAAAAAAATGGGTGATTTATCATGATCAGGGACATGGCACTCCGAATGAATGGTATCAGCTACGCATGGATTTTTTCAAAGAAAAATTAGGAATTAAATAATTCTTTTTTCTTAATTGATAAAAACATTTAATGATAATGAAACCCTGAATTTATTTGCAAAAAAATAAAACCAATTAGATGAAACGAATAACAATAATCACATTATTGCTGTTTTTTATGGGCTTTGTGATGCATTTACCGGCAAAAAATAAAAAAAACAACTCTGGCACATCTCCTTTTGTTGTCGTAAAAGATGGACAATTTGTAGCTGGCGGTAAGCCCTGTTACTTTATTGGCACAAATTTCTGGTACGGCGCTATTCTGGGGAGTAAAGCCGAAGGTGGTAACCGGGAGCGACTACTACGTGAATTGGACTTTTTGAAAGCTCAGGGTATTAGCAATTTACGCATATTAATAGGTGCCGATGGCGAAAATGGTGTACCGTCAAAGGTAGAGCCCACTTTACAAATAAAACCGGGCGTTTACAACGATGTTATCTTCGATGGTCTTGATTTCTTGTTGGCCGAAATGGGAAAACGAAACATGAATGCTGTACTTTACTTTACCAACTCATGGGAGTGGTCCGGTGGTTATAGCCAGTATCTCAACTGGCTGGGTAAAGGCAAAAACCCGATTCCGTCAGTTGATGGTTGGCCTGCCTACATGGAGTATGTTAAGCAATATGCAGGTTGCACCGAATGTAAAGAATTGCTTAAAAAGCATATCAAAAAAGTAATAACCCGTAATAACCGGTACACTGGCAAGAAATATATCGATGATCCAACTATTTTTTCGTGGCAGATAGGTAACGAACCCCGCGCTTTTTCCGACGAAAACAAGCCTTTGTTCGCCGCCTGGCTTAGAGATATTTCTGCCTATATCAAATCATTGGACAAAAATCACATGGTAAGTATAGGCTCGGAAGGCAAGCACGGCTGCGAACAGGATATGGCTTTGTTTGAACAAATACATGCCGACCCCAATGTTGATTATCTCACAGCGCATATCTGGCCTAAAAACTGGGGCTGGCTCGATGTAAATAATATGCAGGGAACTCTTCAGGCTTGTATCGATAAAACGGCTGAATATATGCAAATTCATACAGATGTGGCTCGCAGGTTGAAAAAACCGGTAGTGATTGAGGAATTTGGTTTTCCACGCGATCACCATGAATACAATCTGAAAGATTCCACATCGTTTCGCGATCAATATTACGCATCGGTGTTCAGGCAGATACAGCAATCGGCCCAAAACAATGATGTGTTGGCCGGATGCAACTTCTGGGCGTGGGGTGGTTTCGGTCGTCCTCAGGGTGAGCATGTTTTCTGGCAAAAAGGCGATGATTACCTGGGCGATCCGGCTCAGGAGGAGCAAGGATTGAACTCGGTTTTCGATACCGATGCCACCATCAGACTGATAAAAAACTATACCGACCGGCTAAAAGGGAAAACCGCTTTGGTAGACGATAAAGCAAGTCCGGAAACGCGGGCGCTCTACGCAAGATTGAAAAACCTTATGAACAAAGGTATTATGGTGGCTCATCAGGACGATGCAGCGTATGGCCATGGCTGGTACGGCAAACCCGGAGGATCGGATGTGAAAGCGATTACGGGCGATTACCCGGCGGTCAACGGCTGGGAAATAGGTCATATCGAAATTGATGCGCCTTATAACCTGGATTCTATCTATTTTACCGATATGAAACGGCTGATAGGCGAAGTGCACGAACGGGGCGGTATCAACACCATCAGTTGGCACGGCGACAATATAGCTACCGGCAAAACCGCCTGGGATTGTGCCCAGGATACGGTAGTGCGAAGCATATTGCCCGATGGTAGCAATCATGCAAAATTTTTGAAATACCTCGATAAAGTTGCCGATTTTTTCTGCGATTTGAAAGATAAAAACGGCAGGCTAATTCCGGTTATTTTCCGGATGTATCACGAGCATACCGGAAGCTGGTTTTGGTGGGGCGCCAAACAATGTACTCCTGATGAGTATAACGAACTCTACCGCATGACGGTGAAATTTCTCCGCGATAAAAAAGGGGTACACAACTTACTGTACGCCTTTTCGCCAGCCGATGTGGCTACCGAGCAGGAATATCTGCTCCGCTATCCGGGCGATGAGTGGGTGGATATTGTTGGTTTTGATACTTATGCTTATGGTACTGAGCCTAAAGATATTGAATTGTATAAAAAGAAAATGAGCGAAGGTTTACACGTGGTAACCCGTTATGCTGCCCGAACAGGAAAAATCCCTGTTATGGCCGAAACCGGTATGGAAGGCATCAAGGTTACCGATTATTTTACAAATATTCTGTTGCCTGTTATTCAGCCATTTAAAATAAGCTATGTGTTACTGTGGCGCAATGCCTACACCATACCCACGCACTACTATGTTCCGTTTCCGGGACACCCGGCAGCCGATGATTTCAGAAAGTTTGCTGAATCACCGTTAATTTTGCTGAATAGTGAGGTGAACGATTAGCTATAAAAGCAGGACAACGTATTTTTTCAATTAGAAAATGTTATTTAGAATCGATAAAATATTAGTGCTTTCGTTTTGGCTATCCTTTTTGCCAATGGCGCAGTTGCTATCGCAGGATGTGGTGGTATCTGTGGATGCTTCGGCTGACAGAAAACTGGTCTCACCATATATTTACGGTCGCAATAACAGCTATTCCAATTCTTTTGGTACAACGTCGTCGGCATCGGATATGGTTCTGTTTAAAGAAGCCGGTTTGCGTTTGGCGCGCGAAAACGGAGGCAACAATGCTACAAAGTACAACTGGAGAAAAAAAATATCGAGCCATCCGGATTGGTATAACAATGTTTATGACCGAGACTGGACTACGCTTTCGCAGACTATAGTTGCTAACGCTCCCGATATGCAGGTAATGTGGGCGTTTCAGCTGATCGGGAAAGTGGCTTCAAATAAAAATAACAATTTCAATGACTGGGGCTATAATCACTCGCAATGGTGGAGCGGGTGCACACAGAATCTGGCTGGCGGAGGAACCGTAAATGCAGCTGGCGGAAGCGTGGCCACAGTAAACGGGAATCCAGCATTATACACAGTCGACTGGCCAGCCGATTCTACAACAGCTATTCTCAAACATTGGTTTGGAGCTAATGGAGCAGAATTAAATTCCGGTAATTTTATTTATTGGAACATGGATAATGAACCAGAAATATGGAATGGTACTCATGATGATGTGATGCCAACATTGTTGACTGCTTCGGCATTTATGGATAAATACTTTGCGGTAGCGAAAAAGGCGAGAGCGCTTTATCCGGGTATTAAGCTTTGTGGCCCTGTTTGTGCCAACGAATGGCAATGGTATAAATGGGGGAGCGAATCACTCATGATTGACGGTAAGTATTATTGCTGGCTCGAATATTTTTTGAAAAAAGTGGCTGAGGAGCAAAAAGCTACAGGAGTTCGTTTGCTCGATGTAGTGGATATTCATTGGTATCCCGGCGAGACTTCGGCTACTGATATTCTTCAGTTATACAGGATATTTTACGATAAAACTTATGTATACCCGGGCGCTAATGGGGTTAAAACAATCAATGGTGGTTGGGATACCTCTCAAACCAAAGAATTTATTTTTCAGCGCATTGCCGACTGGCTTACTCAGTATTTTGGCGAGAATCATGGTATCGGAATAGGGCTGAGCGAATCGGGCATTGAATCTACCGATGCCAATATAAATTCGGTGTTATATGCTTCTCTGCTCGGGACATTTGCCAACAATGGCGTAGAATTGTATACCCCCTGGACATGGCGGGTAGGGATGTGGGAAACTTTACATTTATTCAGCCGCTATGCCAAAAATTATAGCGTGAGTAGCTCCTCTACAGTAGAGAATACAGTTTCGGCATATACTACTGTAACAAATAGTGCCGACTCAATGACTGTCATTCTCGTAAACCGGAGTCAGACTCTTACTCGAAGCGTTAAGGTAAATATTTCCGGGTTTTCGGCTACAGCAGGTGCAAGCAATACGCTGCAACTGGTTTCGTTGCCTGCTACCGAAACTTTTAAATCGCACACCAACAACGCCTTGAAATCCGGCTCAGTAACATTAAGTGGAAACGCATTTACAATATCCTTACCGGCACTTTCAACTACAGCAGTTATTCTGAAATCGAACCCTACCGCCGTAGATAATCTGAAGGCAGAAAGAGACGAAATAACTGTGTATCCAAATCCTGTGAAGGACAATGTTTTTATTTATACTCAGTCAGGACTTAATGAGCCGGTAACACTAAATATCTACGATATAGGTGGCAGAAAAATAAACTCTGTTACGAAGATTAATTCCGGAGAAATGAATATCCATGTATCGGACTACGAATCCGGGATTTATTTTTTAGAAATCAAAAGTAAATCAGTGAATGAATTAAGAAAAATTTTAATCAACAAACAATAGCGCCAGCAAGTGTATAAAACAAGCTACAATTTGTCGGTACAAATAATAAATATTGAAATCACTATTAAAAACAACATACAATGAACGATTTTAAAGAGGCATTGAAATTGCTGAAGACGCGTCATGAAGAATTTTTGAGTCGAAAAAATGAAAAAGCCGCCTATGGTAACGGTATTTACAATCGTTACACAAATCCGGTTGTAACCGCTGAGCACGCCCCGATTCACTGGCGTTACGATCTGAACCCGGAAACAAATCCTTATTTAATGGAACGGATAGGGGTCAATGCTGCGATGAATTCGGGAGCAATGAAGTGGGGTGACAAATATCTGCTTGTAGTACGTGTGGAAGGAATTGACCGGAAGTCTTTCTTTGCCATAGCCGAAAGCCCCAATGGGATTGATAATTTTCGGTTCTGGGATGAACCTGTAACAATTCCGGAAACCGACGAGCCCGACACCAATGTGTACGATATGCGCCTGACAGCTCATGAGGATGGATGGATCTACGGCGTTTTCTGTAGTGAACGTAAAGACCCCGATGCTGCTCCGGGCGATTTGTCGTCGGCAGTGGCAGCGGCAGGGATTGTCCGCACCCGTGATCTGAAAATCTGGGAACGACTACCCGACTTGAAAACCAAAAGCCAGCAACGCAATGTGGTGCTTCACCCCGAATTTGTTGACGGAAAATATGCCCTTTACACCCGTCCGCAAGACGGTTTTATCGATGCCGGAAGTGGCGGAGGTATTGGTTGGGCGCTTATTGACGACATGACTCGTGCCGAAATAAAAGAAGAAACGATTATAAATCAACGATATTATCATACCATCAAAGAGGTAAAAAACGGCGAAGGACCCCATCCAATCAAAACGGAGAAAGGCTGGTTGCATCTGGCTCATGGCGTGCGTGGTTGTGCTGCCGGGTTACGCTATGTGTTGTACCTCTACCTTACCGAACTGGATAATCCGGCTAAGCTCATTGCTGAACCTGCCGGCTATTTTATGGCTCCAGTAGGCGAAGAACGCATTGGCGATGTGTCTAATGTATTGTTCAGTAATGGTTGGATAGCTGATGAAGACGGAACTGTATTTATTTATTATGCTTCCAGCGATACGCGCATGCATGTGGCTACTTCTACGGTGAATAAATTGTTGGATTACGTCCTGAATACGCCTGCCGACGGCTATCGTTCGGCCACTTCGGTGCAGACCATCAAGGCTCTGATTGCACAAAACAAATCTTTTATGTAATTGTAAAACCTTTGTAACCGAGTGAGAAAATCACTAAAACAGTCCCTATTTGGAAACAATAAAGACCGAAATAGAATACAGGAATAGATAATTTTGTAAAATCAAATTATCCGACTCGAAAAACAAATGGTTAGAGTGTGCCTTCAATGAGAGACTGATGCATTGTAATACCAATTAGTTTTTTTAAATGGAAAACTTTTAAGTTCTAATTTATTTAAAATTCAGATTAAAATGAATCTTCAAAAAATCACATTAAAGGAAAAAATCGGTTACGGTTTTGGCGATGCTGCCTCTTCCATGTTTTGGAAAATCTTCGGCATGTATGCCGCCTTTTTTTACACAGATGTATTTGGCATCACTGCTAAGGCCGCTGGTACGATGTTTCTTGTAGCCCGCTTATGGGACTCGTTTTTCGATGTCTTTGTGGGAATAATGAGTGATCGAACCAAAAGTCGTTTTGGTAAATACCGCCCTTATCTGCTTTGGTTTGCCATTCCATTTGCTGTGATGGGAGCCCTTACCTTTTATTCGCCCGATTTTGGTAGCACTGCAAAACTGATTTATGCTTACGTTACATATTCGTTAATGATGATTGTTTATTCGCTTATCAACGTACCCTATGCTTCGTTGCTGGGAGCCATGTCATCCGACCCAATCGAACGGAATTCGCTTTCGTCATACCGTATGTCGTTTGCTTTTATCGGCAGCTTTGTTACCTTTATGTTGCTGCAACCGCTTATCGATTTCTTTTCCAATACCTTTGGAGGCGATTCTGTAATAAAAAGTGCCGAAGCTACTGTGAGTACTTCACCCATTGGATGGGTATTGGGGGTTGCCAGTATCGGTATTATTTGCGTGGTGCTGTTTTTGCTTTGTTTTAGCTGGACAAAAGAGCGCGTACAGCAAATTGAAAGCGACGAAAATGTTTCGGTAAAGCAGGATTTGAAAAACCTGCTGCATAATGCACCCTGGTGGATTTTAGTAGCTACCGGGCTGGCTGCTTTGCTTTTTAATGCCATTCGCGATAGTGTGGCTATTTATTTCTTCCGTGATTATGTGAAGGTGAATTACCACATGGCTGGTACGGGTTGGGATATGACTACCATTTATTTTCTGATTGGTCAGGCGGCCAATCTGATTGGAGTAATGGCGGCTCCTTCTATTTCGGCTAAATATGGAAAAAGACGGACTTACATGATTGCCATGCTTATTGCCGGCATTTTGAGTACAGGTTTCTTCTTTATTCCCAATAATATCATTCTGATTCTTATATTCCAATTCTTAATATCAGTGTTGGCTGGATACGTTTTGCCGCTTTTGTGGTCTATGTTTGCTGATATTGTCGATCATCAGGAATTGCTCACCGGACGCCGGGCTACAGGTCTTATTTTCTCGTCGTCGTCCATGTCTCAAAAATTGGGTTGGGCGCTTGGTTCTGCCCTTAGTTTATGGATTTTGGGATGGTTTGGCTACAACGAGAGTTTTGCCAAATTAGGTCAGGATCAGAACATACAAACTATTTTTGGTGAACATATCATGATTACGCTCATTCCTGCTGTTTGTGCTATTCTGGCGTTTGTAGGCATGTTTTTCTACCCACTTTCCGATAAGAAAGTGAAGGAAAATGCTGAAGCTCTGGAACAAAAAAGAAATTTGAAATAACAGGGCATTGTTTTATTTGAAACAGATTGGGTTGTAATTTTCAAAAATTTGGGATGGCTGTGTTTTCATCCCGAATTTTTTTGACAAACAATTTTCAAGAGGAATTTTTCTTTCTTTTTAAATTACCGATGAAGAAATTTTTATCCATACTTGTATTTTCTTTTTTTCTTTTGGGAGTTAGCGGACAACCTGCATCCAATAAGCCCGTGGTAAACCTGCCGGCCGAAAGGGCTGCGTTACTGCTTTCTAAGATGTCGTTGAGCGAAAAAATTGCGCAGATGAAAAACTACTCTTATGAGGTTATTCGTCCGTATGTGAATGAAAAAGGAGAAG
This sequence comes from Bacteroidota bacterium, assembly GCA_017860345.1. Taxonomy (GTDB): domain Bacteria; phylum Bacteroidota; class Bacteroidia; order Bacteroidales; family Paludibacteraceae; genus Paludibacter. The sequence continues at coordinate 26,053 of JAFNAV010000013.1, read as the reverse complement.
TAAATACCGACAGCCTGAAGAAATACTTTCCTTATGGTGTGGGCAATATCGGTTTGGCTTTCAGGCTCGAACCTGTATTTTATGTCAGCGTGGTAAACAGCCTTCGTAAATACAACAAAAGTTTGAAGGTAAATATTCCCCCCTTGTTTATCGGCGAGGGTCTTCACGGGTTTATGGCCAATGGCGCTACTGTTTTCCCGCAGGCCAACGCGCTGGGTTGCACCTGGGATCCGGATTTGCTTGAACGTATATATACAGTCACTGCACTCGAAGCTTCGGCGCGTGGCGTAAAGCAACTGTTTTCACCGGTACTTGATTTGGCTCGCGAACCACGTTTTGGCCGCTCCGAGGAAATGTACAGTGAAGATGCTTATCTCGCTGCCATTTGCGGACAGGCTGCTGTTTGGGGTTTTCAGGGTCGCAATGGTATGCCCGATGCAAATCATGTGGCTGCTACACTGAAGCATTTTATGGGTCACGGACAGCCCGAAGGTGGTCGCAATGTGGCTCCGGTAAGTCTTTCACCTTACGATTTGATGAATAGCCACGCCCTGCCTTTTGAGAAAGCTATTCAAGCGGGAGCACTTTCCGTGATGCCTTCGTACAACGAAATTAACGGGTTGCCCAACCATGCCAATCAGTGGCTCATGAAAGATATATTACGCGGTAAATTAGGCTTCAGCGGACTCATAACTGCCGACCAGGATGCTCTGCGTGAAATGTATAAAACGCATAATAGTGTTTCTTCTTTGGCCGAAGCAGCTATGGTGGGTATGAGTACCGGAGTGGATATTGATTTGCGCTACACAACCGGTGCTTACGACGAACTGGAAGGCTTGGTAAAATCAGGCCATGTTAGCGAAAAAGCTATTGACAAAGCTGTACTTAGAATTCTTACTCTGAAATATATATTGGGACTTTTTGATGCCAAAGATGTTAATCCGAAAGAAATGCTGAAAGTAACCAACAGTGCTTCTCATAAAGCATTGGCACTCGAAGCTGCTCAAAAATCATTAGTCCTGCTCAAAAATCAGGGAAATACTTTGCCGTTCGACACAGCAACACTGAAAACGGTGGCGGTAATCGGCCCTCTGGCTAAAGGCGTTCATTTTGGCGGCTATACTGCCGAACCACGCCATGGCGTAGACGTGCTCGATGGTATTCGGAATTTTGCTAAAGGGCGGTTCGATGTGCTGTATGCCGAGGGTTGCAAAATAGCTTTGGAGGAAAGCTCTTTTTGGAATGATGGTGGACAAACACCCAATAATGAAGCTGATGAAGCCCGTTTGATGAAGGAAGCTGTAGAAGTAGCGGGCAAAAGCGATGTTGTGGTGTTAGCTTTGGGCGAAACCGTAGCGTTCAGTCGCGAAGCCTGGGGCGAAGAACACTTGGGCGACCGTGAAAACCTCGACCTGATAGGTAATCAGAATAAATTAGTAACGGCTATCCTGAAAACCGGCAAGCCGGTGGTGGTACTTATGTTTGGAGGCCGTGTACTAAGTTTTAATGACGTGGCTGAAAACGTTCCGGCTATTGTGCAGGTCTTCTACCCGGGTCAGGAGGGAGGCACAGCCATTGCCGACGTACTTTTTGGCAAAGTAAATCCCTCGGGTAAGCTGGCTGTAACCATTCCCAAATCGGTGGGACAGTTACCTTGTTTCTACAGCCGCAAGCCTTCGCGTATGCGTAGTTATATCGGATTTGCGGGCAGTAAACCCCTGTTCCCATTTGGCTTTGGATTATCGTATACCAGTTTTTCTTATTCCGAAATAAGTATCGACAAAACAAAAATTGCGAAAACAGATTCGGTAAAAGTATCGGTAAAGGTTAGCAATACAGGACAGAAAGCAGGCGATGAAGTAGTGCAGCTATATATTCGCGACAAGGTTAGCTCGGCAGTTCGCCCTGTTATGGAGTTGAAAGATTTTACACGAATTTACCTTGAACCGGCTCAGAGCAAAACAGTGACATTTGTTATTACCCCCGATAAGCTGGAGTATTACAATGCCAATCTGGATAAAGTTATTGAACCCGGAGCATTTGAAGTGATGATAGGTTCAAATTCAGAAGAACTGAAAGGAATTAGTTTTGAAGTGATGGCCCCCTAAATCCCCCAAGGGGGACTTTTAGAAAAATGAAATAGAAAAAGTAGTAATAATTAAACTGAACAAGGTCTTTTAAGTCCCCCATGGGGGATTTAGGGGGCTGGGTTTAGATAGAATCAACATGCAATACGGACATTTCGACGACAACCGGCGTGAATACGTCATTACCAATCCACGTACACCGTGGCCATGGATTAATTATCTGGGAAACGAAGATTTTTTCAGCCTTATTTCAAATACGGCAGGCGGATATTCATTTTATAAAGATGCGAAATTTCGCCGCCTGACACGTTATCGCTACAACAACGTACCGATGGACAGTGGCGGCAAGTATTTTTATATCAACGATGGTGAATCGGTATGGAGCCCGGGCTGGAAGCCCTGCAAAACCGAACTCGACAGCTACGAATGTCGCCACGGGATGAATTACACCACCATCAAAGGGGTGAAAAACGGTGTAGAAGCTGAAGCGCTTTATTTTGTTCCGCTTAAAACATGGGCCGAAGTGCAAAAGCTGACTTTGCGAAATACAACAGCGGAGGTAAAAACGCTTAAAATATTTTCGTTCGTAGAATGGGCTTTGTGGAACGCAGCCACCGATATGGAAAATTTCCAGCGCAATTTCTCGACGGGCGAGGTCGAAATTGAAGACTCTGTCATCTATCATAAAACAGAATACAAAGAGCGTCGTAACCATTACGCTTATTACTCGGTTAACGTACCTTTGAAAGGCTATGATACCGACCGCGAAACTTTTTTCGGGCTGTACAACGGTTTTGACGAACCGCAAACCGTACTCGAAGGCGCGCCCCGCAATTCGGTGGCACACGGCTGGTCGCCCATTGCTTCGCATTACATTGAAGTAACGCTGCAACCCGGCGAGTCGAAAGATTTGGTGTTTGTGCTTGGGTATGTGGAAAATGCGCAGGACGAAAAATGGGAAAGCAAGAACATTATCAACAAAACCAAAGCCAAAGCCACCATTGCCCGTTTTGATACGGCCGAAAAAGTGAACGCTGCTTTGGCGGAGTTGCGTGCTTACTGGGATAATTTACTCAATGCTTTTCAGGTAAAAACCGGCGAAGAAAAACTCGACCGTATGGTGAATATCTGGAATCAGTACCAATGCATGATCACCTTCTGCTTCTCGCGCTCGGCTTCGTTCTTCGAAAGCGGCATTGGCCGTGGCATGGGTTTCCGCGATTCCAACCAGGATTTGATCGGATTCGTGCACCAAATTCCCGAACGTGCCCGCGAGCGCATTATCGACATTGCCTCCACACAATTCCCCGACGGCGGTTGCTACCACCAATATCAACCATTAACAAAAAAAGGAAACAATGAAATAGGTCAGGGTTTCAACGACGACCCTATGTGGTTGATCCTTGGAACGACGGCTTATATAAAAGAAACAGGCGATTTTTCGATATTGTTTGAGAAAGTGCCTTTTAATGATACTATTATAGAAGATGAAGGTATTATCACATCCCCTCCTTTGGAGGGGCTTGGGGAGGCTTCGCTCTTCGACCACCTCACCGTTTCTTTCAACCATGTGATCAACAACCTTGGGCCACTCGGGTTGCCGCTCAGTGGTCGTGCCGACTGGAACGATTGCCTCAACCTCAACTGTTTCTCCAACGACCCGAACGAAAGCTTCCAAACTACCGAAAATAAATCGGAAGGAAGTCAGGCTCAAAGCCTGATGATTGCCGGGCTGTTTGTGGTGTATGGTCGTGATTATGTGGAGTTGTGCAAAGTACTCGGCAAAACCGACGAAGCTGCCCGCGCTCAGAAACATATTGATGCCATGGTGGAATCTATCAAAAAACATGGATGGGATGGAGAATGGTTTCTGCGTGCTTACGATTATTTTGGAAATAAAGTGGGCTCCAACGACAATGAAGAAGGAAAAATATTTATCGAATCCAACGGATGGTGTACCATGGCAGGCATCGGGCTGGAAGAAGGAATGGTTGCCAAAGCACTCGATTCGGTAAAGGAAAGGCTCGATTGCGAGCACGGCATTGTGCTGAATAACCCGGCCTTTACCAAATATTATATCGAATATGGTGAGATATCCAGCTATCCGCCCGGATACAAAGAAAATGCCGGTATCTTCTGTCACAACAATCCGTGGATCATTATTGGCGAAACCGTGCAGGGGCGCGGCGACCGTGCCTGGGAGTATTTCCGCAAAATCTGCCCATCGTACACCGAGCATATCAGCGATCTGCACAAGGTGGAACCCTACGTGTATGCACAGATGATTGCCGGGAAAGACGCTTTCAAACCCGGCGAGGCCAAAAACTCGTGGCTTACCGGGACGGCAGCCTGGAATTTCTATGCCATTACGCAATATATTCTCGGCATTCAGCCCACTTACGAAGGCTTGCGTATCGACCCGTGCCTTCCGCCCGAATGGAAAGAATACAGCGTTATACGCAAATTCCGTGGTGCAACTTACGAAATCACCGTGAAAAATCCCGACGGAAAGATGAAAGGCGTGAAATCACTGAAAGTGAACGGTGAAAGTCTGGTTGGCAATGTGGTACCGTTACAGACCGGAGCTGGGGTTTATCAGGTGGAAGTAGTGATGTAGTCTGCCGAAACGGGAAAAATTAGTGTTATGTTAGGCTATTTTGACGCATTCGTTTAATTGCCGTTTCATTTTTGGGACGGACAAATTGAGATTGTAAAAATGGACTTTAGCCAAATATATCTCAGAATTAGGCTAAAGCCCAAAAACTTTCTTGCGCTTTCCGGCTAAAGTTGCCGACAATTGATAGTTAACATAACATTGGTATTGGAACTGATTTGATCAGTTCTAAAATCCTATTTTATAATCATAAATACAAGGAATAAATTGAATACATATTTTTCATTAAACTTTCAGCAAGCCTTCACTGCTGAAATTCGCCAGAACATTCTTCCGTTTTGGATGGATAAGATGCCCGATTTGCAAAATGGCGGATTTATCGGTCGGATTTCAGGAGATGGGATAGCTCATGCGGATGCTCCGAAAGGGGCGATTCTTCATGCACGAATTTTATGGACATTTTCGGCGGCTTACCGCATTTTTCATGACCTGAAGTACCTTGATACAGCGAACAGGGCCAAAGATTTTCTTCTTGCCCGGTTTTGGGATACTGAAAACGGAGGAGTCTTTTGGCAATTGGGCGCAGACGGAACGCCTATAGATTCGAAAAAGCAAATTTACGCCTTGGGATTTGCTATTTATGGCTTGAGCGAATATGTGCGTGCAACAGGCGACAAGGAGGCTTTGGAAAAAGCGCGTGAACTGTATTATTCGATAGAAAAATACAGTTTCGATAAAGCAAAAAACGGTTATTTCGAGGCTTTTACACGTGATTGGAACGAAATCGAAGACATGCGCTTGAGCGATAAGGATGCCAACGAAAAAAAGACAATGAACACCCATTTGCATATTTTGGAGCCTTATGCCAATTTGTACCGGGTGTGGCCTTCGGCAGAATTGAAATCAAGTCTTCGCAATCTGCTCGGGTTGTTTTTGGATACAATTTTAGATAGTTCTACAGGCCATCTTCGTCTTTTCTTTGATGAAAACTGGAACTGCAAATCGAGAATAACTTCCTACGGACACGACATTGAAGCACTTTGGCTGATGTATGAAGCTGCAACCGTGTTGGGCGACTCCGATTTGATTGAACGGGTGAAAGCTGTGGTGCCGCTCATTGCCGAAGCCGCTAAAGAAGGCTTGCAGCCCGACGGAGCTTTGATCTATGAAAAGGATGAGGCCACGGGTCATGTCGATAATGACCGGCATTGGTGGGTGCAGGCCGAAGCGGTGGTTGGTTTTAGCTATGCGGCTGCCATTACGGGAAACAGAGAATACGCCGAAATTGCTCAAAACTGTTGGAAGTTTATTCAGGAAAAATTAGTCGATAAAGAGCAAGGCGAATGGTTTTGGAGCATTAAAGCCGATGGCTCGGTGAATCGTTTTGACGATAAAGCCGGCTTTTGGAAATGCCCTTATCATAACGGACGCATGTGTCTGGAAATGATTGGAAGAATAAATGTACCTGAATTACAATGAATCAAAATCACTGTTATGGTTTTAATGCTAAAGTTTGTGTAAAATAAATATGTCTTTTCCGCTTAAAAAATATTTTATGAAATCACTATTTTTATCCTTATTTCTTGTTTTAGGTACAATTGCTTTTGCAGCACCTAAAAACTCGCCTGTTGCAATCAACGGTAAGCTCCGGGTGATTGGAACGCAACTTTCCAACACTGATGGTCAGCCTGTTGTGCTGCGGGGAGCAAGTCTGGGCTGGCACAATCTCTGGCCACGTTTCTACAACAAATCTGCCGTGAAATGGCTGGCTACCGACTGGAAATGTAGTGTTGTAAGGGCAGCTATGGGATTGGAAATTGAAGATAATTACAGAGAAAATCCTGAATTTGCCATGCAGTGCATGACGCCCGTAATTGAAGCTGCGATTAAAAATGGTATTTATGTGATTATCGATTTTCATGCGCACAAAAAATATACGGCCGAGGCTAAAAAATTCTTTACCCAAATGGCCACAAAGTATGGAATGTACCCCAACGTGATTTATGAAATCTGGAACGAGCCGGATTATTTTGAATGGGCGGAGGTAAAAGCGTATTCCGAAGAACTTATCAAAACCATTCGGGCTATCGACCCCGATAATATTATCCTGGTAGGCAATCCGCATTGGGATCAGGATTTGCATCTGGTGGCTGCCGACCCAATTTTAAACGCTACAAACATCATGTACACCATGCACTTTTATGCCGCTACACATGAGAAATGGCTACGCGACCGTACCGACGCCGCAATTGCTCAGGGAATCCCTGTATTTGTGTCGGAATGTGGTGGCTCCGAAGCCAGCGGCGATGGTCGTTTAGGTACTAAAGAATGGCACGAGTATGTAGCATGGATGGAAAGTCGTAAAATAAGTTGGGCGGCCTGGTCGGTATCCGACAAAAACGAAACCTGCTCCATGCTTTTGCCCCGTGCTTCGGCCAAAGGCAACTGGACCAATGACCTGCTGAAACCGTGGGGGCGTTTGGTACGCGAAACTCTTGTTGAGTTAAATAAATAAACCTGTTCGATGTTGAAGCAGGTTTATTTATGCTATATTTTATAATTGAACCTTGAGTACCTTGTTACCGTTTTGATACTGCACGTGTAGTAGGTATATGCCATTAGCCGGAAGGTTTATCAGCGCTTTGTTATCAGTTGGGCGCAATACCTGAAGCGTTCTGCCCAAAACATTCATTACTGTAACTTCGCTGTTTTCGGGCAGGTTATTTATCACAATGCCTTCGGCGGTGCTGTAGCTGTAAATCCGGTTTCCGGTAAGCTCGGCATTGCTGGTGTCAACTGTGGTTTGCACCGTTATCGACGCCGATTTACCGGTGCTGTTTCCTTCGGGTGTTACATTGTAGTAATAAGTTGTAGAGGGACTAAGCTCACTCACAGCATAGGACAAAACATTCCCTACCGATTTTGGGTAGCCGCTTAAGCTTTCGGGAGTTTGAGTTGAACCTTCGGTAGTTAGCTTTACATAATCCAGGTAAATACGTTTGCTTTTCATGGCATAAAAAGTAAGCGTTGTACTTGCTTTAGCCGGAATATTGTAGGTAAAAGTTTGATATGTATCGCTGTTTACAAACGAAGTGATGGTGTCGCTCGTACCTGCGATAACCCAGAGTTTAGCTCCTGCATCGCTGCCATATTGCTTGGATTTTACGGTAACCACAGACGGTTGCGCGAGGCTAAGCGCAGGTGTTGTAACCGACCCAAAGTTACTACCCGATGCCATTCGCACATTACTGCTTGTTTGCGTTTCGGTATAGCCACCGGTAGTCCATCCGGTTGGTATTCCTGAGTTAAAGTCTTCTTCAATAATTGTTTGAGCAACAGTTCCTGTACCGGCCATTTTGTATACATCGAGTGTATATCCGGTGGCAGCAGCAGAGCTTGTCCAGTTGGCGGTAAAAGCTTTAGCGCCGATGTTGGTTGCGGCCAGCGCCATAAAATCGTCGGTGGCTGTAGCGCTGAGGTTAACCTGCACCTGCCCACTGAGCCCTCCTCCCGAAATAGTGAGTATGGCGGTGCTTGTTTCAATAACCGACGCATTGTAACCGATGCTAAGTTCGTAACCGGCTGTAGCTTGCGCTTGCGTAATGGTAGTCAGTGGCAGACTGAATTTCGATGCCGAAGTACCGCTCAGAGCCAGCGTAAGGTTGCCTGTAAGGTTAATCCCTTTGATTAATATGGTGGCGCTTCCGGTGTGCTGATAGGCTACGTTGCCAAAGGCCAGAGTAGTATTGGCCGAAGGAGAAGTCAGATAAGGCGTTGCAGTACCATCGGTATAAAAAAGTGCCGTAGTTTTGTTGCCCCAGATATATTCTTCCAGTCCGGGGAAGTCGATAAATGGGTTGCGGTTGTTCTGTATGGAGTAAACAGCGTCGTTTCGGGTCATTTCTTTGGCGCTTACTGGATCCTCGCGACTCCATTTCAGAAACAGGCTTACAGCATAACTGGTAAGTCCCAGATTGGCCGAACTGTATACAACGGCTCCACTTCCTCCGGTCCAGCTTTCGCAGAGCCCGGCATAGCGGGTAGCCATGTAGAAATAATTTCGTGCAAAGTCACCTTTATACTCGTCAATAGGCTCAAATACGGTGCCCGAATAGCCACTGAAATTGCTTGTACCAAGTTTGGAGCCATTGGCCGAAGTATAGGTAGCTGAGCCCACTTCGCCATATGGAAAATTGCTTCGTTGATTGTTTACATACCCATCGGTAGGATAAACATTAAACAGGTCGCTGTACATCGGATACGCGTCGTTAAACCAGCTGGCAGGCGTAGTATGCTCCCGGTTGTAACAGTCGCACTCCTGCGAGTAGCTTCCACACTGATTGGCGCTTACTGTGAATGTACAGTTAGAGTACATATCCCAGATTTTTCCCGATGAATTGATATCAGTGGTTTGATAAGCATTCCATAAGCCCGGGGTGTATGTAAGCTGCGTATAGCCGTTACTTATTATACTCTGCAAAGCTGTTCGCAGCGCCGAGGTGTTTTTTTCATTGGCACTGTTATAATATCCTGCCGGAGCTGAGGCAAATGTAAAAAAGGAAAAAATATAGGAATAAAAGAGTAAAGTTTTTTCTCATACGCAAAAAATTATTGAATAAAGTAGATATTGATGCACCGTTGTGCGACTGCAAAGGTACGAAATCGGGTGTAAAAAAAGAGTTGTAATGTATAAAAATACTAAAAACCGCTTTAGGATAACATTTAGTTAATCACAAGCGATTTTTTTGTTTGCAGATGGTGCTTCTTATTGCAATAATGAATCAATGAGTTTAGTCATATGCACAAACTCATCTTCATCATAAAGGCGTGTGAGCATCACTGTTTTACCGGTTTTGTCAATAATTACGTTGCGGGTAATGCCGGCTTTCCTGTCGGCATAAAGTGCAAATATATCTGCGCCGGGGTCAAGCCCTATCGGATAGGTAATACCCGTACTCTGTGCAAATTTCACAACAGTGGCCAAGGGCTCGTCGCGGTCAATAGCTATCAGGGCAAAGTTGGGGTTGTTCTTGTGTTTTTGCCAAATATCTTTCTCGATAAACGGCATTTCCTTGCGGCAAACCCCGCACCAGCTGGCTGTAAACTGCAACATCACCACTTTAGTTCTGAGCGAAGATAATTTTACTACCTTTCCGTTGGTGAGCTTAATGCTGAAATCGGGGGCTGTATCGCCGGTTTTTACAATATATCCGCGCTCATCGGTTTGCTGTGCCAATAGCAGAGCCGGAATAACAAGCATTACTAAAAATATTATTTTCTTCATTTTAAATCGTTTGCGTGAAAAGCTCTTTTCATAGACATGACCGAACCGAAACCTGACATCTCGGCCAAATCTTCTTTGCAAATATAAGGATTTTTTCTGAGTAGCATTCTGGCATATTGCACCCTATAATTATTGACGTACGATGAGAAATTCTGTTTAAAATCGTTATTGATAACCATCGAAATGTACGTGCGGTTTGTTCCGATTACCCGTGATACTTCCCAAATAGTTAAATCTTTGTTCAGGTAAATCTTTTCTTCTTCAAACAGTTGTTGTATTTTTTGCTTGATAATGGTTAATTGCGTGTTGGATATTTCAACAGGATTTTTTTCTCTTTCCTGACAGTTAACATCGTCGTCGTTGGTGGTTAGTACCGGTCGTTGCATGTTGCCCAGCCACCCAATGAAAAACAGCGCAACAGAAAAAATAACTGAGGGCACTAATAACTTTATTTCGCTTTGTAAAAAATTTTCTTTTCCAATGGCAGATAAAGCAATACCTCCTAATGTAGTTATCAAAAGGCTGATGTTCAACCATTGAATTTTGTTTAATCTGTCTTCGTCGGTATTGGTATAATAATTCTCCACCGTTTTTTTGTTTTCGCGTACCAACTTAAATGAGATAAGAAGATATACAGCACATTGAATGATGAAAACCATACGGCTGATGATGTAAACGGTTTTCTGATACAGGAATATTCCTGACAGGCTTTCGTTGGTTGGCAGATGTTTGTACAGGTACTCAAGATGCTGATTTTTACTCATCATTATAATACCTGATGCGTACAGTATAAACATGACCAATGGTAAGACAAAGTAAATACCATGCTTGCGCAACGAAAATGAACCATCGACCGTAAGTAGCCGGATATAAACGTAATACATAGGATATACCAACAGCGACAGGAAATGATACAAGGCATCGGTATAATGATAAATTTCAGGCAATGGATAATAAAACAGTAAATGCGAGATATACAGCAAAGAAGCTATCGCCATAAATTTCCCAAGAAAAATCTTTGGAACATTTCCTTTCTTCTTATTAGCATTAAGTACTAAAAACCAGAAAAAAGTGACATAAATAGGGTTTAATAAGAGTATAAGCTTTAACATGTAGCAAGTGTGTTACAGATATAAATTCAGTATAATATACCTTTTTTTGGAAAATGTGTGCGCAGACAAACAATGTTCTATAGCCTTGTAAAATAGTTTGTGTCCTGGTTTATAGTTGAATAAATAACGTTTCTGATAGCAAATTATCTCCTTCTATCAAACATTTATTGATGCAAATATATAACATTGTCGTAATAATTTTTACTTTTTGAGTAAAAGATTTTACTTTTTGAGCTACCTGAGCTCTAAATACTGCCTTATTTTGCAAATGCGTTATTTTATTATTGCTCATACATTATTTGTCAATTAACAACTAAGATGAAACATTTTAAGCTACTTACATTATTGTTTTTTTTCTCATTCACCTTGCTTAATGCGCAAAAGGTGGCTTTGCACTCTGCCGGGAATGTACGTTTTTTTACAGGCATCAATGCGTTGGTAAGTGCATATAGTGCTTCTGTATCAGGCGACACCATTTATTTGCCGGGTGGTTCTTTTAATGCTGTAAGCTCTATTGATAAGCCGGTTGTGATTTTTGGAACCGGCCATTACCCGGATTCTACTCAGGTAACCGGAAAAACTTATTTCAACGGGAGTGTGGTGCTCAAGAACAATGCCGACAATTGCTATTTCGAAGGCATTGAGTTTACAGGTACCGTTAGTTTTGCTTATAACGAGTCTGTCAACGGAGTTATTTTCAAACAATGCAAGTTTAATAATTTGGTGTCGGTTGAAGGTGACCTGGCTAATCCTTCGCAAAATATTTCTTTTATCGGCAATGTATTTCTCCGGTATCTGAGTTTGCCTAACGGCATGAATGTGCTGATTGCGAATAATATTATCAAAGAAGGTGTCGACGCTTCGTATGGTAATCTGATACAGAATAACATCCTGCTTTCAAGGTTACCAAATGGTTCGTACGAAAACTTCAGAGGTAGCAATAACCTATTGTCCAACAATGTATTTCTGTTGCATGGGTCTTATGGCATGACCAATGGTTCGGGCAATCGTTATTACAATAATCTTCTTGCTTTTTCAAATCCGGCTTACGGAACCAATGCTACAACCGAAAACAACTACACGGGAATTGCTGCCAGCGCCGTATTTGTAAATCAGTCTGACAATTTATTCAGTTATGAGTCCGACTATCATCTTGCTACATCTTCGGTGTATATTGGTACTGACGGAACTCAGGTTGGTATTTACGGGGGTGTTTTTCCGTACAAAAATGGTGCTGTTCCTTCTAATCCGCATATAAGCTCTGCACAGCTGGCTCCTCAAACCAACAATCAGGGGCAACTTAATGTCCGTATTCATGTGAAAGCTCAGAGTAACTGATAACTTTTTACTTATCAATAACATAATCAACAATTTAACTTGTATGAGAATGAAAACCATTAAAATACTATTACTCTTGTCCTGCATGTTTTCAGTAACTGTATTTGCACAGCGTAAAGTTGCGCTCCAAAGTAACGGTGTAACTTCTTTTTATGGAGGAGCCACAGCCTATGTTAGTGCCTATAACGCAGCTGTAAATGGAGACACTCTCTACTTGCCTGGGGGTACATTTCCTCCGGTAGACATCAAAAAAAGTATTACGATATTTGGCGTAGGGCATCATCCCGACTCAACAGCTGTAACCGGCGCTACGATTATCAGTGGCGGATTTAATTTGTATGGCGGTTCGGCCGATAGTCATATCGAAGGACTTAAAATTAATGGAAATGTGGGTACGGCCGGGAATAACGATAGGTGTCTGTTGAAACGATGTCATGTAGCAGGCAGCGTGTCTCTTAATGGTGATGGTGTAAGGATAATTGAAAACATCATACTTGGCCCTGTCAATGCAAGTTCATCGTCCAACATGGTTGTGGGAAACAATATTATCAAATATAGCAGCCAAAATATATTGACAAATATGGCTCAAAATGCCTGGATTCATAATAATGTAATTGTGGGAAGGGGTTATGTGGTTTCTTATACTAATTGCTATTTATTCGGCATAATTACTGATTGCCTTTTCGAAAACAATGTGATTTTCAACGAAGGAACTACACTGGCTAATGTCCTATCGCCTAACGCTACCAATAATACTTTCAGAAACAATGTGTTTAATGCTACTCCCGTGGGGACGGATAATGTCTGGACAAATAATTTCACAGGAGTTCCGTCCACCGATTTTTTTGTAAGCTACAGTCAGCTGACATTTGGCTATAATGAGAACTTTAGTGTGAGAAATGCTATATATACGGGAGTCGATGGTAAGCCGGTAGGGATTTACGGAGGTCTGTCGCCCTTTAAATCAGGTTCTGTTCCGGTAACTCCTCATATAAATTCCCTGAATATTGCTACTGAAACCGATGCACAGGGGAAATTAAATGTACAAATTAAAGTTAAAGCTCAGGAGAATTAATATGAAACAGGCTATAAAAAATATAAGTTTTACCCTGCTGTGTATTGTTTTAATGATGTTTACAGCCGATGCCCAAAACGCTGTTTCGGGTTACGAATACTGGTTCGATAGCGACTATACGGCCGCTGTCAGAACCGGTATTTCCGGCAATTCCCCTGCATATAATCTCGAAGCAGATTTCTCTACAGCCAACTTGCTTGCCGGAGTTCACTCGCTCAATATTCGGTTTAAGGATCAAAGTGGGATGTGGAGCATTACATTGAGTCATTTTTTCTTTAAAACTGAGGCCGTTGATGTTCCAAACCGGAAAATAAAAGGGTATGAATACTGGTTCGATCAGAATTATGACTCGGTGGTAAAGGTAGCTGCAGTACAAAGTTCTGCCGACTTGTTGTTTGATTTACAGCTAACTACAAACTCCTTAAGTGCCGGGGTTCACGTGATTAACTTCCGGTTTTTAGATGATAGTGGCTTGTTTTCAAGCGTACAAAGTAATTTCTTTTATAAAACAGAACAAAATCAAATTTTTAATAATCACATTGCTGCTTATGAGTATTGGTTTGACAATGAGTATGCGAATGTTATAAAAAATGATTTGACCACCGGATCTGATTATCTGTTGAACATTCCGCTTGTCCCGGGCAACTTACCCGTAGGGCTTCACGTACTTAATATCCGATTTAAAGATACCGAAGGACTGTGGAGCAGTCCTCAAAATCATTTTTTTTACAATGCTCCTGTGCTGGGTACCAGCTCTGGAAATAAAATTACAGAATGGCGTTACTGGGTAAATGATGACTTCGTAAACAAAACGGAGGTAAAGTTAGAAAACCCGGTCGCTCAGTTTGTTTTGTCTGATAATTTTGATTTCTCAAAGGTACAGGCTGCCGATTATGTTGTGAATTTTCAGTTCAAAGACTCGGCCAATGTCTGGAGTGCGGTACTTACAGATACTATTCAGAAAGTAGCTCTACCGCTGGCCGATTTTTCGTATGCAACGAATAGTAACTGCGACTCTACGGTAGTTGAATTTACCGATAAAAGTGTTGATGGTAATAAATATCTATGGAGTTTTGGGGATAATCAATCCGATACAATTGCTAACCCTACCCATGTGTTTTACACTCCCGGAAGTTATACTGTAGATTACACAGTGTCCGATAAAGTTACAATGACCGGGCATACCATATCCAAAACATTGACTATTTCAGGAAATACATTTAACTCCTTATCGGTTACGGAATGCCGATCGATGATTTCTCCCAGCGGAAAATATACATACTCTGCTACCGGTGTTTACCACGATACTGTTCCTAATAGTTGGGGTTGTGATAGCTTGCTGACTATCAACTTCACTGCGTTATCGGTGGATAAATCGGTAACGCAAACAGGTTTGATACTTACTGCCAACGAACAGGGCGCTACCTATCAGTGGTTGGACTGTGCTAACGGAAATAGTAGCATTGATAATGCCGATATGCAGAGTTTTGCACCCGCAGTAAGTGGAAATTATGCTGTAGAAATTATGAAAAACGGATGTCGGGATACTTCTGCTTGTTACACCGTAACTGTGCCGGTAAATGGTGTTTCCGATAATGATGTTGTACCTCTAAGCATATATCCTAATCCGGCAAAAGAGTATATTACGGTTGATATGAGTAAAGAATACAATAAGTTCAGAATATCAATTAGTAGTGTACAAGGGCAATTAATACGTATAGTTGATGTGGCTGATTGCCGGTTGGCCAAAGTTAGTCTGTCTGATTTGCCTCAAGGGATATATCTGCTAACTATTGTTACCGAAAAGCAAAAAAAATTATTCCGCGTTTTAAAGGAGTAAGTTGAATCTGGTTTTTTGGAATGATTGATAATTAAAAATGCGAAAGCAGCGATTCATCACTGGGTCGCTGCTCTCTTTTTTGGAAAATCAACATATTATAGCTTTGCTTAGAAACTATAAATTCTTATCTCAATATTTGAATATTGTTATCTGATTTAATTTTAATGATATAGAGCTTTTCATTTCCGGGTATTTCCATCTCGGTATGGGTGGCTTTACCTGTGTATATTATGGCTCCGTTCATTTGGTAAATTTCTACATTATCGCCTGCTGTAAGGTTGTACAACCTGTTGCCCGAACGATATGCTTTGTTTACAGTGGTGTTTGTGTTTCCGGTTGACGGCGAATCTGTTTTTTCTACAGTTAATTTATCTAAGCAGAAGTATGCTGCTGTATTCATACCGTAATCGCCGGTGTCGGTCGATGCCATGGTGAACTGAATATACGATACGGTGCCAAGCGCCGAAAGATCGAACCATTCCCATTGTTTATTCAATCGCCACTGTACAGAGTCCGACGAACGATAATCGGCCAGATAATACTCGGCAGTACCGGTAGTTGTTGTCCCGTCGGCAGCGTAACCTTTGGCAATCAGCTTTAAGTGATCGCCCTGAGCAAATTTACGGGCAAAGGTGTCGCCGTATTTGCAACTGTAGTATGCCCATGGAGCATTGTTGACATAAACTCCGGTGGCTTTGTAGCTTTTTCCATCGTTAAACATTACATAGTTGGATGTTTCAGTAACATTGCCGGCTGCGTAATCGCTAAAAAATCCCCAGCTGCCTACTATAAAATTGGAGCCAGTGCCGTTGTAGCCGCCCTGGGCCATACTTCCCCACTGATTAGCCACCCACCCATCCGAACCATTAGCGCCGAAGTTAGCATTGTCGGTATGGTTGCTGATGGTGAATCCATCCCAGTAAGTGCCACCCCAGCCTGTGCGGTGCGAAAAAATAAATTTCTGCGATTCCAGATAAGTGTTCTCTACATAGGTATTGCTCCAGTGCGACTCTGCCGCAAGCGGACTGGCTGCCAGCGTGGTGGTGTTTTGCAGGTCCAGCGTTATGTAGTTGTCGCCCGTAGGTGGATATACGGTGGCTGTGGCTTCGGGATGAAGGTCCACAATGCCTGCAAACTCGGTAGAAGTTTCGCCCAGCCAGCCAGCTTCCTGTACCATAGCGGTGTATACTTTTACAAAGTCTATTTCGTTCAGATGTACCGGATTGCCACTTGCATCTACGGCCCATTCTATCTTAAAGCCTGTTTTATCAACGCTTGCTGTGTTTGCCTGATTGTCTGCATAGCCCCAATCCAATGCCGGCAACGACCATGTTGAGCCAGATACAGTTCCATTTCCTGCCAGACGAGTGCCTTTGAAACTGATGGAATCTTCGGCCATCCAGAGCGGGTACATAGTGGCTTGTGTGGCGTAGCTGATATGGGTTACTACACCCTGATTTCCCTGATTATCTTTCCATACGATATTCGATTTTTGTTTGTCGGGATTGGGACGATAATAGGTTATTTGGTAATTGTGAATGGTAGTGGCCTTGCTGTAATCAGAGCCGGCCAGCTCGTACCAGGGTTCATCGGCATCGGGCACACCGTTTTTGTTCAAATCTTTACAGACCATAACAATGCCCGGCTCGGCGCTGTTGGTAAAGGCGTTGCCCAAAGCTTTGAAATCGTATTCGCCGGGTACGTTTACAATGGGATGGTCGAAGCCAACTACCACGTAGCCGCCAAAAGCACCTAATCCAAGCATGGTTTTGTTGTTTACCAGCGAGTTGGATGCAAAAAGCAAAGCACTATCGGCTCTGGTACTGTATACCGGAGTAGGAAACAGCCTGTTGATGTGCTGCCCGGGTGCTGGTTTGTATTCAATCACCCGGGTGATTTTTTCGGAATTGGCTCCGTAAATCAACGACGAAAAAAACAGGGTAATTGTGATAAATGATAGAGTAATTTTATTCATGTTCAATAAGTTACGAGTTTTATGCTCTTTTTTACAGGGATACAACATGCCTGTCCCCTGTATCCATAGGGACTATCGGGGCACCACTTTCTGCAAATTATTTTATTCCGGAATCAGTAGTGTGTGCCTTGTATAATCAGATGATTTGTTTTGTTGGGTTGCTCGGTTTGAGAATTTCTTTGAATTATATTTATCTGTTTTTCCTAAGCTGTTTTTTATTGTTGTCCCACTATATTTGAATTGTTTTTTTACTGCCGACAAATATAGTTTTATTGGGATTGAGCCCAATAGACTGTATTCTAAACTTTAGTTTGCCCTTTCGGTCAAAGCAAAGTACGTCTCCCCAAATTACGTATGATTTGGCATCGGTGAGGTATACATCGCCGTTAACCGGATTTACATCTACGCCATAAGGGGTAGCGAGTTCGGTTCCGTCGGTTATAAAGTTATCTGATATAATTTTTTCTTCAATACAGTCGAATACCTTTACCCAGCAGCTTTGGTTGCTGAAATCGTAATTGTAAATATAAGCTGTATCATTGTTTATAGCGAAATTAAGCGCTTGTATGTCGTCGAAGGTATGTACGAGTTCGTCGGTAACAGAGCTTATCTTCTGGAACTTGTAGGGCGGATTCCCAAAATTATCGCCCCGCGATACCACGTAAACATCGCCCTGCGAATCGGCCTCGATTTTTGACGGATTACTGCTGACGGTTATTTTCTTTGTTTCTTTAAAAGTACTTATAGGTACTACCGATACTGTATTGTCATAGTTCGGAAAATCAAGTCCGCCCGAGTTCGACACATATATCTTACCATTGGCTATGCAAAGTCCGTCGGGGTTTCTGCCGCATTGTGTAATACCCGTGATGCTCAGATTGGTCGTATCTATCCGCGCCAGCGTACCATCAAACGAACATACGTAAGCATTTCCACCGGCAAAGTCTATATACCGTGGCTGGCGTGCTATTCCTGCATCGTTAAACATGGGTATGCGTTTCAGCGATTTACCTGTGCTTACATCTACTATCTCTATCTGACTCGAAACATTCACCACAATATAAAGTTTCGAACCATAAAGTTTCATATCGTTGGCAGTATCGCCCAGTCCGCGTTTGTTCGCCACCAGAAACTGGTCGGAGGTCAGGGTTTGCGTATCAAAATCGTAATAGGCCAGGGTACTGTTGTTGCTGTTAAACAATCCTTCGGATAGCACGTACACCCCTGTTACCGACTCTTCCGTAATGTAGTTGGTTTTACGCTCTTTGTCTTCCATATCGTCGCATGCCGACAAACACAGCACAACCAGCACAAGCAATCCCCAAACCTTTCTACGGGATGATATAAGTTTTATAAAATATAAATATTGAGCTGAGTTCATGTTGTTTGTGCGTAAGTTATTTTGTATTTATTACTGCCTTTTAAATTCATTTTGTATCAAAATTTCAGGGACACTGTTGCCCTGAACGAGCGCCCCGGCATGGGGAACCACCGCACGATGGCATAATTCTCGTTCAGGATGTTCAGTGCTTCTATATTGAGATTCAGTGTTTTTTTGTTGAATGCAAACTCGCGCGATAGCGAAATGCTGTGGTCGCTGTAGCCGGCCAACCGGTTTTCGGCAAAGTTCTGAAACAGAGCATAGCGCGCTCCCGACCACAAAACCGAATAAGCCACATTTACCCAGGGATTTTCAAAAGCCAGCCTGCCCGAACCTGCCACACGTGGCGTATAAGCTACCTGATGCCGGTAAGTGTCACTTTCAGGGTCGGTTACGTCTAATACACGTTGATAGGTGTAGGTTCCGCCAAGGATAATCCCCAGTTTTTTACCTACCGCCACCGATGCTTCGCCCGACACATCTACGCCGGTAACTTCTACTTTACCCAGATTAACCATCGTCCATACAAATATATTTTTTGTTGGCATGGCTATAATTTTGTCTTTTACATAGTTGCGATACCCATCTACAGTAAGCGATACAAGCGGTATCACTTTCCCTACCGACAGGGAGTAAGTAATTCCCAAATTGAACTGGTCGGTGGTTTCGGGCAGCAAGTCGGCATTTCCTACACGCGAATAATACAAGTCGTTGAACGTAGGCAGGCGAAAAATATTTTTATAGAATGCCCTGAACCGCAAATCCTGCTTGTCAAATGGCTTATAAGTAAAGCTTATGTAGGGCGAAAGCCGGTTGTGGCTGGCAGCTGCATCGCCCTGAGCTACAGTTTCGGTTACCAGGGTGGATAACAGGCTGGCAGTGCCGAGAAGCTTTTCGGATACGTACTTTGCGGCCAACACACTCACAAGGTTGTACCTCACAGGGCGTGCAAAATTTTCTGTTTCCGCAGCGCTTTCGTATTCGGCACCCAAAGTGTTTATAAATCCATCGGCTGATGCTGAAAACGACAAACGGCTGAATGCTTTGTACAAGGCCGAAAAAGAGGCGTAATATTCATTCTGATGATAAAAACTTTCCTGCTTTCCTTCTGAATTCAGGTAAGTGGGGTCTAAATAGTGCAGATAGCCGTAGTTGAACTTGGCATTAGTTTGAACCGACAGCGTTTTAGAGATGTCGCGCTCATAATGTGCTTGTACAAAGCAGGTAGCATCCCACAAATATTGCGACGAAAAATTATCCGTATTGTTGAAAATAGTTGCTCCGGGCAGTCCGCGCTCGGAGTTGTAATAATAGGCTTTGATGTAAGCGCTTTCTTTTTCGGAGAAGTTGGCATAGAGAGTACTTTCTACCCTGAAGTTTTTCACTTCGGTGTTTTTGCGTGTTTCGTCGGTTACAATACCGTCGTCGCCACCCTGATAAAGCTTATATGGATATTGCCCGTCGGCCTGAAGCCACTCGGCACTCACCGAGGCCGAGAGTTTTTTCGAGACTTTATATTGTAGCCACGCCGATGGATTAATCAGTCCGAACGACCCTGTTTTAACCGATGCTTTCCCGTTCAGGAGCTTGTTGTCTTCGAACCGTGGGGCCAGCGTGCGGATATTCAGCACAGCTGCCGAAGCAAATAATCTGGCCGGCTGAAAAATATTATCGCTTTGTCCGTTGTTAAGCGATAGCATATCTACATTGTCCAGCGAAAAGCGGCCTATGTCAATCTGCCCGGTTTGGCAATCGGTAAGCGATATGCCATCGTAGCTCACCGCTGTATGAGCTGCACCCAAACTACGTACCGATACGGTTTTTAATCCGCCTATGCCGCCATAGTCTTTTACCGATACTCCTGAAAAGTACTTAACGGCATCGGACACCTGCAAGGCGTTCAGATTTTCTATTTGTTTGGATGATAATATCTGAAGGGGTGCCGATGAGCGAACCTCGGTTTTGCGGTAGCTTTCAGTCACGGTTACTTCGTTGATGGAGTATACTTTGGTGGTATCAACCTTTGGGTCGGCAGCTGCCAATGGCAACAACCGAAGCCCTAAAAGCCCCGAAAGCACGAATAACCTGATTGCTGAAAAACGCATATTGATACTATTTGTTTGTTACCAAATAGCCTGCAAGAAAAGGTAAAATCAACAAAGCATGAATGGCGCTCCGGCGAAGCGTAATGCAGTATTGGTTTTTAGCTCTATCCTCGAAAGCTTTAAAACTATTTACAATATGGCAGGTCTTCTGACTTACTCCCGTTTTGAACGCCTTCCCGTAACACTGACAACGGTTTTCAGACAACGGAACGACAGATAGAATCTGTGTTCACGGTTGTCTGCCGTCTGTTGTCAAAAGAAACAGTGGCAAATGTGATGTTCAATACGTTTTCCCTATCTTAATCTTCCGCCGTGGCGGAAAGGTTTTGAAGGGGCTTAGAGCTTACAGCAGCGGGACTGTTCAGGATTTTCACCTGATTCCCTTTTAATCAGACCGGAAAAGAGTATCCCGGCTGAACCATTGCGGTTGCAAAGATAAGTATTTGTATCTTAAAAACGATATTATTGCGGAATTTTACTTTACTTTTTAGCTTTTGAGTTTTAGTCCATGACAAAAATTCCATTTTGTCTACAATTAATGGACGTGAATAGAAACGCGGATATAGCGGATTAAACAGATTTTCGCTGTAAACTCAAAAGCTTTCCTGATACGGATTACATGACAGATTTTAGACTTCACAAGTGAAGTCGGCTGATTTTCAGCTGCGAAAACTAATCCGCCATTTACGTAGTAAATAAATCAGAATTAAAATCCGTTTTATCACTACAATAAATCATTGTATATCAGTTAAATCCGCTATATCCGCGCTTCTATTTTTTTTGTCATTTACTTAACGAAATTGTAAAGTTTTAATCAACAAATCATTGTTCTAATGTGTCTATTGTGGTTAAAATCTTATAGTTTGATATCTTGTTTCTGGCGATATTCAGGCTAATGTTTCCGGCTCTTCTTTTGGAGCTTATTGCGTTTTTTTCGCCACCAGATAATGAATCCTGTAACTGGCAGGCTGGCAATAAAAAGACTCATAACGAAAGCCAGAATTTTTCCCGGCAAACCCAGAATTGCCCCGGTGTGAATGTCGTAATTCATCCGAAAAAGCTTCTCGCCGGCATTAGCATCTTCTAATCGTCCGTAGATATTGTCAGGCTTTACCTCGGTTAGCGAATGCTGGTCGAAGTAGCGATAGTCGGTTTTCCAGTAGGTGCCCTTGCCAAGCGACACACTGGCTGTAATCAGAGTGCTGTCGGTGTGTACCGGATGCACTTCTATGGTGGTGGCTTCAGGATATTCGTGCTGCATAAGTACCCATACCGAGTCCAGGGCATGCGTTGTTTTGTTGCCGGTTGTCTGATTTTTATACGGACTTATATCGTTGTAGGCGAGTGATTTTACGCCGCCTACTATTTTGTAATATCCGTAGGCAAACCACTGAAAACCCCATACCAATCCGGTAATGGCGAATATCACAGCAAAAACCGTAGCATACAGTCCACCTACAACGTGCAGGTCGAAATTGATTTTGGGCCATTTAGCTCCCTTTTCCCAACTAAACCAAATACGTTTCTTAAGCGCTTTCCGGTTTTTGGGTATCCAGATAATGAGGCCGGTAAGGGTTACAAGTAAAAAAACAAGTGTAGACCACGCCACCAATGGCTGACCGATAGCCGGAGGTAGCCACAGGTAAAAGTGTCCGTTGATAATGAAACGGAAAAAATCTTTTTCCATATCTTTTACTTTCAGCACTTCGCCCGTGTACGGGTTCAGGAACACAAGTTGGTAGTAAGTGGGTTCGTAACCATAAAACACGGCCTCGGCTGCATGCGTGCGGCCCCGGTAATTGATGGAGTGCAGCTCTTTGCCGGGCAACTGCTCCTCAGCAATTTGCTGAAGTACCGACGGAGGTAGAAAACTCCCGTGTTGTTCTTGTACATGGCGGTATCCGGCCAACGAACTTATTTCGGCCTGAAAAGCGTAAAGAGCGCCTGTGAGGGCTATAACAAACACCAAAAGCCCGGACAAAAGTCCGAGCCAGAGGTGTAGTTTCCTGAATATCTTTTTCATGTGTTTAAAAGCCCCTCCAACCTCCCTGGAAGGGAGGCTTCCCGACTGATTGAGGTGACGTCGGATTTATTAATCATTCCCTTGTGCGGGTAAACTCGCCCATGGGTGTTACATGCGTTCCTTTTATTTCTTACCCGATTGAATTGGGGTCGTGATATAAGCCTTATCTGTTGGGTTTAAAACTTGTAAGTTACATTCAGTCTGGCGTTGATAAGCGCTTCGGCCTGCCAGTAGTATAATCCGCCCCAGTTGTAATAAGCGCCTGAGTACAGATAGTTGCTGGTGAGGTTGTTTACGTTTAATGCAACAGTAAATTTATTGGCTTTGTACGAAATACCTCCATCCAAGCGAAAATAATCGGGCAATACCTGACTGGTTCCGTCGAACACGTACCATGCTGTACGTCCTGCCTGATATTGAGCACCCAGCGAAACACCAAATCCTTTCAGAGCTGTATCGGTAAAACGGTATGTCAGCCAGGCATTAGCCAAATGTGTGCTGATACCCGGAAGGGTAACATTCACTTTTTCCGGATTTTCATCTTTAGTTACAACACCGTCAGTATAAGCATAGTTTGCAGTTACACTAAATTCATCGGTTATTTGTCCGCGTATATCAAACTCAACACCTTTGGTAACTGCTTGACCTAATTCATACACATAATTTATAGACTCACTGGCAAGTATGTTGTTTTTTACAATATGGAAAAGAGCAAGCGATGTAGTCCAGTTGCCTCCAAACCAATCACGCTTCAACCCTAATTCATAATTATCACCAGTAAGCGGTTTAACAGATCTTCCTGTTGAAGTAGTTCCAATTTGTGGAACAAATGCCTGATCGTAAACGCCATATACCGAGGTGTTTTTGTCGATGCTGTAACTTGCTCCGAAGCGGGGTGTGAATTTCGATGCTTTGGCTTTTCCCGAATAATAATCTTCATCAATGGCGGTAGTCAACCGTCCTGCTATTGTCAGGCGGAGTTTGTCGTTGAAAAGCCCTATTTCATCCTGAACATAATATCCCACATAAGATTGATGATAGTTCACGCCACGCTCTTTCAGGCTTAGCGAGCGGTCGTATACAGGATATGCGGTAGCCGCAACCGTTCCGTAGGTTGGGTTATATATGGCCATGCTTCCAATGGATCCTCCCTGCATCCAGTCGTGATAAAACAATTTATCGCCCATGTCAATTCCGGCAAGTATGCGGTGTCTGACCGATCCGGTTTGCAGGTCGCCATTCACAAAAAACTGACCAACCTTGCTTTCGCCCTCGTAATCCCAAATAGAAATTCCTCTGTTCAGGGTGTCTTTCGTAATATCAAAACCTGAAGGCCACAAGCTCTGTCCTTCCTGACGGGAATTGATATAAGCAACCTGTCCGGTAAATTTCCAGTTGTCGTCAAAGCTGTGTACCAGCGTAACGAAGGCTGAACTTTCTTTCAGAATGGTAGGACTCATATTGGCTTCGGCAGTAGTAAAGTCTACCGGAAGATCGGCATACCCCTTGGCCGAAAATGAATAGTTCGACCCGATAACCGACATCTTGTTGTAGTTGTAAGTATATTCGGCAGTAAGTGAGGTTTGCGGGCTGAGCTGGTATTTGATAACCGGAGCTATGGCGATACGGTCGTTGAATTCATACGGACGTTGTGAACCTTTGGATTGTGCCAGCACATTCAGGCGATAAAGCAGTTTGCCGCTTTTGTCCAATTTCCCGTCCAGATCAAGGGTGGTACGGTAGGTGTTGTAACTACCTACGGTCATGCTTAGTTCTCCTTTGGTAATTCCGGTAGGTTTTTTGGTAACTACGTTGTAAAAACCGCTGGGCTCTCCGTTGGCAAGCATAAACCCTGCTGGCCCTTTCACAAATTCGATGCGCTCTACCATGCTCATATCTTCTGGTTGCGGACTCCATGACATGGTAACATTCATCCCATTGCGGAAAGCTGCTATTTGCGAACCACGCATATAGATAAGTGCATAATTGTCCCAGTGTTCCATACGGCGAGCACCACTTACGTTACGTGTAATGCTTTCGAGCATGTCAAAAGCCTGCTGCTCCTGAATCACTTGTTTGGTGACTATCTGTATGTTTTGCGGAACTTCAAGCAGCGGTGTTTTCAGTCGCAACGATACTGATGGGTAATCGGCTACATATTTGGCCGGATTGGCCGTAACCACCACTTCGGTCAGTTCCCTGCTGTTCTCTGACAGTACAAAATCGGCTATGGCGGTTTTACCGGACTCTACCGTTACGGTTTTGCTTTGTGTATCAAGTCCTACAAACGATGCTACCAATGTATAAGTTCCGGCCTTTACATTTTCAATACTGTAATTACCTTCCTGACTTACAGTTGCACCTTTTTGCGAACCCAACAGGATGATGTTCACAAATTCGGCAGGTTTACCATCTTTGGTGGTTACTTTTCCTCTGATCTGACTTGTTTGAGCCATAAGTTGCGCCGACACAAACAGCGCGATAATCAATAAAAACTTTTGCATACCTTAAATTTATATATATTGGGAAAATATTTTTTGATTTCAGCTTGCAAAGGTAGAGCCGCAGGAAAGGCAGCACAATACCTATAATTTGTGATAAATGTAGTTTTTGTAACAGAATTTCAGTTAATTACTACCTATTATAATGGGGATGTTAATAGCTTAAGTAAATAAGGCTATTGATTAAATACTTTTTCCTATAACCCGTTGCGCCGAAAATCTTCTTATCTGTTTTTAGAAATTACCTGCCGTAAAACAGGGATTGTTTTTTTACCTTATTGTATTTGATTTGTACATGACAAAAAAAGGAATAGAAACGCGGATGTAGCGGATTTAGCTGATATACACTGATTTATTGTAGTAATAAAACGGATTTTAATTCTGATTTATTTACTACGTAAATGGCTGATTAGTGTTCGCAGCTGAAAATCAGCTGACTTCACTTGTGAAGTCAAAATCTGTAATGTAATCCGTATTAGGAAAGCTTTTGAGTCTACAGCGAAAATCTGTTTAATCCGCTACATCCGCGTTTCTATTCACATGAATCACTATTCACATCCATGAATTATAGACAAAATAGAATTTTTGTCATATACTAAATTGATTTGTATAAAAAAATGTATTTTTACACACCAAATCAACAATACTTTTTATATGACTAAATCACTTACTGAGCAGCAGCGTTTTCTGGCGCTTGATATCTTTCGCGGACTTACCG
>JAFNAV010000002.1 GCA_017860345.1 Bacteroidota bacterium | reverse complement strand
CGCCATTTACGTAGTAAATAAATCAGAATTAAAATCCGTTTTATTACTACAATAAATCAGTGTATATCAGTTGAATCCGCTATATCCGCGTTTCTATTCTTTTTTTTTTGTCATATGCTTAGAAAATATAGTTTAATAATATTCTGCCGATATAAACAGGGGTATTATTGCCAATACAATTTTGCATTTTGTGCCTGTGGGCTGTCCAAATTTTGGATATAAAACTATTTCTTATCCAACTGGCCGAAGACCTTTTTGAGAATGTCGTTTACACGTGCAGCCGGATCGGTGCGAATTGCCTTTTCCTCATTAGCCACTTTGGTGAAAAGTGCATCTAAAGCTTTTTCGGTAACATATTCTTCAAGGTTTACATTAATTGCTTTCATTCCGGCAATAGAGCCAACAGCTGTTCCTGCAACTTTATTATACGACGAAGTTAGCGCAGTCCACGACTCGGTAGTAGAAATATTAGCTACAAGCGGTTTGCCAAGAGAGTCTTTTACTTTAGGTGCAAAGGCTGCCTTTAGTTGGGCATAGGTGGTATTGCGCAAATACTGAGTAGCGGCATCCTGATTACCCAGCAAAATACCAAGGGCATCGTTAATTGTCATGCTGGTGATAGCATTTTTGAATATTGGCGTAGCTTCTTTTACAGCATCTTCTGCTGAGCGGTTGAGCGATAATACTGCTTTATTAACAAGCTCCTGGCCTCCGGGGATAAGCTTTATGTTGTTGACAATGCTCTGAGCTTCTTCCGGCAACAGTAATTTCAAAGCAGCATCATCCAGAAAGCCGTTTTCTTTACCTAACAGCGAAACAGCATTTTCAATACCCACATTCAGAGAGCTTTTCAGCCCGGCCACATTGTCGGCGTTGGTAATAATGGGACTGATGCCGGTTGTTGTAGATATCTGATTAGCAACTTTTAAAAGCTCGGTGCATGACGCGGTGGTTAAAGCAATAGCAAATAGTAGAATAAATTTTTTCATAATGATATAAATAAATAACTTTGTTTTTAAAGTTCAAAGGTAAATAATGTTTTGATAAATTCGGTATTTTAACTGAACATTTTTTTTGAACAAATGTTTAACTGGTACGAAATTTCTAACTCAAATTATATATAAAAATGAAAATCGAAAAAATTTTAGCCCGCGAAATTCTTGATTCGCGTGGAAATCCAACGGTTGAAGTGGACGTAGTTCTCGAATCGGGAGTTATTGGTCGTGCAGCTGTACCATCAGGTGCTTCTACCGGCGAAAACGAAGCCATCGAATTGCGCGATGGTGACAAAAGTCGCTATCTGGGTAAAGGGGTGCTCAAGGCTGTCGAAAACGTAAACACTGTCATTGCTCCCGCTCTTGTTGGTATCAGTGCGCTTGAACAACGCCTTATCGACAAAAAAATGATTGCATTGGATGGTACTAAAACCAAATCGAGATTAGGTGCCAATGCCATTCTTGGTGTATCGTTGGCTGTTGCCAAAGCGGCTGCCGGTTATCTTGATTTGCCTTTGTATCGGTATATCGGTGGTACCAATACCTTTACTTTGCCAGTTCCGATGATGAACATCATCAACGGCGGTTCGCACTCCGATGCTCCCATTGCTTTTCAGGAATTTATGATCCGCCCTGTAGGAGCTACATCGTTCAAAGAAGGCTTGCGTATGGGTGCCGAAGTTTTTCATGCCCTTAAAAAAGTATTGCACGATAAAGGTTTAAGTACTGCTGTGGGCGACGAAGGTGGTTTTGCTCCCAACCTGGCCGGTGGTACTGAGGAAGCTTTGGAGTCAATTCTTGTTGCTATCAAAAATGCCGGATACAAACCAGGTGTTGATGTGATGATTGGTTTGGACTGTGCTTCGTCTGAATTTTTTAAAGACGGCGTTTATGACTATTCAAAATTTGAGGGTCCTAATGGCAAAAAACGCAGTTCTGCCGAACAGGCTGAGTATCTCGAAGAGCTGATTACAAACTACCCGATTGATTCTATCGAAGATGGTATGGGCGAAGGCGACTGGGATGGATGGAAACTGCTTACTGATAAAATCGGAAGCAAATGCCAGCTTGTTGGCGACGATTTGTTTGTAACCAATGTAGATTATCTTAAAAAAGGTATCGACTTGGGTTGTGCCAATTCTATTCTGATTAAAGTAAATCAGATTGGTTCGCTTACCGAAACTCTGGACGCTATCGAAATGGCTCACCGCGCTGGTTATACCTCGGTAACTTCGCACCGTTCGGGCGAAACTGAAGATGCAACTATTGCTGATATTGCCGTAGCTACAAATTCGGGTCAGATTAAAACCGGATCGTTGAGTCGTTCGGATCGTATGGCTAAATACAATCAACTGCTTCGTATTGAGGAAGAACTTGGTGAATTGGCCGTTTACGGATACAAAAAATAAGAAAAAATGACAGGATTAATCCTGACATTTTTGTACCTTCTAAAAGCTGTCTGACAATTCGGACGGCTTTTTTTTGTTCGATTTTTCAGATTTTTTTATAATTCAATTTACATTCCGTTAATACCCGTTAAGCCCTAAAAAACAGCTGTTAATAATAAAAAAATATAACTGACAATGATTTTTGCAGGAATGTTTTTTGTGTATTTTCGTCCAAAATAAATCATCGAAAACTAATATTTAAAATTACAAATAGTAAAGAATATATTTAACTAAAACTATAAAACAATAAAGATTATGAATGTTTCGCAGAAAACCAAAGTGCTCGGCTTTTTTGCATTAGTCGTAGCAGTAAGTGTAGCCAGTAGCATTACCACCAGCTACATTTCAAACAAAACCTCTGACTCTAATTTATTTCAGGGAAATAATTCCATCCCGGCAAGCTATGCCGCTTTCTCGCGTGCATCCAGCGCTATGGAGACCGATTTTACAGTGGCCGCCGAGTTGTCGGTACATGCTGTAGTTCACGTAAAAACCAAAACACCTGTAGATATGCGGCAATATGGGTATTCGGACGATCCATTTTTCGAGTTTTTCTTCGGGAAACCTCAGCAACGCCAGCAGCAGGAAGCTCCTCTGCAGGAAGGTTCGGGCTCAGGAGTAATTATTTCTAAAGATGGCTATATTGTTACAAATAATCATGTGATTGAAAGATCGAAAGAAATAGAAGTAACGCTCAACAATAACAAAACTTACAAAGCCAAGCTGGTAGGTGCCGACCCCAATACAGACATTGCTCTGCTAAAGATTGAAGCAGAAAATCTACCGGTTATTTTGTTCGGAAATTCCGACTCTCTTAAGGTTGGCGAGTGGGTGTTGGCTGTGGGCAATCCGTTCAATCTTACCTCTACCGTTACAGCGGGTATTGTTAGTGCCAAAGCACGTAATATCAACATCATCAATTCTAAAATGAAAATAGAATCGTTTATACAGACCGATGCTGCGGTTAATCCCGGAAATAGTGGTGGAGCTCTGGTTAATACCCGGGGCGAACTTGTAGGGATTAATACGGCCATTGCTTCGCAAACCGGAACTTACTCAGGTTACGCGTTTGCAGTGCCGGTTAGTATAGTGCAAAAAGTGGTGTCCGACATCCGTCAGTACGGCATAGTTCAGCGTGCAATGCTTGGCGTGGAATTGGGTGAAATTACCGACAAGCTGGCGAAAGAAAAGAACCTTAAAACGATGGAAGGTGCTTATGTGGAGAATGTTTACAAGAATACGGCCGCTGAAGCTGCCGGAATAAAAGCCGGTGATATTATTGTTGATGTTAATGGTGTAAGCATAAAATCGAGAAATCAGTTGCAGGAACAAATTGGCCGGTACAGCCCCGGAGATAAAGTAAGTATAGTTGTAATACGTGACAACAAGCAGCTGAAGATGAATGCAGAACTTAAAAATAGACTGGGAAGTACCGATGTGGTAAATTCCGAAAATAAAGCTTTAGTGTTGGGTGCCGAGTTTAAAGATATCAGCTCAAAAACCAAGTCGCAAATTCAGATTGACTACGGAGTGGAAGTGGTGTCGGTAGATAAAGGTAAATTTCAGGCGGCAGGCATTAAACCCGGATTTATTATTGTAAAGATTAATAATCAGGCTATTCGAAATACGGAGGATTTGGATGCTGTTTACGAAGAAGCAGCCAACTCAACCGACCAATTTAATAAAGTGCTGAATATTGCCGGAGTTTATCCTAATGGACGTATGGCTGTATATGCCATCAATCTCGAAAATTAGTTGTTGGCAAAGTAATATCAGGTTGAAAACCATGGGTATGACAACTGAATTTGGAAGAGCTTTGAGCTATTAAACACAATAATAAGCCGTAGTTTCGTTAACTGCGGCTTATTTATTGATATTAAAATGTTATAATTTTTCAACAATGCGAAACAATTTGCACTTTCCTACGTTTCAATATCAATAAAGCAGAACTGATATTTTTTTTGACAAAAAACTTGTTTGACAGGTCAAAAAAAATTACTACTTTTGCAAGCTAAATTTCTATACAGGAATGAGACAATTAAAAATTACGAAATCGATCACGAATCGAGAAAGTGCATCGCTTGACAAGTACTTGCAAGAGATTGGACGTGAGGATCTTATAACAGTTGAAGAAGAAGTAGAGCTCGCTCAGCGTATTCGCAATGGCGACCGTATTGCTCTTGAGAAACTTACCCGCGCCAATCTTCGTTTTGTGGTTTCAGTGGCCAAGCAGTATCAAAATCAGGGACTTAGTCTGCCCGATCTTATTAATGAGGGTAATCTGGGGTTGATAAAAGCTGCTGAAAAATTCGACGAAACGCGTGGTTTTAAGTTTATTTCTTATGCTGTATGGTGGATTCGTCAGTCAATTCTTCAGGCTTTGGCCGAACAGTCGCGTATTGTGCGTCTGCCTCTGAATCAGGTAGGTTCGTTGAATAAAATCAACAAAGCTTTCTCTAAATTCGAGCAGGAAAACGAACGTCGTCCGTCGCCCGAGGAGCTCGCCGAACAATTAGACATCCCCGTTGATAAGATTGCAGATACCATGAAGGTGTCAGGTCGTCATATTTCGGTAGATGCTCCTTTTGTGGAAGGTGAAGACAACAGTTTGCTCGATGTGATGGTGAATGATGATTCGCCTAACGCTGACCGCGCACTGATTAACGAGTCGCTATCCAAAGAAATAGAACGTGTTTTGGCGCATACACTTTCTGACAGAGAACGTGATATCGTAAAAAAATTCTTCGGAATCGGTGTGCCAGAGATGACTCTGGAAGAAATCGGTGACGAATTCGGACTTACACGGGAACGTGTACGACAAATCAAAGAAAAAGCTATCCGGAAATTAAGACCTACTTCAAAAAGTAAATTACTGAAAGGCTTTCTGGGATAAGCGTAATAAAAATTTGAAAGCGAAACATTTTGTTTCGCTTTTTTTTATTTATTTTCGTAGCAAACTTTGAAAAACATGAAACAGAACCCCTCACTATTATTCTGCATCTTTCTTGATTTGCTTGGTAATATCAGTTATTTTCTACCTTTTGCCGGCGAATGGTTTGATGTGGCCTGGGCGCCATTTTCGGCGTGGATATTTTACCGTATGTTTGGTGGTCGTACAGGCAAAATAGGTGCTTTTATAAGCTTTACCGAGGAGATTATTCCATTTGTAGATATAATACCCACATTTACATTGGGATATTTTTATAAAAAATTTTTTAATAATAAAGCACCCGAAGCCAATAACCATCCATTGTAACCCGGATTATTGTGAGCCTGCATTGGTTTACCGCAGGCAAAATTAAGTGTTTATACTTGTTTATTTAAAATGAAACAGCTTACCATTCATCTGTTGATGCACGTGCCTTACGAAGGGCCGGGTTGCATCGAAACCTGGGTGCAAACTCAGGGTCATAATCTCAGTTATACCAAATTGTACGAAAATCAGAACTTACCTGCGCTGAGTAATTTCGACTGGCTGATAGTAATGGGAGGCCCAATGAGTGTGTACGAAGAAGAGCAATACAACTGGCTGGCAACTGAAAAAGCATTTATCAAAGATGCTATAGGAGTCGGTAAAACGGTTTTAGGTATTTGTTTGGGCTCACAGCTTATTGCCGATGTGCTCGGAGCCAGCGTATACCCAAATCACCAAAAAGAAATTGGCTGGTTTGATATTCATAAAACCGATTCAGGGAAAGTCAACTCGCTTTTAAAAGATATCGACAATGATTTTAAGGTGTTTCACTGGCATGGCGATACTTACGATTTGCCGTCAGGCTCAACGCATCTTTTTTATAGCAATGTTTGTAGGCATCAGGCGTTTCTGTACGGTCAGCGTGTAGTCGGTTTGCAGTTCCATTTCGAGGTAACGGCCGAAACTCTGCAAGGAATGGTAGCCAATGGGGTCGAAGAGCTCACCCCGGGCGCTACCGTACAATCGGCTGAGACCATCCTTGCCGAAAAAAACTATTTTCAAAGCAATAATGCTAATATGTACAATATTCTGGATGCACTGGCTTTACTTTCAGTGGATTAGTTTTTTTTGATACTCATATGATGAGAGCCCTAACGCCAAATTGTTAAAGCACTTCTTCAAACCTTAACATACTGCTTACCTTGTGTTTGTTGTAATTGCTTACCACGGTGCAACATTCGGTATAGGCATCATGTTCAAAAAACAAAATCTGTTGTTTTTCAGCAGCTTCGTCCAGTAAGCGTTTCTTTTCCTCCATGGCTGTAAGGGGGAAAACGTCGTACGACGAAATCCACGCTAAAGGCACATTAGCAGCCAGCGGAATCACATCGCCACAGTAAACAAGAGTTTGATTGTCCATGTTGATATAAGTTACTATCTGTCCCGGTGTGTGCCCGTCGTAAATTCTCATTTCAATTTCAGGGCATAAAAATTCATCTCCGGTAAGGGTGTGCAGTTTGCCAGCATCGGCTATAGGCAGCATATTTTCTTTAAAATAAGAATCGCCTTCCCGTACATTGGGATTCAGAAAATTTTGCCACTGGGTTTCGCCAACATGATGTACCGCATTGGGAAAAACAAGCTCTACAGCAGTTTTGCCGGCGTTGTATCGGGTTGCACCGCCGCAGTGGTCGAAGTGCAAATGCGTGAATATAACATCAGTAACCTGCTCAGCTTTATATCCTAATTTACTTAGTTCAGCATCAAAATTAATCACACCTTCAAAGCCATAAAATTTCAGATATTCAAGTTGCTTATCGCCTGTACCGGCATCGATTAAAATTAAGCGGTTTCCGGTGTCGATAAGGAGACAGCGCATGTGTACCCTGCAATAGTTGTCTTTGTCGGCCGGATACCTTTTTTGCCATACTTTTTTGGGAACTACCCCGAATGCAGCACCTCCATCAACGTGGAAAGCGCCAGCTTCAATTTTATGTAATTTCATATATTTAAAAGCCCCTCCAACCTCCCCGAAGGGTAGGCTTTCCGACTGATTGAGGTGACGTCGGATTTATTAATCATTCCCTTGTGCGAGTAAACTTACTCATGGGTGTTTCATGCGTTCGTTTGTATTTTTTTAATTATTGGTCGCATGGAACTCGCATCTCGATAACTATCGGGACATGGTATTTGGTTTAAATAATTGTATTCATGCTCGTTCCATAATAATTCAAATTTGTTGTCTATAAAAATGTTTTTGACTTGATGTTTGTTTACTTACGGTTATTATATATTTAAATATTAAATAAATATAAGCAAGTTAACTTAAGCCCAAACTTTTTATTACTTTTGTGTTTCGTTATTATTTCAGGGCAAAAATAGGCAAAAAACCACATCCGGGCAAACCATGCAGAGAGTACATTTTATAGCAATAGGTGGAGCAGCCATGCATAATTTGGCTATCGCTATCAGTAAAAAAAATAGTTTTCTGGTAACAGGTTCTGACGATGAAATATACGACCCGTCGTTTACAAGGCTCAAAAACAGAGGGTTATTGCCCGATAAACTGGGATGGTTTCCTGATAGAATTCACAAAGGACTTTCTGCTGTCATTGTAGGTACGCATGTTGCCTCTGATAATCCTGAACTTGTTCAGGCCAAGGCGCTTGGGCTGAAAGTATATTCCTATCCCGAATTTCTTTTCCAACAAACCCGTAGCAAAACGCGTATAGTAGTTGGTGGTAGTCATGGTAAAAGCACTACTACGGCCATTATCTTATACGTACTCAAGCAATTAAGGATAGATGCCGACTATATGGTTGGCGCTCATATCGATGGTTTTGATGCTTTGGCTAAGCTCTCGTACGAAGCGAGAATAGCTGTTTTTGAGGGTGATGAGTACCTTACTTCTTCGCTTGATCCTCGTCCTAAATTTCATCTTTACAAGCCTCATATTGCGGTACTTACAGGTATTGCCTGGGATCATATTGACGTTTTTCCCTCCGAAGAAGAATATGTGGAGCAATTCAGGCGTTTTACAGAACTGATGGAAGTTCAGGGACGACTTATCTATTTTGCTGACGATAAACACTTAAAGCAAATAGCTGAAAAACTGCGCAGGGATATTGTTCCGTTCACCTACAATACGCCTGAATACGAAGTGCACAAAGGAGTTACATACCTCAAAACAAAGAAAGCCGATGTGGCGCTGAGTGTTTTTGGAGAGCATAATCTGCAAAATATTGAGGCTGCCCGGATTGCTTGCCGACAAATTGGAGTAACTGACGATCAGTTTTATTCGGTAATTCCCGGTTTTGGTGGAGCAGCCACTCGTTTGCAGCGTATAGCAGATAGCGATAAAACCATTATTTACAGAGACTATGCCCATTCTCCATCTAAACTCAGGGCTACTTTAAAAGCAGTTCGGGGTCAGTATCCCGACAAAAAAATCATAGCCTGTTTCGAGCTTAATACCTATAGCAGCCTTAGTGCCGAATATATTTTACGATATGCTGATACTACCCGGCATGCTGACATAGCGCTGATATACTATGACCCTGAAGAGCTTAAGCGGAAGGGGCTGAAAGATTTAAATCCTGAAGATGTTAAGCTGGCTTTTGGCCCTGCAAATGTTGAAGTACTGACAGATAAGTTATTGTTTGAAACCAGATTAAAAGAAATGGATTATGCCGGTTCGGTAGTTTTGCTTATGTCGTCGGGGAATTTCTCAGGGATAGATGTTGAAAAAATTTTAAAAGATAAGATTTGAAAATAAGAAACAATATGGATGAAAAACAATATAAACTTGATCAGCGCTACATGCGCATGGCACGTATCTGGGCCGAAAACTCGTACTGCGAGCGTCGCAAAGTAGGAGCTTTACTGGTAAAAAATCAAATGATTATATCGGACGGCTACAATGGAACGCCATCGGGATTTGAAAATAAATGTGAAGATGAAAACAATGTATCGAAAGCATATGTTTTACATGCCGAGGCCAATGCCATTACTAAAGTGGCGCGATCGAATAACAGTAGCGACGGAGCTACACTTTATGTTACGGCATCGCCATGTATTGAGTGTTCAAAGTTGATAATCCAATCGGGTATCAAACGTGTGGTTTATGGCGAGAAATACAGGATTATGGATGGTGTTGAGCTTCTCGAAAGGGCTGGTGTTGAGGTAATTTTCCTTGAAAACCAATAATATATCAAATGGTGTATTTGATAGAGTAGGATCAAAAAAATATTGTTGTTGAAAATATAAGATGAATAAAAAGTACTAAATAACAAATAGCTTATCTGTTTTATGAATAAAAAAAATTTATTGCTGGTACTCGTTGTTTTTGTGGCGCTGGTTGTTGGTTTGTTTTTGGGTAACTTATTGGCTAATAGGTCTCAGATACGCAATAATCCTGCATTAAAAGGCTTTTTTTCGGGTGAGGGGTCAAATAAACTGGATGAGGTGCTTTCCATGATTGATGCGCAATACGTTGATACTGTGGATGTAAGTGAGCTTACCGAAGAGATGATGACCGATTTAATTGCCAAGTTGGATCCACATTCGGTATATATACCTGCCAGCGATTTGGAAAATGTAAATAGCGAACTTGAAGGTAGTTTTAGTGGAATAGGTGTTCAGTTTAATATACAGAACGATACAATTATGATTGTGTCGGTCATCAGTGGTGGCCCATCTGAGCGGGTTGGTTTGCAGGCTGGCGACCGCATAGTTTTAGTTAATGATACTACTTTTACCGGAAAAAAAGTGACCAACGAAAAGGTGATGAAAAAGTTGCGCGGCCCTGCCCAATCAAAGGTTAAGCTCGGCGTTAAGCGCAATGGCACAAAAGAGTTGCTTAAATATACGGTAACCCGTGGTCAAATTCCGGTTAACTCGGTAGATGTGGCTTACATGATTGAACCCGGCGTAGGGTTTATCAAGGTAAGTAAATTTGCAGCTACTACATACAAGGAATTTCTCGATGCTATAGCCGATTTAAGAGCCAAAGGCGCTAAGCGGTACATCATAGACTTGCGCGAAAATAGCGGCGGTTTCATGGATCAGGCTATTAAGATGGTGAACGAGTTTTTACCAGCCAATCAGCTCATCGTATACTCGCAGGGAAAAGCTTACTCGCGTTTCGAGGCTAAAGCCGATGGCAAGGGAAGCTGTATCGGTTTACCGGTAGTTGTGCTTTTGGATGAGTTTTCGGCTTCGGCCAGCGAAATTTTTGCAGGCGCTATTCAGGACAATGACCGGGGGCTAATTGTTGGACGTCGTTCATTCGGCAAGGGGCTTGTGCAACAGCAATACGACCTGAGCGATGGGTCGGCAATACGGCTTACTGTGGCGAGATATTATACACCATCGGGTAGAAGTATTCAGAAACCCTATACAAAGGGTAAAGCCGAAGATTATGAAAAGGACTTACTCAACAGGTATATACATGGCGAGTTTGATAACAAAGACAGTATTCGTGTGGCCGATTCGTTGAAATATAAAACTCTGAAAGGCCGTACTGTATATGGTGGAGGTGGTATTATGCCCGACTATTTTGTTCCCCGCGATACCTCAGAATATACTCCCTATCTCAACAAAGTGGTAAATTATGGATATCTTTATCAGTTTGCTTTTCAGTATACCGACCAAAATCGTAAAAAACTGAATAGCTTCAACAACTGGAAAGCCTTGGAGGCTTATCTTGCAACTCAAGACATTCTGAGCCAGTTTACGGTTTTTGCTAATACCAAGGGTGTGAAACCTGTACCCCGGGATATTGCTATATCAAAAAGGTTGATAACCAATCAGATTGAATCGTATATCAGCAGAAATATATTGGGCGACCCCGGTTTTTATCCATTGTTTTATAAATATGATAAAACAGTGAATAAGGCCATTGAGCTTGTAAAGCATCAAAAGTAAATAATAAGAACAAATGAGGTCGAAAGCCTCATTTTGTTTTTTTAAATATACTATCCGCAGTAGAAGTTAATGCATTAACTAATAAAAAGTGTAATTTTGTAACCATTTTTTTTGTAAAAGAATAGATTAATGACATATCAAACATATACGCTACCCAACGGATTGAGACTGGTGTACAAGCCTGATGAGGGAGCAGTTGCATATTGTGGCATGGTAATTAATACCGGTTCGCGCGATGAGGATGATACTGAACAGGGGATGGCTCATTTTATTGAGCATATGCTGTTTAAAGGCACTGAAAAACGACGGTCGGGGCATATTATTAACCGACTCGAAAACGTAGGAGGCGAACTGAATGCTTTTACCTCGAAAGAAGAAACAGTAGTGTATGCTGCGGTACTTAAGGAATATGCTGAACGTGCGGTAGAGCTGATTGGCGACATTGTATTTCATTCGGTTTTTCCTCAGAAAGAAATCGACAAAGAGGTAATTATCATTATTGATGAAATACAGTCGTACAACGACAGCCCGTCGGAACTTATTTACGATGATTTTGAGGAACTTATATTCGATAAACATGCCATAGGACACAATATTCTGGGAAAACCGGAATTGCTTCAGCAATTTTCCACTTCCGATGCTCAAAATTTTATCAGAAAACAATATCGCCCCGAAGAAATGGTGTTTTTCGCTGTAGGTAATCTGAACTTTAAACAACTTATACGTTGGGGCGAGAAGTACTTCCGGGCTGTAGATATTGAATCTGCATCAAAGGCAGTGCGTAAAGTTCCGCAGAATTACAAACCCGCAAAGCGAATTGTGGAGAAAAACACACATCAGGTGCACTTTATGCTGGGTGGTGAGGCCTACAACCTTCATCATCCTGATAGAATGGGATTGTATCTATTAAATAATATACTGGGTGGGCCGGGCATGAATAGTTTGCTGAACCTGTCGTTGCGCGAGAGGCATGGCTTGGTGTACAATGTAGAGTCAACCTATCAGCCATTTACCGATACCGGTTTATGGAGCGTGTATTTTGGATGTGACCCCGAAAATGCTACACGTTGCGAAAACTTAGTTTATAGTGAGTTAAAAAAACTTCGCGAGCAGGAAATATCGGACAACGCTTTGAAAAAATATAAATTACAGTTAATGGGTCAGATGGCTATATCTTCTGAAAATAAGGAGAATATGGCACTGAGTCTGGGTAAAAGTTTTTTGCGATATGGCAAAATTGATAGTTTAGACACCATACGCAAGCGCATTGAAACAGTTACTGCTTCGCAACTGAGGCAAATTGCCTGCGAAATTTTTGACGAAAGCCGGTTGAGCGTACTGAAATATTATTGACGATAATGACTCTCGAAGAATACATACTGAATCATTCTGACGCTGAGCCTTCATACTTGGCTCATGTAAACCGGGCAACTCATGTCCGCCTTATAAATCCGCGCATGTGTTCAGGACATTTGCAAGGCAGGGCTTTGGCTATGTTTTGCCGGATGATAAAACCTCATAAAATTCTTGAATTAGGTACTTTTTCGGGTTATTCAGCCCTATGTATGGCCGAAGCGCTGCCTGCTGATGGTGTATTGCATACGGTGGAAAGCGACGACGAATTGGAAGACTTTATCCGGGAGAATATCACCAATTCTGATGATGGGCATAAAATTACACTTCATATAGGAAACGCACTGGAAGTAATCGAAAGGTTGAACGAGACTTTCGATTTGGTGTTTATTGATGCCGATAAGCGCGAGTATACGGCTTATTACGAAGCGGTGCTGCCCAAATTACGTCAGGGTGGTTTTATTTTGGCTGATAATACTTTGTGGGATGGCAAAGTGCTTGCAAACAATGTGGCTGATAATGACAAACAAACAATAGAAATAATGAAGTTCAACGAACATGTGGCCAAAGATACAAGGGTGGAAAAAGTGATATTGCCGTTGCGCGATGGACTGACGATTATCAGAAAAAAATAAGACCAAAACGAGTTGGGAGAAGTATGGACAGGCAGTTAGTTGTCCGTCTTTTTAAATGAATAGAAATTAAATAGATAATATGTATATTTACGAACTTGAATTTAAGGTACGCGATTACGAATGCGATTTGCAGGGAGTGGTGAACAACTCTGTTTACCAGAATTATCTGGAACATACACGACATGAATTTCTGCTTGAAAACAACATCAGCTTCGACCAGCTACACCAGCAGGGTATTGATGCTTTTGTGGCACGTATCGAGATTGCATATAAACTACCATTACGTTCAGGCGATAAATTTATTTCGCGTCTGTTTGTAAAAAAAGAAGGTGTTAAGTATGAGTTTAATCAGGTAATTCATCGCTTGTCCGACAACAAACTTTGCGTTAAAGCCAAAGTAGACACCGTAGTGGTTGTCAATGGTAAACTGGTAGCCTCGTTGCCTGAGTTCGACGAACTGGTGGAAAGAAGCCTGATAAAGGCTTAGTAATCCATGTTTTTTTGTATTGATTCGTTTTTTTAATAAACTATTTACTGTTTTGCGTGTTAAAAAGGAGTAAACATGGTTTATCAAAATAAAAGAATTACAAAGTATATAATAAGATTAAGATATGAACGAATTTCTCGAAACAGAAGAAAAAATTGTAAAAATGCTCAAGACCGTATATGACCCCGAAATACCGGTAAATATCTATGACCTTGGGTTAATATATAAGATTGATTTGGCCGATGATGGACAGCTTGCCATTGACATGACCCTGACTGCACCCAACTGTCCGGCTGTTGATTTCATTGTGGAAGATGTGAGAATGAAAACTGCCAGTGTGGAAGGAGTAAAAGATGTTACAGTAAACATTGTGTACGAACCGGCCTGGGACAAAAGTATGATGAGCGAGGAGGCTCAGTTAGAGTTAGGTTTCCTGTAAAAAAATGAGTTTTACATCTGCATAAAATTCCCGTTTGGTGATTATTAAATTTCGGAATCTGCCAACTGTAAAATACTAATTAATGATATATTTCATTTCCGATTCGCATCTGGGTTCGAGGCTTGTTGACGACCACAAGGCGCATGAAAAAAAGTTTGTTGACTGGCTCGACCAGGTAAAAGCTGATGCTACCGCCATTTATATGATGGGAGATATATTCGATTTTTGGTTCGAGTATAAAACGGTTGTACCCAAGGGCTTTGTGCGCTTTTTGGGCAAGGTGGCCGAACTGATTGATGCAGGAATTGAAATACATTTCTTTACCGGAAATCACGATATCTGGACTTTTGGCTATCTCGAAAATGAAGTGGGGCTGATAGTACACAGACAGCCTGAAGTAGTTGTGCTGGGTGGAAAAAACTTTTATCTGGCTCATGGCGACGGACTTTATACGCAGGAAGATACGGGATTCAGAATTATCAGAAAGATATTTCATAGTTCTTTTGCACAAAAGCTTTTTCGTTTGGTTCCACCGCAAATTGGTCAGGGGTTTGGATATAACTGGTCGAAAAACAACCGGAAGAAAGACTTGCCCAACGAAAACAAATTTCTGGGCGAGGACAGAGAGTTTTTGGTTGTTTACTCAAAGCAATATGCTGAAAATCATCCTGAAATTGATTACTTTATCTATGGTCACAGACACATAGCGCTTGACTTACAGATTAAAAACAATACGCGTGTAGTCGTTTTGGGCGACTTTGTGTCGATATTTTCGTACGGAGTTTTTGATGGCGAAAATTTCCGGTTGGAATTTTTGGAAGATTAGAAGATTAAAAGACAAAAAGATACTGTGGTTATAGCAAGTGCATTAGTGATTATTAGCTTATAATTGATAATCACTAATGGCACAAAAAAATATCAGGAGTATTTTTAATTCGATTTTACCTTGAAAGCCAAAGCATACATCCTCATTTGCTTAACCATTGAAACCAAGCCGTTAGAACGGGTAGGAGAGAGGTGCTCTTTAAGTCCAATTTTATCAATAAAGTAGAGTTCGGTATTTAGTATCTCATCGGGCGTATGATCCGATAATACTTGTATAAGCAAAGCCACTATCCCCTTCACCAGAATAGCATCACTATCTCCTTCGAAAATGATTTTGCCATCATTCATTTCAGCATTAAGCCATACACGGCTCTGGCAACCCTCTATTATGTTTTGAGGCGTTTTGTGCTTCTCATCCACCGGTTTCAGCGAATTTCCCAGGTCAATCAGTAGTGAATACTTATCCATCCAGTCGTCAAACTGGTTAAATTCTTCTACAATTTCGTTCTGAATTTCGTTAATTGTCATATTTTGGTTTTATCTAAAGTCAAAGGACTGTTTTTTTGATAATTTATTATCGAGCTACATTTCAGCTCAGCATTCCAACTACTTTTTTGAGCGCTTCGATGAAAGTATCAATCTCTTCTTTGGTGTTGTAAAACGCAAACGAAGCGCGTACAGTTCCGGGTATATGGAGCGAATCAATCAGCGGTTGAGCACAATGATGCCCTGTGCGAACGGCTATCCCCATTTTATCAAGCAGCATGCCAATATCGTAAGGATGGATATTGCCAACCAGAAACGACACTACCGAACTTTTGTTGCTGGCAGTTCCGATAATGCGCATGTTTTCAATCTCAAGCAAACGCTGCGTAGCATATTCGGTCAGTTCATGTTCGTAGGCCGCTATCTCGTTCAAACCTATTTCCTGAACATATCGCAATGCCTCGGCCAGAGCAGTAGAACCAATGTAATCGGGTGTGCCTGCTTCAAACTTAAAAGGTAGTTCATTATAAGTTGTTTTCTCAAATGTTACGGTAGCAATCATCTCACCACCACCCTGATACGGAGGTATTGCATTCAGCCATTTTTCTTTACCATAAAGTACCCCTATGCCAGTAGGACCATAAATTTTATGACCTGAAAAAACATAAAAATCAGCATCCAGTTCCACCACATCTACCGGAATATGTGGTACCGCCTGTGCTCCATCCACTAATACCGGAATATTCTGATCATGAGCCAGTTTTATAATCTCTTTTACCGGATTTACAGTGCCCAGTACATTGGATACGTGCGAAACAGAAACGATGCAGGTTTTCTCATTAAGCAGTTCGGCGAATTTATCCATTTGGAGTTCACCTTTTTCGTTCATAGGAATTACACGCAACGTCATTCCTTTCCGTTGGCAAAGCATTTGCCAGGGAACGATATTGGAGTGATGCTCCATTACCGACACAATAACTTCGGCTCCGGGCTTAGCAAAAGCCTCGCCAAACGAAAATGCCACCAGATTAATAGCTTCGGTAGTTCCTCGTGTGAATATGATTTCTTCACGCTTATCGGCCTTCAGAAACTCCGCAACACTCTGTCGTGCAGCCTCGTGCGCTTCGGTGGCCTTCTGACTCAAATAATGTACGCCGCGGTGAATATTGGCATTCAGATGATAATATGCCGAATTTATCTTTTCAACAACGCATCGGGGTTTTTGAGTAGTAGCGCCATTGTCAAAATAAATAAGTTGCTTTTTATATATCTGTTCGGTCAGAATCGGAAATTCCGCCCTTATTTGTTCAATTTTTTCTTTTTCCATGCTGATAAAACCCTTGTTGAGGAGCTTTTGTTTTGCAAAAATACGAAATTTTATGCTAAAACACCGAACATCAGGGTCGTAAATGATGCTTTTGGGAAGTATTCTTTTTTGTTGGTGGGGGGAATAGAAATAAAAAAGATTTTTTTTATGGAAAAAGATGAATTTATGTATCTATTAAAATAAAAATGCAAATAATCATCATAAATTGTTAATCAATTATCTGATATATTTTGTAGTTTTGTAATAATTAACTTTAAAACAGAGTGTCATGAAAATCTTCTTTAGATTATTACTTGTATTATTTTTAATGAATAGTATTTATGCTTTATCAGGAAATTTGTTGACAAGCCGAAAAACTTCTTGTTTGACTTATGTCTATAAAATTACAGATAAGGAAGCAAAAATAATCAATAAGAAGGGACTCTTGAAAGCGGATTCCACGTTTTTACATACCTTGGTCGATTCATATCCCACCGATAGTGTATATAAAGGAATTCTTAGTTCAGGACATTATCTGCAAGTTTCGGGGGTTGAGAATAAGCAACGTATATTTTATGTTTTTGTTCCCAATTTTGAAGTGCAGGTATTGAATAATAATACTGACCTTTACATTCAGATTTACAATTTGCAAGGAACAATCATAAATAATGCAAAAGTGAAAGTGGGTGGTAGAAACCTGAAATTTGATGCGCAAACCCAATGTTATTTGCATCGGAAATCTAATTTGAGAGGATTTTTATCAGTTACTTATCAGGGTAATACAGCCTATTTTGATTTAAAACGAAAGTATAATAATTCGGCTTTTCTTCGTAATTCTCGTAAGGTGCTTTATGGTACGCCTTTACAGTATGTGTGGCGTCCTGTTAAGTTTGTGGTAGATTTGCCTGTAGATGCTGTGAAGTCAATATCCAAAGGTCATTTAACAGGTTCGTTATGGCGTACAAAATCGTTCTTTAGAAGAGTTGGCTATCAAATTGAAAATCTTTTTTATGGCGATTATAGTTACAGACAGAATTTAGATTACAAAGGATATTTGGTTTTTAATAAGCCCAAATATATGCCCGGCGATACAGTCAGGCTAAAAGCTTATTTAGTAAACAAAAAAGGAACCCCTTTGGAGAAAGAAGTTTCACTTACGCTATTCTGCGATTCCAAAAATATTACATTGGATAAACTTAAACCATATTATCCGGGAGCGTACGAGTATAGCTTTTATTTACATGATTCACTCAATCTTAAATTAGATAAATATTGTACCGTTTTTTTAGAAAATAAAAAGGGTGAAAACTATA
Source organism: Bacteroidota bacterium (assembly GCA_017860345.1). Taxonomy (GTDB): domain Bacteria; phylum Bacteroidota; class Bacteroidia; order Bacteroidales; family Paludibacteraceae; genus Paludibacter. The sequence goes on along the minus strand of JAFNAV010000002.1, from coordinate 73,126 downwards.
TATCCAATAATTTTAGATACGAAGATTATGAGCTGAATCCAGTTCGACTTGAGCTTAGAACCGATGGAAGTTCGCAATACAGAGGGAAACCATTTTCTGTGTTTCTTAAAGGTGTTGATGATAATGGTCTTAACGTTCAGGACGCCCGAATGGAATTACAACTACTAACTGATAAAGTTGAAATGTATCTTTCCGATAAGTTATTTGTTCCGGATACCATCTGGTCATGTAATCAGCCACTTAAGCCCGTGGGTGAAACCGAGATATTAATTCCAGACTCAATATTTCCAAAACTGAACCTAACCTATAAGCTTCAGATTCGTATGCTAACTTCTGATAACAAAACCTTTTCTCAAAGCAAGGTAATTAGTTATTATTCTGAAATTAAGAGCATCTTTATGAACTTGAAAGATGATTCGGTTCAAGTAAGATATTCCGAAAACGGAATGCCTAAAAGTATACCAGTGAAAATATTTGCTGCTGATAATTTTGGAATAAAAACGGATATTGGAAACTTTACCACACCTTGTAATTTGCCGTTAAATGTTTATTATAAGTCGTATACAGCAGTTGGTCGGGATATGATACAAACATTAGAAGTAGATAACCAGTCGTCATTACTGCAATGTTTTGCTACTCGTACTAAAGATTCACTTTTTATCGAAACATCTAACCCGCGTAAACTGAATTTTACCTATAATATTTACAAAGGCAATTCTGAAAAATTCAGGGGCTATGGTAAGTCGTTATCTTTACGCAAATCAGTTTCATCAAGCCAGAATTATTATGCATCAATCAGATATTTGTGGGGAGGTGAAATAAAAGAGGCAACATATCGTATTCCATTAGCCGATAAAATGTTGAATGTGAACGTTAAACAGCCTAAGCTCATCTATCCCGGTATGAAATCAAACGTAGAAATAACAGTAACTGATCCTGGAGGTAAACCAGTAGAGGGCGTGGATTTAACCGCATTTTCTATTACCAGTAAGTTTGATTATAGTGTACCTGATTTGCCCTATTTAGGTAAATCAAGACCCGAAAAAAGTGTGATAAATAATTTTACAATTGGAAAGAGCTTATCTACTACAGAAAATTTTCGTTATTTGAACTATGAAGCGTGGAAAACGCTTGCCGGAATCGATTCGATAGAGTATTATAAGTTCTTATATCCGGGCGACAGCATTTACAGGTATGATTATAAGCAGGCTGAAGGAATCACTCAATTCGCTCCATTTGTAGTATCCGAACGTGGTGATATACTGCCAGTACACGTGATTTATGTGGATAATAAACCGGTGTATTTTAGTTGGACAAATGTAAGTCAACCTTATGCTTTCAGGGTAGACGATGGAAAACATCAAATTCAACTAAGATTGAGAGATAAACTTATAACGATTGACAACTATTTTTTTGAAAAAGGATACAAGTCTGTATTCAGTATTTCTATGGCTGTTAAGGAAAATAATATTGATATTAAAAAAATGCCTGTAAATCTTACTGATATTGAGAAGAATGTATTGAATAGGTATATATTTCCCTACCGTGATAATTTTAAAGATAACTTTGTTACGCTTGAGAAAGACTATGATGTACAACTCTTAAATTCCAACTATGATAAAGTAAAACTCGCTGGGCCGGTTTCGGGTCTTGTAAATGTAAATATGATAGGTACGTATTCTTACGATTTTTTACATGAGCCTTATTTTGAATATGAGTTTTCAGGCAGTAAAATAAAAATGCGGGAAGTAAAACCGGAGTGGTTACCAACTAACAATCCGCTTGCTTATTTTGGTGCAAAAAAAAATCTGGAAGATTCTGTGTTGACAAAAAAGAATGCTGAGTTGCTTATGATGCAAAGCCTTGAATTGAAGCGCAGAATGAGTAACCGATATAATTATCCTACAAAAACTATTGAAGGTTATGCGAGAATATTTTTTAGTGTAGAAGATAAATTTAAGGACAGGATACCTCTTAATACATTGATAATTGGTTTGAATAATGAAAAATTTATTCGCGTTTATCCCGGGCGGGTTAATATGTTTCATCAGCTCAAAGAGGGATTTTATCAGATTATATTGTTTTATCAGGGCTCGTCTTATTGTTTAGTGGATTCTGTTTATGCCAAAAGAGATGGTATAACTTACATTAAAACAAATTTACCCGAGTCTTTGAGCCATGATAATTTTGGCAAAACTGTAAGTAATATGATTGAGCAGTACATGTTTCTCGATAAGGATGGAGAGCCGGTAAAGGAGTCGGAGTTAAATCAGATTTACAATCAATATTTGATAAAAAATATATACAACGGCGAAGGTTCTATCATATCGGGGAAAGTGGTTGATGCTACCACTAAAGAACCAGTAATTGGAGCTTCGATAACCGTCGATGGTACAAATCTGGGTACTGTTTCTAATCTGGAGGGCAACTTTACTTTAAAGGTACCTAAGAACAGGAGTAGTGTAACAATTTCGTATGTGGGATACAACCCGGTTAAAATGAATATATGGGAAGTAACTAACCACAATATTGAATTAACTGAAAGTGAACTTAATCTGAATGAAGTGGTGGTGATTGGGTATGGCACTTATAAAAAACAAGTTCTTACAGGTTCAATTAGTTCTGTTTTGTCAGGAAAGGTTTCAGGGGTTGTTGGTTCTCAAAGTTCTGAGAACTTGATTGTAAGAGGAGTTTCGGCCATTTCTGTAAATGCAACACCATTATATGTTGTTGATGGAATGGTATTTACTGGAAACCCGGATGCTCTTGATCAGTCGATGATTAATAACATCGAGGTAATTAAAGATGAAAGTGCTATAGCTATTTATGGGGCAAGGGCGGCCAATGGGGTTGTAGTTATCAGTACCAAAGATAATGCATACCGAAGTATTCTGAGTAAAGATAATAAAGGAGCTGATTACGACCAGTCTTTTGTAGATGCTGCAACGCAGGCCGGTAATTTGCGAACAAATTTCTCAGATTATGCGTATTGGCAACCACGATTGAAAACGGATAAAAACGGTAAAGTCAGATTTGATGTTACCTTTCCCGATGATGTTACAAAATGGAATACTTATGCTTTGGCAATGAATGGGAAGAGGCAGGTAGGTATGGCTAATAGTAGTATCAAATCCTACAAACCGTTAATGGCTCAGTTATCAGTGCCCTCATTTTTGGTGATGGGCGACACGGTAAAGGTAATTGGTAAAACGGTCAACTATTTGCCAGATTCCACTAAAGTAAAAAGTTCGTTTGAACAAGATGGGGCCATATTGTATGAGAAAAGCCGCTATTGCCGTAATTCTGACATCGACACTTTAAATGTAGTTGCCCATTCGGATACACTCAGGTTAAAATATATGCTTAAAAGAGAAGACGGATATTTTGACGGAGAAGAGCGACAAATTCCTGTTTTTCCAACGGGAATGGAAGAAACAACCGGAAGCTTTTATATGCTTGATAGTGATAGTACTATAACACCTGTGTTTAATCATGCGCAAGGAGAGGTTTCTATTTATGCTGATGCTGATGTGCTTAATGTTTTTGAAACGGAAATCAAGCGGCTTAAAAGTTACAGATATGATTGCAACGAACAGATAGCGTCTAAATTAATAGCCTTATTGTCTGAAAGAGCCGTTGCAGCATACAAAGGCGTAAAGTTTAAGTACGATCGCGATGTGGAAAGTATGATACAACGGTTGGTTAAAAACAGAAAATCTGATGGCTTTTGGGGTTGGTGGCCTGATACGGAAACACATTACAGGTTTAGTTTACATGTCTTACAGGCTCTTGGTAAAGCACGCCAACAAAACTTTAAGGTCAATATTGACAGCACCCGCCTCGCTATGGATTACGTTTCTGTACTTGAGTCTGGAAAACATCAGAATATCGACAAAGATGTTTGTATTCTTAAAATGCTCAAAATGTTTAATTGTGCCGTTGATTATAAAACTTATATCAATGAACTTGATACCGTTAAACATAAATCGTTTGACATACAGTTATCGCTTATTGAGTTACGTCAGTCATGTAAAATACCTTACGATACAACATTACTCTCCAAACATAAACAGCAAACAATATTTGGAAACACATTTTACAGAGAAGAAAACAAAAACCATAGTTTGATGAGCAATGATATTATGAACACTTTGTCGGTTTATCGAATTTTGCGACATGCCGGAGAAAATGATTCAGTACTAAATAAAATAAGGCGATTTTTTATGGAAACAAAACAAAGCTATTCTTGGTGGAATACTTACGAGTCGGCTCAGATACTGGAAACAATTTTACCTGATATTTTAAAAATTAAAACAAGTCCGGGTAAGTCATCGCTCATGTTTCTGGGAGATATAAATAAAACAATTACCGAGTTTCCCTATACATTAAAAGTTAATGCGGACCAAAAAATTACAATAACAAAGAGGGGGCAGGGTGTTGTTTTTCTAACGGCTTATCAACATGCATGGAACGCGAACCCCAAACCCAAGTCCGGGGACTTTGTTATAGAAACCCGTTTTAATTCGGGTAATTTATGCTTTTACGCAGGTAAACCAGTAAAGTTGATTGTAAATCTTGAGCTAAAGAAAGATGCTGAATATGTGATGCTTAACATTCCTGTCCCGGCAGGTTTTTCTTACGAAAATAAAAATCAGGGAAACAGATGGAATGAATATCGCGAATACTATAAAAATATGACCAACATCTATTTTCAGAAACTTCAAAAAGGAAAATATACCTACGAAATTAATCTGATTCCACGTTTTGATGGCATATTTACATTAAATCCTGCTAAAGTTGAGTTGATGTACTTTCCTACTTTTAATGCCAATAATAGTCTGAAAAAAGTAAGAGTGGTAAAAGAAAAAACTAAGTACTAATTTGATGGTTAGATGAGTTAATCAGAACAAATCAATCTACCTTTTACCAGCTTCTACCTTATTTACAGCGTCGTAGAGTGGTACCAGGTAACCGTTTTCGTAACGACATAGCAGGCAGATGTTGCCTATGGGCTTTCCGCTTTGCCATTCAGGAACAATCTTGCGGCCATCGTAAAGCAGATGTACCAGAAACGATGTGCCGGTTTTGAATAGCTGATCGTAATCCTGAGTTTCAAAACTCAATTTGCTGATATCGAAAGTTTCAGCGTTAAAAAAGCATTTGAACACGGCTTGTTCAACGCATTCTGCTCGAAGATACAAGGCTCTTTCAACCATTACCGGGATAAAACTTTTTTGCGCTTTGAACTGACTTGCCGGAATTTTTCCACGGAACAAGATGCTCTCGTTTTGCCTGATAGTGATATCCGAGATATAATCCGGGAGCAATTGCGAAGTATGAATCAGGTCGTTGTAATGATAAAAGTCTTCCCAGTTATTCATAATGGTTGGGTCGGTTGGCATGTAATTTCCAAGCACAAGTTCTGCGGCAACTCCCTGAATTTCAATTGATATTTCGGACATGTATGTGGGTGTTTTTTCGATACAAAAAACGGATTAGTAAATTGTTTTGAGGGTTATAATCCTTTTGTTTGCGATTTTTACTATCAAAGCAATGTTCCCAGATTGGAAGTAAATAGTTTAACCGAGATGGCTAAAAGTATTATTCCAAAGAATTTTCGCAAAATATAAATGCCTGCTTCGCCGATAAACTTTTCTATTTTGGAAGTCGATTTTAGAACTAAATATACAAAAGCGAGATTCAGAACCAGTGCCACCAGAATGTTTTCGGTAGCGTATTCGGCACGAAGCGAAAGTAATGTAGTAAATGAACCCGGGCCTGCTATTAATGGAAAGGCCAGCGGTACTATAGAAGAGCCGCCTTCGGGGCCTTTGTTACGAAAAATCTCAACATCAAGAATCATCTCGATGGCAAAAATAAAAATAACTAAAGCGCCAGCTACAGCAAACGACTGAATATCAACATTAAATAATTTAAGAATACCTTCGCCTGTAAACAGAAACAATACCAATATACCCAAAGCTACAGAACTGGCTCTCAGGGCATATATCTTATTAGATTTTTTCTTGATATTCAATATAATAGGAATAGAACCCAGTATGTCGATAATGGCAAAAAGCACCATAAAGGCACTTGTTATTTGTATCAGGCTGAAGTGCATAGGTATTGTTTTATTATTTGTTTGTTAATCTTTTTTCGTTCTTTATCACAAAACCATCCCCATTTGTTGAAATATCTGATCAGGTTTATGATATGAATCAGCATCATTTTCAGGCTTTTGTACGAGCCTCGTTCATGGTAATGCACCACCGACACATCAGGGTAAAAAACTGTTCGATATTTTTGGTGTATTCGCCGGCTTAAATCAATATCTTCGGGATACAAAAAGAATCGTTCGTCGAAAATGCCGGTTGCGTTCAGCGCCGATACTCTCAAAAACATGAAACACCCCGAGAGGTATGGTACGTCAGTAAGTTTGTTGTATCCGCAATCGTGCATTTCGAACCGGGCTGTTTTTTTGATTGTCCATGAACCGGGCAAAAACCGGCGGAACAACAAATCGTCAGGTGTAGGTAATAGTTTGCAAAGATACTGAATTCTGCCGTCAGGATAAAATACTTGAGGCATTAAATGTCCTATTTCTGTATTTTTATCCATAAATTCAACAATTTTACCGATAATGTCTGAATCGAACCGGATGTCAGGATTTACTACAAGATGATAATCAGTAGCTTGTTGTTGCGATTGCCGTAGTGCTATATTATGCGCTCTGCCGTATCCGATATTTTGATGATTAAAAATATAAATGGCAGGAAGAGCTTCAAAATCAGAGTTGTATTCAGGTGAATTATCCAACAGATATATTTCGGAAATCATATTTGATTTCCGTAGCGTTTGTACAAGCGGCTCAATTTCATGTACCGCATGTTTGTATATCACGATGGACGCATTTACCATATTGCGGAATGGGTTGTTTTTTGTTGCGATGTTAATCGTATTTTTCCATTTTATCTTCAATAGTCACATCATTGAGTGAGCTTTGAATTTTCAGATAAGTCATCAGACTGTCGGCTCCGGCATTGTAGCAAGCTTCCTGTGCTTCTTTTATCACTGTCATTATATCTTCGTAGCTGCCTTCCATCACTGTTTCAAAAGGGGTTACTCTGTACTTAAGCCCCGATGCTGCAATTACTTCTATGGCTTTGTCTACTATACTGTAGGGGTGTACGCTTTTTGACGATGGCAGGATTTGTAGCGCTATGTTTACTGTTTTTGTCATCATGATTTGATATTGAATAAATTAAAAAAGATTATTCTGCGTTTGCAGAAATTCGATTTGTTGAAAAATTATCTTCTGTAGTAATATCCTAAAGATACACTTAAAAAGCGGTTGTGATTTTCTTTTTGAAAAATGAGGTATACAAAAAAACCCGAAATTGCTTTCGGGTTTTATGTTTTGTTTTCCATCGAATCTTTATTCGGCGGCAGGAGCTTCTTCAGCAGGAGCTTCTTCAGTAGCAGGAGCTTCTTCGGCCACTTCGGCTTCGGCAGCAGCAGCTACGGCCTCAGCTTTCTTCTTAGCTACTTCAGCAGCTTTAGCTTTATTAAGCTCTGCTTCGGCGGCTAAGCGTGCTTTGTTAGCAGCTTGTTTTTCGGCAGCCAGTTGTTCTTTGGTTTTGTTTACTTGCGATTCTTTTGAAGTTTTCCATGCAGCAAAGCGTTTTTCAGCTTCAGCTTCATCAAAAGCTCCTTTTTTTACACCTTCCAACAAGTGTTTTTTCAACAATACACCTTCAGCAGAAAGTATGTTGCGAGTGGTGTCAGTAGGCTGAGCACCAACTTGTAACCAATATACTGCGCGGTCGAATTTCAGGTCAACTGTTGCAGGATTGGTGTTCGGGTTGTACGAACCGATACGTTCGATAAATTTGCCATCACGTGGCGCGCGACTGTCGGCAATAACGATATGATAATAAGCATATCCTTTACGGCCATGACGTTGCAATCTTACTTTAACGGGCATTTTAATTCAATTTTTTAATGATTATACCTAATGCTTTTTCTCGAAAAGCGGATGCAAAGATAAGATTTTTTTTTGAATCAGAATACTTATAGTCAAAAAATTATAGGATATTTCTCTCTGTTTTACAATGAAGTAAAAATGATTCACTTTCTTTTTTGCGTTTCCCGGTACTTATTTGCACAGTACCCATGCGGTTTCAAAGCGCGAATCTAACTTCCGGAGATTTTCCATGTAAGCCACAGCTTCGTTTTTATCGGGAAACGATTGGATGGCTACACGATAAGTTTTTACGGGATCGAGAATGTGTGCGCATTCGTAATCATCGGCTTTTAGCGTAGCGCAATAGTTTTGCGCGTCCTCCAGTGTTGCCATACTTGCTACAATTACATGATACAGAGCAGAGTCGTTGTTCTGTATCTGACCGTTGGGTAATTCGGTGCTTGTAAGTTCAGGGCAGGCAACGGCCACGGTGTCGGCAACCTGAGCAGGGGCAATAATGGTGTTGCTGAACGGAATAAAACCGGCAGCATCGGTTCTTTTTACATCATTCACCTGTGGCGAAATCAGCAATAGTCCGAAAATGAGCGAGGCAGCTACAGCATATCTGAATGTATTGGCAATAGGGATTGAAATAATCTGTTTGCTGTTTTGCGGCTTTTCAGAAAAGTTCCGTTCAGTAGCGAAAATTTCATTCATTTGAAAGTTTCCGGGCAGAAAAGCACTTTTCTGCTGCGGCGAAAACAGGATATTGCCATTTTCTCCGGTCACCAATTCTCCAAAATTTCCAAAGTTGAATTTTTCACCATTGCTGAGTTGAATTTTAATTCTATCAACCTCCATATCAATCAATTCCACCGCTTTCCGGTAGGTTATTCCTTCGGCACGGGCTATTTCAATGGCCAGTAAACCGTCGCCATGCTTAATGAGAGGATTAAAACCAATGGTTGACATTGGCGGAATAATCCGATCGGGCAGAATACGTGCCGATTGTTTTTGCACTACAAATCCTCCCAAGCCGGGCACTACCACATAATCGTGGTATGCCAGTAGTCTTTCACTGTATTTATATATTCTTTCCACATTGCAAAAGTAATTTTTACAAAAATATGAATCACTGCTTTTCATAAAAAGTTATCAACAAGTTGTAAGACCTGAAAAAGATTGTATCTTTGCCATGCAGATATTTATGAAAGTATCTGAGTTAATAACTTTTTTTATTATAGAATAATAATCTGATTTTCAGACATGAAAGGAACTATCTTAATTACCGGTGGAGCAGGTTTTATAGGCTCTCATGTGGTTCGTTTGTTTGTAACCAAATACTCTGGTTACCGAATTGTAAATTTGGATGCACTTACTTACGCCGGAAATCTTGAGAATTTAAAAGATATTGCCGACTTACCAAACTACATATTTGTTAAAGGTGATATTACGGATGAAAAATTCATCCCCGAGTTATTCAATCAATATAAGTTTGATGGAGTTATACATCTTGCTGCCGAATCGCATGTCGACCGTTCGATAACCGATCCGCTGGCTTTTATACGCACCAATGTGTTTGGTACGTGCAACCTGCTGAATGCGGCTAAAAATGCTTGGAAAGATAATTTTGAAGGAAAGAGATTTTATCATGTGTCAACCGACGAAGTGTATGGTGCTCTGGAGTTTGACGGTACTTATTTTACTGAAAACACCAAATACGATCCGCACTCGCCCTATTCGGCCAGCAAGGCTTCGTCCGATCATTTCGTAAGAGCTTATCTGGATACTTATGGCTTGCCGGTAGTTATATCCAACTGTTCCAATAATTATGGGGCTAATCATTTCCCGGAAAAACTCATACCGCTGGCTATCAATAATATCAAAAACAAAAAACCGATTCCTGTTTACGGAAAGGGCGAAAATGTACGTGATTGGTTGTGGGTAAATGACCATGCGCGTGCTATCGACACTATTTTTCATAACGGAAAAACGGGTCAGACTTATAATATTGGCGGTAACAACGAATGGAAGAATATTGACCTTATTTATAAGCTTTGCGAAATTATGGACAGGAAGCTCGGACGTGCCCAAGGGGAGTCGGCTCAGTTGATTACCTTTGTAAAGGATCGTGCAGGGCATGATTTGCGATATGCTATCGACTCGTCGAAATTGCAAAGTGAGCTGGGTTGGAAGCCCTCGTTGCAGTTTGAAGAAGGACTTGAAAAGACTGTAGACTGGTACCTGAGCAATCAGGAATGGTTGGATAATGTTACCAGCGGACAGTATCAAAAATATTACGAAGTGCAGTATACCGAAAGATAAACAGGGTGATTGCAAATAAGCCTGAAGGGTGTCAAACAAAACAAGATGATAAAAAGTCCTGTTGTGTTGACACCCTTACTTTTTTATTTTGGAGCTGTGCGATAGAGATATAAGCCCACTGTGAGAAACACGATATTCGGAATCCATACAGCTACAAAAGGCGACATCAGCCCTTTGACTGAGAAAGTGGTAGATAAGGTGGTAAATAAGATGTATAAAGCGCTGAGTGCAAGACCTATTCCCAGATGAAGCCCCATGCCACCACGTACTTTGCGCGACGATAGCGATACGCCAATAAGGGTCATGATAAAAGCGGCTAATGGCATCGAATAACGCTTATAGTATTCATCTTCAAATCCTTGTATGTTTCCTACTCCACGGTTTTTTTGTCGTTTCAGATAAGTTCGTAGTTGGGTATTGTTCATCTGAGGACTTTCTTTGGAAGATATGAAAAACTCGTAAGGCTCTACATGGATGGTAGTGTCTTTGGCTGTACCGTTGCTGAGGCTTTCGCGCATACCTTTGAAATCGCGTTGCAGATAATTGTTCATAGTCCATTTGTACAGCGTGTCGTACTTAATGGTTTCGGCAGTAAGGCGCGAAATAAGCTTTTTGTTTTTAAATTTTTCGAGCGAAAAACGATATCCCGTCTTTTCCGAAATTTCGTATCTTTCAATATACATGATTACACCTGGTTCTACTTCCATCTGGACGTTTCGGGCGTTGTTCGATTTTAGTTTTTTGATATATTTGTCTTCAAAATCAATCATTTTGGCCGATGCGGGAGGTATAACATAGCCTCCGAGAACAAAAGCCAGTGAGCCAATAACCATTGCCGAAACCATATAAGGCACCATCAGTCGTCTGAAGCTAACTCCACTGGCTAAAATGGCGATAATTTCGGTGTTTGAGGCCATCTTGGAAGTGAAGAATATTACGGCAATAAATGTAAACAGCGGACTGAACATGTTCATATAGAACGGTATAAAGTTCAGGTAGTAATCGAATACAATTGCAGAGAGCGGAGCATTGTTGTCAAAAAAGTTATCCAGCTTTTCGGTAAGGTCAAATACAATAGATATGCTTATAATCAGCACTATAGAGTAAAAGTACGTTCCCAAAAACTTAGTGATAATATAAGTATCAATTCGTTTTAAGCCCAATTTCTGTAAGTTGATCTTCATTATGAGTCAAAATTAGATAAATAGAGAAATTAACCGTTTTTTATAAACTTAGTACAAGTGCCGAACGAATTTCTTTCCTGATTAACTTTCCTGTTGTCGGTATGTATTATTTTTTAGTTCTATATGTTTGCCAGTTCAGAGTCTTTGGCCTAATTGCTGTACCATGCCTGTTTTCCAGGTGCTAAAGTCACCGGCTATGATGTGTTTACGAGCCTCGTCCACCAACCACAAATAAAAGGCCAGATTGTGAATAGATGCTATTTGCATGGCTAATAGCTCCTTACTTATAAATAAATGACGGAGATAAGCCTTGGAGTAAGCTTTGTCGACATACGAAGTTCCGAACTCATCTAAAAGCGAAAAATCATTTTTCCATTTTTCGTTGCGCATATTCATTACGCCCTGCGACGTAAAAAGCATTCCGTTTCGTCCGTTGCGTGTAGGCATAACGCAGTCGAACATATCCACGCCACGTTCAATACCTTCAAGAATGTTCTGGGGCGTACCTACACCCATCAGGTATCTTGGTTTGTCGGTGGGCAGAATTTCATTCACAATCTCAATCATCTCATACATCTTTTCGGTAGGTTCGCCTACTGCCAGGCCACCTATGGCATTGCCTTCTCGGTTTTGCGATGCAATAAATTCTGCCGATTGTTTACGAAGATCGGGATAAACGCAGCCTTGTACAATGGGGAAAAAGGTTTGAGAATAACCATATTTGGCTTCGGTGTTGTCAAAGTGTTTTACTCCCCGCTCAAGCCAACGATGAGTTAGTTCCATCGATTTTTTAGCATACTGATAATCGGCATTGCCAGGCGTACATTCGTCAAATGCCATGATAATATCAGCGCCGATAGAGCGTTGTATGTCTACAGCACGTTCAGGTGTAAACAGGTGTTTGCTGCCGTCGATGTGCGAACGGAAAGTGGCGCCTTCCTCAGTAAGTTTGCGGTTGCCGGTGAGCGAGAATACCTGAAAACCACCGCTGTCAGTTAATATCGGTTTGTCCCATCCGTTGAATTTATGCAGTCCGCCGGCTTTCTCCAGGGTGTCGATTCCGGGGCGCAGGTACAAGTGGTACGTGTTACCAAGTATAATCCGGGCTTTGATGTCTTCTTTCAGCTCGTGCATATGTACCGCTTTTACCGAGGCCACGGTACCTACAGGCATAAACACAGGCGTTTCAATAATACCGTGGTCTGTAGTAATTACACCTGCTCTGGCATTGCTTTGCGAATCTTTGTATTGTAATTCAAATGTCATTTTTATGATTATTCAGTTTCGGCTGTAGTGCGTTGCAGAAAAATTGATTATTTCTGACCGAAAATAAAATTTTCGAGTATTCGCTGGCCAACCACACCCGACTTTTCGGGGTGGAACTGCACCGCGTAAAAGTTGTCTTTATGAATTGCCGAACTATATTCCGCTACATAATTTGTACGGGCAATAGCATCGTTGCAGGCTTCAACATAATATCCATGAACAAAATACATATAAGCATCTTCGTCGATACCGGCGAACAAATCCGATTTTAATCCATAAATATTATTCCAGCCAATTTGAGGGATTTTAAATCCCGCTTTTTCAGGAAAGCGCTTTACTTTTTCCTTAAAAATACCCATGCAGGGCGTGTTGTTCTCTTCGGAGAAAGAGCACATCAGTTGCATACCCAGGCAAATGCCCAACACCGGTTGTGTGAGCGATTGTATAAGCTGGTCGAGTCCCTTTTCTGAAAGGTACTGCATGGCCGACGATGCTTCGCCCACTCCGGGGAAGATAACCCTGTCGGCAGCTCTTATCAATTCCGGATCGTCGGTTACTACAGCCTGTACGCCAATGCGTTCGAGCGCAAAAAGCACCGATCGGATATTGCCGGCATTGTATTTTATAATTACAACTTTCATTTAATTTAGTAATATGAGTACCGTGTTATTCCTGAGATGCATTTTATGCGCGTTATACCAGTTTGTTTGTGGCGGTGTCAGGAAAAACCACAGCTGGCTTGAAAGTGAGGGCTTCTTCCATATCCATCATGGCATAGGCCATAATAATTACGATGTCGCCCGGTTGTACCAAGCGTGCCGCAGCGCCATTCAGACAGATTACCCCTGAGCCTCTTTGGCCGGGAATAACGTAAGTCTCGAACCTTTCACCATTATTATTATTGACAATACTTACTTTTTCGTTGGCAATAATATTAGCCGCATCCATCAGGTCAGTATCAATAGTGATACTACCGATGTAATTCAGATTGGCTTCGGTAACGGTTACGCGATGAATTTTTGATTTTACAACGTGAACTAACATTTATATAAATTGTCTGATTTTTTTTATGAATAAATAATTATTATCGTGGCATAGTGTATCTGATGTTGTCAATCAGTCTTACCTCGCCACAAAAAACAGCGATACATCCCACTGCCGGTTCGCTCCATGTTTCGACAGGCAACAGGGTTGTGTCATTTACTATCTGGTAGTATTCTACACATAATCCGGTTGTTGCATTGATTTTGCTAATTACCTCATCAGTCACCTGACCGGGAGTTAATTCCGGTGCAAAGTTACGACTTTCAAACAAAACTTTCGATATTTCGGCAGCATATTTCCGTTGTTCGTCAGTTAGCCTTTCGTTCCGGCTGCTCATAGCCAGTCCGCTTTGCTCCCGTACAATGGGACAATCTACAATTTCCACTTTCATATTCATTATTCTTACCATGCGGTGAATAATGGCTAATTGCTGGAAATCTTTTTCGCCGAAATACGCTTTGTCGGGTTCTACCAACTTAAAAAGTTTGCTGACAATTTGTACTACGCCGTTAAAATGTCCCGGCCGAAATGCTCCTTCCATTACTTCGTCCAGTCCACCGAAATCGAATTCAAAACGCTGATTCATTTCGTCTTTGCTGTAAATGTCGTCCGGCTGCGGTGCAAATATCAAATTGCAACCAATTTTTTCAAGCATTTCGGCATCCCGTTCCAGGGTGCGCGGGTATTTTTTTAAATCCTCAGCATTATTAAATTGTGTCGGATTCACAAATATGCTTACCACATTAAAGTCATTTTCGCCCACCGACTTTGCAACCAGCGACTTGTGTCCATCGTGCAAAGCTCCCATTGTGGGCACAAAGCCTATTGTTTTACCGGATAGCCGCATGTTGCTTATTTCGCTACGCAGTTCTTCCGGATTTGAAATAATCTTCATCAAATAACGATATTAAATAAAACTTTTAATCGATATGGTTTATTTCTTGTGTTTTCAAGAAATCAGCCCGTGTATTTTTATACAATAAAATGATTGTTTTGAAAAAAACAGCTGCAAAAGTACAAAAACTTATTTGTATGATGCTACAAATTATCAGCATTATACATAATTAAACACGTTTTGAATCACAGTTGTTTATTCACACATTGTCAACGAAAAATAAATTGGATACAGATACCCCATAAAAAACGCTAAAAGGTTTGGTTAATGAAAAGCCGGATGTGGTAACGCAGACGAATCAAAAGTTATAAAAGAGCCTGTTAAACTATTGATTTTATGCAAAATGGATGATAGTGATGAGCTTCGAGGTCAATTAAATCTTGTTTAAATGATAAAACATGGCTTAACATTTTAGCTTAAACACTTGTTTATATCCGGTTTTTTTTATATATCTTTGCAATCCGAAAACATTTATCTCATAGCTTCGGAGCTCAAGAGCATGAAAAAAGTAAGCAAAGTCCTTTACATTTCGCAAGAAATTTTTCCTTATTTACCTGAGTCAGAGTTGGCTAATATGGGGCGTTATTTACCTCAGGCAGTACAGGATAGGGGTCGTGAGACCCGCACGTTTATGCCCAAGTTTGGTGCAATAAATGAACGACGAAATCAATTACATGAGGTAATACGTTTGTCGGGAATGAATCTTATTATTGATGACACTGACCATCCGCTGATTATCAAAGTTGCTTCGATACAATCAGCCCGTTTGCAGGTGTATTTTATTGATAATGATGATTACTTTCACAGAAAAAATACTGTAGCCGACGAAAACGGAGAAGATTATACCGACAACGATGAACGTACGATTTTTTTTATACGCGGAGTAATGGAAACCGTGAAAAAGCTGCGTTGGACACCTGATGTTATTCATTGTCAGGGTTGGATGACTGCTTTGGCTCCGTTGTATATTAAGAAAGCTTACAATCAGGATCCGTTTTTTAAAAACTCGAAAGTTGTATATTCGGTTTTTAACGATGAATTTAAAAAGCCATTTCGTGAGCTGTTTGCCAAACAGTTATTGCTCGAAGGCATTGAAGAAAAACACATTCAGCCCATTAAAGATAAGGAAATTGATTATGTGGCATTATCTAAATTAGCAATTGATTTTTCGGATGGAGTAATCCAATCGAGTCCGGTTGTTAACGACAAGGTAGTTGACTACGTAAAAGAAAAAGAAATAAAATTCCTGCCATACGTGAATGAAGAAGATTACGCCGATGAATATGTCAGATTTTATGATAGCCTTATCTAAATTATTAGCATAATTTTCTGAGAGATTCACTCAAATTTTTTATAATTTATTTCATTTTGCATGAAATCGTATTCATATCTTCTTTTTGCAATTTTAATGTTGCTCACTTTTTCCTGTACCGATGGTATCACTGATACAGGATCGCAAATACAACCTGAGGGTGATAAAATTTCAGTCGACACTGCCACTGTGTATCTCGAAACTGAAAACTATTTTCCCGAATTTATGTATTCAAGGCCCGACTCATTTCTGCTCGGAACTTTTGTAGATCCGTTCTACGGAACAACGTATGCCGACATTCTGGCTCAGGTACAACCTCCTCTCGATTTCAGCTATCCCGCAGGTGCACAGGCCGATTCGGCCAAGTTAGTCATGTATTACTATAACTGGTTTGGTCATCAGTATTCGCCTATGGAAGTGAATGTATATAAGATGAACAAGGGGCTGACATTTAATTATACTAATGCTTACCGGTCGGATATAGATGTGAGTTTGTACACCGACAGAACTGAGCGTATAGGAAAAAAATCGTTTTCAGCAAAGGATGCTGTGATTATCAGGCCTGACACTACTGCTATTGAAATTAAGCTAACCGATTCGTTTGTTCAGAATTTCTCTTCTGTACTGTCCAAACGTTATACGCAATCGAACCAGTCAGAGTTTCAGAGCTTCTTTAATGGTATCTACGTAACTACCAATTTTGGTACGGCCAGTATGCTATATCTCAGAGGATTAGCTATTAAGTATTATTTTCATTACAGCTACATCACTAAAGATATTAAAGGACAGGATTCTACCGCATATGTTAATTCATATGTGCCTTATCCGGCCAATTCCGAAGTGCGTCAGGTAAACCGTTTTCAGCATCCTGATAGAGAATCGCTGAAAGCTACCTATAATGCCGATGATCAGGTAACATATTTGTCGAGTCCGACTAATATTTACACAAAAGTATCAGTTCCGCTCCGTAAATTGGGTATGCAGTTGAAGGTAAATGATAAAATTTTGCTTCTAAACCGGGCTAAACTCAGAGTAGATGTAAATGAACTGAACGAAGATGATTTGGCGCAGCCAATTACTTCGCGTATGTTGCTGGTAAAAGAATCGGCTTATAACAGATTTTTCCAAAAACACGAACTTCCGTCGGATACCTGCGCTATTCTTACTTCGTACTCGTCGGAAACCGATGAAGATACTGAGGAGGTAAATTATTATTATTCATTCGATTTGGCTGGACTGATTATCAATGAAATCAGAAATAAGGATGTAAATGATTTGCCGGAAACAATGAACTTTATTTTGATGCCTGTAACGCTGCAATATAATGGAAGTAGTAGTGTTATTGAGGTAAAACCACAGAACCTGATGAGTGCTACCAAAATAAATTCTGGTAAGCACAAAACCAAGCCTATGAAAATAGATGTGGTTTATAGTAAATTCTGATGTGTTGTTCTATAGAATTGATGTAATATAAGAAATTATATAAAAAAATTAACCCCTCTTTGAATTTCAAAGAGGGGTTAATTTTTTTATGATTTTCTCCATTCTTACAGCATCGGCGAAAACACTTTAATCAGCATCTTTGTCATCCTGAATGCTTTCTTCTGACCTTTGTTCGTATTAATGAAGGGTAGCATCAATCATCGTTATTCCTGCAAAAAAAGTATAGCCTTACGCTTCAATATTATACTGCAAAATAGTCTTCCAGTTCTTTGAGAGTGTCCTCGCGGGTTTGCAGGTCTTTTACCACTATACCCTTTTCCAGAATCACAATTCGTTTGCAAACTTCGGTAACGTGGTTCAGGTCGTGACTCGAAATCAGCATGGTCATGTTATGGCGTGTTTGCAATTCGTTCAACAAGCGTTTTAGGCGTATCTGCGACGATGGATCCAGCGCTGTGAATGGCTCATCCAGAATTAGTATTTTGGGCTCGCCCAGCAAGGCTGCTGCAATACCAATTTTCTTCTGGTTGCCTTTTGAGAAATCCCGGATAAGCTTTTTAGTGCCGGTAATCTCGCCATTGAAAAAATCTTTTACCGATTCAAGGAATAAAGCAATGTCACCTTCGGATTTTCCGTACAATTTCCCAACGAACGCAAAATATTCTTCGGGAGTTAGAAAATCGATCAAAAAACCTTCGTCCAAAAAAGAACCGACTTTATTTTTCCACTCATCATTGCGCATAACCCGGGCGTTATCCACGGTTACTTCGCCAGCCGATGCCTCTATCAGGTCAAGAATGAGCCTGAAGAACGTCGTTTTACCAGCGCCATTGTTGCCTACCAGTCCGAAACTTTCACCCTGATTGATGGTCAGAGCCGGGATATTGAGAACGGTTACCCCGTTATATACTTTCTGTAAATGCGTTACCTGTATCATTTTTGACTGTTATTTTGTTGTATTTTTTATTCACTTTGTCTGAAACCCTCTGCCAGAGCATATTTACGACGATTAAACTGACTTACACAAAGGCCGATAAGCTGTTTGTGCATTACCATACCTGCCAACCCCAGAACTGTGAGTGCCCAAAGAGCAACAGTGAGCGAAAAAAGCGCTGAGATAATACCTACTAAAATCATAGGTACAAACATAATTGGGAAAACAATCAGAAAACTTTTAAATGTAGTTCCCTGATAATTCATTGCCGATGACTTGGTCAGGTCTATCCGTTTGGTGTTGTAGGTAGTCAGAAACAGCAATAAATAAACATTGACCCCGGAGTTGAATACGAATGCAGCCAGGTGCATATACACGATTTTCATACCAAAGAAGAAATAAGGAGTAGTAAGCACAAAGCATATAACATTAAAGGCAATAAGCAAATAATAGTTTGCTTTCAGGTAGGTCTGAATCGGTATGTTTTTGGTCATCAGGCTGTCGAAATGATTGCTATCCCAGCTTATAACCCATTGTCCAAACATCAGCATTAACAGCCCGGTTATAAACATGGCTACAAAAAACAACAAGCCTCCGCTACTTTGGTATTCATCTCTGGTGTAAAATAATAAACCATAGAGCAAAAAGAACGCCGACATGTATAAAATGCTTTTTGTTCTTTTGTGTCTGAGTATCAGTTTTATTTCGAGCGATATAATTTCTCCGATAACACCAAATTTGTTCAGGAAAGAAAAATTGGCATTAACGTTTTTCTGCGCTTTGATTTTTGAGTTGAATTTTTCGGCATAATAGTTTTGCGAAAAGAACATGCGGTTAAGCAGATATGCGCCAACTACAGCCGCCATCGGGATAAATAATCCCAGTGGGTTAAGAATTAAAGATTGGAACAGTTTCATGGAAATGTCGAAAAACGAAAGTACATTGAAATATTCCAAGGAGGCAATAAGGCCTAAAACAAGTACTACCAGAATAAAGCTCACAAAACCCGACCCGAAACGACGTTTGAGAAACGACGCCATAAGTGAATTGAACCATACCAGCAAAACCGATAATAATACAAAACGGAAAGCAACTGCACCATTGTAATATTTCGAAACCGATTGAACGGCAAAAGGAACGGTTATCAGGAGCTGAAAATAATTGATAGGACTGAAAAGAGGCTTGATAAGCAGGAAGTTGACTAACATGCTTCTTTTTACAGGCAATACCTGATAAGGAGGCAGGTTGATGGTGTTCAACTGTTGCATAAAAAATCTGAACGAGAGCCCACCCAGGAAAATATACAAAAGTCCACCGCTAAACAGTTGAAATGGATTCCGGGTATTGTCGGCCGACTCCAGAATGTTGTCGAGCGAGAAACCCAGAAACAACAATACTGCTGCAATATAAAGAGCAAAAAAGCCTAAAAGGAGATTTACTGCCAGGTTTCGGTAAAAACCCTGAGCCCTGAGCCCCTTCTGCCATTCGTGTTTGATCAGGTCAGTTATTATCATATATTTTTTATTTTTTGCAAAAATAATAAATAATCTCGATATACAAATATAAATTATTGTTTTTCGATAATTTTCTTATTTTCTTCTTTGTACCAACCGGCATACATAGCATAGTTGTGCGCAATCTTCCGGTTCATTTCGTTGGTTTTTTCGGGCTCTACATCTTTCACATATTTGGCAGGTACGCCTGCCCAAAGGGTGTAGGGAGGTATTTTGGTGTTACTCAGCACCAAAGCGCCCGCAGCCACTATTGCTCCTTCGCCCACCTCGGCATAGTCGAGCAGGATGGCCCCCATACCAATAAGTGCATAATCGTCTATTTTAGCGCCATGTACAGTAACGTTGTGTCCTATAGAAACATAATCGCCTATCTCTACAGTGGATTTTTGGTATAAAGTATGAAGTACCGAGCCATCCTGAATATTTACATGATTACCAATGCGGATTGAATTTACATCGCCACGAAGTACAGCATTAAACCAAACGCTACATCCTTCTCCCATCGTAACATCGCCTACAATGGTGGCATTTTCGGCCAGATAACAATTGTTGCCGAACTGAGGCACAAAACCTCTCACTTCTTTAATTAAAGCCATATTTTTTTCAGATATTTTTTATTCTACAAAGATACAAGTCTCTGATTAAAAATTAAAACATTGTTGTGTATTTTGATGATTTTTGTTAATGGAGATAACTTTGACAGATGAATTATTGAAAAAATAAATAATTTTTGTCAAAAAACGAATTCTGAATTATTCCCTTAAACTCATTTAAAATGCTAATAACGTGCATTAAAATTCAATAAAAATGAGTTAGGATAAATTAAACCTTATTATTTATTACTTTTTTGTATGTATTTACAACGTATTATGTGCTATATAACAAAAAATTACTAAATTTGTGCTTTATAACATTGTTGTCAAACATATTTCGAGAGAAAATACTATGGCTAAAAAACTGGCTTCAGATATTAAGCCCATTGAAGATGTGTTAACGGTATGGGACGTTTTGACTCCCGATGAAAGGCAATTCGTAAAAAACAATCATACTGTACATTTTTATAATAAAAACGAATTGATTCACTGTGAGGGTGATACGCCAACTCATATGATGATATTGGCAGCAGGCAAAGTGAAAGTATATAAAGAAGGTGTGGGTAGTCGTACTCAGATAATTCGTATGTTAAAGCCGGGAGAGCATTTTGGCTATAGAGCTATTATTGCCAGCGAACCCTACAATACCAATGTCTCGGCTTTTGAATCGTCGGTAGTATACATGATTAAGAGCGAGATTTTTATCTCAATACTGAAAAACAACAATGCATTTTGTTACCGTTTTCTCGAAGAAATAGCTACCGACCTTGGCGCTTCTGATGCCCGTACTGTAAATCTTACCCAGAAGCATATCCGCGGAAGGTTGGCCGAAGCTCTACTGCTTCTAAAAAAGAATTATGGAGTAGAAGAGGATGGTGCTACCATCAATATCTACCTGTCGCGCGAGGACTTAGCCAATTTGTCAAACATGACTACCTCAAATGCCATTCGTACCCTCTCAAACTTTGTAAGTGAGCACCTTATAGCAATGGATGGGCGCAAGCTCAAAATTATTGACGAGGATCACCTCCGAAAAATCAGCAAAATGGGCTGATACTGACATAATATGCTTTTCGGTTTTTTTTGCATGAATTTTGGTGATAAAAATATATGTTGGTTTTTTTTGTCTTAAACCATAAAAAATTATTTATATATTTACCTGTTCATAAAAAAAACTAAATCCGCTAAATGGCAGCTAATTACCAAAAAGCTTACAGCGAAATACTTGAAAACCTCTCGGCAGGAAATATGAAGAAAGGTTTTGATTCATTGTCTGTACTTGTAAACGAGTTACAGATAGGTTTTTACATCGATCGCTGTGAAGAATTGAAGCAAAACTATCGATTGATGTTGAATTACTACATCGATGGCGTGACCGACCCTGAAAGAAAAACCGTATATAATCGGTTGGTGGCCAAAATGTTTGTTCTCGCCTGTGAATTGCGTGAAGAGCTAAGTTTCCGAAATTCAGATTATTATGAGTATCAACAAAAACGTTACTTTCCATATCGACTGAGATTCTCGTCGTATCCCGACCTTTTTGATGCCCTCCAATATTTTTATAACCAAAGCAAACTTATTACAGCCAATAATACGCTGAACGATAATAGTTCGGAAATTAAAAGACTCAGGCGCAATTTTGAACAACTGCTGCCCGATGTTTTTGCAATATTTTGGCTTACAGCACGTTTTGAAAACAAAGAAAAGGAATTGTTCCGGCAAATCATGGATAAAAACTATGAAGGCTGGATTGAAAAAACATTGGTTGTATCGGCGCTGACGCTTAATTTGTGGCGCTCGTTTGATGAAGAAAAGCTGATGCTGCTATTGGACACTTGTGTGCACGAAAACCAGATAGTGAAGCAGCGAGCTTTGGTAGGCTTATGTTTTGTATTAGCCCGGTATGATAAGTTTTTGATGTATTTTCCTGCTGTGCGAAACCGATTAGTGCTTTTGGCTGACGATACTCATACGCTCGAAAACTTCCGCAATATACTGATTCAGATAATTGCTACGGTAGAAACCGATAAGATTACCAAAAAGCTCAGGGAGGAAATATTGCCCGAAGTAATGAAAATAAGCCCATTGCTTAAGGATAAGCTGGACGCTGAAAATATGCTTAAATCGGACGAGTGGGAGGAGGAAAACCCTGAGTGGCAGGATATTCTGGAAAAAAGCGGTGTGTCCGACAAATTGAGGGAGCTGAGCGAACTGCAAATGGAAGGAGCTGATGTGTATATGAGTACTTTTTCGTTGTTGAAGAATTTTCCTTTTTTCAACGAAATATCGAACTGGTTTTTACCTTTTGATACGCAGGCTACAGTGGTGAACGAGCTGTTTGAATCTGACGAAAAGTCAGTACTCTCAGCATTTGTCGGCAATAATGCCATGTGCAATTCTGATAAATATTCGTTCTGCCTGAGTATTTTACAAATGCCCGAAATGCAGCGCAGCAATTTAAAACAGTCCTTTAGGATGGAAACCGAACAGCTTGAAGAAATGGCCAGAGACGAAGCTGTTTTAACGCCTGACCTTGCCTCAAAAAATATTTCCAAACAATATATTCAGGATTTATTCCGCTTTTTCAGGCTTTATCCTCAGCACAATGCGTTTGCCGATATGTTTAATACGGCATTGACAATGCATGGGTCTTTTCTGTTTGATATTCTGGCAGATAGTAGTGACTTGAAGTCGGATATTGCCGAATATTATTTTTTGAAAAGCCATTACAAGCAGGCAATCAGTTTGTACGAAGAGCTGATTGCTGAGCATAGTCCTACTGCATCTTTGTATCAGAAGCTGGGCTACTCGTACCAGCAAACATCGCAGCTGGATAAAGCTTTGGATGCTTACCTTAAGGCCGATATTATACAGCCCGACGATTTGTGGACTTTACGAAAAATTGCCTTATGTTACAAACTCTCCGGTAATTATGCTAAAGCGCTGGAATATTACCAGCATTTAGATTTTTTAAAACCGGGTCAGCAAAACATACAGCTGCAAACCGGAAAGTGTCTGGTTCAGCTCAAGCGGTTTAAAGAGGCATTGAATCTTTATTTTCAGCTCGACAATGGCAATGACCCGAATATCAAAATATGGCGTGCTATAAGCTGGTGTGCCTTTGTATCCAACAATATGGCTCAGGCCGACTATTATTCGCAAAAGGTACTTGAAGATGCCCCCATGGAGCACGACTTTTTTAATGCCGGACATATAGCCTGGTGTATGAGGAAAAATTCATTGGCGGCTGATTTATATCTGAGATCTATTAAATTGAATAATGATAACTTTGAACAATTTCGCCTGAATATGTTGCAGGATATGCCTTATTTGATAGCCAACGGGCTGGATGAAGATGAGTTGACGCTTATGATGGACGAACTTCAGTTCAGATTATAGCTTTTGCGCTTATTCAAAAAAAAATGATATAGATTCTTGTTTTGTAAAGAGTACATTTAGCGTTCTTTGTTGTCTTTTTATATAAAACAGAAAAAATATTATGATTTACAGACTTGGAATTTTGGGTTTAGGCGAAGGGCGTAGCACCATGTCGGCGGCTCTTCAAAGCTCCCGTTGGGAGTTGAGAAAAATATGCGATTTAAACGAAAATCTCTGTCGCCAAAGGGCTAAAGAGTTCGATTTTCATAATTATACCACCCGTTACGAAGATTTACTGAACGACCCCGATATTGATGTTATTGGCATTTACACCCCCGATAAGTTTCATGCCGACCACATAGCCATGGCGTTGAAGGCCGGAAAGCATGTGGTTTGCACCAAGCCGCTTATTGATGATTTAGGCCGTGCTGCCGAGCTGCTTGCCCTGAGCGAGAAATCGGAGAAACGGGTTTTTGTAGGACAAAGTAGCCGTTTTTTTGAGCCGATGAAACGTCAGCGTGCCGATTTCGAATCGGGCGAAGTGGGAGAGCTTGTTACAGTTGAGGCGTATTATCATGCCGATCATCGCTGGTTTCTGGGAAAAGGCTGGTCGCTCGAAAACTCGTTCAAATGGCTCTATGGAGGCTTAAGTCATCCGGTGGATTTGGTGCGTTGGTATTTGCCCGACATTACTGAAGTAATGGGTTATGGCATGTTAAGCCCCAATGGCAAAGCCGGCGGACTGAAAAATGAGGATACGATGCACTTTATTCTGAAAGCAGCTGACGGACGTATTGCCCGCATTAGTGGTGTATATTCGGGTCCGGTACAGCCAACCATGCGCGATAGTGAGATGAGTTGTATTTTGCGCGGTACCGAAGGCTGTAGTCAGGCCGATTATATGGATTTGCGTTACGCTATCACCACCCGAACCGGCGAGGAAAAACTAATTACTTTTGATCATAAGTTGAAGCATTTTTTTCGCTTCGAAGGGAAATCGCACCATGCTGGTGAGTACCAGAACTACTACGAGTACTTTGCCGATTGTCTGGATAACAATCAAACTGCTTATCCTGATTTGCGTGAAGGAATGGGTACAGTGGCTGTGATGCAGGCCATGGACGAATCGTTGCGGACCGGTATGCCGGTAAAAATTAAGCTTGTGCTATAAGTGATTTTTTTTTTCGGAGAAACTTTTTTCAGCTGGTTGCAATGCCTTTGGGCTACTTGCAGCCAGTTGATTTTTTTTAGAGGTTTACAAACTTTTCGGCCTCATCCAAAACGTCCAGTTTACCTACGTCTATCATTCGATAGTTGTCAGGAATAAATCCTGAGATAGCCTGATTGCAGGCATTTTCAAGATAAAAATCCATAATCGGAAATTTAGCCTCGTATCCGGCCATCAGTTCAAAAATATCTGGCGAAAGTATCTGAATGCCTGAAAAAGCCAGTTTGTTATATTCGCCCGAATAACTAAACCCTTTTGGTTTTGTGTCTCCGGTTTTTTCATTAATCCAGCCTTTAAGTTGCATATTATTATCAAAAAGCAGATAGCGAAATGTATCTCGGTGACTTACCGTAAGGGTGGCGAGTGCGTTGTACCGGATGTGATGGTTGTATAACTCGTTCAGGTTCAGGTTCGATAAAATGTCGACATTGTGCACCAGAAAAGGCTTTCCATCATCAAAAAAATGAGCAGCTTTGCGTATGCCACCGCCTGTATCGAGCAGCAAGTCGCGCTCGTCCGACACCTCAATACGTACTCCAAAATTGTGGTTATCTTTCAAGAACTGAATAATCATATCCGGGAAATGATGCACGTTTACAATAATTTCGTCGAATCCGGATTGAATCAGTTTGCCGATAATGTGCTGTAGCAAAGGCTTGCCCGCAACTGGAATCAGAGCCTTTGGTACCGAGTCGGTAAGTGGTTTGAGCCTTGTGCCTAAGCCTGCGGCAAATATCATCGCTTTCATGCGTTCATTTTAATTTTTTATTAGTTGTCCGCGTGAAACCCGTATCCCGATAGCTATAAGGATGCGAGCTCCATGCCATTGTTGTCAAACTCTTAATTGTAGGACCGAAAATCAGAAAAGTTTATCATTAAATAAGGTAGGATGAATTTTTATTTTAGCCGTTTTAAAGCTCAAATCTTCCTTAACAGGCACATCAATGATATATGATTTCTTTTTTATGTTGGTAAGCTTTCTGTCGCGCAACCATATATTGAAATCTTTTAGCTGGGCATAACTGATTCCGTATTTCGCAGCCCAGATAGTCCAGTCGCCTACCGAGTCGGTTATCAAAACCGGCTGTGTATTGATGTTCTGATAAAAATCATTTTTATGAATTTTGTAGCCGAAATGAGCCGGATTTTCGAGGAACTGTTTCATGGCCAGAATGCGGAAAAAGTATCGGCTGCTTTCCGAAGTCAGCAGCATGTCGAGTGCATCTTCCACCTGTTGTTTTGTAAGTTCCGACGAAATTTTCCCCATGCCTGCATTGTATGATATAGCGGCCGATGTCCAGCTTTTGTATTTATTAAAAGCACTTTTCAGATATTTGCAAGCCGCTTCGGTGGCTTTCGCAATATGGTAACGTTCGTCAACCTCGTTGTTCACTTCAAGGCCGAATTGCTCAGCCGTTTTGGGCATCAGCTGCCATAGTCCGGCGGCTTGTACCGGCGATAGTGCACGCAGGTCAAGATTGCTCTCAATCACAGCCAGATACTTGAAATCGTCGGGAATGCCATTGGCCTTTAATATAGGTTCGATGATAGGAAAATACCGGTTGGCTCTTTTGATAATAAGCAGGCTCAGCGAGTGTTGGAAAGTGATGGCTATCTGTTCGCGGTCGTAACGTTCGCGCATGTCGTATCGGTCGAGCGATATGGTTTGTGAAGCAAACTGTACTTCCGAAGGAATAGGTAAGGACTCGGTTGGCTCTATAGCCATTAACGGTAAGGCTGTAACAAACAGCACAAAAGCTATTAAATTCTTTTTAATCATGGAACAATAAATCAGTTAAAATTTCTAATTACAAAGTTAGTTTATATTTTGTCAAACATCTAAAAAAATAAAACATAATTGAGATATTTATTCTTTGAATTTTAAATTATCTATCTTTGTATTAAATTTCTGAAGTTGTAATTACTTACCGCCGTAGTCGATTATCAAAAGCGGGACTGTTTACATAAACAATTGAAATAAAAATATAAATACGACATACAAGATGAAGCGTGCGGTATTTCCGGGTTCATTTGATCCTTTTACAATAGGGCATTATAGCATAGTGCAGCGTGGGTTGGGCATGTTCGACGAGATAATTATTGGTATAGGTACCAATCAGTCGAAAAAAACTTTGTTTACTGTTGAGAAACGAATTGATATGATAAAGCAAGCGTTTGTTAACGAACCCAGGGTTGTTGTGATGGCTTACAACAGTCTTACCATTGATTTTGCCAACTCTGTAGATGCGCATTTTGTGTTGCGTGGTTTGCGCTCAGTTGGCGATTTTGAGTACGAGCGCACCATAGCCGATACCAACCGGATATTGTCCGGTATCGAAACGGTAATTTTGTTTACCGAAGCGGCTTATGCCCATATTTCCTCCACAGTAGCACGCGATCTTATGTCGTATGGTAAAGATATTTCAGGTTTCTTGCCACCGAATGTAAAAATATAGCTTTGGTAGCAACAGGCTTTAAGCAACAATCTGCTGAAAGCTTTGCGCGTTGCCATATAATTTATTTAAAAAAATTTTTGAATGAAAAAAATCTTTGTTGTAGTAGTTAGTTGTGCTGTATTGATTTCTCAGTCTGTTTTTTCTTTTACTGATAAACCTTCGCAGAAAACATTTCGCATAAGCAAAAACCAAACCATATTCAACTCCGTACTCAGAGAGCTTGACGCATTTTACGTTGACTCTCTCAATTACGATAAAATGATGAAAAGTGCTGTGGATGAGATGCTCTCAAAGCTCGATCCTTACACAGTGTACATGCCCGAAGAAGAGACAGATGAGCTGACATTTCTGACCACGGGCGAATATGCGGGTATTGGAGCTGTAATCATGAAAAAAGGTAACGATATTTGTATTT
Source organism: Bacteroidota bacterium (assembly GCA_017860345.1). Taxonomy (GTDB): domain Bacteria; phylum Bacteroidota; class Bacteroidia; order Bacteroidales; family Paludibacteraceae; genus Paludibacter. The sequence continues at coordinate 45,176 of JAFNAV010000002.1, read as the reverse complement.
CAGATCCTTATGAGGGTATGCCGGCGCAGCGTGCCGATATTCGTGCCGGAGATATAATCGTGGAGGTAGACGGAAAACAGACTAAAGGAATGGATGTAAGCCGGGTAAGCAGTATGCTCAAAGGAGCTCCTAATACGCAGATAAAACTCAAACTACAGCGCTTTGGCGAGAAAAAACTGATAGAGAAAACATTTTTGCGCGAAAGAATACAGGTAAATCCGGTAGCCTATTCGGCTGTTGTGGCCGACAAAACAGGATATGTGCTGTTAACGGATTTTACCGACAAATCGGCCAATGAGCTTAAAAATGCAGTGAATGAAATGGTACATAAAAATGGCATTGAATCATTGATTATCGACCTCAGAAATAACGGTGGCGGATTGGTGGACGAGGCTGTAAAGATAGCAGGCTACTTTATGCCCAAAGGCACCGAAGTGGTAACCACCAAAGGAAAAAACTTTTTGGCTGCCCGCACATACCGTACTCCTACAGAGCCTTTGTTTCCTAAGATGAAGCTCACTGTTTTAGTGAACCGGGGTTCGGCATCGGCTTCCGAAATTTTGGCCGGAGCCATTCAGGATATCGACCGGGGCGTGGTAATTGGCGAGCGAACTTTCGGGAAAGGACTTGTACAGAATATAAGACCTGTGGGTTATGGCGGACACTTAAAGATCACTACTGCAAAGTATTATATCCCGAGCGGACGTTGTATTCAGGCTATCGACTATAGTCACAGGAACGAAGACGGTAGCATAGGCCGGGTACCTGATAGTCTCACCACCGAATTTACCACCCGCAACGGGCGTAAAGTGCGCGACGGTGGAGGTATAGTACCTGATATTGTTACTACCGACGACCGAAAAATAAATATCGCTTACTATATTTTTCTTCAAAATCATTATTTTGACTTTGCTACCCGCTACAAAACTGCGCATGCCACTATTGAAAAACCGCAAGCTTTCAATTTAAGTGATGCCGATTTTAAGGCTTTTGTTGATTATCTTAAAGAAGTGAAATTTGCTTACACTACCCAAACTCAGAAATACTTTAACCAGTTGGAAGAAGTAGCCGAAGCCGAGGGGCTTAGCGAAACGGCCAAAGCAGAGCTGGCAGCCCTGAAAGCTAAACTCAACCCGGATATTGATAAAAATTTGCTTGATTATAAGAAAGATATTGCAGAGCTGCTTAGCAATGAAATTATCAAACGATACTATTTTCAGAAAGGTGAAATAGAATTTTCATTGCGCAATGATCAGGATTTGAAAACTGCACTTGCTAAAATGGCTGATGTTGACGAATTTGCAAAAATTCTTATTAAAAAGTAGTAGATAAGGCAAATATGTAAAATATTATTAGTATAAAGGTTGAAAAAATAAGAATTTTCAACCTTTATCTGTTTTTATGCAAAATTTATTTTTTATTTTTGCGGCAGTTTTCCGGTTTTGAGCCAGTGATTCCCCACTGTTTATGAGCCATCGGAAAAAAAAGACTATTAACGATTAATGTACAAAAGTTCTATTGTAAAAAAATAGCCCATGCAAAACAACATCGTAGCTGAAAAAATTCAGGCTTTATTAAGCGCCAAAAATATGAGTGTACCTGAGCTCGCAGAGCGTGCAGGACTCACAGTCGCGCAAATTGATTTTATCCTTACAAGTCCGGTGGTACCGTCGCTTTCGCCAGTTATCAAAATAGCCCGGGCGCTTGGAGTCCGACTCGGCACTTTTCTTGATGACTCTGATCAGCTCGGACCCGTTGTTCATCGTGTAACCGAGCAGACAGCTCCCGCAACTTTTTCGAGTCAGCTATCCGATGCCAATTCTCATCTGGACTTCTTCTCGTTGGCCGGCAACAAAACCGGACGACACATGGAACCCTTTGTAATCAACATTAATCCGTCGAAAGAACATGAGCCTCTTTTGTCTTCGCACGAAGGCGAAGAGTTTATTTACGTGCTTGAAGGGTCGGTAAGTGTTATTTATGGCAAAGAAAGTATTGTGCTGAATCAGGGCGAAAGTATTTATTATGATTCTATTGTAGATCACCTCGTGAGCGCTGTCGACGGTCGGCCGGCAAAAATACTGGCTGTGGTATATACTCCGGTATAATTATTTCCATTAAAGATTTTCTGTTTTTATAAAAATTAATTTTCCGGTTATACAAATAGTGTGTTAACCGGTCAAAATCAGTGTAATATGCAGTTGTTTGACAGAACTTTGGGTGATTGGTTGGAGCATTGGGCAGCTGAGACTCCCAATCACGAATATATAGTTTATTCCGACCGAAATTTACGGTTTACCTGGTCGGCATTCAATATCCGTGTTGATAATATGGCTAAAGGGTTGCTGGCTGTAGGCGTAACCAAAGGCACGCATGTAGGGATATGGGCGCAAAATGTACCCGATTGGCTTACGTTTCTCTACGCTTGTGCCAAGATAGGTGCGGTGGCTGTTACGGTTAATACCAACTATAAATCGCACGAACTGGCTTTTGTGGTCGAAAACTCGGATATGCACACGCTTTGCCTTACCGACGGTGTGCCTGGCAACGACTATATTGAAACTATAAATTTGCTGGTGCCCGAACTCAAAACCACGCAGCGCGGCAAGCTGGAGTCTGCACGTTTTCCACAATTAAAAAACGTGATTTATATCGGTCAGGAGAAACATCGCGGCATGTACAATACGGCCGAGATGCTGTTGCTTGGCAGCAATAAACCGGATGATGAGCTGAATGCCATCAAAAGCACTGTAAATTGCCACGATGTGGTTAATATGCAGTACACCTCAGGTACTACCGGTTTTCCGAAAGGAGTTATGCTGTCGCACCATAATATAGCTAATAATGGCTACCTCACCGGAGTACATATGAAATTTACGCAGGCCGATAAGCTTTGTGTTTGCGTACCGTTGTTTCATTGCTTTGGAGTGGTGTTGGCCACAATGAACTGCCTTACGCATGGAAGCACGCAGGTGATGGTCGAAAAATTTGATCCGCTTATAACGCTTGCTTCCATTCACAAAGAACGCTGTACGGCTTTGTATGGCGTACCTACCATGTTTATTGCCGAGCTCAACCATCCTATGTTCGATATGTTTGATATGAGTTCGCTGCGTACGGGGATTATGGCCGGCGCCCTATGTCCTATAGAACTGATGCGTAAGGTAAGCGAAAAAATGTTTATGACCATAACCAGTGTATACGGGCTTACCGAAACTTCGCCCGGCATGACGCAAACCCGGCTCGAAGACTCGTTTGAAACCCGCTGTACCACGGTAGGGAGCGATTACGAGTTTACTGAAGTGGCCGTGATTGACCCTGTTACCGGTGAGCATTGCCCCGACGGCGTACAGGGCGAAATGTGTTGCAGGGGCTACAATGTAATGAAGGGATATTATAAAAACCCGCAAGCCACTGCCGAAGTTATTGATAAAAACGGGTATCTGCATTCGGGCGACCTTGGTATCAAGGACCCTGATGGAAATTATCGCATTACAGGTCGCATCAAGGATATGATTATCAGAGGAGGTGAGAATATTTCGCCACGCGAAATTGAAGAATTTCTTTATCACATGCCGGGAGTAAAAGATGCTCAGGTGATAGCCATAACTTCGCCACGTTATGGCGAGGATGTAGGTGTGTTTGTGATTCCTCACGACGGAGCCGACCTTACAGCCGAAGATCTCAGAGACTTTTGTAAAGATAAGATTGCCCGTTATAAAATACCCCGTTACGTGTTTTTTGTTAATGAATATCCGCTTACCGGTAGTGGTAAAATACAAAAATTCAAATTACGCGAAATGGCTCTGGAAATATGTAAAAATGAAAATATTGAAATTATTTAAGTTCATTTAAAATACGAACCTGATACACGACAAACCTGTATCAGGTTTTTTATACCTATAATCGGGTATTGATAGCTTAACATAGCCAAAAGTCGATATTTTTAGCTACTTTTGTTAGGTTTTTTTATAGAGATAACTGATGTTTAAAACAGCAACCAGATACATCAAACATTTACTAACGGCACGTCATACATGGGGTTTTGGTATTCATTCGCCATATATGTACAAATTTGCACAATATGTAGTTTACGAGAAAAACTCATATTATATTTTTGAAAGAATAGAGCATTTTCGTAAATTGCTGGTTCATAGCGACAAAAAAATTGCAGTAACCGACTTTGGAACGGGAGTAAGTTCTGCCCGTAACGTCAGTGACATTGCAATAAGGGCTATAAAACCAGCCCGGTATGCGCAATTGTTGTATCGCATCGTGAATTATGCCAAAGCTACCACGATTCTGGAATTAGGTACTTCGCTGGGTATTACTACAGCCTATCTTGCCTCGGTAGCGCGGCAGAGCCGGTGTGTAACAATGGAGGGTTGTCCCGAAATTGCAAATATCGCCGGCGAAAATCTAAGGCAGCTCGGCCTGGATAACGTAACCATTGTAAAAGGAAATATTGATGAAAACCTGCATGCTGTGCTCGAAACTTTTGAAAGTATCGATTTTATATTCATTGATGCCAATCACAGGTACGACGCTGTGATGAACTATTTTAATCAGTGCCTGAACAAAATCAATGCTAATACCATTATGGTAGTCGACGACATTCATTGGTCCGATGGAATGCAGCAGGCGTGGAAAGAAATACAACAACACGCAGCTGTAACATCTACCATGGATTTGTTTCACTCCGGGATAGTGTTTTTTAACCCGGATTTGAATTTGAAACATTATAAACTTATTTTTTAATTACATAGCATTTTCAATAAAATGAAAATATACACCAAAACAGGAGATAAGGGACAAACAGGACTCATAGGTGGTACGCGCGTTTCCAAAAGTGATCTTCGGATAGAAGCCTACGGAACGGTGGATGAACTTAACTCGTTTATCGGGGTGCTTGCTTCGCAGGAAATATTGGGCGAAGAAGCCCTTTTTCTTCAAAAAATTCAGCACAGGCTATTTGCCGTGGGGTCGCATCTTGCAACCGACAGATCGAAAACGGATATTAACATAGCTTCGGTAATTTATGAAAACGATATAGCTGAAGTAGAGCAACATATCGACGCACTTAACGAGCAATTACCCGAGCTACGGGAATTCATTTTGCCCGGAGGAAGTTTTGAAGGAGGGCTTTGCCATGTTTGCAGAGCTGTATCGCGAAGAGCCGAAAGGCGAATTGTAGAACTTTCATCTGTATATAGTATTGACGAGCAAATAGTTATGTATGTAAATAGATTGTCGGACTACTTTTTTGTGCTTTCCAGATATATAACTAATAACAAAGGTGCGCAAGAAATATTCTGGAAAAAAGGAGAATAATAAAAAAAATTCCTATTTTTGCACGAAAATTGAAGAATTTTAATAACCATAATTTACTAAATAATTGATTTGACTATGTATTGGACTTTGGAATTAGCTTCAAAGATTGAAGATGCGCCATGGCCGGCAACGAAAGATGAGTTGATTGATTATGCTATACGCTCAGGAGCCCCACTCGAAGTTATTGAAAACCTCCAGGAAATTGAAGACGAGGGCGAGATATATGAGTGTATAGAGGACATCTGGCCGGATTACCCGAGTAAGGAAGATTTCTTCTTTAACGAGGAAGAATATTGATTTTTTTGAAGCTTTTTTTATACATGGTCTTAAAAAAAGGCCTGTTTGAAGTTAAAAACAGTATTCTTCTATAAAAAAATCATGCTTATAAGACAATTTTTTCATTATTTTGCAGTTTGAATTAAAGCGCAACCTTAAGATGTAAAAAACTTAGAGGCTGAAAAGCACAACAGTCTTATAATGTTCATGAAGAAAAAAACGCTTATCATATTGTTACTATCTGTTTGTACAGGTTCTGCTTTTAGTCAGTTCGATGCTCAGTTGAGCCAGTACATGCTTCATATTCCGTCATATAATCCTGCGGCGGTAGGGCAAAGCGGAATGATAGATCTCACAGGGCAATACAGAATGAACTGGGTGGGATTTCCGGGAGCAGGGACAACAGCTGCTTTTACATTAAACAGCCCCATAAGGATAGGTAAAACACAACACGGTTTGGGATTAAGCTTTCTCGATGATAAAATCGGGTATTTCTCTAATCAGGCATTTCATTTGCAATATGCCTTTCGTAAGCCGTTGTCAAACGGTACGCTGAGTGTAGGTACCGATATTGGTTTTGTAAGTCTCGGCTTTAGTGGCGATAGTATTGCCAACCATCAGATAACCTTAGGGGAAGCTCATAACCTGACTTCTGATCCCGAAATACCAACAAGCTCTGTGGTAGGAGTAAGTTTTGATATGAGTCTTGGTGTGATGTATACTACCGACAAATGGTACGCAGGGTTATCGTACAAACATCTGAACAAGCCTGTGATACGCTGGGGCGACAGAACAGAATTTACACAATATGGTATGGGTTATCTCACAGGGGGATTGAACCTCAGAATGGCAAATCCGAAATATACAATAAAACCCGGAATGCTTCTGAAGACTGATTTTTCGGTATGGTCTTGTGACTTATCCACACGTATCGATTATGATGAAAAATACTGGGGAGGGATATCGTACAGGTTGCTCGATGCAGTAGTGCTGCTTGGCGGAGTAAACATTGGAAGTGGACTTAGTATAGGCTATTCGGTAGATATATCAACAAATAAACTGATTACATCGAACTATGGTTCGCACGAGATTTTATTGTCTTACAGTTTTGAGTATTTGTTTACCAAAAGTACTACCAAATATAAAAGTATAAGGTTTTTATAATATAAAATACGATATAGCAGAAAATCTGTTATCAATATAAAAATAATTTTAGTAAGAAAGATGAAAAAAAATCTGACAATCATTGTACTTGTCTTACTGATTATAATTGCAGCAAAGCCATTAGGTGAACTCACTGGAGTTTCAAAAAAATCAATTTTCAGTAGAGGTTTTAGGGAAAATAATCCCTATGGCATGGTCTTTATCAAACGTGGCTCATTTATGATGGGGCCTAACGACCAGTCGGCTTTAGGTGGAATTAATGATAAGTCTGTAAATGTAACCGTAGATGCTTTCTGGATGGACGAAACAGAAATTACCAACGATGAATACAAGCAATTTATCTATTGGGTGCGCGATTCTATAGCCATGCGCATGCTTATCCGCAGCAACGCTGTTGGGTACGAAAAGCTAACTTCTTACAGAAGCAAGGAGACGCCTCTTACCGATTTAACCCCCGAAGAACTTGAAAATGTTCCCTTGAACTGGAGAGCTTCCATACCCTGGAAATCAAAAGATGATACGGTAAAAGCTATTTTATCCAGCTTTTATTATCAGGGCAGCAACGAAATTGGTTCCCTGCGTCAGATTAACCCTCTTATTCTCAGATATAAATATCAGTGGGTTAATTACGATCAGGCAGCGCTTCCCAAGAATAAGTTTAATGTAAATACAGGCGCTTATCCACCCAATGCCGAAGCTCGCGTTGATACTTCGTATGTTGAAAATGGTGTTATTGTAAATAAAACAATCGTTCGTAAACTCAGATCACGTAACGACCTTATATCCACACGTATTGTCAACGTATATCCGGATACAATTATGTGGATACGCGACTTCCAGTATGCTTATAACGATCCTAAAATGAGAATGTATTTCTCGCATCCGGGATTTGCCAATTACCCTGTGGTAGGTGTAACCTGGGAGCAAGCGCAGGCTTTCTGCCAATGGAGAACTCAGTTGTTCAACACCTCAAGCAAAGTTCATGGTCAGGATTACCGCTTGCCAACCGAAGCAGAATGGGAATATGCAGCCAGAGGCGGAAACCAACTGGCGATATATCCGTGGGGTGGAAACTATGTACGTGATGCCAAAGGATGTTTTATGGCCAACTTTAAGCCTATGAGGGGTAGCTATACCGACGATACCGGAGCAACAACCATGAAGGTAGCCTCTTTTATGCCAAACGATTTCGGATTGTATGATATGGCCGGAAACGTAGCAGAATGGACTTCAACGGCACATTCCAAATCAATAAATACGGTAGTGGCCGATATGAATCCAAACTTTCAGTACAATGCCAAAAATGAAGACCCTGATGCGCTCAAACAAAAAGTGATTAAAGGAGGTTCGTGGAAAGATATAGCATACTACCTGCAATGTGGTGTGCGTACTTACGAGTATCAGTACGAAAGCAGACCATATATTGGTTTTCGCTGTGTGAGATCGTTTAACGGGGAATAATACTTAATAAAAGCAGAAATATTATGTCTGAAAATCAATCAAAGTTTGACCTATGGTGGAACTCATATAAAATCCGACGAATTGTTGGTGTTGTCTATAGTTTAGGAGCATCTATTGTTATTGTCGGTGCAATGGGAAAAATTCTTCATACCTCATGGGGAGGTGCTATTTTAGGTGTCGGTATGGGTGTCGAAGCTTTTTTGTTCGCCCTCGGTGCGTTAGACAAACCTCACAAAGAATTTGACTGGAGCCGAATCTTCGATTTTGAAAGCGCTAAGGAAACATTGAATAGTGCTGCAGTAAAAGCACCTGCTCCCGTAGCAACTACTGTGTCGGCACCTGTTGATACACATAAGCTGACCGCAGGTATTGATAAGTTTGCCGAGTCTGTTGAGCATCTTTCGTCGCTCGATAAACTGGCAGCATCCAGCGAGAAATTGGTGAAAACCTTTGATAGTGCTTCAGAGTCTACTTCAAAATTCGTAAATAGTCAGAATACTTTGAACGCGCATACAGAGTCGTTAAATGCTTCATACCAAAATGTAACCTTATCCATGGATGCGGTTGATAAAAACACAAAATCGTATGCAGTAAGGATCGATGATATCAACAAAAATTTGTCATCTATAAATTCGCTGTACGAAATTCAAATTAAAAACATACAGGCTCAGTCCGAAGGGCTGAACAAGCAAACAGAATCAGTACAACTGGTAAACGATGAATTAGGCAAGGTGCTGACTAACGTACAAAAGATGAAAGATGCTGTTGTAATTGCCGGTAATCATACCGAAAGCTATAAATCAGGAACCGAGAAACTGTCGAAACAAGTAGCTGACTTAAACGCAGTATATGGAAATATGTTAAATGCCTTGAGTTGAGTTGTAACATTTATTTTCTATTTCTGAAAAAATAAAAGTATTTAGTAATGAGTGGAGCAAAAAACTGTCCGGAAACGACGAGGCAAAAGATGATCGGGATGATGTATTTGGTGCTTACAGCCATGTTAGCATTAAATGTATCGAATGAGATTCTTAATGGATTTACTATGGTAGACAATAGTCTGCACAGTAGTATAGAGTCGGCCGAAATGCGTAACGAAGGACTTTATCAGGATTTTCAGGATTTATACGATAAAAATCCGGTAAAAGTAAAGGAGTGGTTGGATAAGGCTAAACAGGTAAAGACACAATCAGACGAACTTTATAATTTTATCGAAAAATTTAAAGTAGACATTGTAAAACTGGCAGATAAAGACAAGGCCGACCCCAAAGCAAGGGATATAGAGGCGCGCGACAATCTGGATGCCCCGGGTCAGTATGCCATACTGGAAGGAAATGGGAAAGTGTTGAAACGAAAAATTGAAGCTTACCGTGATTTGCTTGTAAAAGAATCGTACGGAAACGAAAGAAAGCAAAAAATGTACAGCGAGATATTTAACACCCGACCCGCCAGATACAGTAAAGATGGAGAAGTAAAGCCTTGGGAAATTTCAATGTTTGAAATGATGCCTGTATCGGCAGTGGTTGCCATGTTAACCAAATACCAGAATGATGTAAGAGCATCAGAGGCCGAAGTGGTTCAGTTTCTGAAGAGTCAGACAGATGTTGCGGATTTCAGGGTAAATAAAATTGAAGCCATAGTAGTGCCAAACTCCAAAATGGTATTCAGAGGTGATAAATATAGTGCACAAATTGTACTTGCAGCTGTGGATACTACGAAAGTCCCTGAAGTATTTGTGAATGGAGGCCGCTTAAGTGGAAACCTGTACGAAGTGGGTGCAAGTGCAGTTGGACCTAAAAAAATCTCAGGTGAAATACGCATGGCCGGAAACGATGGTAATGTAAACGTTTTCCCATTTGCGAGCGACTATATGGTAATGGAGCCTTCGGCTACCATTTCTAACGAAGACTTGAATGTTGTATATCGAGGTATCGACAACAATTTTAGCATATCTGTAGCTGGCATAGCTCCTGAAAACATTACCGTAAATGCTTCGGGTGGAAGTGTAAGACCGCGGGGACATGGTAAATATACGATTAATCCAGGAGCCGATTCCGAAATGCGCATATCCGTTTATGGCAAAATTGGTAATAAAACAATGCCAATGGGCGGTGGCCTGTATCGTGTTAAGCGATTGCCTAAGCCAACAGCTTATATACAGACACATGGCGGAGATCTGGCTCAGGGAGGCGCTATGACTATGGATCAGCTCAGAGGCTCTGTAATGGTAGCCAGTTACGGTCAGGATGCATTGATTCAGGCCAAATTCCGGGTAGTATCGTTTACCATGCTGGTTGATGGAATTGCACCGCAACAGGTGAACGGCACTTCATTAAATCCCGGATTCTTATCGAAGTTAACAAAGGGGAAAAACCTGATATTGAGCAGTATCGTTGCTGTAGGGCCTGATGGTGTAAATCAGAATCTTGGAGCTATCGTAGTAAGATTATTGTAATGTTTTAAATAATAGACTTTTTTAAAAATTCGCATATGAAAAAATATTGGATGTTATTATCATTAGTATTGATAATGTCTGTTAATCATATAGCAGCACAGGACAGGTCGCTACCTTTTTTTGATAAAAAGGGAAATGTAGCGATACAAACTGAACAGATTGATGCGCTTGCAGATACTATAGCCATCATCAACCACCGCTGGGATGATATTGTGTGGTCGCGCATTGTGTACAGGGTTATTGATATGCGTGACAAGCAGAACAACCAATTGTATTTCCCGATAGTGCCTAACGAAAAATACAAAAGCTTATTCCGCCTTATACTGGAATCATCGCTAAGCGACACCAATCCGTTACCCGCTTACGAAAAAATAGAATCGGACGTACAACCTGATTACAGAAAACAAATCCTGATTGATAGTTTGAAAAACTATTATGTGAGTTGCGACTGGGACTCGGCTAATACAACCGTACGTAAAAGCTACCTGATAGAAAAAGATCCGGTAACAAATCAGAATGTTATCAGCTCATATAACTACGAGGATTTTGCCAGCAAACAAATGAAATTTGTGATACAGGAAATTGTGTTTTTCAACAAACATTATTCGCGTATGTACACCAAAATTATTGGTATTGCTCCGATTTTTATCTACAACGAATCAAACGTAACCAGACAAAATTTGCTCGGAAGAACAAAATCGGGCGATGCTATCTGGAACTTTCTGCAAAGTTCGGTATTGTGTTGGTATCTGTTCGACGAGTTGCGACCCTATCTGGCTAAGCAATATGTGGTGCCAAGCGGAAACGATAGCCAACGCATGACTTATGACGAGTTCTTTGCTCAACAATTATATTCAAGTTATCTGTTGGGCGACAGCAATGTATTCAACCGAATGCTGCTACAGGCTTATAATACCCATGATCAAATTGTAAAAGAACAAAAACGTATTGAAACTGAGCTGCTTAACGTAGAGCAGGATCTTTGGGAATATTGATTCTAAAAAAGATATTTGTTAATAACCGGACAAGGTCAATATCACTATTGGTTTTGTCCGGTTATTATTTTGTAAGTATATTGAAACTTAATTTTAGTTTTCTCTGTAAATGAACTAACTTTGCAGGCGTTCATTTGTTTTTTTCTAAAGCTCTTTCATTAAAAAAAGGATATGAGAAAAATAATTATTGCGGATAATCAGGACATATCGCGCTGCGGACTTACTTTTTTGCTTCGCCAAATCAGCGAGAATTTTCAGATTGCGTTGGTAAGCGGTAAAGCTGAGATGATAGATGTGTTGAAAAACGAACAGGAGGCTGTTGTTATTGTTGATTATACTTTATTCGATTTTGAGAGTGCCGGTGAATTAATCATTATTCAGAGTCGTTTTGAGAAAACTGACTGGATATTGTTTTCGGATGAGCTCAGCGATGAGTTTTTGAGAACCCTGTTGTTTAATTCTCATTCGGTAAGTGTGTTGATGAAAGATTGCTCGGCTGATGAAATTACTACAGGCTTAAAGGAAGCCATCAAGGGCAACCGGTATATTTGTAATTTTGTGAGCAATATTTTGCTGGATAGCAGTCGTAAAACCAGCAATGATCAGCACAAACAGGTGCTTACCGGCACCGAACAGGAAATTCTGAAGGAAATGGCGCTGGGTAAAACTACCAAGGAAATAGCTGCAAAGCGGTTTGTAAGCGTTCATACCATTATGACGCACAGAAAAAATATTTTCAGGAAAATAGAAGTAAATAATATCCATGAGGCCACAAAATATGCGATGAGGGCCGGAATAGTGGATATGGCTGAATATTATATCTGATTTTTTAGCCAATTGATTTTTTTTAAATAATACAGTATTAAGGAATTAAATGAATATTGCAGCTTTATTATCAGGCGGGGTTGATAGTTCGGTAGTGGTTCACCAGCTTTGCGAGTCAGGTTATCGTCCTACTTTGTTTTATATCAAAATAGGTATGGACGATGATGAATTACTGCATTGTTCGTCGGAAGAAGATATAGAGATGGCTACGCTTATAGCCCATAAGTATGGATGTAAGCTTGAGGTGGTTGATTTGCACAAGGATTATTGGGACAATGTGGTGGATTATACGATAAGGAAAGTGAAGCAGGGGCTTACCCCAAATCCTGATGTGATGTGCAATAAGTTGATTAAATTTGGTGTATTTGAGCAGCGGGTAGGGAAGGAGTTTGATAAAACGGCTACCGGGCATTACGCCACTACTACGGAGGCAGATGGAAAAACATACTTGTCGACTGCCAAAGATCCTATAAAAGATCAAACCGACTTTTTGGCTCAGATTAATTATCTTCAGGTATCAAAACTGATGTTTCCTATTGGGCATCTGATGAAAAGCGAGGTACGCGAGATAGCGTTGAAAGCAAAACTTCCAAGCTCAAAACGTCCTGATAGTCAGGGTATATGTTTTTTGGGGAAGGTGAACTATAATGATTTTATCCGGCGTTATCTGGGCGAAAAAGAAGGTCCGATTGTAGAGTTGGAAACCGGAAAAATATTAGGAACGCACAAAGGATACTGGTTTCATACGGTAGGTCAGCGCAAAGGTTTGGGGCTATCGGGTGGTCCGTGGTACGTAATTCGCAAGGATGTAGATGCTAATATAGTGTGGGCATCCAAGGGCTTTGATGCAGAAGCTCAATATGGCTATGAGCTTACCATGCAGGATTTCCATTTTATAACAGATAATGTATGGGTAGATGCTGCCAATGGCGCTGATGTTACTTTCAAAATACGTCATACGCCGGAGTTTACACGTGGCAGGATTTTCAATACTGACAAAGGATATCATCTGGTTTCGGAGGAAAGGTTGCAGGGAATTGCCCCGGGACAGTTTGGGGTGATATACGATGCCGATTCGCGCATATGTATAGGAAGTGGTGAGATAAAATAATAATCTAACGATATTTCGTTTTAGAAGTCGGAGCGTTCTTTTAGCTCCGGCTTTTTTTATACCATAAACACGGTACAAAAATACCATGCCGCAGTGATTGTGTACCGCATCCGAAATTGCGAAATTTGCAGTACAAATAATTTTTGAAAAAAGGTATAGAATGATGATTAATTATTTTACAGTGCCCGGCTTGGGAGGCTCTGGTGCAGAACATTGGCAGACCTGGTTTGAAAAAACGCAACAGCATATAACAAGGATTGAACAGCATAATTGGGACTCGCCGGATATTGACCAGTGGGTAGAAAATATAGATGAGGTGATTTCGGCTTATCAGCCCGATAGCGTGGTTCTTGCGGCTCACAGCTTAGGTTGCCTTACGGTGGCCGAATGGGCACGCAGGTACCGTAAAAAAATTAAGGGGGCTCTTCTTGTGGCGCCTCCTGATATAGATGTTGTTCGCAAGGAACTGCATATCCTCACCAACCATAATCCTATAACGCCAATAAATTTTCCTACCATTGTGGTTTCAAGTACCAACGATCCGTGGGTTGCCATAAATACTGCCGAATATTATGCTCAAAAGTGGGGTAGTAAATTTATCAATATCGGACAAGCCGGACATATTAATGCCGCATCGGGGCATTATAGTTGGCAGCAAGGGTTGGATTTATTGTATTCGATCTGAGAACCTGATTAAATCAGATGTAATATTCGGTCAAATCAAGTAAATTATGCTTTAAAGCGTACTTGATAAGTTCCTGAATGTTGTTAATCTCTAATTTTCGGAAGATATTCTTGCGATGGGTATTGATGGTGTGATAACTCGACGTGCGGATTACGGCCACCTCCTTGGCAGTTTTACCCATAGCAAATAGCTGAATAAGCTCCAGCTCAGTGCCTGTGAGCACATGCTTTTTGGGCTCTGTAGTTTTTTTTCTGTTATGCTCCTCCATGATAATTTGTAAAGCTTCGCTACAAAAATACCTCATTCCTTTGGCCGTATTTACTATAGCTGTGGATATAACATCGTAATCATTGGTTTTAAGCACAAAATTTGCGTGGTTAATTGCTCTGTTAAGTTCAATAAGTTGCGCTTCGCGGGCAATCTCGGAAATGAATAGCCAATTGCTTCCTGTAAATTTTGACGAAGTCATCGAAAAAAAATCAAGCTGTTTATTGTTGAATGAATCCATATCAACAATAACGACAGACTCAGGAGTTGATAACAGAGCATTGTTAATTTCGGCGAAGCCCGAAACGTTTATAACGGTAGCATTGTGGATGCGCTCATGAATAAGGGCATTTAGCCCCAAACTGTATAAGATATTACTTTCAGCAATAATAAAGGAACTTTTATTCATGAAGAGTTACTGTTTAAAAGCGAACAAGGAATATATTATTACTTAAAAAAAATATAATACCGCTATGTGTAAAAGTTTAGTTATTTATAGTTTCCCTACGATTCGCATCGGTAGAAAACTATAAATAACTGAAAAAACAAGAAAATACAACGTAACTAATAAAAAACTAAAACCTAATTTATGTTGATGGTGCAGGCCAAGTATTTGTTTGTTGTTAGTTATTGACCTGCAACCCGGGCATTTTTACTATTTTATAGCATCAAGAGCCTGCGAAACATCAGCAATAATGTCGTCGATATTTTCGATACCTACCGAAATACGCACCAAGCCCGGAAGTACACCTGAGGCTATCTGATCTTCGGGCGACAGCTGTTCGTGCGTGGTGGCAGCCGGATGAATAATCAATGATTTAGCATCGCCAACATTGGCTAAGTGGCTCAGCAATTTTACATTGTCTATCAGCGTGTCGGCATTGGCCGGGTCGCCTTTGAGCTTAAATGTAAGCACAGCTCCCGGTCCTTTAGGGAAGTATTGCTTGGCTAACTTATAATATTTGTTGCTTTTAAGTCCCGGATAGTTAACGTATTCTACCTTAGGATGCTTTTCGAGCCATTCGGCCAGTGCCTGAGTATTTTGCACATGGCGTTCGAGGCGCAACGAAAGCGTTTCGAGTCCCTGAACAAGGAGGAATGAGTTGAACGGACTGATGGCATTACCCCAGTCGCGAAGTCCTTCAACGCGTGCCCGGATATTAAATGCAATGTTTCCAAACGGACCGTTAGTACCAAACACATCCCAGAATACTAAGCCGTGATACCCTTCAGATGGTTCGGTGAACGATGGAAATTTGCCATTGCCCCAGTTGAAGGTACCGCTGTCGACAATAACTCCACCAATCGAGGTTCCGTGCCCACCTATCCACTTGGTAGCCGACTCCACTACCACTGATGCACCGTGTTCGATAGGTCGGAACAGAAATCCTCCGGCACCGAAGGTATTATCCACAATGAGCGGAATATCGTACCTTTTGGCCACTGCGGCTATGGCGTCAAAATCAGGTATATTCAGTTCGGGGTTACCAATGGTTTCTAAATAAATGGCTTTGGTGTTGTTGTCAATCAGTTTTTCAAATTCAGATGGATCGTCGTTAGGCGTGAAGCGTACTTCTACACCAAGCCTTTTGAACTGAACCTTAAACTGGTTGTATGTGCCACCATAAAGGTGCGAAGTACTTACAAAGTTGTCGCCAGTTTGAAGTATGTTGTTAAGCGCAATAAACTGAGCCGACTGCCCCGAAGAGGTAGCCAAACCAGTAACTCCACCTTCGAGAGCAGCTACGCGTTTCTCGAATACATCGGTTGTAGGGTTTTGTAAGCGGGTATAGATATTCCCGAATTTACGAAGGCCGAATAAGTCAGCGCCATCTTTAGCATCTTCAAATACATAAGATGTGGTTTGGTAAATCGGGAGTGCACGTGCGTGTGTTGTTTTGTCTACTTCTTGTCCTGCATGTACCTGCAAGGTTTCAAATTTCAGTTGATTAGTTGCCATATCTTTATTATTTTTAATTGATTTGTCACTCGATTGATTTGATTTTACGTTCAGTATTTTTGCCAGAGTGTTTCGGAAAGCGATTGAAAATCCAGCCATAATTTTATGTTTTTAATTGAATTATAATTTGTATATCAATTTTTTAGTCTGTTTACATGTATCCTCCAAAAAACAACTTTTTTTATCTCCGATATTCAATGGATTGACAAAAACCGGGTTTTGAATTTTGCAGTTGCCCCGATTCACATCGGAGCAACTACTGTAATTTCAGAAAGAGATTTTTGATAAAACGAATAACACATGTATGATTTAATTCAGAAAAACGGTTTTGGTGTAGAACCATAAAAAAAACAGTTGGTCGTTTGCTTGATTACCGACCAACTGTTTTTATATTATTATGTAGTGTTTATAATACAATAATGGTTCGGCTCACTGCTTGCGGCACATGAAACAACACATTATCATATTTACACTTATATATTTCATTTTTCTTTTTGTTTGATTACATTGCAAAAATAGCAACTGAATTTCAATGGTGAAATACCATTATGATGTGATTTTATATACCCTGAATATGGTATACAATAGTTAAAGATTATCGCGCCTTTCCGGCTTCGGTAGCTTCGGGAACTTCTATTAACTTACCGCTTTTTACATCGTAAATATAACCATATACCGGTATTGCCAAAGGTACTAATGGATGATTTTTAATGCGTGATACATCTTCTGTTACACTCTTAAAACGGTCGCTTATTGTAAGCCATTTGATGTATTTACCCTCAGTTGAACCCGGGCCATCTCCTACATCCTTAAAACCTTCTTCGGTAAGAGCTGCTGTTTCAAGGCTTTGTTGGAGTAAATCACCCATAAGCTCATCAGTAAAAAACTCCATGCCACAGTCGGTATGATGTATAACAAACCACTCCCGTGTGCCCAGTAGTTTGTACGAAATAATTAATGATCGGATGGCATCGTCGCTGGCTCGTCCACCTGCATTTCGTATTACGTGAGCGTCACCCTCGGCCAAACCTGCATATTTTGCCGGATCAAGCCGGGCATCCATACAGGTGAGAATGGCAAATCTGCGTGCTGGTGGCAGCGATAAATCGGCTTTGGCTCCAAATGTATAAGCATACTCTTTGTTAGCGTTTAAAACTTCGTTTAAAATTGTACTCATAGTTTTTTATTGAATTTTTTAATTGAATATTCAGACCAATAAAATAACTACATCAAGAGATTATTTATTAGTCAGTTTTATATGAATACAAATATGAGCCTTATTATCAAGAAATAGAATACCATTGTTATGGCATTTTTTAATACCTCAAATTAGGTATCAGCCAGTAAGAAACAGGTGTAAAGAAAGGCGGTTTGTTGTGCCGGCATTCAATTCTTAATCTTGATTTTTAGATACTAAGTTGTCTATCAGGGCGTTGAATTCAGCTTTGAACTCTTCGTAGAAAAGTCCGGTAGCCGGGCCATTATAGCCGGTGTGTATCTTACGTACATTCCCTTTTTTGTCGATAAAGAAGGTGGTAGGATAACCGCCGAATCCTTCGATTTCGGGGAAAACGCGCGCGATTGTTTCAGCGTTCGCTTTACCGGCAAACAGAATTTCGTATCCGATATTGTACTTGTTTTTCAGCCTTGTGAGGGTGCCTTTTGCATAAGCAGGGTCGTCCTTGCGCTCGAAACCAAGGCCAATAATTTCTATACCCCGATGTTTGTTGGCTTCGTACCAGGGAGCTAAATAGCTTGTTTCGTCGAGGCAGTTTGGACACCAGCTGCCCAGAATGGATACAATGACTACCTTGCCGCGATAGCGTTCGTCACGAAGCGATACATTTTTACCATCGAGATTTGGCAAGCTAAAACCGAGCGTTTGCTTTCCGGCTTTAAGTCGGGCAACGCTGTAAGGGTCGGCCAAACCGGCCTTATCATTTTTATTGCCTACGAGTCGGGTTTTTCCCCGGGTAGTGTAAAAAGTACCTTCGAAGGTTTGATTGTTTTTCAAAGATAATTCGATAAGATAGGGACTCAGGCCGCTGAAAGCCGAAAGTTGTGCTCCATTGCCGGTATAAGCGCCTTCCAGAAAGCGTAAGTCGCCCGAGCTGGTAAGTACCGAGCCGGTAATAATGCCTTTATCTGATTGGAAGATACCCACGTTGCGAGTAGTATCACCTTTTTCATCGATAAATAAAACATCCCACTTTCCTTCAATTCCCGTGGTCAAGGGTTTTTCTGTCAAATCAAAGCGGTTTTTTTTGTTGTAAAAGGCCGAAAAGGCTACGCCCGGGTCTTTTTCAATATAGTTTTTAATAAATAATCCTTCAATTTTATCTCCTTTAACAATGCCTTTAATGGTAGCATCGTAGATATCGATAGGTATCGTTATAGTATCGTTCTGTAGCTTAACTCCGGTTAGGTCAACCCTCTCTTGTCCGTTTATAAGCGTAACTACAAGTTTGTTAGTGGTGGGCTTACTGACTTCAAACAGAAAAGGAGCCTGTTTGTCGGTTACTTTGAGCTGTCCGCGCCAAATACCCTGTTGTAACTGAGCTACTGCATAAACCGAACTCATCAATAAACCAGTTAAAACCAGCATGCAAAATTTACGCATAATATCATTTTTGTAAGTATTCATATTTGAAAAATAGTTTCAATAAGTATTTTTTTAAAGCAGATAAATGGCAAAGCCACGGACGAAAATTTCATCCGCGACCTTGCTGTACTTAATGGTTATGGCAAAATTAAGTATTTATTTAAATATCCACAATTTTGTTTCAATTACATCATTACCCTGAGCTGCAATGGCAGCCTGATAATTTTGTTTATTAACAGTTTGTTCTTTCACCGGATAGTATAAGCGTGCAGGTATGCCGCCATCGCCATACAGCGGGTTGAAGGTGTAAGATACAGCCGATCCTTCAATGGTACCGCTAAAAACGACATCGTTTTTCTTTACGAGGAAGTTCGGGAAACCGGTGCGGCGGTATTCGCTCCATCCTTCGAGGTATTGGGTAAACAAAGCAATATATTTCTGGTTTAATACGTTCTGCTGACTGGCTGCGGGTAATGCTGCAACGTAGTTATTTACATCCGTTGTGGTTGCGCCCCATTTTTCGAGTGAAGCGCGCACACCGTTTTCATAATCTGTCTGACTCCAGTTGTTGTACTCCGAAATCAGAAATGCAACCTCGGCATATTCCTGAAGTACCTCCCCGTAATTGGCTGCACTATAAGTAGCTCCCGGAAGGCTTACCGTGGTAGCTGTGAATTTGCCTGCCTGACTTTCGGTAAGCCCGTAAGGCAGGCCTACATAATTGCCATTGCTGTTTTTGGCAGCAAATAATGCCAGACGAGGGTCGGCTACCGGTAGTTGTGCGTTTTCGCCTTTGAGCAAGCCTACAAAAACATGCGAAATAGCAAAGTCTTTACGGTTGGCAGTAACTGTGGCTCTGTAGTATGGCGCTTCATTGGGCGACGAGGTAGAGTATTTATATACAGCATTGTCGGCATTGCTTGTAAATACTCCTTTGGCCAAAGCATCGGCAAAATGCGACTGATAAACTGTGGCGTTTTTAGCTTTCAGGCGGGTTGCAAATCGCAACCGGAGCGAGTTGGCAAATTTTGCCCACTTAGCATTACTGCCCGAATAGATTATATCCGAACTGCCGAAAGTAGTTTCGGAAGAATATTTCAGCAGTGTGTCGCCAGCGCCTTTCAATTCGTTGAGAATATCAGCGTATATTTTTTCCTGCGAAGCGTATTTCGGAGTAATATTATCCGGATTTTGTTGCAAGGCCTGAAAATCGGCATCGGTGCCGGCGTACGAATTATAAGGTACATTTCCGAATACATCAGTTAGTGCATAGTAGGCGTACGATTTCAAAATACGACTGATAGCTATTTGATTGGCATTACGTCCGGCTCCATTGGCAGTTACAATGTCTTTTGTTGCTGAGTTGGTGTTCAGGTTTATAATTTCCTGAAGATTGTTCAACACTTTGTATAATCCGCTCCAGTAATCGGCCGAGTAGCTGTAAGGTATATCGTAGCGCGACTGGCTGGTATAGGTATTTTGACTTAACTGCTGGATAAACAGAGCCGAGCCACGCAAAGAAATATTCTCGCTTCGGAGGTTGTCTACTAATTTTTTCTCGGCAGTAACAATCAGCGAAGTTGTAGGAACCGACGATGGGCGGTTGGGGTCAATATTCAGATTCTCGTCGATGCAGGAACTAAACCCAATCGCAGGTAAAAGTAGGAGAGCTATATATATTTGTTTGATTTTCATATGCTTTTTTATATGTATTTAAAATTAAATTTTCAATATTCCTCTTTGGTATTTTTTTAGAATTTAAAACTCAGGTTAATACCGTAAGTGACAGGAGTAGGTACATTACCACCTTCTACACCCTGTACATTGCCACTGCTGTTTGTTAATTCAGGGTCGATAGTTTTACTGGCTCTGTAGAGGTAAAACAAGTTGCGGGCATATACCGAAGCATTGATGCTTTCGATGGCATTATTTTTAGGTAGTTTAAAGTCGTAACCCAAGGTGAGCTCACGCAGTTTAATAAATGTAGAGCTGAAAATATCGAATGTAGTAGGTCCGCTGTAATGATTGCGAGCCCATGCCTGAGCCGTTACGTTTTTAGTGTTTTCGGCAGTGTTGCTTACAGTATAGGTACCGTCGGCATTGAATGTAACATCACCGGTTACGCCATCTACCACCACACCTGTCTCGCGAATGCCGTTAGCAGCAGTTTCGGGCAAAATACCGGAGTACATGGCTACTTTGTAAGTTTGCGAAAAGAATTTACCTCCTACACGGGAGTCAATCAGAAAACCTAAACGAAAGTTCTTATATCTGAGTTGATTCTGAAAACTCCAGAGAAAATCAGGCAATACGCTGCCAAGTGGCACTAATTGCTGGGTACGTAAATACAAACCGTCCGAACCTACTACCTTACGTCCATTGTCGGCATACACAAAGTCGTATCCATACAATTGTCCGTAGCTTTCGCCTTCCTGTGCCGACAGGGTAACAAGCGTAGTGCTCAAATCGAGCCGACTTACAGCATCGGATAGTTCAATAATTTTATTGGTATTTTTTGAAAAGTTTGCTGTCAGATTCCAATCGAAATTTTTTGTTTTTACAGGATTTGCATTCAGCGTTATTTCCACACCATGATTATTAATTTCACCAGCATTGATGAGTTTAGAGGTATAACCAAAGGCGTCGGACGTAGGCAATGAAATAATTTGATTGCGACTTGTATTGTTGTAATAAGTAAAATCCAAACCAATCAGGTTTTTGAATAATTGCACTTGCAAACCGGTTTCGATTGATGTGGTGATTTCGGGTTTCAGATTCAGATTATTCAACTGGCTCGGCAGGTTGTATGCAATGTTTCCGTTGATAGCTGTAACGGCTTCGTAAACTTTATAGAGTTGATAGGGGTCGGTGTCGTTACCTACTTGTGCCCAGCCCAAACGGAATTTTGCAAACGAGAGCCACGGAGCGTTGCGTAAGCCCGGTAATTCGCTTAAAATCACCGACGATGTAAGCGAAGGATAGATATATGAGTTGTTTTCGGCAGGCAATGTCGACGACCAGTCGTTGCGGAATGTTCCGTCAAGATACACCGTACTTTTCCATCCATAAGAAAAACTACCATACACCGACGCTAATTCTTTTCTGAAAATACCTGTACCAGAGTTTATTACTGTAGCTGTGGCATTGTTTAAACTATAATAGTCAGGTATGATAAGTCCGCCTGAGGTAGAAATATCGCTTACCCGGCGGCTGCGTTGCAGGTAATTGGTTCCCAGGTTTACGATGAGCGAGTGGTCGTTCCAGGATTTATTGGCTGTTGCCAGCAACTCGTAATTGAACTCACCATATTTCTGAATATATTCCTGATAACTTGACTGTGAGCGGGAATATACAGCAATTCTGTCCTGATAATTATACTGGTACACATCGGCGTTGATACGTCCTGTAACCGAAAGCCAAGGAAGCGGACTCACTTTCAGGCCAACATTGCCATATAGGCGATCGCGATCTTCTTTCAGGTAGCTTTCATATGCCGACCAATACGGATTGTCGATATACTTGGTTTTTTCATCGGCCACTGTATTGCTGTAACCTGTCCTGTTCCAGGCACGTGGAGTACCATCAGGTCGTTTATAGTCTTCAAGTTTTTTGTAATCTACCTGTACCTGACCCCACTGGAAGGCTTCGAGTATGATGTTGCGGTTGGATGCTCCTGTCCATGGACGTCCGGTTGAACTTGTTTTCAGATAGTTGGCGCTACCGAAAAATGATATTGTTTTTCCGTTTACACTTCCTGATATATTGATAGAGTTTTTGTCCAACGATGAGTTGGGAATGGTACCCGTTACGTTTTTGTTGGTGAGTGATACTCTAAAGGCTGATTTGTCGTTGGTTTTGGACAGAGATATATTATTGGTGTTGGCCACACCGGTTTTAAAAAAGTAGTTTACATCGTTTTCAGGATATACCCAGGGTTGTGGATTCAGATAGTCCGAAGCATATTCCGGATCAAGATTGTACCAGTTAAGTACAGGAGTACCGTCTAATTTTGGTCCCCAGCTTTCGTCCGAAGCATATTCTACGATATTGTAAGTTTGCCCGTTGATTGTAGCAGTCGAAAAAGTTGAATTGTAGCCACCACCGTAAAGCTTCTGACGTTCAGGCAGGCGGGTTACTTTCTCAAATTCAAGACCGGTATTTACTTCTATGGCTATTTTTCCATCGTTCTGTATTCCCTTTTTGGTTGTAATAAGGATAACGCCATTGGCAGCCCGCGATCCGTAAAGAGCCGCCGCCGAAGGACCCTTCAGTACGTTTACATCAGCAATGTCGTCCGGGTTGATATCCTGAATGGTACTTCCCACATCTTTGCCTGCACTACCGTTAATGGTCGACGATGAGTTGAGGTCTGTATTGTCGAGCGGCACACCGTCAATTACGTAAAGCGGTTGGTTGTTGCCGGTGATGGAGTTGATTCCGCGCAGGGTAATGCGCGATGACCCTCCCAAATTACTCCCTCCGGAAATAACCTGCAACCCGGCAATTTTACCGGTCAGGGCTGTTAGTGCATTGGTTGGGCGTGTTTGAAAAGCATCCTCCGAAACCCCTTGTACAGCATACCCGAGCGCTTTTTTCTCACGAGGTATATTGAGCGAGGTTACCACCACTTCGTTCAGGTAAGTAGAGCTTTCTTTTAAGCTGATGTTCAGCGTCGATGAGCTTGCCTGAGCCGATTGTGTTTCGTACCCGATGTACGAAAATATAAGTATGGCTCCTTTTTCCACCCGGATATTATAGTTTCCTTTTATGTCGGATATTGTTCCAATATCGGTACGGCCTTGTTGTGTCACGGTGACTCCTGTAAGTGCCTGCCCGTTGGAATCGGTTATTTTTCCTGTAACATCTGTAAGTTGTTTGTTTTGGGCTGTTACACCTAAAACAAACAGACTCAATATGAGAAACAATGAAATTTTTTTGATTTGTGTAACTTTCATCTTCATCTTTTTTGTAAAATTGTTTAATTACTTTTTTTGATTTAAAAAAAAAGAACGGCTGATCAACTTTCGTTCATCAGCCGTTCTGTATCTTAGCATTTATATAGCTTAAGAGCACAAAGGTGGCCGATCATCAACATGAAAATGACGACAACTCATACACATTATATGCATCGAAAGCTTGTACATAAATCCTTTATTGTTATTAAATATATTTTCTATACCTGTAGGACGTGTTATAATTTAATCGGACTAACCGTATTTATTCCCATGATAAATAGCTTATTTCTGAAAAACTACAAAGGATACTCTTCAAAAGCGTAAAGCAATGTAGACAGATAGCGTTCTCCCGTGTCGGGTAGCAAGGCCACGATGTTTTTTCCCTTGTTTTCAGGACGTAATGCCAACTGAGTGGCAGCATAAGCTGCAGCTCCCGATGAGATACCTACTAACAAACCTTCTTGCTGTGCCAATTGGCGCGAAGTAAGAATTGCCTGATCATTGCTCACCTGAAAAACCTCGTCGACAACTTCGGGGTTATAGTTTTTGGGAACAAATCCGGCACCTATACCCTGAATTTTATGTGGACCCGGATTGCCACCTGAAAGTACAGGTGAGTCGGCCGGCTCTACAGCCACAATCTGAACTTTTGGATTCTTGGATTTCAAATATGCTCCTACACCAGCTATTGTACCACCGGTTCCCACGCCGCCTACAAATATATCTACCAGTCCGTCAGTATCATTCCATATTTCTACAGCAGTAGTTTGTTTGTGCACTTCGGGGTTCGATGGGTTTTCAAATTGTTGCGGTATAAACGAGTTGGGGTTTTCTTCATGAAGTTCCTGAGCACGGGCAATAGCACCTTTCATGCCATTAGCTCCCGGCGTAAGTACTAAGTTAGCTCCAAGCGCTTTCAGCAGGTTTCTGCGTTCCACGCTCATGGTTTCGGGCATGGTGAGTGTCAGTTTGTATCCTTTTACGGCAGCTACCAAAGCCAAACCAATACCGGTATTTCCGCTTGTTGGTTCTATTATTTCAACGCCGGCTTTTAGTAAGCCTTTGGACTCAGCATCTTCAATCATGGCCAGAGCAATACGTTCTTTCACGCAGCCTGCGGGGTTGAACGACTCTAATTTTACAATTATATTGGCTTCAAGACCTTTAGCATCCGCGTAATTCGACAATTGGAGCAACGGAGTATTTCCGATAAGCTCAGTTAGTTTTTTTGCAATTTTAGCCATAACGGTAGTTTTTTTATGAGTTTGTATTAATTGATGCAAAATTACATCAACACTTGCTTTTACACAATCACACTGATGGGGTATATTTCATACCATGTTTATGGTATATGCCATCTTCAGACGAGGCGTGCCTCGTCTCTACAGGGTATATTTCATATCATGTTTATGGTATATGAATATGGGTTGATCGGATTACTCCAAATCAACCCATATTTATTGTATTTGCTTTTAGAAAAACAATCAAACAACTTCACCAATCAAAGTTGCCGACGAAGCAGATAATATCCTGACATGAATAAACTCGCCGATTTTGCGGCCTTCGCGTGGGAAAATTACCACCTTGTTTTGCGATGTACGTCCGAACAACTGTTCGCGCGAACGTTTGGAAAAACCTTCAACCAGTACTTCGAAAGTTTTGCCAATGTCATTTTGGTTGCTTTGGTTCGAAACTTCGTTTTGCAACGCTATTATCTCATTTAATCTTCTGATTTTTACTTCTTCCGGTACGTTGTCGGGCAGCCGTTTGGCAGCTATAGTTCCCGGGCGTTCCGAGTATTTAAACATAAATGCCATATCAAACTTCACTTCGCTCATAAGCGCCAGCGACTCCTGATGGTCTTCTTCTGTTTCGTTGTGAAACCCGCAGAAAATATCAGTTCCGATAGACACATCAGGAATAATCCTGCGCATGGCAGCTACCCTGTCCAGATACCACTCCCGGGTGTACTTCCGGTTCATTAGCTTTAGTATCTTGTTGCTACCCGATTGTACAGGCAGGTGAATAAATCTGCAAATGTTCGGGTATTTTGCCATCACTTCAAGCGTTTCATCGGTCATATCTTTGGGATGTGGCGAAGTAAAGCGTATACGCATTTGCGGAACAGTTTCGGCAATAATGCTGAGCAATTGCGGGAAATCCACCACGGTTCCGTCCGGTTGTTCGTATCGGTAGGAGTTCACCGTTTGTCCCAGTAGCGTTACTTCTTTATAGTTTTTCTCTTTCAGGTCGTTTATTTCATTCAGTATGCTTTCTACTTCGCGGCTACGTTCCCGTCCGCGTGTATACGGCACTATGCAGTAGGTGCAAAACTTGTCGCATCCACGCATGATAGATACAAACCCCGAAATAGATGCCCCGATTCGGGTAGGTAATACATCTTTATATGTTTCGGTTTTCGACAAATCGACATTGATTGCCTTTTCACCGTTTTCCACACTGTTGATTAAGTTAGGGATATCGAGGTATGCATCAGGTCCTACTACGATGTTTACACCATGTTCGTTGATAAGCTCTTCTTTTACCCTTTCGGCCATACAGCCAATTACACCAACAATCAGTTTTTTGTTTTTACGTTTCACCGACTGATAATACTTCAACCGTTGAATTACTTTTTGCTCGGCATTGTCGCGCACCGAGCAGGTGTTTATAAATACGGCATTGGCATCGTCGGCCTGATTTGTCAAAGCAAATCCATCCATTTCCATGATTGATGCCACTACTTCGCTATCGGCCACATTCATCTGGCAGCCATAGGTTTCAATAAATAATTTTTTGTCGTTCAGCGCGGATTTAGAGTCCGGCGAAGCAACAATTCCTTCATTTTCGATCATTGTTTTTTGTTTTAAAAGTTTGTTGCAAAATTACATTATATATTGTAAATAAAAAAAAGAAGCGCTTAACATTAATTAACTCATTGTAACTGCCTTGTAGTCTGCTGATAATTAGTGATGTATAGAAGTTGTATAGAAAAAATACTTATCTGAATGAAAAATATATAAAAAAAAAGATTAAACACTTGCGTAAATAAAAAAATGTGTGCATCTTTGCAGTGTAAACAAACAGATAAATTTTTCATAGTTAAGGTTTAGGTTAAAATGTGCAATGGGTGGCTGTGAAGTTACCCATTGTTTTTTATATAAGTTCATCATCCTCTCCGCCGACTTCCGGCTTGTATAATCTTCGCAACAAAAGGCATAATTATTTACGATTCTTTGTAAATATTTTCAATTCAACAGCATTATTATTAAAATTATTTAAAATGGCTTTTTGTTGAAAAAAAAAGTTGAAAACGCTTGCATAAATAAAAAAAACTCTGCACCTTTGTAGAGTAAACAAACAGATAAATTTTTCATAGTTAAGGTTTAGGTTAAAATGTGCAATGGGTGGCTGTGAAGTTACCCATTGATTTTTTTAGTAAGTCTCAGTTTATGAAAAATGGCATTACCACATAAAACATAAGTTATGGATAATTTTGGAGATTATATATATCTGATTATTATTATAATAGCTGGGCTAAGTGGTCTGCTTAAGAAAAGAAAAGATAATCAGACTAAGCATACGCCGGTTGAGGAAGATGAGGACGGTGGCGGATTTGAAGATGTTCTGAGGGAACTGCTACCGGAAAGGGAAGACCTAAAGCCGGAACCAATACCGGCCCCGGTATCGGTGTACGAGCCGATAAGGTCGGCCAAAGTTACGGGGCCTGAGTTTGTTAGTTACGAAACTACGAACGATATTTCGTCACTAAAAGCTAAAAAGCAAGTGACATCATACTCCCCAAAACAGACTTTGGAAGTTGAAAGCGAAAAAAGCGATCTTGACAGTTTGAATGTGATGATTAACGATGCAGATGATGCAAGACAGGCTTTTATATATTCAGAAGTATTCAACAGAAAGTACTGAAATTCAGCAAATAGCCATAAAAACTGTTGTTAAACAGTATTGCAAAGTTTGTATTGTACAAAAATAGCTTGTATATTTGCATAACACAATAAGATAAATGAGAGTTCCGGCAAAATGTCGGAATTCTTTTTTGTTTACACTTTTTATTAAAGAACCGAATTAAATATTAGGAGGAAAAACTATGGCAGTAATTTATATGACCGCAGATGGTTATAAAAAATTGGTAGATGAGTTGAACGAACTGGAAAGAGTACAGCGGCCTGCCATCTCGAAGCAAATTGCAGAAGCGCGTGACAAAGGCGACTTGTCGGAAAATGCCGAATACGATGCAGCCAAGGAAGCGCAAGGGTTACTTGAGATGAAGATAGCTCAACTCAAAGATACTATTTCGTCGGCTCGAATGATAGATGAGTCGAAGATTAATACGAATGCAGTACAGATACTTACCCGGGTGAAAATTAAAAATACTAAATCGGGTCAGATAATGTCGTATACGATAGTGTCGGAGAGCGAAGCCAATATCAAGGAAGGCAAACTGTCGGTTACTACTCCAATAGCTAAGGGATTGCTTGGAAAGAAAGTGGGTGAAAAAGCAGAAGTCACTGTTCCATCGGGTGTAATGGAATTTGAGGTTGTTGAAATTAGTCTTTAAAGTCGTTTTTTTTATCAACAGGAGAGAAGAATCATGACAATTTTTAGCCGGATAATAGCAGGAGAAATACCTTGTTACAAGGTTGCTGAGGATGAGAATTACTTTGCGTTTTTAGATATCAATCCGCTCACCAAAGGTCATACGCTTGTAGTGCCTAAGGTGGAAGAAGATTATATTTTTAATCTGAACGATGACGTACTTGCAGGTTTGGTGCTGTTTGCCAAAAAAGTAGCTGTGGCGCAACAGAAAAGCATTGACTGTGTAAGAGTAGGTGTGGCTGTTATCGGACTTGAAGTTCCTCATGTGCATATCCATCTTATACCCATTAATCAGGAGTCTGACATGGATTTCAGAAAACCTAAATTAAAACTTGCACCCGAAGAAATGAGTGCAATAGCTTTGTTGATAAACGAAAAATTATAATTTTTTACTGACTTCTTGCTTGAGAGCAAGTGTCATAAAGCATATAAAATGAAAAAAACCGGATGTGTTCACGTCCGGTTTTTTTTATATATTATATGGTTATTTTGATAAATCAGGGTGTTGAAATTGAGGTATTTTGGCTCAGACTTTAATTTTTTTGGATACAGGTTCGGTGTCCAGAATATCTTTGGCACGGCTCAGCGCTTCGTTGATGTTGTTGCAGATATTGGCAGCTCCCAGTTCGTCTTCAATACCTACTTTAGTCAGCACATTGCGAACATTTTCGTTTACGCCCGAAAGTAATATGCGTGTTTTATCTTTTTCGGACATACGTATAAAGTTTTGCAGGTTGTGCGAGCCTGTGGAATCAATAAACGGTACTTTACGCATGCGTATGATTCGTATTTTTGGCTTGTCGCCCAGCTGTTTCATGGTTTCTTCAAATTTACTGGCAATTCCGAAGAAGAAAGGACCTTCAATTTCGTAAACTTCCACACCCTTTGGAATAATCAGCTTTTCAGTATCGTCATTACCTTCGGTATAGTCCGAGGTGCTTACTTCGTTTTTAAAAATTGATATTTGTGAGGTTTCAGAAATACGTCGGATAAATAATACTACAGCCAGTAGAAGTCCTATTTCAATGGCAATGGTAAGGTCGAAAATTACGGTAAGCAGAAAGGTGGTAAGCAATACTGCGACATCCGATTTCGGGTTTTTTAGCAACGATTTAAAAGTGCGCCATTCGCTCATGTTGTATGCCACTACCACCAGTACGCCCGCAAGGCATGACATAGGGATATGTTTGGTTAAGTTGCCCAGAAAAAGCATAATCAGCAGCAATACCAGAGCATGAATAATCCCGGCAACAGGTGTTTTCCCCCCATTGTTGATATTGGTCATAGTACGGGCAATTGCTCCCGTAGCAGGTATTCCGCCAAAAATGGGAGTGATTACATTGGCTATTCCCTGTGCTACCAGTTCGGTATTAGAGTCGTGCTTATCACCCGTAACCCCATCGGCAACAGTGGCCGACAACAACGACTCGATAGCACCAAGCATGGCAATGGTGAATGCCGTTGGAAGTAATGTTTCGATAGCAGCAAAATTAATTTCAGGCGTTACTGCCTTGGGTAGCGAAGGATCTATTTTAAACCTGTCGCCAATAGTTTCGATTTGCATGATACCGAATTTCTCGCGTAGCAGGTAAGCAACTATTGTCAATAATATGATGGCAATAAGCGAGCCGGGAATTTTTTTTGAAAAACGGGGTGTAAAAAATATTATGGCAATGGTGATTATGCTGATACCCAGCGACCAATAATTGATAGTGCCTATAAAATGCCCGTAAGTAATCCATTTGTGAATAAAATCTCCGGGAAGAGCGCCGGTTTGTAATCCGAGTAAATCTTTAATTTGCGTGGTGAAAATGGTAAGTGCTATCCCACTTGTAAAACCTACCACTACCGGATAGGGTATAAACTTAATTACGCTTCCTAATTTTAGAAGCCCCATGGCGATAAGCATTACTCCTGCTATCATGGTAGCTACGGCAAGTCCGGCAATGCCAAACTCCTGAACTATTCCGTAAACAATAACGATAAAAGCACCGGTAGGACCACCAATCTGAACCTTGCTTCCACCAAAAAATGAAATAAGAAAACCGGCAATAACAGCTGTAAATAAACCTTTTTCGGGACTTACACCTGATGCTATCCCGAAAGCAATAGCCAGAGGCAGAGCAACAATTCCTACAATTACTCCCGCCATCAGGTCGGCGTAAAATAGTTCTTTAGAGTAATTCTTGAGTGAACTAAGTAATTTGGGTTGAAAAATCATAGCGTGTACAGAAATTTTTTGCAAAAGTACTGCTTATTTATTTAAATGAGGGTGTTTTTTGTTATTAAAATGGATTGAAAAAAATATAGAACATCAAAGGAGATGGTTCGTTTGACGAATATCTCCTTTGATGCAGATTGATTATCAGGCTTTTCCCTAAAGTATAGTCTTGGTTATATCGTTTCCTACTTTAACGATAGCAACACCTTTATAATTTACTTTTAGCCTGCTTACTGTTTGTGTGGTTCGATAATCCATCAGTTTCTGACCTATAGGATTATAAATTTCTACCAGTTGTCCGGCTTCGGCAACTATTATCAGCTCGTCATTTACTTTATACACTTTCAGTTCGCTATGCACATTGCTGATGTCGGTATTTGGCGATGTAGTTACACTGATTTGGTTTGATAAAGCAGATAGAACGTTCTGGTTTTTGGCTACAACGGTATAATAATAAGTTGTGTTGGCTTTCAGGTCTGATACAACTATATTGTTGGTAATACCAGCCATAAAAGGCGAACCCTGAATAGCAGCAAGTTCCTCGCCACTGTTATAGGTGTGTAATCCGGCGTTTGTATTGTCATCCTTCACATTGACAATCCATTCAGAATCCTCAGTATTGCTCCCGGCAGAACTTGTCCAGCTGGTATTTCCCTGAAAAACGGTCTGCTTTCTGATAAGCGTATGGTCGGCGCCGGCATTAGTAGTTCCAGCTGCATCAATTGTGGCATCTGACTCAGGAGTACCAATGATATCAATAAGTACATCATTTTTGAATAGCCCGAGAGCGTCGTTGCCCGAGAAGGACATGATGCGACTACCCTGAACAGAAGAATTGTACGAAAGGAGTAAGTCGGCAGCGGCTTTTACTGTGGCGCTTGCGCTGTTATGCGCTATTACATAAGTGTCGTTATTGGTTATAGTTCCCGTAAGTGGTCTGTAGTCGGGCGAGTCGGCAGTAATTGGCCATCCGGCTCCGTTGTATGATATTTTAATGGCGTAAGCCGAAAGGTCGACGTCCGAGCCGGTACCATTAAATATCTCGATGTATTTATTACTTGAACTTCCTTCGGCATATTCTGAAAAAAATAAGTCATTAGTTTTTTTAGCCTCCATGGTTTTAACCGAAACTTCGTAGCCTGTTGCGCGTTCCACAGTATTCCAGTTGGCGGTAAAGGTTGTACTGCTTATCGCCGAAGCATCGGTTGCCACCGGAGTATCCAGGGGTTTGTAGGTGGCCTTTCCACTAAGATTTCGAATAATGCCGGTTGCCCCGTTGCTTGTGAAACTAAGGGTTGCCTGATGATCTCCATCGGTATCGGGGTGGTAATATACGGTAATGGTTTCCGTTGGCGAACTTCCATTCGTTTGGCTCACCGTGTTTTTCGACAGTGAAAAGGCCGAAGCTCCCGACCCGCCGATAGACAGAGATATGTTTTCGCTCAGGTTTGCACCTCCAACCAACACGGTTTCTTCTGAGCTTTCGTCTACATAGGTTTCAATGGTTGGTATATTTACTTCGGTTAACGAAACTGTTGGATAATTATTAAATAAACTCAGAACATAGCTTACAGTACTCTTGCAGTAGAATATTTCATTGTGAATGCCAGGTAGTTGTGTGGCGGTTATGGTGGTAGTTCCTGTGCCAACAGGTGTTACCTCGCCGGTAGCGGAGTTAACAGATGCTACGGCCGTATTGCTGCTTGAGTAGGTTATGGGTGTAGTTTGATTGAGCGAAGCTGCTGCTTTTGTAAATGCTCCATCGGAAATAAGTTTTCTGGTTGCTGATTCGTTAAACGCCAATCCTGATTCTGTGCATACCCATGGCGTATAGACTACTTCAATGGATTTGATGTAAAGTGCTTTTACACTTGTTTGATTCCAGTTGATGCTAATAGCACCTGATCCGGATCCGGTAAAAGTATAATCGGTGGCGGTGGCTGTAATAGCAGCGTTTGCGGCTCCGTTGCACTGAAAAGCGGTATTACCTACTGATACCGAAATAGTTGCTGCAACGTCGGTGCCTCCCGAGCTGTTTACCTTTACAGAGCTGACTGTACCAAATATCCCCGATGTGTGAATTTTTAGCGATGGCTCAGCTATAGTGCCATTTCCGAACTGTTGCCCTTTGCTGGAGCTATAACCAAAAAATGTAGCTGTGGTACCTTCGGCAGTCCAGTTAACATCGGCCATACTTACCGTACCAAAGGCCGTCCAGGTTTTTGCTGATATGGAATAGCTATAAGTATCAGCCTTAGATGTTGCAGACGATATAATTCCCAACAAGGCAAATAATAGAAAGCGGTAAAAGTTTTTGTTGTTCATGCATAAAACCTTTAGTAGTAAAAAATATTTGAATAAAATATTAAAAACGTTGGTTCACAACGTTTAAATTCAGTACAGGGTAGGGGTAGTGTGGAAGTGGATTTTTAAATTGAAAAAATTTTAATCCGCAGGCAAAGATATAAATCATTTTAAATAAAAGCAATACAAAATGAAATAAACTGCAAAAATAATAATTTTAACCTCTAAGCCTGTCCGGGCGGGTTGTTTTCATCAGGGAATAATCATTTGAATAGCCTGAGGTATTATGTTGATATTGAATGGTGAAGTGCCGTTCACAATGATACCGTCGGCTTCTATCAGCGCTTTTTTATCAGTTTGTATTAGTAGTTCACGTGTTCTGAAAGATTCGATAAGCCGATGCTGTAATAGTTTTCCTTTGAATAAGTAGTAAAGCGCCCCGATAATATCCCGGAATTTAGGACGTTTAGCCATCATTACGTCTAACCATCCGTCGTAGGGCAGGGCATCGGGTGTTTGTTTAAGCCCGCCTCCGCTGTAGCAACCATTAGCTATACTCATGGTATACATATTGCTACTTATTTTACGTTCGTCGGCGTATATTTTCACCCGGTGATGCCGGTAGCCAAATACAGCCAGCAGTAGCGAAACAGTATATAAAAAAGAATGACTTCCGAAAATTTCTTTCAAACGATGTGTAAGGTTCACTACGGCAGCATCAAGACCAAGTCCTAAAGAGTTGATAAAATAATGAGCTTCTTTTCTACCTTCCATGTCGTACTCTGCCCGGCCTATGTCAATGGTTTGGGTTTTACCTTTCAAAAACACCTCAATAGATTTTTTGTAATCGGCGGTAAGTCCCCAGAAACGCCCCCAGTCATTGCCTGTACCGCGGGGTATAAGCGCTATTTTCAATTCGGGAGTTGATACATTTTCAGCGCCGAAAATACCATTGATTACTTCGCTCACGGTACCATCGCCACCCAGTATCAGAATGTTTTTGTATTGACGTTCAACAAAATATCTCGCTATTTTAGAAGCATGACCTGCAAATCGGGTTACTCTGTAATCGAATGGTATATCCAGATGCTTCAGTGTCTGAAACAGATACTTGCGTTGTTGCCTGAATTTCTTTTTTCCCGATTTTGGGTTGATGATTACAGCCCAATGTTGCGGTGTGATTTCCATGATAGATTGATATTTGCCCCAGGAGCCAATGCTAACAGCGGGTTCTGATTTTGACGTCTATGTGATGTGTGTTTTTCTTGAAAATTTACGGATTAGTCAGGTATAAATCCAGCAAAGTAATCGCAGCCATTGCTTCTACAATGGGTACTGCCCGTGGCAGAACGCAAGGATCGTGCCTGCCTCTGGCTTGAAGTTGTATTTCGTTGGCATGTACATCGAGCGTATCCTGTTTTTTTGAAATAGTTGCTACCGGTTTAAACAGGACTCTGAAATATATATCTTGTCCGTTGCTTATACCGCCTTGTATACCACCCGAATTATTGGTTTTGGTACTTATCTTCTCATCGGCTTTTACAAAAGAGTCGTTCATCTCCGAACCACGCAAACTAACGCCATCAAATCCGCGACCGTAATCAAATCCGTGTGACGCATTAATGCTTAGCATCGCAGCCGCCAGTCGGGCCTGTAGTTTATCAAAAATAGGTTCGCCAAGTCCTACCGGCACTCCTTTGATAATACAGGAGATAATTCCCCCTATTGAGTCGCCTTCTTTTTTGAGTTCCTGAATGTAATTAATCATTTTTTCGGCCACAGCAGATTCCGGGCATCGTACTATATTGCTTTCAATCAACGATAAATCTATCGATTCCAGCTTTTGCGTCATGGCAATATGCCCAACTTGCGAAGTATAAGCTTTGATTTCAATGCCTTTCTGTTTAAGTACCAATTTGGCCACTGCACCAGCCACCACTCGGGCAGCTGTTTCGCGCGCCGAACTACGTCCTCCACCGCGGTGGTCGCGTATGCCGTATTTTTGCTGGTAGGTAAAATCGGCATGCGACGGACGGTAAACCTCTTTCAGATGGTCGTAGTCTTTGCTGTGCTGGTTTTGATTCCAAATTACAAAAGCAATGGGTGTTCCGGTGGTTTTTCCTTCGAATATTCCCGAAATAAATTCTACTTTGTCGTCTTCCTTGCGCGGAGTAGCTATAGACGATTGACCGGGTTTACGTCGGTCAAGTTCCTGTTGTATAAAGTCCTCGTTTAGTTCAATACCAGCCGGACAGCCATCTATGATACCACCGATGCCTTTACCGTGCGACTCGCCAAACGAGGTGAATGTGAATAATTTGCCTATGGTGTTTGCCATGAAAAAAGATTTGAAGAAATTCAGTTATGCGAAAGCATAATCAGTGAATTTATAAATTTACTATTGCAAAGATACATTTTTTTATCCATAAAAGCTGAAAGCATTGCAAAAATTAAGCATCTTGTAAGGTGCTTATAACAAACCATATAAGTTGCAATAAATATGGATAAATATGAAAAAACCGAGCTAAAAAATTGATGTAAGCGCAGTAAACTAAAAATGGATACCACAGTTATTGCGATATCCATTTTATTTCATTTTCTAAGTTTTGTTAGTGACATCCACATCCTGAACCACATCCACATCCTTCTTCTTTGCCATGTTCGTGGTCGGTGCCACATCCTTCGTCGCCACATCCGCAGCTACCACCACAACCGCCACCGGTAAGCGCATTCAGCTCTTTTTCAGTAGCTTCGCGAACTTCAAGTACAGAGCCTTTGAAGTGCAGATTTTCACCAGCCAACGGATGATTCAGGTCTACTTTTACAAAAGTGTCGGTAATTTCTACCACCTGAGCATTGATTCGGTTGCCGTCGTTGTCCATCAATGGCACTACATTACCTTCGTATACTACTTCAGTATCAAGTTTACCATCTATTTCAAATATTGTACGGTCAAGTTCTATTACATTTTCATCTTCATATGGTCCGTAAGCATCTTCGTTGTTAATGGTGAATTCAAATTTTTCACCTGCGCTCAGTCCGAAAAGTTTTTCTTCAAATTTAGGCAACATCATACCTACCCCGAATATAAAGCTCAGGGGCTGTTCTGCTGTAGCTCTTTCCATTAACTCAAGTTCACCTTCCGTTTCGCCGTCAACGTACAATTCGTATTCTGC
Source organism: Bacteroidota bacterium (assembly GCA_017860345.1). Lineage (GTDB taxonomy): Bacteria > Bacteroidota > Bacteroidia > Bacteroidales > Paludibacteraceae > Paludibacter. Next base: position 8,771 of record JAFNAV010000002.1, on the reverse strand, counting down.
CGAGACTGATTTGTTTGCTGTAATTTTCATTTTCTAATTTATTGATTGTTATTTAAATTTCTCTCTTTCTGTGTTTTCTGATTATAAATAAACTCATTCTGGTACAAAAAAGTTCATTTGTCGTTTTTTTTTACAACAGTTTTTTTAATACCAGTTGATGTTGGTTGTACCGTGTGCACTTTGCTTGTCGTATTTGAGGTCGGCTAACATGCTTGAATTTACGCCGATGTGGAATGAATACATCTTATAGATACCAAAAGGAACAAAGCTTGCCGACATACTCCAGCAGTGGAGACTCCGGCTTACATTAACGCTGGCTTGCGTGAATTTTTTATTAGTAAAGTCATACGATGTACTTGAGCTTATTTTCCAGTTGTTGGTAAGCGATATATTGCCACTGAAGCTAAGGTATTGTGTGAATCCCATGTTGTATTCCATTTTTTCCTTATTAAAATCTTTGTTTTGATAAGATATATTGTAGTTTATGGAGATACTCCAGGGTATAGTTACTTTTTCGTATCCATCAGAGTCGATATCAGCTTTTTTCTCATCCTTGTGGTCGTGTCCGCCGGTGCTGTTTGTTTCTCCACCCTCCGGGTTTTCGCCTTCAGCGCCTTGTTGTTCCGAACCTCCGTCACCATCTTTTTTAGTAGTTTTTTTGCCAAATAGCTTTTTAAAAGTATCGTTGCTCAGAGTATAACTGTAAGATGTACTTGTTCCCAAAAAGCGAGGCAGTTGTCCATTCTCCCATCTGAGTTTATTAATTCTGACTGGAGAGCCGCTACTGTTAAGCCCGTACATGTACGGATCAAAAGCAGCACTTAAGCTGAGCGAATAACTTTTGGTGAGTTTTATGCGCAGCGAGGTCGAAAAATTCGACCAGTTCATAGAGTCGGCCACCATATTATAGCTACCGTTGATTGAGAACTGATCAATCAAACTGATAATTTTTGTAGCTTCGGAGTTGGTGGTGTCCTTATTGTTACGCACTTTCATTTCCAGGTTATTATTCAGCGAAAACCCAATACTTCCTGCTCGGCTATTGTCGCCTGGCGAGCCATACAGACTACCTGCATAATGCGAATAGCGCACTTCGGAATCGTGATAAATTTCAGGGTTTTTCGTGTCCTGTACACTTTTGATGTACGAGTCATAATAGCCCCATTTGGCATCGCCAAAATTAGGTGTATATCCAAAACTGATGGTAGGGGTAAATACGTGACGTATAGCTAATATTTTTTTGCTGAACAGGGGTTGATACATTCCGTAGAGCTTGGTCGAAGCCGATACACCCATGTTGAAGTCGTATACCCGATTGAATTTGTAAACGGTATCGGTTAGTTCTACCTGATTTTCTTTGTCCCAGCTTTTGTTGTACGATTGGAGATACCATCTTTCGGTATAATTGAATGATGGGGTTATATTGATGAATTTCAGTAAATTGAATGTGGCCGAAACCGGAATCGAGTGTTTCATGCCATTTTTCCAGTCGCGCTGTAAGTTTGATTTGAGCAGCAGATTTTCTTTGGTAGTAATGCTGTTAGATAAAGCTCCGGAGTACGACATGCTGATTTTTTCGTACCAACGTTCTTTTCCAATCACATTTTTTCGTTTGAATGGGTAGAAACGGCTATACGAAATACTCAAACTTGGCAGGCTCAGGTTAACAGTGGAGTCACTGGTTTTTTGGGTTGCCGACATACCTCCCGATAAGCTAAGCGATGGCAAGCTCGAAAATCGTTTGGTGAAGTTTATGCTGGAGTATTTTGTGTTCTCAGAGTTAAGGTCGGCTCTGGAGTAATAATTTATGTTATTGCGCTGATAACCAGAGGTGGCAAAATTTACGCTCGACGAGAACGTAAAATTAGGATTAGCCTTAGCGTCCTGACTGTGCGACCACGAAAGTTTAAAGGTCTTGTTCTTGGTGTAGTCTGCAAATCCTTTTTCGCCTGTTACGTCTTCGCGGTATTCAAACCCAAAATTTCCTCTGTATTTGTATCTTTTGGTATAGGTTGATGTACCACGTACTGCCCAGGTTCCCTTGGTGTAAAAATCGCCTCTAAGCTCCAGATCAACATATTCGTTGATAGCGAAATAATATCCCCCGTTTTGCAGTCCAAAACCGCGAGTCAGCTCATCGGTATAGCTCGGCATCAGTATCCCCGAGGAATAATCGCTTGTAAAAGGGAAAAATCCGAAAGGGACAAAGATTGGAAGCGGCACATCGGCCACTACAAGGTGAGCCGGGCCGCTAACTACATACGATCCGGGTTTTACCTTACCTTTCGACATGCTTAGGTAGAAGTCAGGATGGTCATGATTGTCGCAGGTTGTATATTTACCACCCGAAATACAGAACTCATCATCGTTACTTTTTTTTGTTTTATCGCTGATAATATAACCTTCGCCTTCCTGAGTTACGGCTTGCCTGATGTAACCTTTTTTGGTTTGCAGGTTGTAAGTCATCGCTTTGGAGTTATAGCTTTTATCACCTTCGCTGAAAACAGGGTCGCCGGTTGCAACTCCCAGGCTATCGGGTACTCCACGGGCATATACCAAACTACTATCCATGCTTATGCGCACGTAATCGGCTTTCAGATTGATTTTTTTATACGTAATATCACTTTGCCCGTAAAGAATTCCTACTCCGTTTCCAAGAAATACGATGGAATCATTAGCCGTATAATTGATTTCGGCATCAATTTTGTCAGATTTTTTTTTGTCGGTTGCCTTTAGTTTAACCGAATCGGCAGCAGTTTTTGATATGCTATCGGTAGTAAGGCGAGCGTTTTTTGTGGTGTCGGTGGGTAATGGTCTGTTTTGACCATGCAGTGTACATGGCAGAACAACCCCGATGAGAACGACTAATATGAAGTGTTTTGGGTTGATATATAGACTTTTACAAAAGAGCATCCGGCAGGCCTGATTATATTTAAATTAGGAACGCAAATTTAGACAAAAATCATCAGTCTTTGCATTCGATATTTGTTTTTTATGATTAATTTGAAAATTTACTTATTTCTAAAGTGTTGTAAACAGGATAAAAACATTACTTTTGCAATTGAAATTTACTGTAAAATGTTAGCTTTTTTATGATTAAAGATAACAGATTTAACCCGAAAGGTTTTTTTAAAACAATCGTATTATTACTCTCGTTATTGTCGCCAGCCTTAACTCAGGCGGCCGGTTTTACTGTAGTGATTGATGCCGGACATGGTGGCCATGACCCCGGAGCTATTGGTACGTATGCCCGCGAGAAAGATATAAATCTTGCGGTAAGTCTCGAAATTGGCAACCTTATTGAAAAAAACTTCGACGATGTAAAGGTAGTTTATACCCGCAAAACCGATAAATACCTGACCCTTCAGGAACGTGCTGATATTGTTAACAATAATCATGCCGATTTGTTCCTCTGTATACATACCAATTCATCCAAAAGCACATCGGCTTATGGTGCCGAAACTTTTACGCTGGGGCTGGCCAAGTCCAAATCCAATCTGGATGTTGCAATGCGCGAAAACTCGGTAATTCTGCTCGAAGATGATTATAAAACCAAATATCGGGGCTTCGATCCCGGTTCGGTAGATTCTTACATCATGTTCGAGTTTATGCAGGACAAATACCTCGACCGTAGTATTGATATCGCTTCGTCTATCCAAAAGCAGTTTGTACGCTATGCCGGGCGCTCAGATCGGGGTGTACGTCAGGCTGGGTTTTGGGTGCTCCACAGGTCGGCATGCCCAAGTGTGTTGGTCGAACTTGGCTTTATATCCAACCCTGCTGAAGAAAGGTATCTGGCCAGCGATAATGGCAAAAAAGAAATGGCCGCGGCCATTTATAATGCTTTTGTTAATTTCAAGAAAGAACACGATAAAAAGTCGGGCAAACCATCGTCAAATCAGAAATACAACGAGCTTCCTAAGCTGTCGGACAACAGTAAGAGTTCGGAAGTTGTTGATATTAAGGTTGATGATAGAGTAGATTTAAAAGCAGTCAGTCAGGATTCAGCTTTGCCGGAAACTATCCAGCCTTATCCATCTACGGAAGTAAAGCAAAGTGTTAGCGCCGACCTTCCGGTATTTAAGGTGCAGGTGTTGGCTTCGCCGGTTAAGCTTAAACCCGGAGCCGCAGAATTAAAAGGAATCAAAGAAATGAACTTTTTTGTTGAAAATGGATTGTACAAATACACTGTAGGTGCCGAAAGCGATTATCAGAAAATCAAAAAAATAAGAAAAGACCTGCAAACCAAATTTCCGGGAGCATTTATTATAGGGTTTGTTGGCGAAAGAAAACTGACAAATACCGAAATTCAAAAATTTATCAAATAAAAAACTGAAAACGAACAACAAGTATGTTTTCACTGAAAAAGATTTAAGATGAAGAAAAATTTTTTTACACGAGAAGTCAGAGTTGGAATTATGGCGGTAGTTGCCATCTTTATTTTATATTTCGGACTCAACTTTTTAAAAGGGATTGATATTTTTAGTAAGGTTAAGTATTATTACGCTACTTACGAAAACATCGATGGTCTGGTGCCATCTTCCCCGGTTTTTGTTAAAGGGTATAAGGTAGGGCAGGTCGAAGCTGTAAAATACGACTTTACCAAAGATGTGCCATTTGTAGTAAAAATATCTGTAAGCAATGATATTCAGTTGCCCAAAGGTGCCACAATCGAGTTGTTCGACAACGGATTGATGGGAGGGAAAGCCATTCAGCTTGTTTTTCAGCCCGTAAATCTTGCTCATGAGATGTACCAGTCGGGCGATACGGTAACAGCCTCGGTAGGAACCGGCCTGATGGCGCAGGTAGCCGGCAATCTGATGCCTAAGATTGACAATATAGCCACACAGGCCGACTCGCTGTTGCGTTCGGTGCGTTTGCTGGTTGAAAGTCAGCAATTAAATAATAGTCTGTCGTCAATTGAAAAAACTACGGCCGATTTAGCCGTTTCGTCGGCGCAATTAAAGAAACTGATGAGCAATGATGTACCACGAATCCTCGGCGATGTAAATGTAATGACAGCCGATTTTAAAGTGGTGAGCGGTAACCTGAAAAAAGTAGACTTTGCAGCCACTTTTGCAAGCATCAATCACACCATTGCAAATCTGAATCTGATTACCGATAAAATTAGCAGGGGCGAGGGATCGTTAGGCTTACTGATGAATGATAATAAATTATATAACAACCTGAATAACACGGCGTCAAGTGCTGATAAACTACTGATTGATTTGAAAGAAAACCCTAAGCGTTATGTTCATTTCTCTTTGTTCGGGTCAAAATCAAAATAGCAATTTTATTTAGAGTCATTCTAAATAGGAACTTTATCTAAAGTTTTTTTTTAAACAATTTATTAATGCGTCGAAACCTTTTAGTAGCAAGAGTTTCGACGCATTTTTATCCTAAATTCTAAAAAATACTTTCAGATTATTAATATATTTAAACTCAGCGGTATTTCAAAATTATTACAACTAAGTTGCTGAAAATCAAACAATATTTATAACTATCTGATAGTAAATCAAATAAGCTGTTTGTTAGTATTGTTAATTGAGTGTCCATTTTTTTTTCTCGAAAATGTTTTAGATTTTTGTAGTCCTGAAACTAGCCTCTTATAGGAAGGGTAAGAATGCTTGTATAGTTTTAAGGATGAGAGTGAGTAAACCAATATCTGAATTTTTTTTTGTTTTTTAATAGTCATGTTGAATCAGCACGAACAATTGTGGAATAGATGTCTTAGCGTAATAAAAGACAATATCAGTGAAGCTTCTTATAATACTTGGTTTGCACCCATTGTAGCTCTTAAATACGAAAATAATGTTTTCGTTTTACAGGTTCCGAGTCAGTTCTTTGTTGAGTATATTGAAGAAAAGTATATTGATTTGCTTCGCATGACTTTGTATCGTGTGGCAGGTAATGGTACGCGTTTGGAGTATAGGGTTCTTATTGACAAAACGAGCGATAAAAGTACGCAGATACCCAGCACCGAGGAACAACCCAAGCCAAAGCAGGCATCGGGTCGTCAGTATGTAAATCCGTACCACAGGCCTCAGCTTCCTGAAATTGATCCGCAGTTGAATCCATCATATAATTTTAATAATCTGATTGAGGGCAATAGTAATAAACTGGCTCGTACGGCTGGTATAAGCATTGCCAACGAACCCGGAAAAACTATTTTCAATCCGTTGTTTGTATATGGTCAGTCGGGAGTTGGTAAAACTCACTTGGCTAATGCAATAGGTGTGATGACAAAACAATTGCACCCTGAAAAACGTGTGTTGTATGTGTCGGCTAATACTTTTCAGATTCAGTATACCGATGCTGTACGCAACAATACGGTCAATGATTTTCTGAATTTTTATCAGACTATCGATGTGCTTATTGTAGATGATATTCAGGAATTTGCCGGTAAAACAGGAACTCAGAATACTTTTTTCCATATTTTCAACCATCTGCACCAAACAGGCAAACAGCTTGTGCTAACTTCCGACCGTTCGCCCATTGTAATGGTAGGTCTTGAGCAACGCTTACTTACCCGCTTTAAATGGGGCTTATCGGCCGAGATTGAAAAGCCTGATTTTAATTTAAGAAAATCTATTCTCGAAAATAAAATTTATCGCGATGGCTTGGAAATACCCGGAGAAGTGGTTGATTTTATTGCCGAAAATGTAACCGACAATGTAAGAGATCTGGAAGGTACACTGGTATCGTTGCTGGCTCATTCTACGCTGGCAAATATGCCTATCGACCTTGACTTGGCCGAGAAGGTGGTTAGCCGCATAGTGAATGTAACCCGCAGGGTAAACACTGTTGAGAAGATACGTGATGTGGTTTGCGATTATTTTTCGCTCTCAGTTGATGCCATATCAACCAAAAGCCGTAAACGCGAGGTAGTGCAAGCCCGCCAGATAGCCATGTATCTATCCAAACAGCTTACTAAAAACTCACTATCGTCAATCGGGTTCACCATTGGCCAGCGCGATCATGCTACCGTATTGCATGCGTGCAAAATTGTAACTGATTTGATGGATATTGATAAAAATTTCAGAAACAGCGTGCAGGAAATAGAGCAGCGCCTGAAAGCCTGAAAGGTATCCGGAAATATATTGTACACATAACTTATTTTATTTTGACTGCTTTTATCATGGAGCAGTCATTTTTTTTGTAAGATGTAAACCTACTTTTGTTTCCAATAAGAAAAAAAATATTATTTTTACCCCCGAAACTAAAACGTAAACAAATGTTATTTAAATTCACATTGTTGTCCGACGAAGTAGATAATTTTGTCAGAGTTATAAAAGTAGACTCTGAAGCTACTTTTTTGGATTTACACAACGCTATTCTCGAATCAGTAAATTATGAAAAGAACCAATTGACCAGTTTCTATATTTGCTCGGACGATTGGGAAAAAGGTCAGGAAGTGACGCTTATTGAAATGGAATCGAGCTCGGAGTACGATAATCTGGTTATGGAAGATACCAAACTGGAAGAGCTGATTTCGGACGAAAAGCAAAAGCTGCTCTATGTTTACGACCTGATTTCGGACAGAGCTTTTTTTATGGAACTAAGCGAGATTATACCCGGAAAAACATTAGATAAGCCGGTTTGCGCATCGGCCAAGGGCGAAGCACCTCAGCAGTTCCTTTCGGATGATGCAGTGATGGCTGGTCCCGCTAAGGCTACTGCTATCGACGAAAATTTTTATGGTGATGAAGATTTTGATGTAGATGAGCTCGATGAAGAGGGCTTTGGTGATATGAACTTTGATGATAGTTCGTTATTTACTGATGATACAAAATTTTAGTTGCCTGTCAACTAATCAGTTTTTAGCAATATTTTTTTTAAAAAGAATATAAACTGGATAATTTGTAAAACAGAAAGTAAGTTGACTTATTTTCTGTTTTTTTATTCTATAGCTCAAAGATGATTCAAGGGGAATTGGAAAATAAAACTTTATTGGTTTTGCTTGGTCCTACCGGAGTGGGTAAAACCGAGATAAGCCTGCAAATAGCCGAGCACTTCGGTTGTCCGATAGTTTCGTCGGACTCAAGGCAGTTTTACAGAGAGCTGAAAATCGGAACGGCAGCGCCAACAGAGCAGCAGCTATCGAGGGTACAGCACTACTTTATAGGCTCACACTCCATACACGACGACTATAATGCCGGCCAGTATGAATTAGATGTAATGAGCCTGCTGAGCGAGCTCTATGCAAGCCATGACGTGGTAATGCTTGTAGGAGGATCGATGATGTACATCGATGCGGTATGTAATGGTATTGATGATATTCCGACAGTAGATGCTAAAACAAGGTTGTACTGGAAAACCGTTTTCGATGAAAAAGGTCTGACGTATATTCAAAATGAGCTAAAACGTTTGGATCCGAAACACTATGCCGAGGTTGACCCGCACAATTATAAGCGGATACTCCATGCGCTCGAAATTTGCACAATCACAGGCAAGCCATTTTCAAAAATCAGAACAGGAACAAAAAAAGTTCGGCCTTTTAATATCATTAAGCTGGGTCTGAATCGGCCTCGGGAAGAGCTCTATGAGCGCATTAATGCCCGTGTACTGGAAATGATGAACGAAGGCTTGCTGGAGGAAGCCCGACAGTATTATGAGTTCAGGCAGTTGAATACTTTGAATACCGTAGGGTACAAAGAAATCTATGAGTATTTAGATGGCACATGGACACTTCATTTTGCAGTTAATATGATACAACAAGACTCGCGACGCTATGCTAAAAAACAGCTGAGCTGGTTTAATCGCGACAGCGC
>JAFNAV010000040.1 GCA_017860345.1 Bacteroidota bacterium | reverse complement strand
CCCGTTAAATCTCAATTTAATTGTATTTTGAACGCGAAGGCGCCAAGGCGCTAAGCCGGTAAGATTTAATATTTTTTAAACACAAAGCCACAAAGACACAAAAAAACCCTCCCACCCAAGTAAATGTTTGAAAACATTTACAACTATGTGTTCTCGGTTTTAGATAAGAAAAAGAAAAATCTATGTGGCACTATGTGGCCCAAAAAACCACCCGGCATCGCAAAGCCTCCCCTTTTGGGGAGGTTGGGAGGGGCTTAAAGCACTACCACGAGCATTTCAGTTTGGCAAAGATATTTCGTCCCGGTTCGTAAAACTCTATGCCGCGGTTGTTGAACAGGTGATTTTTATACGATTTATCGAAAACATTTTCAACACCACCAAAAAGCTGGATAAACGCGTTTCTGAACTTCAGAGGCGTAGAGTGTATATCAAAATTATAGATTACGTAGCCCGGTGTTTGGGTTTCGCCTACAGCCGCTTCGGCCTGTTTGGCAGCCCATACTGCCGTTGCCGAAGCTTCAAATTTTCGGTCTAACCGGTAATTGACCGAGGCTAATCCGTGAGCCGGCGGTATCAGCGGCAGGTAGTCGCCCGTGTCGGCGTTTTTAGCCCTTACATACGACGCATTGGCTTTTACCCACAAGCTTCTGGTTACAATCCATTCCACATCGGCTTCGGCTCCCAGATACAAGGCTTTATCCACATTTACATTTACCAAAGCAGCCACCGAGCCTCCACCGGGGTAGTTGTAAGTTCCCTGTTGCTCGGTAATCAGGTCGAGCAGGTAATTGGCAAACACATCAAATTTCACAAGTACTTTCCGGTTGTTGTAGCTGTACGACAAATTTCCGAAAAACCCTCTTTCGGGCTTCAGGTTTGGATTGCCCACGCGCAGTGTTCCGGCCTGATCAATGTATTTGAACCGCTCTTCCACAGAAGGTACGCGGTACGAATTGGCTACCGACACCCCAATCCTGTTGCCTTTGGCCGGATTGTACTCCAGGTCTACATGAGCAGAATACGAAATCTGGTGATGCGTACGCGGCAGGAAAAGCACTTTTTGCACAAAGGATGCATCATTGCGTTGTCCGTCGGAAATAATATATTTAAACACCTGATTAAATGCCGTATCGTTTTGGGTGCGGATATAATCGCCGCGAAGCCCGAAATTCATTTTGAGATATTTCGGATCAATCACATATTTGTACAAGATAAAAGCGCCCGCATCAAACATTTTGGCATTGGGGGTAGGTTGCTCACCTATCACAGTAGTATCGCTGCTTTCCACCACTCTGAGCCGCGAGGTTTCCGAGTCGCGCTGCCAGCCCTCAACACCCACCACCATGGTGTTATAGTCATTAAAATACAAGTCGGCCGTGGCTTTGCCGCCATAAGTTATATTTTTGCTCGATGGCAATATCAGCGTACCCGCATTCACCCTGTTTTCAACATCTCTGGTTATATTCTGCATATAAGCTTTAAACTTCAGTTCGGCAAGCACATCGGTCAAATCCCTGAATATATATTCGGCATTCATGTGGTTGTGTTTAAAGTTTTTGTAGCGCACCACCGATGTTTTCGGGAATACATTACTCCCGGGCAAACCCACATCCCAGGCCTCGGAATGGTTGTAACCGATAAGCAATTCCTGATTGCCGCCATAGGTCATACCTCCGTTCAAACCCCAAGATGCCTCATTGAACTGGCTGTTTGAAATTGTGCCCATCGGCGTAACCGTATTCCCGGCTTTGCGGTAGCTGCCCGAAATGCCGATATACCAGTTGCTGTCGGCCAAATTGATATTGGCCGCGTTATTCCAGAGTTTATTCACAGTGCTGTAACCGGTAGATACTTTGCCCGAGGTCATAAACTTTTCGGAGTATCCGGCGCGTTCCGAAACAAAATTTACCACACCACCCATAGCGCCTGTGCCGTATATTACGGAGCCGGCGCCTTTAATCACCTCTACTTTTTCCAGATTGTTTAAGTCGATAGCCGACATTACTCCGGCAATATCGGTAGCAGTAAGCATGCGGTCGTTGTCCGACAGAAGCAACAAGCGCTGTTCCGACAAGCCTCTTACATTCAGCGAAGTAGCCCACGAGCCATCTTTTACAACCGAAATACCGGTTTCGGAACTCAAAGCGTCGGCAGGAGTTACAAAATTGTGCGCCTCGATTGTTTTCTGATTGACCTTTACATAAGGCAATGCCAGATTTTGAGCAGAAATACTGTAAACAGTAATTTCTTTAATTTCTTTCTGCTTCATGGTATCAGCAGGCATTTGCGCTGTGGAAAGCGAAGCGCCCAACAATAAGGAAAGAGTGGATAAAGTCATGTGCAATTATTTTACATTATTTATTGCAAAATTACACAAAATTGAAATATCAACATGCTAATTTTACATTCGCGATGCAAGATATTGATTTAATTATATATAAAATAAAAAAACTCATTTAAATTTAGCTATATATTTATCTTGATTTTTGACACATAGTACACAATAGACTTTGTGTTTAAAAATAACGCTTTCAAGCTTATATGGCTTTATACAATAATAATATAACTGAAAATATGATAATTACAAACACAAAGACCCGAAGACACCAATTAAAAACAGATTGAATCTTAGTGACTTTGTGACTTTGTGTTTAAAAAAATCGCGTTCAAGCTTATATGGCTTTATACAATAATAATATACCTGAAAATATGATAATTACAAACATCAAAGACCCGAAGACACCAACTTTGTGTTTAAAAATAACGCTTTCAAGCTTATATGGCTTTATACAATAATAATATAACTGAAAATATGATAATTACAAACACAAAGACCCGAAGACATCAATTAAAAACAGATTGTATCTTAGTGACTTTGTGACTTTGTGTTTAAAAAAAAACGCTTTCAAGCTTATATGGCTTTATACAATAATAATAATATACCTGAAAATATGATAATTACAAACATCAAAGACCCAAAGACACCAATTAAAAACAGATTGTATCTTAGTGAATTTGTGTACAAAAAAAAAGTCAAGCCGGGTTCTATAAACAATTAAAATATGAGCATTTACAACACCAGAGACCAAATTCCGATGATTGGCTTATTTAACGACAGCTTTCCTCCGATTATGGATGGAGTAGCCGTGGCCACTTACAATACCGCCTACTGGCTGTACCGCATGAACCAACCGGTATGTGTGGTTACACCTAAAGCGCCCAACTATATTATAAGCGAGCCTTACCCGGTATACCGCTACTCGTCGTTGCCACTGTTTACGCGCAAACCATACCGGCTGGGGCTACCCGAGATAGACCTTACTTTTCAGAATAAGCTGGACAGAATTCCATTCGGATTAGTTCATGCGCATTGTCCGTTTACTTCGGGACAGCTGGCTCTGCGCATTGCCCGCGAACGGAACATACCACTGGTGGCCACTTTTCACTCCAAATACAAGGATGACTTTGAACGGGCTATCCCTAACAAAACAGTGGTATCATTATTAATGAAAGAGCTTATCCGGTTTTATGAAAAAGCCGACGAAGTATGGATTCCGCAGGCTGCCGTAGAAGAAACCATACGCCAATACGGCTATAAGGGACAGGTGACAGTAGTAGAAAATGGCAACGATTTTGCCGGTATGCCCAATGTGGATGTATTCAAAACCGCTTCGCGACGCGAAATGAACATACCAACCAACAAGCCTGTATTTCTGTTTGTAGGCCAGCATATCTGGGAAAAAAACACAGCGTTGATTATTGATAGCCTTGCCATGCTACGGGATATGGATTACTGCATGTTTTTTATTGGCGCAGGCTATGCTGCCGATGAAATGAAGCAACGGGTAGCCGAAGCCGGTATTCAGGACAAAGTAAAGTTCGAGGGCGTGGTTCTGGATAGGAACGTACTGAAAAAATACTATGCTGCTGCCGATGTATTCCTGTTTCCGTCGGTTTACGACAATGCCCCGCTGGTGGTACGCGAAGCCGCAGCCATGCAAACGCCGGCCATATTAGTAAAAGGTTCCACAGCGTCGGAAATAATCGGCGATGGCATCAACGGATTCCTGATTGAAAACTCGCCACAGGCCCTGGCTTCAAAACTTCGCTCCCTGATGTCGGACAAAGCCAGCTTGCACAAAGCAGGCCAAAACGCTGCGGCCACCATAGCCCGCTCGTGGGAAGATGTAAGCGCCGAAGTGCACAGCCGCTACCTGAACCTGATTGACCGTAAAGTAACCAATTACCGTAAAAATGCCTGACAAAAACCAGAATCCTGTAACCGGATGGAAAATAGCCCTGCCTGTTTGTATGGGACTTGCCGTAACGGCACTGCTTATTATCGACGAATTTGACCCTGCCACGTTAGACCATATCAGTATTTCGAGCAGAAGTATTACCTTTCTGATTTCGGCAATATGCCTGATGCTGCTGCGCGATATGGGAATTATCTGGCGCTTCAGGTTACTTACCGACAAAAAACTATCCTGGACACAAGCTTTTAATGTACATATACTTAGCGAGTTTACTTCGGCCATTACACCGTCGGCCATTGGAGGCTCGGCATTGGTGGCCTTGTTTATGAATAAAGAAGGAGTGAGTGCCGGACGAAGCACCGCGGTGATGTTTGCCGGCCTTCTGCTCGACGAGCTTTACTTTGTGGTAGCAAGTCCCGTGCTGCTGTTTTTTATTCCTATCGGCGAATTATTCAACGGCAGCAATATCATAGCCTCCACCATAAGCATTATGTTTCAGACCATCTATATCATTATTTGTATCTGGACAACCCTGTTGTACATCGGGCTCTTTCACCGACCGGATATAATCTCCGGATTTTTACAAATGGTATTTAAGCTCCCGGTGCTGAAACGCTGGAAGCACAAAACTGACGAATTTGGACACGGACTGATTGAAGCATCGGCCGAACTACGACAAAAGAACGCATCGTTCTGGATAAAAACAGGGCTTGCTACCTTTATTTCCTGGACATCGCGCTTCCTGGTAGTCAATGCGCTTTTCCTGATTTTTACGGCCAACATCAACCACGCTGTTGTTTTCGGTAGGCAACTCACCCTGTGGCTGGTTATGATTATAAGCCCCACACCGGGAGGTAGTGGCGTAAGCGAGTACGCTTTCAAACAATACTACAACGACATCGGTATTGGTAGCGGTCCGGTTATACTCATTATCGTTTTATGGCGGCTACTCAGCTACTACCTGTATCTGCTTATCGGAACAATCATTATACCCCGATGGGTACAACACAAATTCCGTTTTACCAAAACTCTAAGCACCTGAGTATGTTTGCATATATCTTATTGAGAATTTTTAAAACGCATATAGTTAAATGTCAGATGAATATGTTTTGATTTTTAATTTTTATACATTATCTTTGCTACTCGTAAAAAAATTCCCATAAAAATACAACATATTATATCAATGATAAAACGATTTTTATTCTTTGCTGTTCTGCTAATGGGCTGGACATCAGCCTCTCCTTGTACCAATATTTTAGTAGGTAAAAATGCTTCAGCCGATGGTTCTACGATAATCAGTTATTCTGCCGACTCTTATTTTCTTTTTGGCGCATTGTATTATAAACCCGCGGCTACTTATCCGGCCGGCACTATGGTTGACATTTACGAATGGGATACCGGCAAATATCTTGGAAAAATAAAACAGGTAGAAAAAACCTATTCGGTGGTGGGCAATATGAACGAGCATCAGGTTTGTATAGGCGAAACCACTTTTGGCGGGCGCGAAGAATTAGTTGACACCACCGCTATTATCGACTACGGAAGCCTTATGTACCTTGCTCTGCAACGTGCGCGTACAGCCCGCGAAGCTATTAAGGTAATGACTGATCTGGTGGCCGAATACGGCTATTACAGTTCAGGAGAATCGTTTTCGATAGCCGACCCCAACGAGGTTTGGATACTGGAAATGATTGGAAAAGGAACAAATAACAAAGGAGCTGTTTGGGTAGCTCAGCGTTTGCCCGACGACTGTGTTTCGGCTCATGCTAATCAGGCTCGTATTACCACATTTCCGTTCGACGACAAAAACAACTGTCTTTACTCCGAAGATGTAGTGGTTTTTGCTCGCGAAAAAGGCTACTTCAAAGGAAAAAACAAAGATTTCAGCTTTTCCGATACTTACGCCCCGCTTGATTATCTGGCGTTGCGTATTTGCGAAGGCCGCGTGTGGAGCATTTTCCGCAAAGCCGATCCGGCCATGGAAAAATACATCACCTACATCAAAGGCGAAACTGCCGAGCGCATGCCTTTATGGATAAAACCGACTGCAAAAATAAGCGTTCAGAACGTAAAAGACTATATGCGCGATCAATACGAAGGCACTGAACTGGATATGACCAAAGGTGTGCTGGCTGGCCCATTTGGAAGCAAACTGCGTCATAGTCCGCTTACTTTTAAGGTAGATGGCGTGGAGTATGTACACGAACGGCCGGTAGCTACGCAGCAAACTGGCTTTACCTTTGTAGGTCAAATGCGCAGTTGGCTACCCGATTATATTGGTGGAGTACTCTGGTTTGGTGTCGACGATGCTGCCTCGTGCCTGTACGTGCCTATGTATTGCGGTATCACCAAGGTGCCTGCCTGCTTCGACGAGCACAACGGCTCTTTACTGGAATATTCCGGCACTTCGGCATTCTGGATTTACAACTGGGTGGCCAACTATGCTTACGGTAAGTACAGCTTTATGATGCCCGATATTAAAAAGGTTCAGGCACATTGGGAATCAGACTTCAACACCCTGGTACCTGCCATTGACAAAGTAGCTGCAAGCATGAACGAAACCGAAGCACGGGTTTTCCTCACCAACTTTAGCAACTCGCAAGCCGAAACATCAACCGAAGCCTGGAAGAAATTAGGCGAGTATCTGCTTGTAAAATACATGGATGGTAATATCAAAAAAGAAGAAAACGGAAAATTCATCCAAAATTCATTTCATATACCGCCCTCCATTATCCGCGCCGGTTATCCTGAAGAATATCTGCGTCAGGCAGTTAAGGAAAAGCCGGGCTTAAAGGTAAAAACAGAAGAAGAACTTAAAGCCAGAAATTAAATAAACAATTCAGCGTATATTTTTGTTAACCTTATGTAATTTTTCAAGACACTAAGTTGTATGATTCTAACAAAAATATATACCGATTTCTTTAAAAGTGAAAAAGCTGGTGGCCTGATACTTGTATTTGTAACCATTATTTCGCTGGTGTTGGCCAACTCAGCCTTTCAGGATACATATTCCGGTTTCTGGAACACTCAATTAGCAGAACACTCATTAGTTCATTGGATCAACGATGGACTAATGACCGTGTTCTTTTTGCTTATAGGACTTGAGCTCGAACGCGAAGTATACAACGGAGAGCTTTCCAAAATCAAAAATGCCTCGCTACCTGTAATAGCAGCTTTAGGTGGAATGCTTGTTCCTGCCGGCATTTTTCTGCTTCTGAACTACGGCACTCCTTCGCAGTCGGGTGCAGGAATCCCTATGGCTACCGACATTGCCTTTGCCATCGGGATACTCTCGTTGTTGGGCAACAAAGTCCCCGGATCATTAAAAATATTCCTGACCGCCCTGGCCGTTATCGACGACCTTGGCGCCATCATTGTTATTGCCATTTTCTATACCTCGTCACTCTCGGTAGTTCATTTACTGATAGCGTTGGGAATTTATGCTGTATTGATACTGCTCAACAAGCTCAAGGTATACAATCTTCTGCCTTATCTGATTGGTGGTGTGGCCATGTGGTACTTTATGCTGCATTCGGGCATTCACGCTACCATTACCGGTGTATTACTGGCGTTTGCCATTCCTTTTGGTAAAAACAACAAAGGAGTTTCGCCATCCGAAGCAGTTGAACATTTTTTGCAAAAGCCGGTAGCCTTTGTCATTCTACCCCTCTTTGCTATGGCCAATACAGGCCTAACGATAGGCCCGGACTGGCAGAGCAGCCTGGTAAGTGCTTCGGGTTTGGGTATTATACTTGGACTTTTTATAGGAAAACCGCTGGGTATAACCTTGTTCTCATTTCTGGGTGTAAAGCTGAAATTGGCTTCGCTGCCTAAAGACCTGAATTGGTCGGCTATTGCCGGAACAGGTTTTCTGGGAGGAATTGGATTTACGATGTCTATCTTCATCACCATGCTCGCGTTTCAGGATTACGAAATGACCAATGCTGCCAAGATGGCTATTTTGGCCGGCTCGTTAATTTCGGCTCTTGCCGGATTTATCTGGCTGAAAATAAGGCTAAAGAACAAAGCTGTTGATACCGAGGAATAAGAGCTACAAATACGTCTGAAGTCCTATCAGCTTTTTATTGTCGCACTTTTTCCAGAACCATTGGTTCAGTTTGTAGGTCAGATAAGCGCTGCCCGCACCCAACAAAGCTCCGACAAGCACATCCGAAGGGTAATGTACACCCAGATTCATCCGGGAATACCCTACGGAACAAGCCCACAGATACGATGGCGCTATGACATACCACTTCGGAAATTCGATACTGAGCGAAGTAGCCGTAGCAAAAGCAAATGAAGTATGCCCCGAAGGAAAAGAGGATGACGAAAGCGCATCGTAGGCCACTATTTTGTCGGGATAAGTAATATAGGGACGAGGCCGGTCAACCACCAATTTAAACGAATACGTAAGCGCCACGGTTGCAAGCTGACTTGCGGCTATATATATACCGGACTTAAGCAGGTCGTCATCCTGATTGATTAATGCCACCGCACCGATAACTACCGGCACAGCAAGCCCGGCAACTTTAGTAGTATTGGACGCCAGTTTTGAATAATCTCTCAAAAAAGAAGATGACTCCTGATTTATATGGCTTAAAATCTCAATATCAGTATTTTGAGCATAAGTTTTTACACTTAATAATAAAAATATTATACAAAGCAGAATAATTGTAGTAATTTTGTACATAATAATCAGGATTCGGGATTCTTATTACTATTGCTTATCAAAAAAAAGAAACGCTAAGCGCAACAAATATACTGAAGATTTTCAAACCCTGAAACAAACAGCAAACTGATTTAAATGTTTAAGATAGCCATCCTCGGCCCGGAGTCGACCGGAAAAACAGAACTGGCGGCCTTGCTTGCAAAGCATTTTGATGGCGAATGGGTACCTGAATATGCACGAAGCTATATTGAAAATCTTGGTCAGGCTTATAATTTTCAGGACATTTGCAATATCGCTATCCGGCAAATAGAACAGGAGAATGAATACCTGCACCGACCCGGAAACGGATATGTTTTTTTTGACACCGACCTGATTATAACTAAAGTATGGTTTGAATACTGTTACAAAACTGTTCCCGATTTTGTGACGAAACATCTTGAGAAAAATATCTACGACGCTTATTTGCTTTGCCTGCCCGACTTGCCCTGGCAGCCCGATAAGGTTCGCGAGCATGGCTCCGACAGAGATTTTTTCTTTGAATGGTACCAAAAGGAAATTGAAAAAACAGGTAAACCTTTCAGAATTACAGGCGGCACAGGCCACCAAAGACTGCTAAATGCCATCGAAGCCGTCAATACAATGTTAAAACCCGATAGAAATGAATAAAAGTACATTAGACACAATTAAAAAATTAGCTGATGTGGAGAGTTTTGCCGATGTATGCCATCAGCGCAACGAGAACAACCCCATGCCTTCTATAGAGGTACTCGAAGAAATTGTACAAACTATCAGAGCCATTCTGTTTCCCGGCTATTTTGGCGATGCGGCGGTGAACTCCAAAACCATGCTTTATCATATCGGGGTAAATATCGATAAGCTACAAGTACTACTTACTTTACAGATAAAGGCCGGCCTTTGTTTCGACAGTGGACAGAAGGACACCCTTTGCAACGAAATAGATAAAACGGCACGCGAAAAAGCAACTCAGTTTATTGACCAATTGCCCTCCATACGGGAGCGTTTACACACCGACGTGGTAGCTGCCTACAATGGCGACCCGGCGGCCAAAAGCTTTGGCGAAGTTATTTTTTGCTACCCGAGCATCCGTGCCATCAGCAATTATCGCATAGCCAACGCCCTGCTTCATTTGGGCGTACCGCTTATTCCGCGTATAATTACCGAAATGGCTCACTCCGAAACCGGAATTGACATACACCCGGGAGCTACCATTGGCGAGTATTTCACCATCGACCACGGCACAGGCGTGGTTATAGGCGAAACAGCCATTATCGGAAGCCATGTAAAAATGTATCAGGGGGTAACTCTGGGCGCCAAAAGTTTTCCGTTGGATAACAATGGCAACCCTATTAAAGGAATACAGCGCCACCCGCGCATTGGCAACAACGTGATTATCTACTCCAATTCTACCATCCTCGGCACCATCCATGTTGGCGATGGCGCAGTGATAGGAGGTAATATCTGGGTAGATGCCGATGTACCCGCGGGAGCCAGAATAGTTCAGCACAAAAAACACACGATATAAAATAAATACGTACCGATGGAATTTGAAATGATAGCCAAAACCTTTATGGGGCTGGAAGAAGTATTAGCTACCGAGTTGATTAAACTGGGAGCCAACAATGTGGCCATACAGCGCCGGGCAGTAAGCTTTACCGGCGACAAAGCCCTGCTCTATAAAACCAACATACACCTGCGCACAGCATCGCGTGTACTGAAACCGATATTTACCTTCAGAGCTTCGGATGCCGATGAGGTTTACGAACAGGTAAAAAAAATTACCTGGAGCAATTATATGTCGGTGAACACCACATTTGCCATCGAATCTACCGTGTATTCCGACGATTTCAATCACTCCAAGTTTGTATCGTACCGCGTAAAAGACGCTATAGTTGACTGGTTCAAAGAACATACCGGCGATCGTCCTTCGGTTAGGCTCGACAACCCGGAACTTATGCTCAACATCCACATCTCGCAACGTACCTGTACCATATCGCTCGATAGCTCGGGCGACTCGCTGCACAAACGCGGCTATCGTATTTCGCAAAACGAAGCGCCTATCAACGAAGCATTGGCAGCCGGCATGATACTCATGTCCGGATGGGACGGGAAAACCGATTTTATCGACCCCATGTGCGGTTCGGGTACGCTCCTGATAGAGGCTGCGCTGATAGCGTTAAATGTACCACCGGGGCTGTACCGATCGGCCTTTGCTTTTGAAAAATGGAAAGACTTCGATCGTGAATTATTTGAAAATATCTACCACGACGACTCCAAAGAACGACCCTTCGAACATCTGATTTATGGTTCGGATATTTCATCGCGGGCTATCAAAATAAGCGAACAAAACGTGAAAAGTGCCGGTTTGCAAAAATACATCCGCTTAGATGTGAAACCGATTTCCGAACTGGAAGCCCCCTCGGCCGGCTGCCTGATGGTAACCAACCCACCTTATGGCGAGCGTATTACTTCCGACGACATTTTCGGGCTTTATGCCACTCTGGGGTCGGTGATGAAGCATAAATTTCCCGGAAGCTCATGCTGGCTGATTAGCTCACATATAGAATGCTTAGATAAAATAGGGCTAAAGCCTGCCGCACGGGTAAAACTGCTCAACGGGAAGCTGGAATGTTACTACAACCGCTATGACATATTCAGCGGTAAACGCAACGACTACGTTACGGCGCGAAAAGCATAAAACAGTGGTGCGGTACACCCCACGCCACTACTCAACACAACGCATAACAACAGCCGGAGGCAGGCACAAAAACTTTTTTTTACACACAACAAGCAATTAGAAATAATATTTGAAGTTATTTTTTGCAAGTTCCGAAAAAAAGTTTACTTTTGTACCCGCTTACGCCCAGATGGCGGAATTGGTAGACGCGCTGGTCTCAAACACCAGTGGATTCACTTCCATGCCGGTTCGATCCCGGCTCTGGGTACTTTAAAGCCTCTTAATCAATTGATTTTGGGGCTTTATTCTTTTATAAGTGTGTGCTAATAGTGTACTGAATAAAAATAGAATGGGAAATTATTGTATTGGCACAACCAGATCACTATCCCATTCATCGGAAACCGTAACGACAAAAAGATTTTTGGTTTATCACATCCAACAAATTACCCTCAACGATAGTGCGTTTATTTCGATAAAATGACACCGGCACACTTGTTGTCCCCAATTCAGTTCCCAAGTCATCATAAATGGACAATGTAAGGGTGCGCCCCGTTTGAAGCAGTAAACAGAACCCAAATTCATTCACATTGCCATTGTTGACGGTCTTTGTAGCACTTTTGTTGACCGTTTAAGTTCTAAATTGAGCCATAAAAAATTCGCCAGCCAATACAACGAAACTCATTGCACGGTTACGAATCATGACAATATGTCT
The DNA here is from genome assembly GCA_017860345.1 of Bacteroidota bacterium. Taxonomy (GTDB): domain Bacteria; phylum Bacteroidota; class Bacteroidia; order Bacteroidales; family Paludibacteraceae; genus Paludibacter. The sequence continues at coordinate 17,074 of JAFNAV010000040.1, read as the reverse complement.
AAAAAAAGGGTCTTTGTACTTACGGTTCTATAAATAGTATAGAATATCAGCTACTTAAAAACATATACACGGAAATGTACACGATTTTTTGTGCATTTGTAATGCAATTGCATAGCAAGTAAAGCAACCCAACACCTAACCTATGACATACTCTCAAAGTACCACATCAACAAAAGTCCAATAAAAATATTCTATTTTTTGCGAACACTCAAAAATTAGTGTTATATTTGTCTCCAATAAATGAAACGGTATGATTGTATCTTTTGAAAAAGAATACTTGCGTGATTTGTACGAAAAGGGCAAAACAACGGATAAGAAACACCGATTTCAACCGGATATTGCGAAAAGATACAGGGAACGTATTAAAACCCTTGAAAGTGCGGAAAGAATAGAAGACTTGTTTGCTATCAATTCATTGAATTACGAAGTATTGAAAGGCGACAAAGCGGGTATTTCTTCCATCAGGGTAAACAATCAATACCGTATTGAGTTTACGGTAACCGACAATGGGGCTGAACCTATTGTTTCGGTATGTAATATTCTCGAATTGTCAAACCATTATAAGTAAAAGCATTATGATTACTTTAAAAGGGGTTGACCCCCGCATGATAGCAAACAACATCACCCCGTATGAACCAACGCATCCGGGCGAAATACTGAAAGAAGAAATTGAATTTCGCGGTATATCGCAACGTCGCCTTGCTGCGCAAATGGGCGTGGCTTATTCTGTATTAAACGAAGTATTGAATTCAAAACGTCCGGTAACAACCGAATACGCTTTGCTCTTTGAAGCCGCATTGGGTATTGATGGCGGTATTTTTATCCGTATGCAAGCCGATTACAACATGCAGACAGCAAGGCAAAACAAATCCTTTTCCGAACGTCTCGCAAACGTGCGTAAACATGCCGCTATGCCTTGATTATTAATCCATAAAATTTTATACAACATGAATCCGGCTGTAAGTTCGTTGCAAAAAGCAGAACTTGTACTATATGATTACGTTGTGCGTAAGAATCATCACTCATTATCAGAGCTTTCAGAAAGAAAACACTTCAGAACACGAAATCACCGGGGCTGAACAAGCATTGATTAAACCACTGCCGCAAGTTGGCGAGCAAATTATTGCGGAATAGACTCTACCAGAATTTCATTTCCGGCTTTGTCGTAATAGGTACAAGTCATTGCGTGGAGCGATACAAACCATTTTTCTATGCCAGTTACAGCGCAGTGCCGGCAAAATGTAAAATAATCGGTTTCGCCCTGCTGGTGGCTTTTCAGGTACCGAACAAATTTCTCACCGTCGGTATCATCTGCTATTGTCAGGTTCTCATATTGCGGCAATGAGTGGGTTTGAAAATCATTTTCGCCGAAATATACGGTATGGCTGTCGGTTACCCACGTTTCAAATGCTATTACTCCCATTAGTTTGATTTCCTGAATATACTTTGGAAAATCGGCTCCCGATTTTACTTTTTCGTGAGCTTTCTCAATCTGCTCTACTGTAAACATTGTTTTTTATTGGCTGTGTTTATCTGTTACAACAGTGCAAATCAGCGTTATGTTTAATTCTTCAATAACCAATATTTGAAAGCAGTATAATCTCCACAGTATAAACAACAATATACGAGCACATTATGTGTTTTCGCAGTTAATCATTCGCAGTAATGTGTTGAATTATATTAGTCCCGAGCCTAAAGCAATGGAAATGAAGATAAGCATTATGGCTACCATAAGCTGTATGCTTCGTAAGGTTACTTTTTTTAATAATTTTTTGCCGAAATACGCCCCGGCAATGGCTGCAAGTGTTGCCGAAATTAAAAGCGTGAGGTTCTCGTGCAGATTTGCCGACGCGAAACGTGACGCATAAACCGACAATCTGGTAAAGTCAACCAATGAGGCAATAACTACCCCTGTGGCAATATATGCTTCTTTGGAAAGTCCGCTTTTGATTAAGAATGCACTACGAATTGCGCCCTGAATGCCCGATAGTCCGCCAAAAAATCCACTAAGAATACCGCCTAACACTAAGTTGTTTTTGCCAAACTGTACTTTCTGAAATGAAGGTAAGATTTCAAGAATTGAAAAAACTATCAGCAGCAAGGCAATAATAAGTTTCACCGGGCTTACCTCAAAAACTTTTCCCCAAAGCTCATATTGGAAGAGTGTAGACAAAACAGTAATTTTCAGCAGCAGCCAGGCTCCTGCGAATGAAGCAAGAATGGCCGGGATTCCAAAACGTAACAAGACAGCTTTATCGGTGTTTTTTCCAACCAACGCTATTTTAAAAATATTATTGGAGAAATGCACAACGCCTGTTAATGCAATGGCAATATCAATGGGAAAAAATATGGCAAAAACGGGAGCCAGAATAGTTCCCAGTCCAAAACCCGAGAAAAAAGTTAAGATAGCTGTAAAAAAAACAGCTAAACAAATAATGACTATTTCCATACAAATCTATTTTTAAATTATATTGAACAAAAATAGATTAAACTGACACTGGAGCAGTGGTATAAATGTATGGTAAAATGGTATTATTGAAAATGTTGGTCTCTGAATTGTATGGGTGTCAGGTTTTCGTGTTTTTTGAAAAACTTCACAAAATTGGAGCTGTCCGAAAACGATAAAATATCGGCTATCTCGTTTACCGTATTATCGGTATGGAGAATATAGCGCTTAGCTTCGAGCAGTAACTGGCTTGTAATTATTTGACTTGCCGTTTTACCGGTTTTGCTCTTACAAACAATATTCAAATTCTGAGGTGTAGTGTTCAGTAAATCAGCAAATTCATTTACTTTATGCAACCGGGGGCACTCTTTTATAAGCAACTCCATAAATCGCTCAAAAACAGATTGCGGTTGAGTCTGAATATTGGTGTTATCGTCACTAATTTGTAGCAATTTTCCGAAAAGAGCTTTGAGCAATCCGTGAATAATTTCCTTCGAGTATTGCCTGTTGAGCCGAAACTCCTTATAAATTTCTTCCAACAATAGAGCAGGATATTGCTCATCGGGTATCCTTAACCGGGTTGTATCATTCAGTTTTCGGATTAAATCCAAAAGCAAATGTTCATCTACAGGATCAAACTCACTGTTGTTGAACAAAATAACGAATCCTTTGGGAATAGAGGTGAATTGCCAGTAATGCAGCTGACCCGGTTTCAGAAAATAGAAATCGGGAGTTGTAATCATCATTTTGTCCGACTCAATACAGTGAAACCCTTCACCCTGCGAAAGAAAAATCAACTCAAAATACTGGTCGTGTTTATGAGGCTTTGTTTTCTTAATCACCTCCCTGAAAAGCGAAACTTTGAAGCTTAAGCCGGCATCGAGTTTGTTCTTTGTATCTATTGTATTGCTACTCATGAAATGACTTTTTTCTACCTCAATAAATCAAAAATTTTAGCTACCCAGCACTTCTTTACACAACCGAATGGCCGGGCAGGAAGCACACAAAAAATCACACCCTGTTACGCGCAGTCACATTCACCTTGCCAATCGCAGATAACATTAAGCAATTCTGCTCACGCCGTTTTTATTTTACTCCGGGGTATTCCTCTATCTGCCCTATTATTTTATATAGCTTGTCTTCTCTATGCCCCAGCTCGGCCAGTTGCGAATGGATACGCGCTTTATCCGACTCCACATCGGTTGCCAGCTTAGATTGGCAGTTATTTATCTCGTCTCTTATTTTATTGAGCTCTTTCTCAATAACCCGAATCAGTCCTCCATACAGTTCCGCTGTTTTGCTGAACAATATGATTTCGGAACTGATTTGCAAAACGTAATAATGACTCCCTGATATCAGATCCGTTGCATGTAATAACTTCTCAAAGTGTAATCCGGTACCATTAATTTGTGCCGTTAGCCTTAAGTCAAAAAGGCTGTCTAACTTTAAACAGACCGCGTTAATCTCATTCGCATTCCCAGCAGTTTCCATATCGCAAATTATTTCTGTCAGTATTGATTATTTAACTCATTTGCAAATATATGTCTTTTTTGTTTTAGTTGTTATATTTTTGCAAATATTTTAAGGAAATAAAAAACCCCACTGGTGAGAGTGGGGATAAGAGAAGACAATCGCGGATTTACCGGAGTGTGATGGGTGGAAAATTAAATTGGCGCTTTAATACTTAAGACCAGTGTCTAAAATTGAATTATTCTACCGTTAACTTACCTGTTTTGCTACCAAATTCATTGCAACGGGTCGTTACTTCAATTTTGCTGCCCTTTTTTATTTCGGGAATAACCAATTCAAGAGTTTCAGCATCATTAGAACTCTGTGACTTTAAAGCCAGCGTTTTTACATCTTTGCCATCAACTTTAACTACAATCTTGTCGATATAATGCGTTTTTACATCTTTGACACGGTGGATGGCTTCGATTTTAAGTTTGCCGTTCTGATAAGTTAAATTCACTTTTTTCGCAGGATCTGCATTGGCCATAAGCACTGATAAAAGAATGGCGGCTGTTACAAAAAATAGTTTTTTCATGTTTATTATTTTTTACAATATGTAATAAAAAATTCTTTCAATATCTGCATTTAAATAACGTTGGAGCATGCAAATATGTTATGTAAAAAAGTAAAAATAAATCATAATTATTGCGTGTATAATCACTGCAATAAAAGCTGCAATGGCTACTTTTCTGTGAATTTTGAATTTTTGCTTGATTTTGATAATCCTTAATCCTGTTAGCAACGCTATAATAAGCAAAACAAAGCCGAGCAGACTAATATATACTGCAAAATCCCATAAGAACTGTTCCATGTGTTGTGAAATTTATAATTTAATTACTACTGTAGCCAAAAACAACGAACTGAATGCCGTAATTGCAGCAGCTTTGTGATATGGCTTGAGCTTGGAATTGTCTTCTTGTAATCCACTTAATACATTAGTAGCTATCATACTTGACAAATGAATAATGGATAAAGTCCGGTGAATCCTGAGTTTTGTAAATCCTGAAGCCCGATTGTGCATTGGAGGTGGCTGAAACAGAGCTAAAACGGCTGTTGAATAGTAGCATATGTTAGTAAATCCGGCAAGCCCTTCATGTAAGTCTTTGTTACTGGTACTACCTTTGTATAGCTGCTGACCGGCAATTCCGGTACCAACCATCCCTAGCAATGTTGCATATCCGAGGTATTGATGAGCAGCTATGGCTATTGAGCGAATATTCATCTCTATGTCTCTTGATTCTCTTGAAAGTTCAAACTTTTTAAAGTTTCTCATTAGCCCATTCTCACTCCATAACAAGCGTTGAGTGAACAAATAATGCTCAGGCAGCAGAGGCAAACTATCTGCAACAACACTGCTATCTGCTGGTGCAGGCAATGCTACAATGCTGTCGGCCTTTACAGAGCCTGTACTTAAACTATCCTGCGCACACATAATTATGTTTACGCAAAACAAACTTATAAAAACCAATGCTACTCTCATATCACAATTATTTTACTGTTTTAATCGTTTGGTTCAATATGAATCAGAACACTCGCCAGCTCCGGCAATTTAAACATCAATTCACTTTTGAGCTTATGTGCTATATCGTGACCCTGCTTTACAGTTAAGTTGCTGTTTACCTTAGCGTGAAGATCAACATGGTATTTCAAACCGGCCTTGCGTACTAAACACTTTTCAGTGTCCAAAACTCCATCTACAGCAACCGAGATAGTTCTGATTTCCTGAACCAAATCATCGTAGGTATACTCGTCCATTATTTCGCCTAATGCCGGTCTGAAAATTTTATAACTATTATAAAGAATAAAACCTGACGCAAACAAGGCAGCCCAATCATCAGCGGTTTCATATCCCTTCCCAAAAATCAGGGCAATGGAAATACCAATAAATGCCCCTACAGAAGTAATGGCATCGCTACGATGATGCCAGGCATCTGCTTTTAACGAAGAGCTTTTTGTTTCTTTGCTTTTCTTGAAAACAATCTGAAAAGAAATTTCTTTCCAGATAATTATTGTCCCTAAAACAAATAATGTCCAGTATTCGGGCAGTTCATGGGAGGTACCAATGTTTTGGATGCTTTCGTAGGCTATGATTGTAGCTGATGTGATTAAAAAACCTACTACAATAAATGTTATCAGCGGCTCTATTCGCCCATGTCCGTAAGGATGGTTTTTGTCGGCAGGGCGATTTGCGTATTTCAGACCGAATAAAACAAGAGTTGATGAAAATATATCAGCAGTTGACTCTATGGCATCTGCAATTAGCGCATAAGAATTACCAAAAAAACCGGCAAGTCCTTTAATAGTTGCCAACGCTACATTGCCAGCTATACTAAAATACGTGGTCTTAACGGCCGTATGCTCGTTTGTCATTTTTGGGGATTGTATGGTTGGCTGTTTTATAACTTTTGGTGTGTAAAGATATATGTTCTTTATTTAAAAATAACAATTTCCCGGAAATTTATTTCGGCAAAGCCTTACAATAGTTTAAAACAGTTCATCTTCAGTACATTATTAAGCCTTTCATTTCTTTCAGCCTAATTAAATTAAACACAGTGTCATTTACAGTGTCAATTATCGTCTCCAAGCATTATTTAAGTAAATTCTTAAAGTCATACGCAATGTGATATGTCCTCCAAAAAACTCACCCAACTTTAGCTTCGTTTATTTGTCAATGGTACAATTTTCGGGGGTTTTCGTCTATAGGGTAAATCATTTTCGTTAGTTTTTTCAATTTAGTCCATATCATCTATCATGAATATCCAACTTAAAACATACCGTTCTGCTTTAAGTCTGTTTATTTTATTGGCTTTCCCGCTTTTTGTATTTTCTACGGAACTTACCAAGCTTAGCTGCGAGTTTCAGCATAACCCATTAGCCATAAATACGTTACAGCCTCGCTTTGGATGGCATATTGAGTCTGAGGCAAATGGCTTCAGTCAGTCGGCTTACGAACTGGAAATAAAAGGCGATAGTTACAACTGGAACAGCGGTCAGGTGATTTCGGATAAAAGTCAGCTTGTAAAATACCGTGGCGCAGCCTTAACCCCCGGGCAGAAATACCTGTGGCGCGTCCGTATTTGGGATCAAAACGGAATACTTTCGGGCTGGAGCCAATGGTCGTCTTTCCGGATAGCTCCTACATTAAGCTCATCAGGTTTTGGTTCCCTTTTACAGGAAAACAAACCGGCTTTAGGCAATACTACAGATAGCCGGAGCGATGCAAGCCACCGGCCACTCTGGATTGGCGCCATACGTGCCGACTCGGCCCGGATACCTGCCGGCAAGCGTTTTTCGTACCTCGAAATGGGTTCGCCGGCCTACAAAGCTGTTTGGCAAAACGTTGACTCTGTTTCGCGCAAAAGCATATGTCTGCGCAAATCTTTTATAGCCAACAAGCCGGTACAGGAGGCCATCACTTACATCTGTGGCTTAGGCCATTATGAGCTAACCATCAACGGGAAAAAAGTGGGCGACGGTGAATTTGCCCCTTTCTGGAGCGATTATGACAAAACCGTTTATTACAACACTTTCGATATTACTCCGTATCTGAAAAAAGGCGAAAACGCATTTGGTGTTTTGCTGGGCAATGGATTTTTCAATACGCAGGGAGGACGCTATTCCAAACTCCGGGTTTCGTTTGGCGCGCCTACGCTGTTTTTCAAAACCATTGTGCGCTATGCCGACAACAGCACTCAGGAGATAGTTTCGGACAGTAGCTGGAAATACGATTTCAGTCCGGTTACTTTCAATGATATTTACGGTGGCGAGGACTACGATGCGCGCAAAGAACAAACCGGCTGGGATAAACCTGCTTTTAATGATGCTCACTGGAAAGCCGTAGTAATTCAGGATGCGCCCAAAGGCAAACCGGAACCGCAGCAGGGAAATCCCATAAAAATTATGGAATACATCGGTTACCGAAGCTTGAAGCGATTGTCGGAAACCGAGTGCGACAGCGCCACCCGGCGTACCAAACGAAAGGTGGATGCCACGGCCATCGTTTTTGACATGCACCAGAATGTGGCAGGCTTCCCGCAAATAACCGTCAATGGCAAAAAAGGCGATAGAATTACACTGATAGTTTCGGAGTCGGTAACGCCCGAAGGTGCCGCCGACCAACGCCAAACCGGACGCCCCCACCTGTATACCTACACGCTCAGGGGCAATGGCGACGAAACATGGCATCCGCGCTTTTCGTACTATGGTTTTAAATATATTCAGGTAGAAGGCGCTGTGCTCAAAGGCGATAAAAACCCGCACCGACTGCCTGTGCTGAAGGACTTAAAATCGTGTTTTGTGTACAACTCATCACAGCAGGTTTCTTCGTTTGAATGTTCCAACGACATTTTCAACAAAGCCCATGTGCTTATCGAAAAAGCCATTGAGAGTAATATGCAGGCCGTATTTACCGATTGTCCGCATCGCGAGAAGCTGGGCTGGGTAGAGCAACTGCACCTGAACGGGCCGGTGTTGATGTATAATTATAATCTGGCGTCGCTGCTGCCAAAAGTGATGCGCGACCTGGTGGACGGGCAATATCCTGATGGTGCGGTATCGTCTATTTCGCCTATGTACAATATTTTTGGCGATAAAAACGGCAAACCCGACTACTTTGGCGTGTCGCCCGAATGGGGAAGTTCCATCCTGATAATGCCCTGGATGTATTACGAATTTTATGGCGACTCAACCATAATTACCGATAATTACCAGTCGATGCGCCGCTGGGTAGATTATATGACTACGCAGGCCGACAGGCATGTGCTTTCGTTCGGACTGGGCGACTGGTACGACTACGGGAACTTCCGCGCCGGATTTTCGCGCAATACTCCTGTACCCTTTGTAGCCACGGCTTATTATTTTTATGCTTTGAAATATCTGGTAAAATCGGCTTTAATGGTGGGAAATAGCTATGATGCCAAGCATTATTCTATGCTGGCCAACGAAGTGCGCAACACGCTGAATACAAAGTTTTTTGACAGCCAAACCAAACAATACGCCACCGGCAGCCAAACAGCCAACGCCATGGCCGTATATATGGATATTGTAGAGCCGGAAAACCGACAGGCTGTGCTCAATAATTTAATCAGCAATATTCAGGCTCAGGGCAACCGCCTCACCACCGGCGATATTGGCAACCGCTACCTGTTTCAGACATTAGCAACCAACGACCTGAATGATTTGATGTACCTGATGCACAACCATTACGATGCGCCGGGCTATGGGTTTCAGCTGAAGTTTGGCGCCACCACACTTACCGAGCAGTGGGATCCGCGGCAGGGAGCCTCGTGGAATCACTTTATGCTGGGACAAATCGACGAATGGTTTTTCGGAACATTAGCCGGTATACAGCCCCGTGCCGATGCGCCGGGTATGCAGCATTTTGTTATTAAGCCCCGGGTGGCGGGCGACCTCCAACATGTAAATGCAAGTACAGAAACGCTTTACGGAAAAATAAGCGTTGCCTGGAGAATAGAACCGGGCAATAATCCCGAAAAAGCAGGAAATAAAACCTTTATTCTGGATATATCGGTTCCGGCCAATTGCACTGCCGAAGTTTATCTTCCGGACAGCAGCAGTCCACATACCGTAAAAAGTGGAAAATATAACTTTTCTGTGGGGATAAACTAACTGAACCATATAGCAGGTAGAACATTTTGTGCGTTATATAGTATCTTTGTTACCGGAACAATGATTTTTCACAATAAAACAGGCATAGATTAGCGGGTATTTACCTTAAAACGTGACAACTATAAAACCCGAATGAAACAGACCGACAAGTAGGCAAGTTTCATTATCATTAAAAATCTTTATTCAAAATAATGTTTAATATGAAACGAATTTCTCTCATTTTATGGGCTATAATCCACCTCGGCATACTCACCATGCAGGCAGCAACTATCGATATGCGCAAAGCCGGTGCCGATGCTTCGGGTAAAAAAATCAATACCGGATTAATCAATAAAACCATAGCCAAACTGAATGCTCAGGGCGGTGGCACGTTGTATTTCCCTGCCGGAAAATACCTGACAGGCTCCATCAGAATGAAAAGTAATATTACACTGGAACTCGAAGCCGGCGCTACGCTCCTTTTCTCAGATAATTTTGATGACTATCTGCCTTTTGTGGAAATGCGTCACGAGGGCGTGATGATGAAAAGCTTCGCCCCGCTTATCTATGCCGTGGATGCCGAAAACATCACCATTAAAGGAGAAGGTACGCTGGACGGACAGGGTAAAAAATGGTGGGACGAATTTTTCAGAATTTATGTTGACTTAGCCAGTAACGGGGTAAAAGACCTCAACAAATATCAACCCATGTGGGACAAAGAAAACGACGTAAAAGCCATATATGCCGACACCAACGAGGACTATATCAACACTTTGCAACGCCGCTTTTTTCGCCCGCCGTTTATACAGCCTGTTCGTTGCAAAAGAGTACGTATCGAAGGTGTGAAAATTATCAATTCTCCTTTCTGGACCGTAAATCCCGAGTTTTGCGACAATGTAACCATCAAAGGCATTACCATACACAATATTGACTCGCCCAACACCGATGGCATTAATCCTGAATCGTGTACCAATGTACATATCTCCGACAGCCATATTTCGGTAGGCGACGACTGCATCACCATCAAAAGCGGACGCGACCTTCAGGGGCGCAAGCTCAACGCTCCGTGCGAAAACATCACCATAACCAACTGCACCATGCTGGCCGGCCACGGAGGCGTGGTAATAGGTAGCGAAATGAGCGGAAGCGTACGAAACGTGGTAATCACCAATTGCGTATTTGATGGCACCGACCGTGGTATACGCCTGAAGTCGACCCGCGGACGTGGCGGTGTGGTTGAGAACATCCGCGTAAGCAATATTGTAATGCGCAATATTCAGCGCGAGGCCATTATTCTGGATCTGAAATACAGCAAGATGCCCGAAGAACCCGTAAGCGAAAGAACCCCTGTATTCCGGAATATTCATATCAGCAACCTTACCGGGGTAGATGTAAAAACACCTGTCTACATCCGTGGACTTGAAGAAGCACCCATTACCGATGTAACCTTGAACAACATCAACATCAAAGGCAGTGAAAAAAGCGAATTTATCAACTGTGAAAGAATTCAGCTGAAAGATGTAATTGTAAATGGCGAAGAACTGAGATTAGAAAAATAACAGACGTGATTTGACAAACCACGGAGTTAACAATTGGTAATAATAAGTAAATAAATGATTATTGCCTGCAAGGCAGGATAGCCATGAGGATGAAAACCAAACCTTTGGTAGCTTCTCGATGACTGAACTCTATCGTTAATGTAAAATTATAAAAAAACAGTATATCATGCTTTTAAAAAAGATATTCAAAAACAATTTTCTGATTCTCGGCATATTGCTGAGTACTACGGGTATCGTTTCGGCACAGTCCTACGAAACCAACTTTGCCAAACCGCTTAGCCGCGTACTTCAGGAAATCAGTTTGCGTTTCGATGTTCGTTTGAAATACGATGCCGACACCACCGGCAAAGTAGTACCTTTTGCCGATTTCCGCATCCGCCCCTATTCCGTAGAGGAGTCGCTCACCAACGTATTGTCGTTATTCGACTATAAATATGCGAAACAGGACGATAAAACCTACAAAATCAAAGCTTACGAATATCCGCGCCGCACCCCCGACGATGGTAAGAAAATGCTCACTTATCTCAACAGCCTGTACCCCGATTCGGCCTCGTGGGAAAACAGAAAAGCCTGCCTGAAAAAAGAAGTACGTGAAAAACTACAGATAGACCCGATACTTAAACAAAGAACCGGCAGTAAACCCATTTTATCGAAAATAAGAAAATATGATGGTTATACGGTGCAGAACTTTGCACTGGAAACTTTACCGGGATTGTACGTTTGCGGGTCGATATACACGCCGCTTAGCAAGGGTAAACATGCACTTATCCTTTGTCCGAACGGGCACTGGGGAGGTGGACGTTATAACAGCGACGAGCAAACCCGCTTTGCCACACTGGCACGTATGGGAGCTGCCTGTGTCAGCTACGATTTGTTTGGTTGGGGCGAGTCGGAATTGCAGGTTACAGCATCGGCACACCGTACATCGGCAGCACATATTATCCAGCTTGTAAACGGAATAAGCCTGCTCGACTACATGCTAACCCGTAAAGACATTGACCCTGCAAGAGTTGGTGCCAACGGAGGGTCGGGCGGAGGATCACAGGTAGTGATGCTCTCGGTACTCGATAACCGCCTGACGGCAGCCTGCCCAACGGTAAGTCTGGCATCGCACTTCGACGGCGGCTGCCCTTGCGAAAGCGGAATGCCGGTATCGCTTGCCTGCGGAGGAACCAACAATGCTGAGTTGATGGCCACATTTGCGCCCAAACCGGTATCGGTAATTTCGGATGGTAAAGACTGGACGGCCTCGGTTCCCGAACTGGAATATCCTTATTTACAAAGAATTTTCGGATTCTACCATGCCCGTAATCAGGTGTCTAATGTGCATCTGCCCAACGAAGGCCACGATTTTGGCATCAACAAACGCCGGGCTGTGTACGATTTTTTTATCGCAGGTTTTGCTCTCGACCATAAAATGCTTGACGAATCTAAAGTCACCATCGAACCTGAAGTGGCCATGCATAGCTTTGGCGCGAAAGGCGAAAAAATGCCTGCCAACGCCATTCGCGATTTCAAGCAGGTAGAAAAGTACTTTAACCGGAAAGCCGACTCCAAAGCCAACTCGGATATTGATGCCGAAAAGCGGGCTCAGTCCTGGACCGACTCATTAAAAATAAGCAATCAGGAAAAAGCAGCACAAGTAAAAGCCATTATCCTGAAACATATTAAAGCCGTGCGCGACTGGCACAATGAGCACCCGTACACCACCATTCCCGAAGGTATTAACCCGCTTACGGGAAAACCGCTCAGCCAGCTCGACCGCGAAGTGATAGCCAACTCGGCCAAGCCAGCATCTGTACATAAAGCGCTTATGGACGGACTGCGAAAAAATCTGGATGAAGAGCAGGTGGAAAAGATTCTTGATTTTTACACCATTGGTAAAGTAGCTTTTACGATGAAAGGCTATAAATCCATCGTGCCCGACCTCACCGAAAAAGAAGAGGCATATATTCTCGGTCAGCTGAAAGCAGCCCGCGAGCAGGCGGTGGATTATAAAAGCATGAAAGCCATTTCGGCCATTTTTGAAGTCTATAAAAACAATTGCGAGAAATACCTGAACGATAATGGACGCAACTGGCGACAACTATACAAAGCCTATGTAAACAAAGTGAAAGCTGAGAAAGCGATAAACTCCTCCAAATAGGAGGCTTTGTGATGCCGGGTAGATGCTTTGGCCACATAGTGCCACATAGATTCTTAAGCCCCCCTAAATCCCTCCGCCGCGGCGGAGACTTAAGAGAGCAGCGCTGGAGTTTGTGGGGTGTGTTTTTTCGTGTCTTTGTGGCTTTGTGTTTAAAAAATATTGAATCATAGCGGCTTAGCGCCTTCGCGTGCAAAATATAATTAAATTGAGATTTAACGGGGTGTTATTTATAAATGATAAATGATATACCAGATGCCCATCGCGTTGCACTCTTAAGACTTTTGACTTTTGACTTAAGACTTAAGACATAAGTCTTACGACCAAATTATTTTTCTTATTTTATTGTCACCATTGTAGCGCCGAAACCATATTCCCGGAAAGAGGCATCCTGAAAATAATAGCTCTTATACCGGGTTTTGAGCTGCTTCTCAATTTCTTTACGCAATACACCCTCGCCTTTGCCGTGGATAAATACAATTTTTTGCCCCTTGTTATTTTTATGTTCATCCAGTACGGCATGAAATTTCTCCATTTGCAACTGTAGCATATCGCTGTTAAGTAAACCGGCCGTAGTATCAATCAGCTCATGTATATGCAAATCCACTTCAATGATTCCCGGTTTCTGAAACCCGGCCTTTTTTTTCAGCACAACCTTTGATTGTGGTTGCTCCTTAGCAAACATGGCCTCTTTAATTTCCACGGGCGAAATCTGCGCCGGTTTATCATGTTGCAATTCGCGCATTAAGTCCACAATCATAGCCGGCTCGTCAAAATAATCGTTGTCGGTAAAACTGTGTAGTTTGTAGAATTTCACCGTATTCATCCTTATCGAAACGTCCACCACATCCTGCGGCTGATAACTCTTATTTTGCTTAAACGGGATTAACTGCACCCTCAGATATTCCCATTCGTTGAGTTGCTCTTTGGTAACCGAGCAAAGCTCTTCCTGCGTATTGGGCTCGATAATGCCATTGGCCACCGATTTCAACTGATTATTTTCTCCGTTTACAATATTATAATACAGAAAATAATTACTGTCGTTTACCAGATAGCAATCGTATGCCGTGGTCTGTAGCTGTTTAATATCCAAGGGGAAAAATGCCAATACCGCTTTAAGCTCATCACCCCCGGGTATTTCTACCACGAGCTCCGACTTTACCGCCTGTCCGGCTCCTATCGAAGCCGAAACTGCACTGTTGGCTGTTGATACTGATTTATTGGTCGATGCAGTATCCGGCGATGCAGGTTTTGACGAGAAATCTTTCTTTATAAAATTCGTTTTCTCATTCACTTCACCAATCACCACACAATCTTTCTCCATGGTAGGAATTTCGAATCCATCAGCATCTTCTACATATACTAGACCCGATTTGCTGTCGATACGGGTAACTTTGCCGCCGCCCACAGCATTCAGAAAACGGACGGTATCACCTGGTTTTATCATCGTTGTATTTTTTAAGCGGGTAGCCGGCAAATCAGGCAGATGGCCTGATATTAAAAAATTCAATCCGAACCATAACCGGATTAAAGTCCTCAACTACCGTATTTTTTTACTATTTTTGCGCAAAATTACAACAATTTCCGAATAAAGTGAGTAAGCTACCAGAGAACACACCTATATATATCGACGAATTTGATTATCCGCTACCCGACGAACGTATAGCCAAATATCCTTTATTGCGCCGCGACGCCTCTAAACTACTGGTATACAAAGATCAGCACATTACCGAGAGTACTTTCGACCAGATAAGCCGCTTTTTGCCTGATCATGCCCTGTTGGTTTACAACAATACGCGTGTTATTCAGGCGCGGTTAGTTTTTCAGAAAGCCACCGGAGCCCGCATCGAGGTTTTTTGTCTGGAGCCGCTTAGTCCGGCCGACTATGCTCAATCGCTCGGAGCCACTACCGGATGTATCTGGAAATGTATGGTTGGCAATCTGAAAAAGTGGAAAGACGGTAGGCTTACAAAGCCAATAACCGTAGCCGGAAAAACCGTACTCTTTTCAGCAACGCTTATAAACACCGAAGGCAATACCCATTCGGTACATTTCAGTTGGGATGATACCGGGGTACACTTTGCCGACCTGCTCGAAAAAGCAGGTGAACTGCCCATTCCGCCATACCTGCATCGCAAAACCGAGGAAAGCGACCTTACAACTTACCAAACCGTATACTCAAAAATTAAAGGTTCGGTGGCCGCGCCTACGGCCGGATTGCATTTTACGGATGCTGTATTTGAAAGTCTGAAACCCAAGCACATTGAAATAGCCGAAGTAACGCTGCACGTAGGAGCCGGAACTTTTCAGCCTGTAAAAACACGGGATATTGCCGAACACCGGATGCACACCGAAGTAATCTCAGTGCATCGTTCCACCATCGAACATCTGATACAAAAAGCAGGTAATATCATTGCCGTGGGCACCACCTCGGTACGAACCCTGGAAAGCTTATATTATATAGGTGTAAACTTAGGCAGTCCAACAACATCGGAACAGGAATTACAAAGATCAAAACTCAGTGTAACCCAATGGGCGCCTTATCAGAGCAACAACGACATACCCGTTGCCGTAGCTTTGCAAAATATTATAAACTACTTAGATGCCAACCAGCTATCAACGCTGCACGCCGATACGCAGATTATGATTCGCCCGGGCTATCAGTTCAGGTTAGTTGATGGGATGATTACCAATTTCCACCAGCCCAAAAGCACTTTACTGCTGCTCGTGTCGGCTTTTGTGAACGGCCACTGGAAGCAAATATACGACTACGCCCTGCACAACAACTTCCGTTTCCTGAGCTATGGCGACAGCTCGTTGCTGCTGAAGTAAAACTTAAAAGAGAAGCCCCCTAACCCCCTCAAGGGGGGATAAGAGCGCAACGCGAGAAACATCTGCTATATCATTTATCATTCATCACTTATCATTTATAAAAAAACACCCCATTAAATATCAATTTAATTATTTTGCACGCAAAGGCGCCAAGCCGCTAAGCCGCTATGATTCAATATTTTTTAAACACAAAGCCACTAAGACACAAAAAACCTCTCCCACCCAAGTAAATGTTTGAAAAACATTTACAACTATGTGTTCTCGGTTTTAGAGAAGAAAAAGAAAAACTATGTTATACTATGTGTCCAAAAAAACCCTCCCACCCAAGTAAATGTTTCCAAACATTTACAACTATGTGTTCTCGGTTTAAGAGAAGAAAAAGAAAAATCTATGTGGCACTATGTGGCCAAAATAACCCTCCCACCCCAAGTAAATGTTTCCAAACATTTACAACTATGTGTTCTCGGTTTTAGAGAAGTAAAAGAAAAATCTATGTGAATACTATGTGTCCCAAAAACCTCATTTGAGTAGGTTTTAAGAATCTTTATGATAATATTTAAGCTTTCACCCCGCTATGTACCCCAAATGTACCCTGACTTTTTTTGGTGGCTCGTAACAAGCTATCTATATTTGCACCCGTAGTTTTTTACGCAACAACTTTTTAGTATTAACCTAAATGTACCCTGACTTTTTTTGGTGGCTCGTAACAAGCTATCTATATTTGCACCCGTAGTTTTTTACACAACAACTTTTTAGTATTAACCTCAAAGGGCGCAACCCTTTGCTTAAAGAAAAAGAATTATGGAAATTTTAAGGTTTACCCCCCCCCCCCGTTAACATTTCGTAACACTTGTTCACAACCCATTCCCGCTGTATCTGTACAGTCGGGCGGACATAACCGTGTAAACATATACAATATCTGTGCAGCAGCAGCCCACGTACTGCCGCTACCACCATAGCCCCGGATACAATTCTCTG
>JAFNAV010000039.1 GCA_017860345.1 Bacteroidota bacterium | reverse complement strand
AGCAATTGGCGAACTGTTTTTTGATGCAGAAAAAAATGATGTCAAAGAACTTCCGTCAGATCAACTGACTATTAATTTTTTTTAGTGGACACTAATGAATTTAAATAATTAATAAATAATTTATTGCAGCATTGATGTCCAATAAAATCGCGAGTTTTATTGCCTGCCGCCTGCAACATTACAGCAGTATTAGGTTTCGAAACCGTTTATTTTATTTTCATTTTCACTTTAAGCATTACATTTGTCGGACGAATTGAATAGACATAATTATATTGACTTATGCCGTTGTAATATGATTTTACATAATTCCGGGTATTCAATATATTTGTCCAATCCAGCGAGAAATTAATCTGTTTCCAGCTATAACCCATATTTACATCTGCAAAGAGCAAATTCCTGTTTGTATCTACAGCATTGTTATAATAATGCTCAAGTTCAGCACCTAACTTTAAATTTTTGAATAGAGCGATATTCGTATTGAATCTTTCCTTAAAAAAGCTGATTGGAGTATAGCTTTTATCAGCCAGTAAAAGTTGATTTTGCCCCCACTCTCCTTCGTAGGACAACGACAGGAACGAGAGTGGTAACATGCTTACTGAGCCCTTCAGTTTGATGTGTTTGTTTTTATAATTGAGCAGATTGTTCTGACTGAATTGTTGAGCTTCGTAAATGCTGTAACCGGGATTTATTTTTACAGAAAGTTTTTTCCAGTCGAAAGCTTTACTTATATCCGCCGATATTGTTGTATTGGAGCTTGTATTCGGCATTTCAATGTACGAAAGTGTTTGTAAAGTACCATTAAAGTTTTGCGAAATTACGACCGAATTGTGCTGATTTTGGTACTGAGCACCAATAGATAAGAAAAACATACTAAAGATGTTTTTATAAACAAAATCAACAGAAGAGATATTCCCTTTGGTTTCGTTAAATCTGTTGTCATAATGATTCAAGACATTGTAACCCGACAATATATAACCGCTATACATTTCGTACACATTGCTTATATTATTGTAAACTTCAGAATTAACATCAATTGCCACTCTCGATGACAGTTTATATTGTATTTTAAATGAAGGCATCAAATTTACTCTGCTCAATTCCTCATTATTCTCTGCCTGCAAATAATTGATTAGTTTATAGTAATTGTAGCTCAATGGCAATTCAACGTTCATCTTCAGCTTCCCTATGCTATAATGTATGTCAGTTCCTGCATAGGCCTTGTAGTGTTGGCGATTTATATTGTTTTTCAAACTATCGGCAATTTCGAAAGGCAGGCCTCCATCGCCATTGCCAGGGAATAATTCAGAATTCAGATGATTGATATTAATATTAATGCCTGTAGTTGGATTTATTTTTATTCTCCCAATGCGTAATGCCGACAAGAAAGTGAATTTATTATTTGTTTTAAAAGTATATATTCTGCCTTGTTGAGTAAGCATATTATAATCATTGCCTTGATGAAGAAAATCAGGATATAAACCGGGAGTAACAGTCATATTTTGCGGAGCTGTTCTGAATCCTATATCCGAATTAAAAATAATCCCTTTGTCATCTTTTACTTTTATCAAATAAAAACGATTTATAGCATTAAAGGCTGGTCGGTATAGTTGTAACTTTATCAACGAATCCGTTTGAACTTCGCCTGATTGCTGTTCCCACGAACCCTCTATTTTTAAGAGATTGTTTAAATATCTTTTATCACTATTCTCATTGTAACAAAATTCAGTTTCCAGTCGGTTGATATTTGAGTATGATGTAAGTCCCTCTTTTATTGTTAATATATTGGTGTCCGAAAGATTATATTTTGTATCCGTATTACTGTGTCGTTTTTCATAATCATTGTAATAAATAAAATTGAAATTGATGAGCCTGTCCCTTTTCAACTTAAATAAATTATTGATGGTGGCGGCATTGCTGTTATTAAAATAATATCTGCTTTTATCAATGTCGGGTGGAGTTGGCGCTTCGACATACATTATTTTTTCAACATTCAGATCAACAGAGCTATCGAAAGAACGTAATTCTTTCGATAAATCATTTCCGGAATTATTGGTTTTGAAAGTGCTTATGTTTTGCATTCCTTTGCCGAAGTACAAGGCCGTCAAATCACTGTCCCACAATAAAGGTTTAGCTCCGAGACCTAAACCAAGCATTATACTCAGTACTCCTTTGGATTTTTCCTTTAATTTTAAGTTGATAGCGGCCTGATCCGAGATTTGAAGAGTATCCAATAGTTTGATCGGCTGATGATTTTCGAGCACCTGCACGGTAGCAACATCATTGGCCGGAATGTTTTGAGTAGCTATTCCATACCGGTTATTCAGCATATCCATGTTTTCGATATAAAACTTATTGATGGCTTTGCCCTGATAGGTGATTTGTCCTGATTCAGCCACTACAATACCAGGGAGTTTCTTCAATACATCGCCAATTACCTGATCGTTTTCGTTACTAAACGAAGAAACCAGATAATTCAAAGTATCGTTTTTATAGTAAATTTTCTTAGACTTAACAATAACTTCTTTAATCTGTATAACTTCATCCATAGCTATAAAATTCACTATCTGAGTTTTATTCTCAATCTTTTTATTTTGATTGGCTATGCTTAAACCCGAAACAGACAAAATGAAATAAGCGGATTTATCATTGGTAGATAGTTTGTAATTTCCGGCATCATCACTAAAAGCATAAGCAATGATAGTACTGTCTACACTTTGTAAAACAACAGATATTCCTTCTAAATTTTCTTTCTTTTGATCTTTTATGTTACCCGACACTGTAGTTGTCTGACCATAAAAAGGAATTATGTTCAAACAAAACCATGATAATGTATAAAGAAATCTGTTCACACTTTACAGAAGTAAAAAGTATTGTAGCATTTTAATAAACCAGAACTCAAAATAGATAAATCTATATTTAACACTGCAAATATGTGAATAATTATTTAATATTTATGTCATTAAAAGTGATTACTTTTATCACGAAAAGTGATTATTTCTACAGTAACAGTCAATACAGATCTTAATTGTTAAGCATTACGAATGTATTGATTTTAGATTAGTAAATTCCTGTTGTAGTTTGACGCCTACAATAAGTAGAAAAAATTAATTCAGTCATGGAAAATCAATACAATAGTTCACTACATACCAGTTTTGATAAACTTTAGAAGGAGGTTTTGATGTGTTAAAAATAGAGCTAAAAAAATGCAAAAAAGAAAAGCTATAATTTTAGAATAATCTTATCAATGAAATATTAAAAACCCTAATTATTTACTTATTTCCCACATAAACAATTATATTCATATACAGTTTTTTATGCTTTGTTCTTAATATTATTTGATATAAATACAGGGTGCTTTGTAACTACTCAGCACCTAAGGTTCGTTTACATATAGTAACCCAATTAAGAAAGACTATACTTCAACAAAGAATCTTTTTCTTTATACAGCTATATACATAGTATAATTAAGTAGATGCATAATCTGAAGATAGTTTAGGTTTTACACCTCAACAAAAATTACCGTTCCATCTTGTAGTACAATCTTGATTTTTTTTCTCCGTTAATTTTTTTCATTTCATTTTTTGTAAGCTTCAGAAAATTCGCAACATCTTTTTTTTGTGGTTTCATAAGCTGTAAAATTTAAAAAAATTAAAAATTTTGCAATTATATGGTATTTTTAATTAACTTTGTATCATAAGTTTTGACCAAAATGGTCACAAGTTTTGATTAATTGATTCCATTTTTTATTGTTTTTAATAACTCATTTTTCCCTTTATGATATCTATCGCGTCAAATAGAGATGAAGGGTAGATATAAAAAACAGATGAAAGCAAAAACCTCACCTCTGAAAATGGCTGTTCTGGCTGCCGGTTGCCTGATTATGATTTTCGTTTCACAGCTTTTTCTTGTGTACGATTATATCAATACAACCCGTAAAGGCTATATTCGTGAATCGAATGCGATATTGGAGGAGGTTTTTAAAAAAGATTTGGAAATAAGATCAAAACAATACCGTATCAATGATAGTATAGTTGATTATAAACGGGTAGCTGTTAGAGATTCGGTACCAATGGAAGAGTATGATTTCAGAAACAAAACGGATCTTCCTGCGAATGAAATAAGTCTGGTGGAGCTGGCGATCAATATGACCGTTAGCAAAAACATTCCTGTTCAACTTTCGGATCTGGATAGCATTACCGGGCTTATACTGCAAAACCGAAATATATCCGGCAATTATAAGATAGACTATATTAACACCACTAACAATTCTATTTTAGAGGATTCAAAACCTAATTGGCCGGAGTTTGGCTTATTTCAAATACGCTCCAACGTACTTATTATTGATATTATCGATAATCGCGGATTACAACTTGTTTTAGAAAATCCTTTTGGCTTTATTATGCAGCGAATGGTTATTCTTCTGATAAGTTCCGTTGTGTTTTCGATATTGTGCTTGCTGGCTATCCGTTTTCTGATGAAAGTGTTGGCTCAACAAAAACAATTAGTTGCTTTCAAAACTGAATTTCTTAGTACCATTGCTCATGAGCTACGCAGACCAGTAAGCCGTCTCGAAATGAGTATAGATGCGATAAGCACTATGGGTGAGCAGTTGACCCCAAGTCAGATGAAGCACCTGATTAACGATTCGGTAGATGCAACTACTGAACTGGATGAGACAATCACACAGATTATAACGCTCTCAAAGGCTGAAGAGGGTTTACTTAAGCTAAATTATTCGCAGGTGAATATTGAAAAAACACTGACGGAACTGAAATCGCGTTTTGAATATATGTCTGTGAAAGTTGTGAACATTACAATTCAGATACTCACAGATAAACTATTAATAAAGGCCGACGAACAATTATTGAAACAGTGTTTGGCCAACCTTACTGACAATGCCATAAAGTACTCTGGCAGCACCGTGGATATAATTTTTTTGGTACGGGACGAAGGAAATAGGCTGATTCTTTCGGTGAGTGACAATGGGCTTGGAATACCAGAGGATAAGTTGCCATACATATTTGAGAAATATACACAAGTACATACCGAATACAAGATTTATGGTTATGGTATAGGACTCAATTATGTGAAAAATATAGTAAACAAACATCATGGAACTATAGAAGTTGTGAGTAAAGAGGGGGTTGGCTCTACTTTTATTATTTGCCTGCCTATAAAATAAATAACAGGTAGTAAGTAATTGTAGCTTAGTCTGTTTTATCAGCAACTACAATAGAATGCTAAATAATATTAACTTAGTAACAAGTGTCATTGTTTGTTGATTTTTTATTACCAACGTATAGTTTATAATGTTTATGAAAAAAATCTTAATTATTGAAGATGATGTGAACTTGGGAACGATAACCGGAGGAGTTTTAAACTCGCTCGGATATGAAACTAAGCATCTGTTGAGCGGAATTGGTGTGACGAATACAATCAAAGAGTTTAAACCAGATGTTGTTTTGCTGGATGTAATTCTCAACGAAAAAGATGATGGTTTTGCCATTGGGAAAAAAATTCGATCGCAGTATACAATTCCAATTATTTTTACTACTTCGTGCGATGCAAATGAAGATTTTGATAAAGGATTTAGTATTTCCAATACCGACTATCTGCGTAAGCCTTATAAAATCGCAGAGCTTAAAAATCGTATCGAACGTTTTTTGCAAGAAATTCAGTTACTCCCAGGTTTTACGCTGAATAAATATGCTTTTATTCCTCAGGAAAGAAGTCTGAAATATGACTGTGATACAATTAATCTGAATAATCTGGAGTCATCTGTACTTGCTATTCTTTGTGCAAAACCGGGAGTGTTTATATCCCGTTCCGAAATCGTAGAACAAGTATGGCATATTGAAGATACAAAACTAAAAGACAGATCGTTGAACAATGTAATAAGTAGCTTACGAAGACATCTAAAGAAAGACAGTTTGATAAAAATTGACGTCAGAAATAGAATAGGAATCCGGATTTGTATTGAAAAAAATAATCACTGATCTTTCTCAATCTTTTAACTATGCTGATTTTTAATGTTGTATTAAAAGTATAGCATACCAGTTTATCAGTAAGCTTTGCTTTTAATTTACCAAGGCAGATATGAAATAGACTTAGCATGCGAAATGAGGTGCGAATGCTTGGTTGAGTTAAAAGTTTTGTCTATATTTGAAGTTTTATTTACTTAAATTGCCCATTAAAATGAGTCTGCTTCAATTGTTATTCTGTAATATGCGCTTGATAACCAAAATATTGATATTCGCAATGCTTCTGTTTGCGACTTTTTGTTTTGGACAGGAACAGCAGAGTTCACACACCGATACTAAAATCGATAAAGCCGATTTGAAGCATTACGTACTGACACTCACTTCCGACTCGTTGGAAGGCAGAGCCACCGGTTCAATCGGACAGCAAAAAGCAGCAGCATTTATTGCCGGCAAATTTAAAGCTATAGGCTTACAGCCTTACTACAAAGGCAGCTTTTATCAGCCATTTTGTCTGAAACAGACGTATTGGGGCGAGGTTTATTTGAAATCGGCCGCTCAGCGATTCGATAATTATGAGGATATTATTTTTGCAGGTTATTCTGCTCAAAACACAGAAGCCGATAAGCAGCTTGTGTTTGGCGGTTGGGGTACCGATGAGGATTTAAAACAAATTGATGTCAGAGACAAAATTGTATTCCTGTTTTGTAAGTCATTGCGGTCGTACGATCGACTTAGTATTAGCATGGGTAAGCTTGGTGCTTACGGTATAATACTTGCAAATCCGACCGACGAAACCGACTTTACAACAAGGAAAGAGCGTGACAGGCAGACATTTCTACGCAAACGCATATCTGAAATGAAAGATGAAATTAATTTCTTTAAGTTGTTTCGCATCGACTCAGTGCATTTAGCCAATTCAATGTTGATATCTAACGACAGGATTCAGGAGTTAATGAGGGTTTCGAAAAACGATTTAAACAAAGCAAGTCAACAAAAAAAACTATCTCAAATTCCACCAGTACCTGTGAAAGTGAAATTTGAAAGGCTTTGCGATACCCTGAAAACTGCAAATATTTGCGGGTTCATACCCGGAAATACCGATAAATCCATTATCATTAGTGCACATTACGATCATTTAGGCAAAAAAGATGACATTTATTACCCCGGAGCCGATGACAATGCTTCGGGAACTGCGGCTTTGATGGAATTGGCCGAAGAGTTTGCCGGGTGTAAAAATTTGCGTTACAATCTGGTTTTTCTGGCTACTTCAGCTGAAGAAAACGGACTGTTAGGGGCTAAGGCTTTTGTGGCTGATGCAGGTTTCGATTCGTCCAAAGTTGTTTGCAACCTGAATATTGATATGATAGCAAGGGCTGATAACGAGCATAGTCCTTCGCAAAAGTATCTTTATTGTATTGGCACGGGCAATTCAACCGATTTTAAAACAATAATGACTATGGCGGCCGAAGGCGTTCAAACCTGTTCGTTCGACTTTTCGTTGGATACCGACGACTATAATACGGGTATGTTTACCAGGGCTGATCAGTATGTTTTCCACAAAAAAAAGATTCCATCCATATTCTTTTTCTCAGGCTTGCACGCAGATTATCATAAACCTACCGATACGGAAGATAAAATAAATTACAACGTATACCTGAGTCGTGTTCAGTTAATAGGCCGGGTTATAAAATTAATAGAGTCTGGTTATTAATATCTGTCTGCTTATAAGCCGGGGCTTGTTTTATTTAAAAATGAGCAAAAACTGAGGATGTGTATGATTACAAATCCCGCTGTTCTACGTTTGGTTTGGAGCAGTTGTTTAGCCGGGGGTATTGTTATAAGCACTTATGGGGCAACGCAAGCCCGGCAGTACTTTTTTTGTTATTTATATTCAATCATTGTTAAACAATTATATAATCTCTTTTGTTGTTTTTAAGAATTAGGGGTAAATATGTAACTTTTCACATTTCTTAGGTATACTATAAATTATTTTTTAAAACTCTCATGATATCGAGATACTATCTTTTGTGTTTGTTTCTAACACTTTTCCTCTTTACAAATGCCCAGATTAAACTACTTCCTGATTCGGTTATGGCAACCACCGATACAGCATCGTTATTTCATATAAAGCCCCGCAAATTTGCGAGCGCAGCTTTTGTGTTCGGTACCAATATGGGTGTTTGGGCTTTCGATCGTTTGGTGCTCGATGCGGATTTTTCGCGGATAAACATAAAAACAATTTCCAATAATGTGAAAACTGGTTTTGTGTGGGACGAGGATATGTTTACCACCAATTTGTTCGCCCATCCTTACCACGGAGGCTTGTATTTTAATTCGGCCCGGTCCAATGGGCTTTCATTTTGGGGTTCAGCGCCATATGTGGCCGGAGGCAGCCTGATGTGGGAATACTGCATGGAAAATGAATCGCCTTCTATCAATGATTTTTTTGCTACAAGCGTAGGTGGACTTTGTTTAGGTGAAATTACTTACCGTATTTCCGATTTATTGATTGATGAACGCACCGTAGGTTTTGAGCGCTTTTGCCGCGAGTTTCTTTCCACGGTTATATCTCCCATCAATGGGTTTAATCGCCTTTTCTCGGGTAGAATGAAGAAAACAGCAGTCAGTCGTAATAACTCTATCATCCGCCCCGTTACCTTATTTTATGCCACCATCGGTCACCGCATTATGGCCGACAATCTTAAAAAGAAGCAGGATGTGGTAAATACGGTGAGTTATGATTTGGGGCTTTATTATGGCAATTCGTTCGACAACGACAATGATCACCCTTACGATGCTTTTACGTTGAAAATGAGCGGGAATTTTTTCAACAATCAACCTATAATACATCGGTTCAGTGCTTTAGGACAGCTGTATTCCCGGAATATCTCCAAAAAAGAATCTAAAAACCACTTTGTCTGGGGTGTGTTCCAGCATTTCAACTTTTATCAGTCCAATGCTGAAATTGACCATCAAATGATTTACCCGTACAAAATATCCGAAGCGGCGGCAGTGGGTCCGGGCTTGATGTTCAGGCACGACTTTAGTTCCAAAATCAGACTGTATAACACCAACTTTGTAAGTCTTATCCTGCTGGGCGGAAGCCAAACAGACCATTATAGCACCGAAAAGCGCGACTATAATATGGGTAGCGGATTCAGCACAAAAACCAATTGGGATCTTGAATTTGGGAATAAAGGACGTCTTTTTCTGGCTGTAGAAGACTATCGAATTTATAGCTGGATTGGTAGCAAAATTCCTAATTCAAGTGCATATGTTCCAAATTCGCAAGGCGATATTGGCAATGCTAACCTTATGGTTTCCAGGGTAGGTTTTCAGGTTAAGGTAAAAAAGCATTTTTTGATAAGCAACGAAATGTCATACATTTATCGAAAGAGCTATTATAAGTATTACGAACAGAAGACAGTTAAACACATTGTTCAGGAAAATAAAATCAGTATCGGTTATGTATTTTGAGCCAAAACATTAATGCCGGTTATGTTGATTGTCTAAGTAAGGCGCTGATTATCATTGAATAGTTGGCCGCGCATCCCATTTTATCTATTTTATACATAGGGTCAAAAGAATTGAAAAGCACAAGTATTTGTGCTTTTTTTACACCTTCTTAGGGCCTGTTTCTCTCATTCCTCCTTTTTTACAATCATTAAAAAATCAAACTGCGAATAATTTATGCCATATTCTATATGATTAAGCTATTGTTTTACGATTTACTTCGTTTATCTTCGTTTATATTTGCAAACGAAAATACTCAAAAGTAAAACAAATGTCAGTGAGCAACGAAGATATAATCAGAAATCTTAGATTAAGCGCAGAAGAAATCAGAAAACGTGTTGTTGAAATCATATATTCCGCTAAAGGTGGTCACATCGGTGGTTCTTTATCATCGGTAGAAATAGAAACAGCTCTCTATTTTTACGTCATGAATATCGACCCCTCAAAACCCGGAAATGCAGAACGCGACCGTTTTATCCTCAGCAAAGGTCACAGTGTGGAAACACTTTATGCTACACTTGCTGCCAGAGGCTTTATCGAACAGAGTTTGCTCGATACCTACGGGCAATTCAATTCAAAACTGGCCGGGCATCCTACCAGGAAAACTCCAGGAGTAGAGCTTAACAGTGGTGCACTTGGTCATGGCTTATCGGTAGGTGTAGGTTTGGCTATCGGTGCAAAGATGTCGGACAAAGCTTTCAGAACTTTTGTGCTGATGGGCGATGGCGAACAGGGCGAAGGATCAATTTACGAAGCTGCCATGTCGGCCAGTCATTATAAGTTGGGAAATCTGGTAGCAGTGATTGATAGAAACACATTACAAATAAGTGGAAAAACAGAAACTGTCATGGCGTTGGAGCCAATGCGCGAACGGTGGGAGGCTTTTGGCTGGGAGGTTTTTGATGTAAAAGGGAACGACATGGAAGATATCGTACGAACTTTCGACTCGTTTGATTATGCCAGCGAAAAACCGAAGTTAATCATTTCGCATACTACCAAGGGCAATGGTATTTCATTTATGGAGAACGGCGCCAAATGGCATCACGGTGTCCCTAATGAGCAACAATATAAAACAGCTATTGAAGAAATAGATGAAAGAATAGAAAAGATGAAAGCTGGTTGCTGATATTTTTTTTGTTACCTGCCTTTTGTTTAACTACGGAGGGTATCTGAGCTAATGATTTTAAAGAACAATATTCAATAAATTTAAGAAAAGTCTTTGATTTCTCCTTTGGGAAGTTTAAAGAGCAGGGTCGGACTTTATGATAAATACAATTCCTTGCCGTAAAATGTTCACCGATACTTTGGTGGAGTTGGCTAAAAAAGATAAAGAGATAGTGGCGGTTACTACCGATGCACGTGGTTCGGTAACGCTCGACCGCTTTGCAGATGAATTGCCTGAACAGTTTGTAGAATTAGGTATAGCTGAGCAAAATGCTGTGGGTGTAGCAGCCGGGTTGGTTTCGGCGGGCAAAAAGGCTTTTGTGTGCGGACCTGCCTGTTTTTATGTAGCACGCAGTCTGGAGCAGGTCAAAGTGGATGTGGCTTATTCGGCCAATCCGGTGAAAATTTTAGGGGTAAGCGGCGGAGTAAGTTATGGCGCTCTGGGATTTTCGCATCACAGTTTGCACGATATAGCCGTATTGCGAACTTTCCCCGGCATGCATGTAGTATTGCCCTGCGATATTTATCAAACCAAAAAGTTGGTTGAAGCGCTGGTAGATTATCCTTATCCGGTATATATCAGGGTTGGACGAAATGCAGTACCGAATGTGTACGAAAACGAAAATCCAGAGTACAAAATAGGGAAAGCCAACGTATTATCCGATGGCGATGATTTGACCATTATCGGCACTGGCGAGACGGTTTATCATTGCTTGCAGGCGGGTAAAAAACTGAGCGGGCAGGGCATTAAAGTCCGTGTAATTGATATGCACACGCTTAAGCCCTTTGATACTGAAATTGTAGAAAAAGCAGCCCGCGAAACAGGGAAAATTATTACCGTTGAAGAGCATAGCATTTATGGCGGTTTGGGTGGAGCGGTGGCCGAAATTGTGGCTCAGACCGGCAATGCAAAATTGAAAATACTGGGCATACCTGATGAGTTTTCAATCCATGCTTCTCCTTTGGAAATATTTAAGCATTATGGTATTGACACCGAAGGAATTATTAAGGCAGCTCTTTCTTTGTTAAACCAATAAAAGAATCAGCACACTAACCCTGCCAAAAGAGAAATTTTTGGGAGATATTTAAAGTTAACCGACAAATAATTACGAAATGACTTATACTAATACAAAAGATACCGGTTCAGAAATACCTGTTCGGAGTGATGGGGCGCTCTTCACTATCGTTATCGACCAAAGTACTTCGGCTACCAAGGCTATGCTGTTCGACGAAAAAGGGCGGCTTGTGGCTCGTGTGTCCAAAGATCATCAGCAGTATTATCCACAGCCGGGCTGGGTGGAACATGACCCCGTGGAGATACTTGCAAACACATACACGGCCGTAAAAGAGTTGGTTGATAAAAATGTTTCTACAAAGGATAGTCTCGTTTCGTTAGCCATAACTAATCAGCGCGAAACGGTGGTGGTATGGGACAAACGTAGCGGACAGCCTGTTTACAATGCCGTAGTGTGGCAATGTAACCGGGGTGCCGAAATTTGCGAACAACTCATTGCTGCTGGTCACGAACCGATGGTTACTGAAAAAACAGGGCTTATTATCAATCCTTATTTCTCCGCCAGCGGTGTAAAATGGATTTTGGATAACGTAGACCATGCTCGTGAGGATGCTGCTGCCGGTCATTTATTGCTTGGAACAATGGATAGCTGGCTGATTTGGAATCTCACCGGCCGAAAAGTACACGCCACAGATTATACCAACGCATCCCGCACATTACTTTTCAATATACATTCATTAAGTTGGGATAAGGACTTACTTCAGTTATTCACAGTGCCGGCAAGCATGCTGCCGGAAGTGAAGCCCTGCGATGGATTGTACGGATATACTACCTTCGACGGACGTATACCTGAAATACCCATTGCCGGAGTGCTTGGCGACTCTCACGGAGCGTTGGCCGGACAAATGTGTTTCTCGCCTGGTATGGGAAAGGCTACTTATGGCACAGGTTCGTCCATGATGATTAATATCGGCGAAAAAGCGCTGCCAGCACCTGAAGGTTTGGTTACCTCGGTGGGTTTTGCAGCATGCGGAAAAGTATATTATGCTTTTGAAGGAAACATCCATTGTACTGGCGCAACAATTAAATGGTTGCAGGACGATCTGAAACTAATACAGTCGGCTTCCGAAACAGAAGAACTGGCCACTTCCGTGAAAAGTACCGATGGCGTTTATTTTGTGCCGGCCTTTGCCGGCCTGGGTGCGCCGTGGTGGGATAACGAGGCCAAAGCGCTGATTTGTGGTATGAACCGCGGAACCAACAAAGCACATATTGTGCGTGCAGCTCTTGAATCTATTGCCTATCAGGTAAAAGATTTGATGGATCTGATACACTCATCAGGAGTTGAGTTAAGCGAATTGCGCGTAGATGGAGGCCCCGTAAAAAATAATTTCCTGATGCAATTTCAGGCAGATATGCTTCAGGCCAGAATCAACCGGAGTCCTGTTCAGGAGGCTTCGGCTTTAGGGGCTTTTCTGATGGGTGGCTTTGCTCTGAATGCATGGAATGACTTATCCGAAGCTGAAAAACTACGTTCGACCAACGACTATATTGTACCCGAAATGGATGTGGAAAAAGTAAAACACTTGCATACAGAATGGCAAAAAGCAGTGAAAAGAACGCTTATGAAATAAAAATAAAAAAATCTGGCGAAACTCCTGTAAGATACAGGAAGTCAGGGATAAAAAGATAAAAAAAATAATTAAACTAATACTAAAACAAAAATGGCTTACAAACAACAACTTACTTTCGGTGTAATTATTGGCACCAGAGCGTACTTCAATTCAGCATTAGCTGCTGATGTGCGGGCAACAGTATTGAAAGAAATTAAAGCTCAGGGACACGATTATGTAATTTTAGACGAATCGGAAACACCTACAGGCAGTATCGAAACTTATGACGATGCAAAAAAATGTGCCGCCGTTTTCCGTGCCAATCGCGATAAAATTGATGGAATCATCGTATCGCTGCCCAACTTTGGTTATGAGGTAGGTATTGTAAATTCTATCAGTTTATCAGAACTCAACGTACCGGTTTTGGTTCAGGCCTGCGACGACGAGAATGATAAAGTATCGCTGGATAAACGCCGCGATGCCTTTTGTGGCAAGCTCTCGGTGTGCAATAATCTTTATCAATTTAATATCCCATTTACAGATACCTCGCTTCACACGTATTCTATCCACAGTGAAGATTTCAAGAAAGATTTAGATAAGTTTGCCCGTGTATGTCGTGTGGTAAACAGCTTACGCAAAGCCCGTATCGGTCAGATTGGTTGTCGCCCTATTGGTTTTCAGACTTGCCGTGCCAGCGAAAAACTATTACAGGCCAGCGGAATTACCGTAATACCGGTCGATTTATCAGAAATCCTGTCGGCAGCCAATAAAATGGATAAAGAATCGGCAGTTATAAAATCGCGTATAGACCAAATGAAAGCTTATGCCAGTGTACCTAAAGCACTCGAAGAAAAACTGCTCCTTCAGGCACAATTTGGTCAGGCAGTGGATGAGTGGATTCTCGAAAACGACATTGATGCCACAGCTATACAGTGTTGGGATTCATTGGAAAAAAATTATGGCTGCGCTACTTGTTTGAATATGAGTATGATGAGCGACCGCATGTTCCCCAGTGCCTGTGAGTCGGATATAGCCGGCGCTGTATCCATGTACGCACTTATGCAGGCATCAGGAGTTCCTGCTGTACTGGCCGACTGGAACAATAACTTTGCCGAAAACCGCAATAAATGCGTATGTACCCACTGTGGCAATTTTGCTAAAGGATTTACTCAAGCTCCTATGGAAGTGAGTTCATTGGGAGTTCTGGGCAATGTATTGGGAAGGGTAAACACTGTTGGAGCCGTTATCAGCAAGGTATCCGAAGGCGATTTCACTTACTTCCGCATTTCTACCGACGACAGCCGGGGTTATATAAAATCCTATCTCGGCGAAGGAAAAATTACCAATGATCCTTACGGCATGGATGGATGTATTGCTGTGACTGAGGTAAACGACCTTCAGAAACTGATGAAATATATGTGCAAAAACGGTTTCGAACATCATGTGGCATTAACCCGTGGTAATGTAGCCGAAGTTTTGCATGAAGCTATTGATTCTTATCTCCATTGGGATTTGTATCATCACCAATAAATAAATATCACTTCTTCTTCCTTTTTCAGAAGGAAGAAGAAGGATAAAGAACCGAAAAATCACCAAAAATCATCACATTCGCTCAAGTCTTCATTCTGTTAAGTGCAAAATTTTGAGCGATTTAAATCTAATACATTATGATTCTGATTCACAATTTTCTTCCGGCGGTAATATTATTGCTTTTCAGTATGGTTTGCTGGGGTTCGTGGTCGAATACCCAAAAAATGACTGCCAAAACCTGGCGTTTCGAGTTATTCTATTTCGATTTCGTATGGGGGCTTCTTCTCACAGCGGTAATTGCCGCCTTTACCCTCGGTAGTTTTGGATCTGATGGTCGCAGCTTTCTCGACGATCTTGCACAGGCCGACACCACAAGTATTCTTTACGCCATGGCGGGAGGAATAGTCTGGAATTTAGGCACTTTACTCCTTGTTGCAGCCATGGCCATAGCCGGCATGGCAGTAGGTTTTCCTATCGGCGGTGGGCTTGCCTGGGTGCTGGGTATTGTTGTCAACTTCATTTTTGCAGGAGCGCAGGGCAATAATGTAACAGTATTGTTTGCCGGAGTAGCTCTGATAGTTGCAGCCATATTCTTCTGTATGCAGGCTTACAAAAAATTAGCCAGCGGACAAAAAAGCTCTACCTCCAAAGGCTTAATTATTTCCTTACTGGCCGGTCTTACCATTGCATTCTTTTACGGTTTGGTAGTAAAATCACTCGATCCGGCTTATGTCGCTGGTGGTGCCGGACATCTTACTCCATTCACAGGCGTATTCTTTTTCACCATTGGCGCTGTAGTTAGCACGCCGGTTTTCAACCTGTTTGTAATGCGTCATCCGGTTGATGGCGAAAAACTCAGTGTGAAAGATTATTTCAAAGGCGATATAAAGACTCACCTGACTGGTGTTTTAGGCGGCATTATCTGGATGTCGGGAATGGTTATCAGTTTTATGGCTATACCCAAAGCCGGCCCCACCATTTCGTATGCACTTACCAATGGAGCACCTGTAGTGGCCATGTTCTGGGGCGTATTTGTATGGAAAGAGTTTAAAGGAGCTCCTAAGGGCACCAATGCCTTACTTACAGCCATGTTTATCCTTTTTATTGCAGGGTTAATTACAATTACGATGTCGAAAATATAGATACATCTCAGGAGACTCACAGCTTTCACAAATAACAACTAATATTTAAATTTAAATTACAAATGAAAAAGAACGAGAAAAAAAGTCCACAATGTTTTTTCAGGACATGTTTGAACGATCTGGCAAGGCGTACATTTAAAAGGATGTTCATTATAATGACCCTCTTTTTAGCCACACAAAGTGTAATTGCGCAAGAAGCGGTAAGAATTAGCGGTGTTGTCAAAGACGACACTGGTGAGCCACTACCAAGCGTATCAGTTATGATAAAAGGAACTACAATTGGTACTATTACGGATTTGGATGGCAAGTATTCAATTGAAGCAAAAACAAAATCCGGTGTTTTGGTATTTACCTTCGTCGGGATGGATAAAATGGAAGTTAACTTCAATGGTTCAGGTATAAAAAATGTACAATTGCAAAGTTCAGCTTTAGCTCTTAATGAGGTTGTGGCTGTAGGTTATGGTACAATAAAGAAGCGCGACCTTACTGGATCTGTATCTACTGTTAAGAGTCAGGACATCACTATGCGTCCCGGTTCTAATGCCATGGAATCTCTTCAGGGAAGGGTAGCCGGGCTTGATATTACCCGTACATCAGGTCAGGCCGGAGCCGGAGTGAATATACAATTACGTGGCAACAGGTCAATTACTGCCAGCGGCACTCCGTTGTTCTTAATTGACGGGTTACCTGGAGATTATGCCACCCTAAACCCTAATGATATAGAATCGGTTGAAGTGTTGAAAGATGCCTCTTCAACTGCTGTTTATGGAGCTGCCGGTTCAAATGGAGTAATTATTATTACTACTAAAAAAGGTAAAGTCGGAAAATTAAGCGTCGATTTTAATGCTTTTTATGGAAATAATGGATGGTCAATTATTCCGGAAATGCGCACAGGAGAGTCTTACCTTGAAACAAAACGTGAAGCTTATAAATATGTTTGGGACGCAACTAATAGTGTCTGGACAACAACCGGAGCTATATGGCAATCGGAAGCCGATGACGAAACTATTTTCGGAACTACAAGATATGCTACTTATAAGGAAGGTAAGTTTGTAGATTGGGCAAAAGAGTTTTTGCGCAAAAGCGCGGCTACTCAGAATTACAGTTTAAGTATTTCAGGAGGAAATGAAAGAACAAAAGGGTATGTGTCATTTAATTATACAAATGAAAATGGTCAGTATTATGGCGATGACTATAAACAATACTCAACTAACATGAAAGTAGATCATAATTATAAGCAATGGCTTTCAATTGGTAGTAGCATGCAGGCTTCGTACGTAATCAGAAACAGAGCTCAGGATAAACTCGAAAATGCATTAACTACCGACCCGCTCGTTAGAACCCACAATGATGATGGAACTTTAAATACAAATCTGGGTAATAATGTGTATAATCTTCTTCTCAATTACCAACCTGGTGTATATGCAAATACCGATAATAATTTTAGAATCAATGTTAACCCATATGTAGAAATCAAACCAATGAAAGGGCTGAGCATACTGTCGCGCTTAGGTGCTGTATTTGTTTATACCAATAATTATCAGTTTGATGGAATTGGTTCGGTTAATTATACTTATGGAAATGGACAAATTGCAAAAGCGCAGGTTACTCAAAATCGTTCTTACGGATATGACTGGGAAAATATATTAACTTATAATTTTAAAGTAGCAAGAGATCATGATTTTACGCTTACAGGGGTGACTTCATGGAGTGACAAACAGAATCTATATACTGCTATGTATCAAAGCAATATTCTTAGCAACAATTTTAAATGGTATAGCTTTACAAATGATGTAAATACTACAGCTTCTTCTTCTTATAGCATGTCAAAATCTCTTGGTTTTGTGGGGCGCGTAAATTACTCATATTTAGGCAAATATCTTTTTTCTGCATCTATTCGTCATGATGGAGCCTCCGCTTTGTACGAATCAAACCAATGGGATAATTTTCCGGCTGCATCGGTGGCATGGCGAATTACGGATGAAAAATTCATGTCGTCAACAAAAGATTGGTTAGATAATCTGAAACTTCGCGTTGGATGGGGTGTTACCGGAACTGCGAAAATAGATCCATTTAGTTCTACGCAAAATCTCGAAAGTACTAATATGTCGTTGGGGGGTACCACCCAGTCTATATATCGCTATACTAAATATCTTACCAACACCAACTTAAGATGGGAGAAATCGTATAATACCAACTTTGGTATAGACGCAATGTTGTTTAACAACCGTATCGATTTATCGTTGGATTATTATACAACTAAAACCGATGGCGTTATCTATAGCGTATCCTCTCCGTCGATATATGGGACTTATTTACCCAATACAAATTATCTGACCAATATTAATATATGTAAAACCAAAAACAGTGGTTTTGAATTGGCATTAAATACGCGCAACATAGTTACAAGAGATTTTCAATGGAATTCAACGGTAACTTTTTCAACCAATAAGGAAGAAATTATAGCATTAACCGGTGCATCAAATAATTATATATCTAATGGTTCGTATACGCTTGCCATCGGTGAGCCTGTCAACTCCTTCTACAATTACAAGCTAAATGGCGTTTGGCAAATTGGACAAGAAAAAGACGCTGCAGTATTTGGAGTAAGACCCGGAGACTTGAATGTAAATGTTCCTGGTATGACTCGATTAGAAGAAGGGGTTTATGTAAAAACAGCGACTGATGGTACGCAAACATACTATTATTCAAACCTTACTGCCGCTCAAAAATATAATTCAAGTCTTACAGCTGCCACTTCAAAATATACAGTTAGTTCTAAAGACTATCAAATACTTGGTCATAATTCTCCTGATTGGTCTCTCGGATTTCAAAACGGATTTAAATACAAGAATTTTGATTTGACTATATACATGTATATGAGATGGGGACAAACGATTAGTTATAATATGATGGGATGGTATCAGCCAAACGCATATGCTACAAATGCAAGCCCTTCCAGAACTATTCCGGTAAGCTTCAATTATTGGACACCTACAAATCCATCTAATGATTTTCCTGTAATGAATTATCTTGCTACTACGTCAAATATGTTGGGTTTCACTGGATTGAGTTATGTAGATGGCTCATTCTTTAAAATCAAAAACATAACATTAGGTTATTCTTTGCCAACTACTTTAATCCAAAAGCTTTCCATTGAAAAGTTCCGGTTATATGGCACAATAACTAATCCTTTGGTAATTGCAAAAAGTCATTTATTGACGCAGTATGATCCTGAAATGAATGGATCGCTTAGTTACCCACTTACTAAACAGGTTGTTGTAGGTCTTAATATAACATTTTGATTATTAAATCACAAAATTAAAAATATGAAAACTATTAATATAAAAAGAATATTATATAAATGTGCGCTTGGATTGTCTCTGGCATTATGCGTAACATCATGTAGTTTAGATGAATATAACCCATCAGCTATATCAGCGGACAACGTTCTTTCAAGTTATAGCGGATGGAAATCATATCAATCCAATTGCTATACGGGACTTTGGGGGTCACTTATAGGATTGAATTATAATATAGTATCGGAAACCGGTACTGATTTATGGACATTTTCTTATGGCGTTCATGGCATGTTTAAAGATTTAATGGCCTATGAACAGTTTACTACAAGTAGTAATGCAGCAGGTGCTGCATGGAATTATGCTTATGGTTCGATAAAGGACTGTAATGTAACAATTCAACTATCTGAAAAATTGGTGAATGGTAACGCTTCCGACATTAAATCCTTAGTAGCAGAAACTAAACTATTGAGAGCATATTATTATTCCGTACTGGTAGCTCAATATGGCGAAGTTCCATTGATTTTAACGGATGATGGAACTCAAAACTTGACCCCGAAACGGAATAGTATCTCCGAAATTTATACTCAGATTATTTCTGACTTGAGATACGCTTTTCAGAATCTTCCGGTAACACCGATGGATAATAACCTCGCACGCGTAACCAAAAAGAGTGCCTTAGGGCTTTTGGCTCGTGTTTATGCTCAGGGTGGTGGCGAAGGTTTAAGTGAAGGTTCAAAATCTTACTGGCTACGTGCGAAAGAAGTCGCTGATTCTCTGATCAATAATCAAAGTACTTATGGTGCTGCCATGTATGACGATTTCCAAAAAGTATTCGCTGCGGCTAATAATCGTAACAACGCTGAAGTCCTGTTTACCGCTTATGGTCTCAATCCTTATGATGCATCATACGACTATTTTACAGGAAACTCCAAACCAAATTTTTATTTATACTATTATCCTAAGCTCGACGATGCCTTTGGAACATCAGATCTTTTGAAAAAGGGTGTAAATTCAAATACCTCAAATGCTTATTACGGACGTTGCAATCAGCAATTTGTAGCACCTACAAAATATCTTATAAATTGTTTTGATGCCAGGTATGATAAACGATGGGAGAATACTTTTGTTACAGCGTATGCAAACTATTCAGGTGTACAAGCTATCGCCAGTCTCGGAACGGGAGTTCCTACTCCGGGAAATATAACTTACAATAATGCAACTATTACGCTTACAGCTGCCATGTGTACTAAATATGGCATCGATGCATCCCATGTGGGTGAAAAAATTTATCCATATGCAGATGTAAACGCAGTAAATGCTTCCAAAAATGCTTCTTGGCAATATATTCCAAAAATATGGAAAAAAGGAGTTCATACCGGAGCAATTGCAGATTTGAGAGATACAACTAATGCTAATATAGTGCCCTATCCATTAGCGGCGGATGAAGATAGATTTTTTGTGTATTTAAGTAAAGATCCTCTTACTACTACTGAAAAACAGGCTCGCAGATATGTCACTGTAAACATCGACGACTTATTTGACACAGCGAACGACCCAACCGGAAGTACATATAAAACTGTAACTGCTACAAATGGGTTAACTCCAATGAGCCTTGCTAATCTGTTTCCTGCCATGATGAAGTTTAATCACAATTTTGATGGTGGATGGGTTGGCTCAAATTTCCAGTTAAAATTAGGAAACGTTATGATTATGCGTATGGCCGAAGTTTATTTAATTGCTGCGGAGGCTGCATTGCATGTTAACAGCGGCGATGGAGCTACCGCTGCCGGTTATTTGAATGTATTACGCAAACGCGCTTGTAGAAATGCAGCAGACTTTAACACAACAACCGGAATGCAGCTTACTACGGCAACTATGGATGATGTTTTTGATGAATATGCTCGGGAACTATGCGGTGAATTTAATAGATGGGCGATTCTTAAACGTAATAAAGCATTTGAAACTCGACTTCAAAAGTACAATGCAACTGCTTATGCAAATTTTGATCCTACCAAACATTATAAACGTCCAATCCCATATAGCTTCTTGAATCAAATCAACAATGCCGACGAGTTTGGAACTAACGGTTATTGATAAATAGCAATATACTTTTCGAAATGCTGCCTGTATTTTCAGGCAGCATTTTAATTAGAAATTAAACGATTATCGCTAATTTGAATCTCCTGTTTATATGCAGAACAGGGTACTCATATTATTATTCTATAGCTTTGCTAATTATAGAAGTAAAGTTTTTGTTTTTGATAAATACTTATGGTCAAATAAACTTAAAAATCTAATACATGCTCTGTATGAAAAACAAACCTTCAGTCGGATTAGTTATGAAATCACTTAGTGCCGAGTTTTTTCAGGAAATGAAAAAAGGTGCACTCGACTTTGCCACCCGCGAAAACAGTTTCGAATTGATTATTGCGGGAACATCTGCTCAAACTGAAATAGACCTTCAGATATCGCTGATGGAAAATCTTATTGCCCAAAAAGTAGATGCCATTGTATTAGTACCTATCGACTCCAAAGCGCTTGTGCCGATAACAGTGAAAGCTATCAGAGCCGGAGTAAAGGTTATAAACATCGATATACGGTTAGACGAAGCTATGCTTGCTGCCGAAGGAGTAGAACTCACTTATGTAGGGCCGGATAACAGAACTGCGTCTAAAATGGTGGGTAATGTATTGGGCAGTAAGCTTGGCAAAGGCGCTAAAGTTATTTTGATTGAGGGTTTGGCTGTAGCCGAAAACGCGAAGCAACGCAAGGCTGGATTTATGGACTCGATTCATGAAAATGGTTTAGAGCTTTTAGCCACCGAAGCAGCCGACTGGGAAACTGCCAAAGCTGAACATGTTTTCCTGAAACTATGGGCAGAATACCCGCAGGTGGAAGGGGTGCTGTGCAGCAACGATGCTATGGCTCTGGGCGTATTGCATGTGTTGGAAGAGAAAGCTATGGCTGGCCGCATTCCATTAGTGGGCTTCGATAACGATGCCTCGGTGCAGCCATATCTGAGGTCGGGTCAGATGCTGGCTACTATCGATGCTTTTGGCTCGCAAATGGCCGTACAAGGCATTCAATATGCACTGAAAGTTCTTGACGGCATGGAGAATAAAGGTAGCTATTCTACCGAATTTAAACTTGTAAGCTATATTTAAGCCGCCACGGGAGATTGGGAATTAATTACTATCTTTGCAGTCTGGAAAAAAGGTGTCGTTACAGGCAACAAAGTCGGTGCGCATCTGTATTTTTATTTTTTTTTATGTTTGAAAACTTTGCCTCGGTAGAAGAAGCTATCGAAGATATCCGTCAGGGAAAAATAGTATTGGTGTTTGATGATGTGGCACGTGAAAATGAAGGAGACTTTATTGTGGCAGCCGATTTTATAACACCGGAAATTATCAACTTCATGGCTAAATATGGTCGTGGTTTGATTTGTGTGGCAATAACCGATGAGCGCGCTCAGGAGCTTAAATTAGAGCGTATGGTGGTGCACAACACAGCCACAATGACTACGGCATTTACTGTTTCTGTTGACTTGCTTGGCAACGGATGTACTACCGGTATATCGGCCTCCGATCGTTCTAAAACGGTTAAAGCGCTGGTTGATAAAAACACAAAGCCTGAAGATTTAGGGCGTCCGGGGCATATTTTTCCACTTATAGCTCACCCTCAGGGAGTGCTTGCCCGCAAAGGGCATACCGAAGCCTCGATAGATTTGCCACTACTTGCAGGGCTTAACCCATGTGGCGTGCTGGTAGAAGTAATGAACGACGACGGAACAATGGCTCGCCTTGCCGATTTGGAAATTGTAGCTCGCGAACACAATATAAAACTAATCTCTATCAAGCAGCTTGTAAAATACCGAAAAAATTTAAAATAAAACGGAAATGCTTCAGAATCAGCGTCGGGATAAAATACTTGAACTTATACGCGAAGATGGACACGCTAAGGTAACCAATCTTAGCCGGATTTTCAAAGTAACTGAAGTTACGATACGGCAGGATTTGGAATCGATAGAAAAAGACGGTTTCATCATTCGCGAGCATGGTGGCGCTTACCTGAAAGATATTGATATGAATGTCCGGAATTTTGAACTGCAAAATAAGGACAACATGGCCGAAAAGCAACTGATTGCCCGTAAAGCTTTGGAATTTATTCAGGATGGCGATACCATTATCCTCGATTCGGGCTCAACCACCACCGAGATGGCCAAACTCATTTCCGGCTACCGTAATCTTACCATCATCACCAATGCGCTGAATATTGCCATTATACTGGGTGCGCAAACCGGTATCAACGTTGTGGTAACGGGTGGCGAGTTTAAGGCGCCTACCATATCGCTTACCGGACAGAAGGCAGCCGATTTTTTCCAGAACCTGCATGTCGACAAGTTGTTTCTGGCCACAGCCGGCATAGCGCTGAAATCGGGGCTTACGTACCCCGGAATTAGCGATATTTGTGTAAAAAGAGCTATGATTGAGTCGGCCGACGTTACTTATCTGGTGGCCGATTCTACCAAAATAGGCAAAAGTTCCTTTGCCAGCCTTGGCGCCCTCTCGCTGATTGATTACCTGATAACCGACTCGAAGATTAAACCCGACGACATAGAATGGCTCAAAAGCCATGATGTACAGTTTGTGATAGCTGAATAGAAAGA
The DNA here is from genome assembly GCA_017860345.1 of Bacteroidota bacterium. Classification (GTDB taxonomy): domain Bacteria; phylum Bacteroidota; class Bacteroidia; order Bacteroidales; family Paludibacteraceae; genus Paludibacter. Next base: position 17,952 of record JAFNAV010000039.1, on the reverse strand, counting down.
AACGGAATCACAAAACGATAGCTATGTGTGGTGGCTTCGGGGGTTTTATTCCTTTTGCTCAAATTCAAACGATATTTTATTCCCTTGCCCCGAAACTAAAGCATTTAATTTATTCCCGCTTTTCCAATATTGTATTAACTGAGGAAAATCTAAACTGTCGTTTTTGCATTCAAATTCAGTATCTTTTATCTTTGCCATTTCAAAGGGTATAAATTCTGTATTTTCGCCAACTTTTACCAAAAAACTCCATTTCCCATTGGCGTTCGATATTTTCATTATCTCTTTACTTACAGTATCATTGTTCTGTAAAGTAAAACCAACTCCAATATATTCTGTGGTGCTTATTTTATGCCAATTTTCAAAAGTTTCCTTTCCTTTTACATCATTGGTTCGTTTCCATTCTCCCAGCAGCCAGTCAAAATTTTCAGCATCGGCGGCTGTTGTTTGTACGCTGTTTTTTGGTTTCGTAGTACACATGGCCAATAACAAAACACTAAGTGATATGACGATAAGTTTCAATGCTTGTTTCATATTTTTAAAATTTTTTAAATTCGTTTTCTAATAAGTATTCTTTTCTGATTTTCTGATCAAGTTTATTCACCACCGACATAAACAAATCGTCGGCTTCTCTGGGCTTTATATCTTTTAGTAACTTAGCCTTAATCAAAGAGAAATAAACGTGTTCGTTTGGAAGTTCATCCTCAATTTCCGATAGGATTTTCAACGCCTCTTCAGTTCTGTCAATTTTGCTTAAGCAAAAGCAGTAGTTCAATTTTACAATAGGCGATTGCGAAACTGTTTGCATTATTTCGTATAGTTTTACAATGTCTTTCCAATCATTTGAGGTAAATTGCTCTATCAGTATGTACTTGCTAATAATCAGAGCTTCGAGATAAAATTTACTAATACTTGCTGGTTTTTTCAGATAGTTGAACCCTAAACTGATTAGTTCTTTGTCCCACTTTTCACGATTTTGTTTAAAGAATGGAATCAGTTTTCCTTCATCAATTTTTGCCGGAAGCCTTGCAATATGAAAGCAGAATAAGGCCAGTAAGTTACTGGTCGTATCGTATCGATATTGCTGAAACAGAAGCTTTGTTAGCGAAAATGCATCTAAACACAAATCTTCATTTACAATATTTTCCGTTTGTTCATTAAAAGAATCAAAACCAATATTGAAAACCGCGTACAAGATTTCTTCAACAATAGTAACTGCTTGTGGATTAACGGATATGGAATTTATTTCCTTCGTTTTGTTGTTAAATTCGAGCTGAATGCTTTTTAGTGTTCGGCTTATACTTTTGTAAATGGCATCCTGGCTGAGCAATGTGCTGTCGTGTATTTCGGCTATATTTAAACCAAAAATATTTTTAAGAATAAACAATATTTTTGCTTGTATAGAAACATTTTTCAACGACGCAATAAAAACTATCGTTTGAAGCCGTAAATCTTTATCATTTTTTATGTCAGCTTCTTCATCAACACTTTCTAATGTGCCGAAATTATTTTGTTTTTGCCTGATTTTAATTTGATTCAACACATCGTTACGAGCCACTACGAAAAGCCAGTTTTCCAGATGATCAGGCTTGCCGTATTGCGTTCTTATTTTGAGGAATTTCAAAAAAGAATTTTGTATGGCATCCTCAATTTCGGCAACATAATTTGCCCCAAATTGATTTAATAACCCCGAAAACAGCTTCCCGTAAATAGCTCTGTAGTTTATTTCTTTCTGGTGAGAAAAATCATTGCCCATAATCATCCATTTCCATGATAGGGCGAATTTCTGTTGTTCCACCATAATGATGTGTGGGACATTCTTTAGCTAATTCCACTATTGTTTGTAAATCAGTAGCTTGCAACAGATAATATCCTCCAATAATCTCTTTCGATTCTAAAAAGGGTCCATCTTTAATCACGCAGTCTTTACCTGTAATTAAAACACCTTTTGGTTTCAATCCATCTCCTGAGATTAAATGTCCGTCTGCGGCTAATTTATTAGCCCAATTCATATGAGCATTAGCGAGTTCCTGCATTTCTTTGGGCGAGAGAGCGCTCATTTTTTGAATGTCTTCGTGAAGTAGTAATAAAAATTGTTTCATTGTGAATTATTTTAGAATTTATTTAAAGACATTTTCCCGGTTCTCTTTTGGACATTTTCTTCCTTTTTTTCTAAATAATTTTCAAACCTAAAGGAGAAAAATGTTCTATTATGATTTATTAAACATCTAAGGTAATGATTAGTTTAGTAATTCCATAAGCTTTTCTTATTACTTGTGAATTAAGTATTTTGTAACAGATAGCTAAGTACATGAAAAAAAAGAATAGAAACGCGGATATAGCGGATTTGGCTGATATACACTGATTTATTGTAGTAGTAAAACGGATTTTAATTCTGATTTTACTGCTTATCCCTTCGGTCAAGCTATAAGATTTTAACCACAATATACACATTAGAATAATGATTTGTTGATCAAGATTTTACAATTTCATTAGATTAAATGCCAATAGGCATTTGCCCTATTGTGCTCGATATTATATATTTTCATATTAGTTTTCTTTCTATTGTGCCTATTGTGGTTTAATAGATTTATACCCTGATAGTAGGGACACAAAAGTTTAGAAACGAATATGTATATAACCTGACTAATGTGGATAAGCAATCTGATTTATTTACCGTATTATGAAAACTTTTGAGTTTACAGCGAAAATCTGTTTTATCCGCTATATCCGCGTTTCTATTCACATGAATCACTATTCACATCCATTAATTATAGGCAAAATAGAATTTTTGTCATGTACTAAAAACATATAGCTACTATCTTAAACATCTTTACCTGCCATACCACCACATAGCTACGGCCGCAAAAATGCATAATTCAACACAAAAAAAGCTGTACCAAAAATTATTATTCTTGATACAGCTCTGTGTGTGTTGTTGTAAACCAGTGGCTTACAGCAGTCCCTGAACTTTGGCAACTAATGCTGCTTTAGGGGCGGCTCCTACCTGCTTGTCAACCAACTGTCCGTCTTTGAAAAACAAAATAGTAGGTATATTCCGAATGCCAAATTCATTAGGCGTGTCTACGTTTTCGTCCACATCCATTTTACCAATAATTACCTGACCATCATATTCTTTGGCCAGTTCTTCCACAATGGGTCCTACCATGCGGCAAGGTCCACACCACTCTGCCCAGAAATCTACTACTACGGGTTTACCACTGTTAATTGCTTCTTTGATGTTTGCATCTGTAAATTCTAATGCCATAACTTTATAATTTTGTATAGTTAATAATTTTTTAATTGCCTTTATTCTTTTTGTTTAGCAAGGGACTCTATTAAAACTTTGTGTTATTCCCTTTCCATCTCATTATTATTTATAAATCAAATATTGAAACGGTTTTGTTTCCATAATGTTTTATCGACAAAGTTTTATCTCTATATCGAGATTTTCTATCGGTCGCAGTTTTCGTTGTTGTTCAGCAGCTTTTGGTGGCTGTGGGCGCCTATCCGTTTACCTGAAACTCAAGCTTGCCGGCATCGCGTGCACGCTTCAGCTTACGGTACACCTCACTGTTTACGCTCATTCTGTGTTGGCGCGAAAACAGTTTTACCGAGTTGGGCGAATTTTCATCTACTATATTCAGATAAAGATTTACGCTACCTTTGTTTTTTATCACCATATCGGTAAGTTCAGTGGTGAGCTCATCGTCAATTTGTTGCAGCGGTACGGTTAGCGTAAGCGTATCAATCAGTTTGTCTTTAATTTCTCTGAACACATCAATTTTCTGAATTTTCAGCTCCAGTTCTTTAGGCATATTCGGATCCGAAGGCTTTTTAAACTTCCAGTCGGCACCTTTTTCCTGTACTATGGCATTGATAAACAAATATAAATCCTTAATCATATATTTGCCAAATTCGATATAATTATTTCCGAAAAGCGCAAATTCAAAAGCTCCGTTGTAATCTTCGAGTGTAAAAATGCCGTACGGGTTACCTGCTTTGGATGTTCCATGTCTGAATCCCGTCACCATACCACCTATTCGCAGGGGCTTTCCCTGTAGCGATTCCAAATCTTTCAAGTCGGTGGTGGTGGCATTGCATATGTGGTTTATCTCCAGTTCAAATTCGTCCAGCGGATGTGCCGACAGGTACATACCTATCAGTTCGCGCTCTTTGTTGAGTTTTTCAAGAGGCGACCACTCCGGGGCGAATGGTATTTCGGGCTTGGCTATTTCTATGGCATCAGCGTCGCCAAACAGGGAGTTTTGTGTCATTGCAGCGTCGGTTTGGTATTTATTCCCGTATCTGATAATAGATTCGAGCACCAATTCGCCTTTGGCGTTTTCAACAAAAAACTGCTCCCGACGTATATCGCCCATACAATCGAAAGCGCCACAAAGGGCAAGACTTTCTATGGTTTTTTTGTTGTAGGCGGTTACGCTTACACGTTCCACAAAATCCAGAACACTCAAAAACCGTCCATTCTTTTTGCGTTCTTCCATAATGGCCATTACAGCGCCTTCGCCTACACCTTTTACGCCACCCAAACCAAAACGTATATTTCCGTCTTTGTTTACCATAAAGTTCAGGTCGCTCTCGTTTACATCAGGGCCCAGTACATTCATGCCGAGAGTTTTACACTCGTCCATAAATTTACCAACTTCCGAAATATCGTCCTTATTGCGCGTTAAGTTGGCAGCCATAAATTCGGCCGTGTAATGCGCTTTCAGATATGCCGTTTGGTAGGCTATCCACGAGTAGCACGTAGCATGCGATTTATTGAAAGCATACTTCGCAAACTCAGCCCAGTCGGCCCATATCTGTTCAATTTTTTCTTTGGGTCCGTAGCCGTTTTTCTGGCATCCTTCCAGAAATTTCACTTTCAGGGCTTCCATCTTGTCAACCAGCTTTTTCCCCATGGCCTTACGCAATTCGTCGGACTGCCCACGCGTGAAGCCGGCCAGGTCGCGACTCAGGAGCATGACCTGTTCCTGATACACCGTAATTCCGTAGGTGTCTTTCAAGCGTTTTTCCATCACCGGAAACGGATATTCAATCTGTTCGCGGCCGTGCTTACGGTTGATAAACTGCGGGATATACTGCATAGGACCCGGTCGGTACAGGGCATTCATGGCTATCAGGTCTTCAAACTGGGTAGGTTGCAGCGCCGTAAGGTGTTTTTGCATCCCGGCCGACTCAAACTGGAACGTCCCCACTGTAAGCCCTTTGCTAAACAGCTCGTAGGTTTTGGCATCATCAATGGGGATAGAGTCGATATCAAGGTCAATACCTCTCGATTTTTTGATATTATTTAAAGCCTCTTTAATAATCGACAGCGTTTTCAGTCCCAGGAAGTCCATCTTAATCAGTCCGATTTCTTCAATTACCGAACCTTCATATTGGGTTACCAGTACCTCTTCGCTCGTTTCCTTATCCACGGCCGTACTCAGCGGCACCAGGTTGGTCAGGTCGTCGGCCCCGATAATTACCCCACAGGCATGCACACCTGTTTGACGCACTGTGCCCTCAAGCATCTCGGCATAACGCAGGGTGCTGGCTAAGTTCTGGTCCGACGAGTTTCGTGCCTGTTGCAGTTCAGGTACATATTTCAAGCAGTTCGATATGTTGACCTTGGGCGCCTTGCCATCAGCACCTTCCGGAAACTTATCCGGTATCAGTTTTGTGAGGCGGTCGGCTTCCGATAGCGGTAAGCGTTGTACCCGGGCTACGTCTTTTATCGACGATTTGGTGGCCATGGTACCGTAAGTAATAATATGCGCCACACGTTCCTTACCATATTTCTCGGTTACCCAGCGCAGCACTTGTCCGCGCCCGTCGTCGTCAAAGTCTATATCAATATCGGGCATCGATATACGGTCGGGGTTCAGGAAGCGCTCAAACAGCAGGTCGTATTTCAGAGGGTCAATATCAGTAATGCGCAGGCAGTAAGCCACCACCGACCCTGCCGCCGACCCACGTCCCGGTCCCACCGACACTCCCATGCCGCGCGCTGCACTTATAAAGTCCTGCACAATAAGGAAGTACCCCGGAAAACCCATTGTCTTCATTACATTCAGCTCAAAGTCAATGCGCTCTTTCTGCTCGTCGCTCAGGTTTTCGCCATAGCGCTGAGCGGCACCCTCATAAGCCAGCATTGTCAGGTAGTCCGCTTCCAGCTTTACGCGCACTACTTTCTCGTATCCGCCCAGCCGGTCGTATCCATCGCCAAATTCCTGACGCAGCATTTCTTCCGTAAATTTCTGGCGATAAGCCTCCTCAGTACCAAACTCCTCCGGTATGGGAAACACCGGCATCATAGGTGCCGAGTCGATGTCAAAAAACTCCACTTTATTGGCAATCTCCACCGAGTTTTCGAGCGCTTCGGGCACATCGGCAAAAATCTGCAACATCTGTTCCGGCGTTTTCAGATACTCCTGTTTGGTATATCGCATACGCGTAGGGTCGTCCAGGTCTTTGCCCGTGCTCAGGCATATCAGTCGCTCGTGCGCCTCGCCGTGTTCCTCTTCCACAAAATGCACATCGTTGGTAGCCAGTAGTTTGGTGTTTGTTTTTCGGGCAATGCGTATCAGCTCAGCATTTTGTCGTTGCTGTTTTTCGTAACACTCGTAGTCCGCATTGGGCTTGTCCGTTTTATGGCGTTGCAGTTCTATATAAAAGTCGTCGCCAAACACCCGTTTATACCACATCACCGCATTTTCGGCACCTTCCAGGTCGCCTTTTTCCACATATTTATGTATTTCGCCACCCAGGCAGGCCGACGAAGCAATAATCCCCTCGCTGTACTTCTCCAGTATTTCATGGTCAATGCGCGGCCGGTAGTAAAAACCCTCCATCCAGCCCATCGACACCAATTTGCACAAATTCCGGTAACCCGTTTTATTTTTGGCCAGCAGCACTAAGTGGTATCCGCTGCGGTCTTCCTGCGCATCCTTGCTCTTGCGGTTGCGGCGAGCCACATAAGCCTCGCAGCCCAGTATCGGTTTAAAAAGGTGATGCTTAGCTTCCGTCAGTTGCAGCTCCAAAGCCGCTTTTTGCTCCCCGCTAAGTCCTTCAGCCTTCAGCTCCTTTTCCAGCGCTTTAATCTGGTCTTTAACCTTGCCGTTTTTCTTTTTTACGTAGTTGAAAAACTCCTTTACCCCAAACATATTACCGTGGTCGGTAAGCGCCACAGCGTTCATTCCGCTTTTCGAGGCCTTATCCACCAAGCCCTGTATCGACGACATACCGTCCAGAATAGAATAATAGGAGTGAACATGCAGATGGACAAATGAGCTCATGCTAAGTATATGGTTTTATGTAGTTTAATAATAATGATGATTCTTGTATTTGCGTTGCTAAAGATAGGAATAAATTTGTGCGGTCAAAATATTTTTCACAATAAGTTATCCACAATCACACAATTTAAAAAGCAAAAAAGCACTTCGCACTCACACAACAATCAAACCTGAAACAACCCCACTTTGTTCAACCTCACAGTCATTCAGTTATTCAATTCAATAACCCAATAACTCAATAACCTAATAACCCAATAACTTTTTTTGGGGGTGCCCCTCCTACGTCGGGTCGGGCTATCCGCTCCAAGTCCACCCGCTGCGGCATGGCCATCGCCTGCGGCTCAGGCCACACCACCGCGTGCGTCCTTTCCGCTACTATCCCTCACCCGCGCGGCGCTACGGGCATTAGCGCAATCCAGTGAATAAAAAATTAAACCTGTTTGCTCTATGAAATTTATCTACCCATTAACTGCTTTTTTATAAACATTTTTGCATATATATGCTGAAAAACATAAAAAAATAACACAAATTATTTGGCTTTTTTAAAATATATTTCGTATAATTGCAAAGTGAAAATTTAAGTACGTAAAATCAATATACAAAAAGTACAAAGTATTACTCACTTTTAGCTATATTGCCGGTTACTAATATTTTCGCACACATATATATTCACTACCCCGAATATTTACATTTTTCACTGAGCATCTGTTACAGCATACCATTGCTTTAGCGCATGCCTTCTCTTTTTTGGAATCTTCTCCTTTTAGTCAGCGGCTGGCGGAGATAGATATCCGGTATATTATATTCTCTTTATATTATTTTTTCACTTAGAACTAAAAACGCATGGGCAAATTGCGCCTTGCCGGTAATGGCTTGTAGCCATGTTGCCAGAAGTGAAAAACAGGTAGTGGGGAATTACGGAGACTGAGCTCCGGAAACTTTGCAGTATAAAATGATTTTACCGGAAAATAAAAGAAACAAACATTTTAAAAAATAATGACAATATGAATCCTAAATGCTTAGTCCTATGGTTGGCATCTGCAGTATGCCTGAGCTCTATGGCTCAAAGCCTTACCACCGAACGCAATGCTTACCGGGCAGCCGACCGCATTGTAAAGCAACAGGTAGCATATAAAGACCCCGGAAGCTCGGGTAAAGGGCTTATCTGGGACTTTAGCATGCTACAACCTATCAACGAGGAATATACGCTCGATTATTCAATCCCCGACAGCACCTACATGGATATACTCAGTGGACTGGAACATCGTACGCATTACTACTACCGGCAGCGCAACGACAGCCTGTGGGCTACAGGTTTTGAAAACTATACCACGCTGATGACCTACACCACGCCCGAACTCAGGATGCGCTTCCCGTTCAGTTACGGCGATACGCTGTACAGCACATTCGAGGGTAAGGGCGAGTATAGTCACCGACTCCGCTTGGGTGTAAAAGGCTATACCCGCATACAGGCCGATGCGGCAGGCGAACTCAAGCTGCCCGATTTTGAAACGGTAAAAAAAGCCCTGCGAGTACATACCCTGCGCTACTATACCGAAACGGGTAAAGACAGCGTAGAAATGTCGCTCGATACCTATGCCTGGTATGCCGAAGGCATTCGCTACCCGGTATTCGAAAGCATTAAAACCAAGCTGATAAAAAAACCAACCGAAACCAACGTGCAAACCAAGGATACCACCGTATTCACTACTTCGTTTTACTACCCACCTGAGAAACAAAGCGCGCAGGTAGCCACCGAAGCATTACCCGAGACGGTAGCCGAAGCACCCACAGGAGCCGAAGCGGTATTTACCGAAGCACAGCTGACTCCCAATCCGGTGATTGACAATCTGTATATAAGCTATAAGCTCACCCGGCCGGCACGCATCTGGTTTTCGGTACACAACAGCATAGGTATGCCCGTATGCCAAACCACACCAGCCAACCAGCCCGAAGGACTAAACAACGAAACCATCAGCTTAGCCAACCAAATTACCGGCGGCTATACCGTATATGTACATGTGGATGATATGTTGCTGAGAAAAGTGGTGGTGAAGAAATAAAAAATTGATGATAGCTATTTTTTAACACACAAATAGTAAACATAACATAATGAAAAAAATAAACCTTTTAATAATAAGTTCTTTTGTATCTCTACTATCATTCTCTCAAAGAGAATCTATTCAACAAGTAAGTCTAAAATCACCTGAAGTAGCTGCTTATGAAAGAGTTGGTGAAATTCCCGTGGATACATACACTGGTGTACCTAAAATTTCAATTCCAATATACACTGTCAAATGTGGCGATTTAAGTTTACCTATATCATTGGATTATCATGCTACGGCCATTAAGGTTGATCAAGAGGCAACTTGGGTGGGATTGAATTGGAATTTAATTGCAGGTGGTGTTGTTTCGACTCAAGAACCTGCATCCCGGAGTGGTAATTATATTGATGATTGGAAACACTTGTTTGAGAAATTAACCTTTTATAAATTTGAACCAGGAGATCCTGATTTAATTCAATATAACAAAATCAACGGCTCTCATGAGTTAAATATGCAAGGCTTGTCGGGAGACAATAATTTTGTATGTACTTATCCATCGGATAATGACATATCACACGAGTTATACGTACGAACTCTGAAATATGGTGAAGGGGAGTCAAAACTTTATTTTGCAAATTTTATGGGATATAGTTTTAAGATGATTTATGACAAGATATTGCAAAAGAACATCATAATTGGTAAAGACCAGAAGTTCAATGTAGACAATTTTCCGAACTTAATTATTGCACCAAATGGGGTTAAGTATTATTTCAATGAAATTGAAAACGTCATTCCACAAGATCCAGATAATATAGCTTTCATAGACAGAACTCCTTATCCACTACGCTCCGTCGCCTACTATTTAACTAAAATTGAATCCCCTAATGGGAAATCAATTTTGCTTCATTACAAAAAATATGGCACTATAATTCCAATTAGAACTATGACAGAAAATTCTTATTTCAATCATCCAGGAAACGTCGATAATTATGTGTATAGAACCTTGTCAAATGGACTTGAGATACAAAACTCATATCTATACCAAATAGAATCAGATAATTCATTAGTTCAATTTAATGTAGATTCAAGGATTGATATTAGAGGTAAAGGTAAAAAACTTGAAAATATAGAAATCTACGACAAAATAAATAATAAATTACTTAAGCGATTTGTATTTAAATACGATTACTTTCAAGGGAATACTGTTGGCGGAGAATATATCTATGATTACTATAAATGGATGTCTGTTTTCTTTAACGATCCAAGTAAATTAAACTATGTATACTATAATAATGATGAATTATATAAAAGACTACAACTTTTATCGATGAAAGAGGAAGCTATCAATGAGGATGGAACTAAAGTTTCGATGCCACCCTATGTGTTTGCATACAATTCTAATTCGTTACCAGGAAAAACATCTGCCGCTCGTGATTACTGGGGAAATTATAATGGAAAAGAAAATTCTGGTGGAATATATTATCATCGGTTTATAACCGAAAGAACCCGTACAGGTGAAGACGAAACGAATAAATTCCCTTATGGAGGTATGGATTATGCTGATAATCGGTTTAATCCATCTACGGTGGATGGATGGATGCTAAATTCTATAAAATACCCAACAGGAGGATACACATATTTCGCTTACGAACCACATCAATTTACAAATTATATCTATTTTGATACTAGTATGGATGCTAACCCTACTTTCACATCTAAATCCGTGTTGGCAACAAATATAAATGCAACTATTCCGACAGAATACACTACTCCCAAAGAATTTACTACAACCTCTGAAATGCAAGTACAACTTAACATTGATATCCAGAACCCTCTTCCATACTATTGGAAAAGTATGATGGGAGCTAACGCTCAATTATTTAAATACATCTATGTCAACACACCAAATGGCCCAGTTGAAATTATTTCAGGATATAAAGGTTGGGCACTAACTGATTCAACAGAGTTAACTGGACAAACAAATAAACATTGGTCTGAAAAAATAATGTTGCCTCCGGGCAAATATAAGTTAATGGCTTCCTTACCCAGTTCTATTTATCAAACTACGCCTTATGCATCCTTTCCAGGGAGTCGTTCAATCCAAATATCTATTAGCAAAACTAATTATAATGTATCCAATGGTTTTGGTGTGCGTATTAAAGAAATAAGTCAGACTGAAGGTGCAAATACTATTGTGAAAAATTTTAATTATATTGAAGAAGATGGGACTTCTTCCGGTATATTAATGAGTCCGATAAAATTTGCAAGAAAAAAAATGTTGATTTATCAGAATGGAGAAATACAAAGTATTAATGGCAGCAAAATTTCACCTCCAATACCCAATCTACTTAACTATTGGATTCAAAGTTCTCAGAATATGATTTCAGGAGGCGAAAATAAAGTGGGATACAACCGTGTAGAAGTGGTAAATAACGGATTAAAAAACTCATATAGATCAAATTACGGAAAAATTATAAGTAAATACTGGAACAAGAAAAACTTCACCTACGATTATTACAAGCCTCAGGAAGATCCACGTAATGGAAATCTTATTGAACAATATGTGTATAATACCAGTGGAAATCTACAAAAAGAAGTAAAAAACACTTATACAATTTTAAACAAAGAAGGACATTTTGTAAATCTTGTTGTTGAAGATATCTATTTTGGAAATGAAGTAGATTGTAATGTATTACCTGGTAATGAGTATGAGCGAGTTTGTCCTTATGCCAGAACAATAGCGTATATCTACCCATCAACTAAATACTGGATAGAATTAACGCAAAGAAATGAAAAATTATATACCACAAATGGTGAAATTGTTAATACGGTGAATTATACTTACAATCCTGCAAATTTGGCTATATCAATGGAGGAAAAGATTAGTAGTAACGTCAATGAAACTCAAAAAAAATATTTTATTTATCCTCAGGATTATTCTGTTTCCAATCAAGAATATCCATATACATTAATTAATAAGAACATAATCAATATTCCCATAGAGGTCGTCAGTAGTTTGAAAAATCAAAGTGGAGAGTTTATTACAAATGGTATCATAAATAATTACGATAGCAATGGGAATATGGTTGAAAATAAACGATTAGATATTATTGATAAGCTTCCGATAGCTAATTTTAGATTTTCTAATAAAAGTGGGAACGGTATTCTTGGTTCAGATGCAACAACTAATTATTCTCCATTCTCAAATTATATAACAAAAGCAACTTGTCAATACACAGCAAAAGGAAACCCTGTTTATATAAAGGAGAAGGATGCAAATAGTACAGTTTATTTATGGGGATATAATTCTCAATATCCGATTGCCGAGATTAAAAATGCTAATTATGACGATGTAGAAAATCAGGTGGAAAGAATTTTTTCAGTAGCAAATACAGAGACTTTATCAGAGTTATCAGTTCCAGATGAATTAAAACTAAGAGACGGTAGCTTGCAAAGAGCTTTACCTAACGCTTTTGTCACGACTTATACTTATAAACCACTTATAGGTATAGCTACTGTCACTGATCCACGGGAAGTAACCTCTTTTTATGAATACGATGTATTTGGAGACTTAAAATTAGTTAGAGATAAAAGTGATAATATCTTAAGTGAGTATAAATATAGATACTCAAACGGACAAACTGATAACCCAAATATTGATGCTACGTTGCTATTAGATAAAGCAAGTTATCTTCAAGGAATGGGTGGTATTGCTACGTTGTTAGATATTTCTGGAGGATCTGGAATATATAGTTATGACTGGTATTTAAAAAACAGTTCAGGTACAATAATATCAAGTAAGACAAATACTACATCTACAACATTTGGTTTTACAAGTACCGAGATAGGAGAATTAACAATAATATGTGTAATAACTGATAAAAACGCTGGTATTATTAAAAATATTTCAATAAATACACTTTGTTCAAATAGTTATTCTTGCGCGCTAAATATGCAATCAGGTTTTCGTAAGTTCACAAATAATGTTTCCTGCAACAATACAACAACTACAATTAACGTAGGTGTTGTCACTTCGAATGCCATTAGTCCAAATACATCATATTTATTAGCAACACTTTGCCCTGAATGTAGTCCTTCTGTAACTCGAACGCTATCATACAGCTCTGGAAGTACTCGTACATGGAGTATAAAAATTGAACCTAATGGAAATATATTCTTAAATTTATTACTAGGTTCACAACCACTTCCATCTGATAGTAGTATAAATTTTGGACCTTTGACTTTTAATAAGTAAATTTAATCATTAATATGAGAACACAGAAAATTATTCAGTTATCAATAATGACGATTAGTTTATTCTCTTTTTCTTTAAGAGCTCAAAACTATATAATTAGTACATATCCAATAAAAGCGATTACACAGTCTACAAATCTAAATAACGAAAATTCCAATTCAACCATTCAATACTTCGACGGCCTCGGCCGCCCGATACAAACAGTACAGCGTGGTATCACCCCGCTAAAGAATGACCTGCTTACCTATACCGATTACGATGGTGTGGGACGCGAATACCGACAATGGCTTCCGGCTGCAGTAAGTAGCTCTAACGGGGGTGCATTTGTTAGCCGGGCAAGTTTTATTGCGGCATCCAACACTGTATATGGCAACGATTCTGCGTTTAATAAAACCATTTACGAGCCCTCGCCACTCAATAGGGTTGATAAGCAATATGGCCCCGGACAAGCCTGGACTAATCACCCAACGGCTGTGCAATATGGATGTAACAACGGCGATGTACCCTATTTTTTTGTAAACACCCTGGACAAATTGCAACACGGAAGTAATTACGCATCAGCCACCCTTTACAAAACCACAACTACCGACGAAGACGGCAAAACAAGTACCGAATACAAAGACAAACTCGGGCGGGTGGTTATGACTGAGCAGGATCAGGGTGTAAGAACCTGTTACGTGTATAACGATTTAGGTCAACTTTGCTACGTGCTGCCTCCATTAGCCACCGATAAATTAACCGCACAGGTAGAATATGCCGATAACGATGAAACGCTGAAGCAATATGCTTACCTTTATCAATACGACGAGCGGGGCAACTGTATAGCCAAGCGTTTGCCCGGCTGCGGATGGATATATATGGTGTATGATAGAGCCGACCGATTAGTGTTAAGCCAGGATGGTAACCAGCGTAAGCGGAAAAACGGTGATGCTAAGGAATGGACCGTAACAAAATATGATGTTTTTGGACGTATCGTGTTTACCGGATTAAATTACAGAATAACCGCCGATGCTGATACTGCCGGCTGTTACAGCGGGTTAAGACAAACCTTTAAATCTGAATTAGTGCTAAGCAACTATAGAGCGAATGGTTTAGACAACTGCCTGCCCTTAACAATCAATTATTACGACAATTACAGCTTTGTTGCGGCTTTACCCTCCACCGTACAACCCTACTTAAACTATGAAGCTAATAGTGGATACGATAAAGCATACCCCACCACCGCTACCTCCAAAGAGGAGTTAATAAGCACCGGACTGCTAACCGGCACACGCACCTATCTCTTGGATGGCTCAGGAAACTATACCGTTTCGGTACTGTATTACGACCACAAAGGGCAGGTGGTACAAAGCCGCTCCACCAACCATCTGGGGGGTTACGATATGGTGTACAACACCTATAACTTCAGCGGCAAACCCACCTCTACTTACAAAACCCACAACATCAGCGGGCAGAATACGGTAACAGAGCGTTATACCTATAGTTACGATCATGCGCTGCGTCCGCTGGTTACCAATTACTATCTGAATGGTGGTAATGCCGTAACTCTGGCTTCGAATACCTACGATGAACTGGGAAGGTTGCAATCAAAAACTCTGGGAGGAGTAGATGTTACTACTTACTCTTATAATGTGAGGAGCTGGATAACCGGTATCTCGGGCAGCCGTTTTACCGAAAATCTTTACTACAATGCCAACACGGCTAATCTGCCCAACTTCACACCAGCGTACAATGGTAATATAGCAGGTATGAAATGGAATGTGCCCAATGAAAATTTGGGATATAGCCGGGCGTACAGTTTTACGTATGACGGGTTGAACCGGTTGACCGACGCAACCTATGCCGGTATCAACAGCAATGTATTAACCGGAACACTCAACAGGTATGATGAACATTTCTTGTTCGACAAAATGGGCAATACCACGAGTTTCACGCGTAATGGTTTACAATCAGGTTTGGGTGGCTATGGCACTATCGACAACCTGAGCTTTATGTATCAAGGTAATCAAAGGATAAAAACAATTGATTCGGGTACTAACGGAATATTTTATGGCAGTGAAGAGTTTGTTCAAAATTCCGAAAACAGCGGAAACAGTTGCGCTTACGATGCCAATGGTAACCGACTGTACGATAGTAACAGTAATATTTGGGGAATCAGATATAATACATTAAATTTGCCGGATGCCATGCAGTTCTATCAGGGGCATCAAACCATTTATACTTACTCAGCCGCAGGAGTCAAGTTAAGGGTGGTGGACAAAACAGCTCCGGAGGGAGTAACCTTACCCGTAACTACTCTGAATACGATATTGACGAACCCCACAGCATCTGCCACTACCACTACCGATTATGTGGGCAATATCATTTACGAGAACGGAACGTTGAAACGTATTCTAACTCCGGTTGGTTACTGGCAGGGCGGTACTTACTATTACTTCCTGAAAGACCACTTAGGCAGTAACCGTGTGGTGATATCCGGCAGTGGTACTGTGGTAGAAACCAGCAGTTATTATCCCAGCGGCATGCGTTTTGGCGAGAGTACAGTTAACGGTGGCAGCGCACAACCTTACCGCCATACAGGGCACGAAATGCAACAGATGCATGGACTAAACTGGATAGACAATCTGGCTCGCTTCCGCACGGTAAGTGATGGTGGTGGATTTACAGGGGTGGATCCGCTGGCGGAACTTATGCCCGGAATAAGTCCGTATGCATATTGCTATAATAATCCTATAAAATATATTGACCCCTTAGGTTTGGCTGGAGAGGATAATAAAGACATGTGGGGGCGAGATAGATTTGATCCTTTTACTGGTATGTATATAGCTCCTATGGATCGGCCGGGAGGTGCAACAGCCCAAGGATATGGAGATCTAAGATTCGGACATTGGGAAGGGTTATGGAAAACCCTGTATCCATATAATTATTACAAAGACAAAAAAGGAAATTTTCACTATCATTTTTATTCACAAGAAAGATTTATCGGTTCTTTATTTGTTTGGGAGCAACCGGAAATAAAGATGTATGGAATACCATTGAGTGAACAAAGTATCAAATCATTGCAAACAATTGGTATTGGCGCTAATGTTTTAGGATTAGGATCTGATATTGCCAAAAACTTTAAATTGAATCACACTATTGGAACTAATTTAAAGATTTATGCAAGTGGTTGGGCTGGAAATCAATATGTTAAAACATTTGGAATAGCTTCAAATCTTGGTTATTTTGCAATGGGTACTGGCTTGATAATAGATGTAACTTTATCAGTAAATATTGACCCTAATACGGGCAAACCTTTTCAATCATGGGCAGAAACTGGTTTAAATACATTCGTTTCATTAGGTGCACTTCGTTTAGGCCTTTGCGGAATTCCAGTTCAAATGAATTACATGCTCGCAAAACCTTATTTTAAAGCTATTCAGGAAAATCCTGATTTAGTAACATATTCGCTACATCCACATTAATTCAAATATCGACATGAAATACTTATATTATAAATTATATCAAGATTTTAAGCGAGTTAAAACCAATAATGCGCCAGCATTTACTTCAATGATTGTAATATGTGTGATGCAAGGAGTTAATCTTATAACTATGCTTTTGTTGTTTTTTCATTTTTTTAATATTAAAATTTCATTAACAGTAAGCGAAAATAAAATCTTTGCATTTATTCTTTTTTCAATCATTTTTGGAGTTAATTATTTTACATTATATAAAAATATAAACAAAATAGCTTCAAAATACAAAGAGGAATCAAAAACCAAAAGTATAATTGGATTTATATTACTCATTCTATATATCGTAGGATCATTAGGGCTTGTTTATTATGTTGGCAGTAATTACCCTCTATTCACACCTGTCCAACCGGATATATCTTCATTTAAATGAGCAAAAGTTGGCGGTGGTCAGGTAGGATTTGTAATCCTACCTTTCTGTATTATAAGGAACCAACGGTCATGACCAAAGGGAATAATTGTAATCCGCTAAATAATCCAAGATGATTATTTATCTTTTTGATACAAGAGTTTTTACAGCTGTTCTGGATTAAAAAATCCATATAATATAATATGTTGGGATTACAAATTCCTACGACGGTGCAATCTGATTATAAACCGATATGACGCCGGCGGGCGTAAGTTACTTAGCAGATACCTCACCAAAGTGGAAGAAGCGCTGCTGCCGGTATTAATTCCCAAAAAAACCCTCGAAAAACCATCCAGAATTATTGGCGAAGATTTTGAAACGATAGATGATGGTCTGGGTGTTCCGGATAAAATTATAACATTAGATATAAAAACATTTGAAGGATACGAAACGAATTATGCCGAAAATTTTGAATACGAATCAACGGTCAATA
>JAFNAV010000095.1 GCA_017860345.1 Bacteroidota bacterium | reverse complement strand
TTTACGGTAAAGTTGCTCCCTCGGAAATTCTGAATACAGGCTTGTTCGATTTTGATAAAGTATCTAATAGTGCTGGATGGCTCAAGGAGCTGGAAACCGAACATATTCCTGAAACTGATGAATACGGTATAGGTTCGTTCGTATATCGCAATCATCGTCCTTTTCATAAATTGCGTTTCGAAGATTATGTCAACAATCGATGGCACAGTGGTATTTTGCGAAGCAAAGGTTTTTTTTGGATGGCCGATTTCCCTAACGATGCTTTGCTTTGGAGTCAGGCTGGTCGCATGTCTAACATACAGAAAGCCGGTTCCTGGTGGGCGGCCTTCACTATCAAAGAGCGGAATCAGCATCCTTCTTTTCAAGCTAATGAAGAGTACATTATGGGAAAATGGGACAAACGTTTTGGTGACCGACTCAACGAAATAGTCCTGATAGGTCAGGATATGAATGAAAAGAAAATTTGTGAGGAGTTGGACAAATGTCTTTGTACAGACGAAGAATTAAAAAGGTTGAATTTATAAATGAATAAATATGATAACTTGGATATACGTTATTGGAGCAACATTGTTGGTAAGCATTGTGTCAGTTGTAGGGATTGTTTTTTTGTCATGGAATAAAGACAGACTGCAAAAAATTATTTTTATTCTGGTAAGTTTGGCTGTTGGGGCTTTGTTTGGCGATGCATTTCTCCATCTTATACCGGAAAGTATTGAACTGCATACTAATCCACATACCACAGGAATTCTGGTAATTGTCGGTATTCTGTTTTTTTTTACACTGGAGAAGTTTCTTCTTTGGCGCCACGATCATCGCGTATCCAGTCCTGAAAACGACATAAAACCATTGGGTTATATGAGTTTGATGGCTGATGGGTTTCATAATCTGATTGATGGGGTTTTGATAGGTGCATCGTTTATGGTGAGTCCCGAACTGGGATTTACGACCACAGTGGCTATTGTACTGCACGAAATTCCACAGGAAATTGGTGATTTTGGCGTGTTGACTCATTCCGGGTTTTCGGTACGTAAAGCGATATGGCTGAATCTTGTAACAGCACTCACAGCTGTATTGGGTGCAGTATTGGTTTTGTTACTTGGTTCACAAATTGAAAATATTATTAATTATATTGTACCAATTGCTGCCGGTGGATTTATTTATCTCGCTGGAAGTGACTTAATTCCTGAATTAAAAAAAGAAAACAGTATTGGTAAGTCACTTTTGCAATTTTTGTGTATACTCAGTGGTTTAGGGTTAATTTTATTGTTTCACTTTATGTCACATTCGCATCATTAATTTTGTGTGTTATAAATTATATGTGAGACTGTGTTGATTGTTTTTCAGCACAGTCTCACTTTTTTGTACCTCACAATGGTGAGTTGAATAGATAAAAATACCCATATATGCTGATTGAATCAATTCGTTAAACACACTTTCTTTGCATTAAAAAAAGAACAGTGTTCATTTTATGCAGACAAAAAAAGAAAACATCAGACAGCAAATTTTAGAAATAGCCCGCGATGAATTTACTATGCATGGATTTAAAGATACATCCATGCGGGTTATTGCACTAAAAGCAGGGATTACCTTAAGCAATATCTATAATTATTTTAGAAACAAAGATGAAATATTCAGAGAAATACTTTACCCACTCATTGGTGCAATTGAAAAAACACTATCAGACCATAACAGCAACGATAACCTTACTTTAGATTACTTTTCAACTGATGACTATCAAAGCAGAGATTTAAAGCGGATGGTAACCCTTGTTGAAAACTATAAGACCGAGCTTAAGTTGCTACTGTTCAAATCATCAGGATCTTCATATGAAAATTACAGAGAAGAAATTACCCTCCGTAATACCGAAATGGGATTAGAATATTTAAAAAAGATGAAAGAAAAGTATCCTTCTATTTCTGTGGATGTTTCTACATTTTTTGTTCATGTAATGAGTTCTATGTGGCTCAATATTATGGCAGAAATAATATCTCATTCACTTAATCACGAACAGATAACCAAATTTATTTCCGAATACATTGAGTTTGGAACTGCTGGTTGGCAAAAACTTATGAAAATTATATAATCTCATTTAATTAATGTCTAATGAAAGAAAAAAAACAAAAATCCGGTATATCTCGCCTCGTCGAGATTGCCGGAACAAAAAAATGGTGGCTGGTAGGCTCTATGTTGCTGGCCGTTTTAAGTGCAGTCGCTCAGTTTACTCCCTTTGTGTCAGTATATCAAATCCTTACGGAATTGGCGCAACATGCCTCGCAACCCGAATTAATTGACAAGGAACTGGTGTGGCACTGGGCTTACATGGCCATGGGTGGCATTGTACTTTTCGGACTGTTGCTTTTTGCTTCTACGATGTTGTCACACATTGCGGCTTTCAATATCCTGTACGAATTGCGGGTGGCACTTGCCCGTAAATTGGTACGACTACCATTGGGCTTTTTCAGCAAAAAATCGTCCGGTCTTATCAAAAAAATAATGTCGGAAGATGTGGAACGTGTGGAGCTGTTTGTGGCACACCACATTCCGGATTTAACCACTGCCATTGTGTTTCCTATCTTACTTTTGAGCTATATGTTTTATACCGACTGGCATTTGGCGTTGGTCATTCTGGTGGTGTTTATTATTGCCATTCTTTTTCAGACGATAATGATGATAAGTCCTTCGAAACGCGAGTTGTACACCAAATATCAGGAGGTACAGGGACGAATGAACAGCAGCATTGTGGAATATGTGCGAGGTATTCAGGTGGTTAAAATATTCAATCGTTCTACCAATGCTTTCGTTCGGCTCAACAACGATATCAATGATTATCGAGACCTGTCGGTTGGCGTTTCGAAGCAATATGCGCCTGTTTATCTGGGCTATTATACCATTCTCTCGTCGGTATTGCTGTTCCTGATTCCGGCAGCCACTTATTTCTTAGTCAACAGTCCGTCGTATCCGGTTTTTGTGCCCAAAGCGCTGATGTTCCTGATTTTGGGTGGTGGTATGTTTTTCCCGATGATGAAACTAATGTGGATGAGCGGATTTATGATGCAGAATATGAGCGGTGTAACGCTGGTGGATGAAATACTGAACAAAGGGGAAATAGTAGAACCTGAAAAACCGCAGTCGCCCGGTGACTCGTCGGTTGAGTTTCGGAATGTAGCGTTTGCCTACGACCAAACCCCTATTCTGAAAGGCATATCGTTTAAAGCCGAACCCGGAATGGTTACCGCGCTCGTTGGTCCTTCGGGAGCGGGAAAATCGACGGTGGCTATGCTCACAGCTCGTTTTTGGGATATTCAGGGTGGCGATATCCTGATTGGAGGAGTATCTATCCGGAATATCGCTACTGAAAAACTGATGGAAAATGTATCGTTTGTGTTTCAGGACAATATGTTGTTTTTCGATACGCTGGAAGAAAATATCCGAATGGGCAATAAAACAGTATCGTTCGATCAGGTAAAGGCAGCCGCCAAAGCAGCACAATGCCACGAATTTATTGAAAAACTCCCCGATGGTTATAAAACGCTGGTGGGCGAAGGCGGCACCTATCTCTCGGGTGGTGAACAGCAGCGCATTGCACTGGCGCGGGTTATTTTGAAAAATGCTCCGATTGTGCTACTCGATGAAGCCACGGCTTATGCCGACCCTGAAAATGAAGGAAAAATTCTTGAATCGTTTTCGCACCTGATCAAAGGCAAAACAGTGATGGTGATTGCCCACCGCCTGAGTACCATTACCGGAGCCGATCAGATTCTGGTAGTGGATAAAGGCGCAATTGCCGAACGTGGCAAGCACGATGAATTGTTGGCAAAAAATGGCATTTACAAACAGATGTGGGACGCTTACAGTCAATCGCGTGAATGGACAATCAAAAAATAAAAGCCCCCTAATTATCTCCCTTCGGTCGCTGACCGTTGGTTCCCCCAAAGGGGGACTTTAAAAAAATCAGTAAAAACAACTTTCAAGAATGAATCAATATGAGCAATAATAAATACGAACAGTATTCTGAAAAACAGGATAATAAAACCTCTCTTTTGGGGAGGTTTGAAGGTGCTAAATTCAAAGCAATTATGAACTCGGCAACGCTTGGTGAACCCAAACGTTTACGTCCGATGATTATCTGGACAATGGTGGAGTATTTTTTCCGTGGTGCACCTTATGGATTTACGATTATGGTAATCTGGTATATATTTGAACCTTTGCAAAATCCGGCAGCAACGCTAAATGTGCAGGGCATTATTTACGCCTGTATCGGCTTATTCGTGTCGTTGGTGATTATGTTCTGGGGCAATTATAAATCTTACTTTGCTGCTTACAGCGAGGGATATAACATTACAGCCGACGGACGCCTCAGCATTGCTTCCCACCTGCGAAAACTCCCGATGGGTTTTTACAACAGCAAAGACCCGGGCGATATTGGCGCCTATATCGTGACCGATTATGCAAATATCGAACAACTGACCACTCATCTCATTCCTCAGTTTTTTGGTGCGATTGCCATGCCTTTGGTAGCCCTGTTTATGCTACTTTTTTTCAACTGGCAATTAGCTTTAGTGTCAGCGCTGGTCATTCCACTGGCTTTCCCGATGGCAAAAATATCCACTTACATTATTCGCAAAACCGGGAAAAAACAGCAGAAATCCAAAGTGGAAACCGCCTCGCGCATGATAGAATATGTGCAGGGCATTAAACTGATCAAGGCATTTAATCTGGGTGGGACACGATTCGAGCGGTTGGAAAAGGTTTTCCGCCGGTTGATGAAAGACAGTATCCGCCTGGAAGCCGGCTCGGGACCAACCATGATTCTGTCGTCGTTTATCCTGAATTCAGGATTAGTTCTTATTACGCTTTTCGGACTGACATTCCTGTTTGCCGGAACCTTGTCGCTGCCGTTTTACATTATGTTTCTGGTTATCGGCACCCGCATTTACGAACCTCTGATTCAGGCGTTGATGTTTATTGGCGAGTTGAATTATATGCAGCTGGGAGTTGATCGGATTGAAACTTTGCGTAAATCACCGTTACTACCCGAAGGGAACGAAAAGATGCCGGAGAAATTTGATATTGAGTTTGATAAGGTTGATTTCAGTTATAACAGCGTAAAGGTATTGAATCAGTTCACGGCCAAAATTCCGTCGCATTCGTTCACGGCCTTAGTAGGTCCGTCCGGCTCCGGAAAGACTACGGTTACCCGTGGAAAGAATATAAAGAGCTATATCAACGATGACCTGTTGGCCAATATTGCCATTGTGTTTCAGGATGTGTACCTGTTTAACGACACCATTTACAACAATATCCGTATCGGGAAAGAAGACGCCACCGAAGAGGAGGTTATTGCAGCCGCTAAAATAGCACGCTGCCACGATTTTATCGATGCTTTGCCCGATAAGTATCAAACCATGGTGGGCGAAGGCGGCAGTACGCTCTCGGGAGGCGAAAAACAACGTATCTCCATTGCCCGCGCTATCCTGAAAAATGCGCCGATTGTACTTCTAGACGAAGCCACTGCTTCACTCGACCCGGAAAACGAATTGTACATTCAGCAGGCTATCAACGATTTGGTGAAAGATAAAACGGTAGTGGTGATTGCCCACCGCCTCAATACCATTCGCAATGCCGACCAAATCATAGTAATTGACAAAGGCTCTGTTGTAGAACAAGGCAAGCACGATAATCTCATAGCCGCAAATGGTTTGTACAAAACTCTTTGGGA